>CBFHJA010000014.1:0-94961 GCA_965656085.1 uncultured Aliishimia sp. | reverse complement strand
GCAACGTGTTCACATGGGTCAATTCTCAGTGAAAATTTGGGGGTCTACCGGGTCACTTCTCAGCGGAAATCAACAGATTGACCGTCAAACACTCGTGGACCTGAATGCCACCGGGACGACTGCAGGGGAGGTCGCAGACAAGTTACTGAAGAGGGAAAAACTGGACCCGGAAATCCGGGCGCGCGCGAAGATCGTCAAGGAGGTCGATGAGGCTGATCCGGTCTGGTATCGGAAAGCGGGCATGACACAGGATGGGGGCGTTGCGGTCTACCATCGCCTGCCCGGTCGGTTGCTCAAGAAAATATCCAACCGGCCCAGTACCATCTTCGTTTCCGCCACATTGTCGGTGAACAACAAGCTGAACGACTTCAAGCGGGCTATGGGTATCGAGCAGATATCGCCGCTGTCTCAGGTCATTGAACCTAAGAAGCACGGTCAGCTTTACTTCTATTTCGTCACGGACCACCCGGTTGATACTGAGGAATGGATAAGCGTTGTGGTGGATGAGATAAACGCGTCAGAAGGCCCCACGCTCGTCGCCACCCCAAGCCACAAGCTGGCGGAAGAGATTGGCGAAAAGATACCTGACGCAACCGTCCGCTCGCGAGACGAGACAACAGCCGATGCAGTAGGGCGCATGGGCGACTCACAGGTGCTGATCGCTGCTGGAGCGTGGGCAGGATTAGATACGCCGATAGCATGGAAAACGGTCGTCATCCCGAGGATACCCTTCATCGGACCCAAGGAATTGTTTGACGGCTGGGACGCGGACGAGAACCCCGACTTGCGGATCGGTGATCCCATCAGCAGCTACCTTGACAGCCGGAATGCAGCCGCGCGACGGGTGGTTCAGGTCATGGGCAGAGGCCTGAGGTCCCCTGACGCAAAATGCGCGATAGTCATTTGCGATCCGAGGGTCAGCCAGCTTGGTGATATCGTACCTTCTCGTTTTCACGAAGGGTGGTTCGAGGGCCGAAGAGATGAGCGAAAAATATCGACCAGCGAACGCAATCCACGTTTGCGTCGTGAAGCCCTCCGACACTATGGCACCACCTGCTGCACATGCGGACGGCAGCCCATAGTGACACTAAGAGAAGTCGAAGTGCATCACCTCAACCCTTTGGCGGATCGCGGCCCAGCGCATACGAAACTGGAAGACGTCGCCGTCATGTGTAGGAACTGCCATGCCATCGCTCATACCAAGAACAACGACGTGCTGTCACTGGACGAGATAAGAGAGCATGTCCGCAAGGCTGGGGCGAAAAGCACGTCAGTGATCGAGTTCTGAGACCAGACGCGATTGCTTTTAACATACTGATGGTCGTCTGGCAGAACTTTTCTGTGATCATTGGCAGGCAAGAGACTGAAATAGTGTTTTGGAGCAATACTTTGATAGCTGCTGGATGCTGCTTAGGACTAGGGCGTTCCGTGGTTTCCATGCATTTCGTTCCAAGCCTTTCCATCTGGGTCGACTTTATCCCACGCCTCGTTTCTCAGGCCAATTTGGAGATTTCTGACAATTTCAGGTGATGAGGGCAAATGCTTCAGATAAAACCGCTCCAACATCGCGACAGATGTGCCTGAGTTTTTTGCTAGGGAGTAGATGTTGACCTTTCCCTCTGAGGTACGCAGGCGTCTTCCAATCGCGTAGTGCCGCATAGAATACAAAGATCGTTTTTGACCATCTTTTGTGTACTTGAGGTTGGCTCTTTCCAGTATCGCGTTGAAAATCAGTCCTGCTTTACGCATTGCCCATGTGCGATTTTCGTATTCCGAGAACCATAGGTAGTCGTTGTTCTTAAGGTTGCGATCCCTTATCTCATCAGACAGGATTATGGCCGCTTCGGGCATTGAAGCAGAGACGCGATGACCGGTCTTTCCGTTAATTATTATTTCTACGTGATAGGGGTCTTTTATGACCTTACAGTCTCGAACTTTTGTGCCAAAAAGTTCGCTGACAGTTGGCCTTACAAATGTGTGTATCATCCAAGCTAGCATATACTGATACTCGTGTGTGACCTCATGACCCTGTACCACCAGTTGCTTGTCATAAATGAGGTGATTGAGAATGGTGAACAGCTTTTCGAGTTCATCATCAGTGAAACTCGGACGCGGTGTTTCTATCATCTTTGCGAGTCTGGGCGCTTCCGGGAGAAATGAAATCTTGCCATTTTCACGAGCATACCGAAGTGCCTTGCGGATGGTAATTATGTGTTTCTTCTGCGTTGAAACCGCCAGTGGTCTGGCACGGTTTTCATTCACTTTGTTCAAGTAATCTCTGATAACGGCTGTAGTTATCGCCGAAACCTTGAAGTTGCCGAGAAGGGCCAAGATGCCATCTGTCTCGCGCGTCAATAGCTTCCAATCGTCCTTTTCGTGCCTTGGTATCATTTGAGCATAGTACTCAAACGCCTCGTCAGTCATTGTTCGAGCAAGATGACCGTTCGCATTTCGTAGGTATGCGTCCTTCCACTCTCTCGCAACTGACCTAGCCTCAAGCTTAGTGGCCTCTCCCGTCGACTTTGTGACATACTTGTTCAGTCTGCGGTCCCAAAAACGGGCCATCCAGAAGCGGCTTCGACCGGTTTTGTAGATGCTGAGACCCTTCTCAACGTTAGTGAGATGGGTCTTTTTGTTGATGCTCATAAAGCCCTCTGTAGACACGAATTTATGTGTCTAAGTTGTGCCTAGGTTTTTCGTGAGTCAATGGCGTTGCGCGAGTTGCGGGTAATTATCTGATTTTAGGGAAAATTTTGGAGGCGAGTACCGGAATCGAACCGGTGTACACGGATTTGCAATCCGTGTCGCTCTCCGAGGCCCCGGGGACCGCGTCGGATTCATGGGGCTATACGATGGCCCAAAGCTATCACGGCATGACCGACGTGGTGGTCTGTTTCACCACCGGCACCGCGATCAAGACCGACCGGGGCGAAGTCACGGTTGAGTGTCTTGCCGTGGGCGATCGGGTGCTGACGCTGGACAATGGCTATCAGCCCGTGCGCTGGATCGGCGCGCGCCATCTCACCGCCGCGCAACTCGCCGCGTTTCCGAAACTACGCCCGATCCGCATCCGCCAAGGCGCGCTGGGCCGCGGCCTGCCGGCAAGCGATCTGCTGATCTCACCGCAGCACCGGGTGCTGCTGCGCTCGAAACTGGCCGAGCGCATGTTCGGCACGCGCGAGGTTCTGGCCGCCGCCAAGCAACTGCTCGGGATCGCAGGCGTGGAGGTGGCCGAGGACGTGACCGAGGTGACCTATTGGCATTTCCTGTGCAACCGGCAGGAGGTGGTGTTCTCCAATGGCGCGCTGACCGAGTCGCTCTATACCGGCCCCGAAGCCCTGAAATCGCTGCCGCAAGAGGCACGCGAAGAGATTTTCACGATTTTCCCGGACCTTCGCAGCCCCGCAGCCGGCACCGCCCCGGATACGGCGCGGCTTCTGCTCAAGGGACGCGAGGCCCGCTCCATCGTCCGGCGTCTGGTGAAGAATGCCAAACCGGCGCTGGGCCCTGCCTGACCCGCGCCCTGCCCAACACCGGAATGCATGTCCGAGAGTTGGAGCAGATCGCAAAGGTTTTCGGCGAAGACGACAGCCCAGACCTGTGCCGAACGCGTGCATTCGCGACGGCGTTTATGCGACACCCTCCACGGACCGGCGAAGCCATCGCCCACAGCCCAACGCTCAACCTCGAAAGCTGTCCGTCTCAACAGGCCGAGGCGCTCCGCAAGATCGTTGCATCCGACGTGTTCGAACCGTTGATCGGGCGCGGAGAGCATTTGATCTGTTGCGACGTTCCGGAGAAATTCATCGAGTATCTGACCTAGACGGACGTGCGGAAAAGCAGCGCAGCTTTGCCGCGTCGGTCTCTTTCTCGCGCGCGCAGGCTGCGTCCGTTCCCGCAAACCCGACATCCGCACAGAGGTCATAGACGCGCTCTTTGCAGAAGGCGGCCATAGCCCGGCACGGCTTCGCGGAGGCCGACCAGTTGCATGGCCTGGAACGCCATCGCCTGGTTTGACGTGATGACCGGTTTGCCGACAGCCTGCTCAAGCCGAGCAATCGCCTCGACGCTGCGCATGTCCGTACAGGACAGCACAAGCGCCTCGGCCTCGGAATGATCGGCGGCAAGGCCGAGGTCGAAGACCGCCGAGGGGGTCATGTCGCCCTGACCGTAATTGTCCAAGGCGTCACCGACTTCGGCGCGCGCCACGGTGTTCATGCCGCACGCGGCCAGAAACCCGACCGCCATGTCGTTGATCGCGGGCACGTAGGGCGATGCGAAACCGATGCGGCTTACCTCCAGCGTGCGCAGCGCATGCACCAAGGCGCCCGCTGCCGTCACAGTCGCGGCCCCGCTATCCGCCTTGATCCGCGCGGCCAGCGCGCGGTCGAAGGCAGGGCCATGGGTGAGCGTGGCAGAGGTGCAGCCATAAAGGATCACATCCGGGCGCACCCCCTGCAACAGGCGCAGCGGCTCATCCAGATCCGCAGCGCCCAGCCCGTGCATTTGGTCCGCATCAGGGATTTCGTCCTGATCATAGCCGCCCATGCGGGCAACATGCAGCGTCACCCCGTCGGAGCACAGCAGCGCCATATCGGGTTCGAGATTGCTGTTGGTGAAGGGCACCAGAACGCCGAACCGGGCGCGCGCGCGGGATTGCGTCATGCTCGCTCCTGCTTCAAATGGCGCTCCAGAAACCCGGCCGCGACCTCCATGTGGTCTGCAACGCCGATGGTCGCGCGCAGACAGTCGGCAAGCCCGGCACCGCCTTGCGGGCGCAAGAAAACCCCCTCCGCCCGCAGGGCCGCCTCCGCGCGGCGCGCCGCCTCGACGCTCCCCAACCGGATCAGAATGAAATTGGTGAAACTCTCGGGCACATCCAGCCCGCTCTGAACCAGCCGCTGGCGCACCCCGTCCCGCAACCGCGCTGTCTGCCGACAGGTCTCGCGCATATAGGGTTGATCCTCCAGAGCGGCTTTTGCAGCGGCCTGCCCGGCACCCGTGATGCTGTTGGGGGTCATCACCTTGCGCAGCTCCCGGGCGATATCAAGCGGGAACAGCCCCCAGCCCACCCGCAGGCCAGCCAGACCATAGGCCTTGGAAAAGGTGCGCAGAACCACGGTATCGCCACGCCCGACCAGATCGAACATGGGCTCTGCGAGATGGTCGGCAAACTCGCCATAGGCTTCGTCGATCACCAGCAGCGTGTCGGCAGGCAGACCGCCGCGCAGACGCAGCAGTTCGGCGCGCGGGAGACGGGTGCCGGTGGGATTGCCGGGATTGGCGACAAAGACGATCCGGGTGTCGGTGCGGACCGCCGCAAGCAGCGCCTCCACCGACACCTGCGCGTCCGTCTCCGGGGCCGTGTCATAGCGCGCCCGCGCCACCTGCGCGGCGGTTCGGAAAAACGGATAGGCATGGGCCGGGGCGAGCACGGCGTTGTTCTCATCGGCAAAGGCCTGTGTGAGGCAGGAGATCAATTCCATCGAGCCGCAGCCACACAAGATGCCATCGACCGGGATGCCGTGATACTCCGAAAGCGCGGAGCGGAGCGCGCGCCAGTCCGGATCGGGATAGAGTTGCCCTGCCTCCAACGCCTTTGCTGCCGCCGCGATCGCACGCGGGCTCGGCGGGCGCAGGCTTTCGTTCTGAGACAGGGAGATCAGCGGCTTGCCGGGCGGCGCGTTCAACTCCGCCAACGCATAGGGGGACAGCGCGGCAATATGGGGCGTGGCGCGGATCATGGTTCGACCCCGTAAATATCGCGCGCAGCGTCCCGGCTGATCAGCCCCGCGTCCAGATCACGGCGCACCGCGTCGCGGCTGCGCTCTTTTGGATCGCCGAACCCGCCACCCCCGGGGGTTTCGAAAGACAAGGTTTCGCCAGCCTTCACCCGAACCTCTCCCTTGCCCGGCAGGTCGGATCCGCCCTCGCCGATGCGGATGCGCCCCGGCGCGCCACTGCCCCCGCCCTGACGCCCGCGCGCCGCGTTCAACACCCGCTCCACCGAAAGAAACACCATGAAATCCTCGCTATGTAAGGCGCGCAATTCGATATGCTGGCCCAGACCGCCCCGTGTTCGCCCCGGCCCGCCGCTATCGGGGATCAACGCGCGCCGCGTGATCAGGACCGGCGCGACCGCTTCGGTGGTCTCGATCTGGCTCCCCCAGACGCCGGACGGAAAGGCCGTGGCCGAGAGCCCGTCCAGACCGGGCCGCGCGCCCGTGCCGCCGCTGAAGACCAGTTCCAGCACAAACCGCGCATCGCCGCGCGACACGGCCTCGGGCGCATGGCGCAAGGGCAGATCGTACATGCACGAGGCCCCTTCGGCAGGCACCTGATCCGGCAGGGCCTGTGACAGACAGCCATAGACCAGATCCGGCGTCATCTGCCCCAATGTATGCCGCATCGCGACCGGCGCGGGGGGCTGGGCATTGAGGATGCAGTCTTTCGGTCCGGTCACACGGAAGGGCGCGAGCGAGCCTGCATTGTTGGGAATGTCCGGCCCGATGAGGCAGCGCAGCGCGAAGACCGAATAGGCGGCGGCATAGGTGAGCGGGACATTGATGCCCTTGTTCGACAGGCCGGACGTGCCATCGAAATCCACCTCAAGGACATCCTCGCCGATGGTCAGGGCGGCGTGGAGTTCGATCTCCCGCTCATAGCCGTCGACCTTCAGAACACTGTGCCACGTCCCCTTTGGAAGCTCCGCTATGGCCTCGACGGTGCCGCGATAGGACGTGTCGATGATGTAATCGGCGAGCGCATCCAGATGGTCGATGCCGAACTCCGCCATCATGCCCGCAAGCCGCGCCGCCCCGGCCTCGCAACAGGCGATCAGCGCATAGATGTCGCCCTCATTTGCGACGGGCTCGCGGGAGTTGGCTTTGACGATGTCCATCAGAAGGGTGTTCAACACGCCCGCGTCCATCAGTTTGCACGGCGGGATGAGCAGCCCCTCGTCAAAAATGTCCGCACCTTCCGGCCCCATGCCAAGCCCGCCCAGATCGACCAGATGCGAGGTGCAGGAGGTGAACCCAACCACGCGATCGCGGTAAAACACCGGCATCATCAGCAGGAAATCGTTGAGGTGGCCGGAGGCGATCCACGGATCGTTGGTGAGATAAATGTCGCCCGGTTTCATGTCCTGAACCGCAAAGCGACCGCGCAGGGTTTTGACCGCCTCGGCCATGGTGTTGATATGGCCGGGCGTGCCGGTCACGGCTTGCGCCAGCATACGGCCCTGCAGATCGAAAATGCCGGCGGAGATATCCCCGCATTCCCGCACGATGGGGCTGAAGGCCGCGCGGATCAGCGCGTGCCCCTGTTCCTCGACCACGGCCAGAAGCCGGTTCCACATGACTTGCAGACGCGTGTCGGTGGTGCTCATCATTTGGTCTCCCGGTTGCGTGTGAGCCAGATGTTACGCCCGCCGTCGATACGGGCCGAGAAATCCGCGCTCACGAATGTGGTGGTTTGTGGCTCGATGATCAGCGCGGGCCCTGTCAGATGGTTGCCGGGTCTCAGGGCCGCGCGATCATAGAGTGCCGCCTCGCACCACGCCCCGGTCACATCGCACAGGATGCGCCGCTGTCCATGTGGCCGCGCCTGCCGGTTCGCGACGGTGTCGGGATACGGCTCCAGCGCGGGCGGCTCCGAGGACAGCTCCAGCGCCCAGTTCAGGATCTCAACGGTCATGCCCGGCACCGCGCGGCTGAACTGACGGCTGTAGTCCGCCTCGAAGGTCTGGCGCAGGGTGGCAATGTCCGGCTCCGCCAACGCCCGGTCAGGGAGCGTGACTTCGATCTCGTGCCCCTGCCCGTGATAGCGCATGAAGGCCTGCCGCCGCCGGATGAGCCGCCCCTGCGGCGCGCCAGCCCGCACGACCGCCTCGGCCTCGCGGATCATTGCATCGAAAAACGCGTTCAGCCCGTCCAGATCAAGCGCGTCCAGCGTGCTATAGCGCGACCGGATGACCTCAAAGGAGACAGGGGCGTACAGGAAGCCCACCGCCGAGCCGACACCGGGATCGCGCGGAATGAGGATGCGGTCAACCTGCGCCCGCCGCGCCACCCGCGTGGCATGCAGGGGGCCGTTGCCGCCAAAGGCGATCATCAGCCGCGTGCTGAGATCCTTACCCGAGTCCACCGCATGCATCCGCCCTGCGGCGGCCATGTTCTCGTCCACGATCTCGCTGACCCCGTGGGCGGCCTGCACAGCGTCAAGGTCCAGCGCCTGCCCGACACCCGAGACAAGCGCCGTGTCCGCTGCCTGCATATCAATCGCAAGCCGCCCTTCCGCAAAACGCCCCAGGTCGATCAGCCCCTGCGTCACATCGGCATCGGTCACCGTCGGCGCGGTTCCGCCCTTGGCAAAGGCGGCAGGTCCGGGCTCGGACCCCGCGCTTTCGGGCCCGACCTGCAGGCGCCCGAGCCGGTCCACATGGGCAATCGAGCCGCCGCCCGCACCGATCTCGATCATGTCGATCACCGGAATGCGCACCGGCATGCCAGAGCCCTTGATGAACCGCGCCGCGCGGGCGATTTCGAACCTGCGCGCGGTCTGCGGGCGAGACTGGTCGATCAGGCACAGCTTGGCCGTTGTGCCCCCCATATCGAAACTCAGCACCTCCTCCGCGCCAGTCTCGGCGGCAATGCGCGCGGCCAGAATGGCGCCCCCGGCAGGCCCGGATTCCACCAGCCGGATCGGCAGGCGCGTGGCGGTCTGCATCGTCGTCATGCCCCCGCCTGCGGTCATCATCAGGATCGGACACCGCAGGCCTTCATCGCTGAAACGCGCCTGAAATTCGGTCAGGTAGCTGGCCATCTGCGGCTGGACATAGGCGTTGGCGATGGTGGTGCAGAGCCGATCGAACTCGCGCGCCTCGGGGCTGACCTCATGCGAGAGCGAGATCACCAGACCGGGCATGCGCGCCAGCAGCAGATCGCGCAGCCGCAGTTCATGGCCCGGGTTGGCATAGGCATGCAACAGGCAAATCGCGACGGCTTCGGCCCCGCAGGCCGCAAGTTCCCCGGCCAGCCGGACAACGGCCGCCTCGTCCAGCGGGTGCAGTTCCTGCCCGCGCGCATCCATCCGCCCTCCGATCGTGAAGGCGCGCGACCGCGGTACGATCAGATCGGGTTTGACGAGATTGATGTCATATTGGTTGTACCGGCGCTCATAGGCGATTTCGAGAATATCGCGAAACCCCTCACTCGTCACGGTCGCCACAACCGCCCCGCGCCGCTCGATCAGAGCATTTGTGGCCAGTGTGGTGCCATGGATGACGCCGCCGATCTCAGGCCAGTCCACCCCGGCTTGCAACAGCACATGCCGGACGCCCGCAAGCGCTCCAAGGGTCGGGTTGTCGGGCGTGGTCGGTGTTTTGGTGGTGGCAAGACTCTGCCCCTGACCATCGACCAGAACCGTATCGGTGAACGTCCCGCCGATATCGACGGCAAGGCGCGGCCCGTTCGTAGTGTGCATGTGGAAAACTCGGAGAAATCAAGAGAGACAGAAACCCTGGGATTGCCCGGTCCAGCCAAGGCTGACCCGGCCCATCGGCAGCGTCACGTCACACGACCAGATCACAGCCGGTTTGCCGGCGTCCCTGAGTTTCCAACTTGCCCTCGGCCATGGTCGGTTTTTTCTCTCTGTCTGCTCACAAGACGCTGCCCGAGCACGGAACGCGCTGTCAACACAAATGTGAACCTGCTGCCCCGCAAGCAGCTGCGCAGGCCGCGGTTTGTCGGCGGAACGCAAAAGAGCGCCCCGAAGGACGCTCTTGAGGTTCAGCCATCAAGCAGCCGGGCTCAGTCGAGCAAGCCCAGTTCCTTGTAGGCCCGCTCGGCGCCGGGGTGCAGCGGGGCCGAGAGACCGTCCTGCACCATCTGCGCGGGATCGAGGTTCGCGAAGGCCGGGTGCAGGCCACGGAAGTCGTCGATATTCTCCATCACCGCCTTGGCCACGATATAGACCGTCTCCTCGGGGATATCCGCGCGGGTCACGAAGGTCGCGCCGACGCCGAAGGTCGTGGTCTCGCTATCGGTGCCCGCATACATGCCGCCCGGAATCGTCGCGACGCGGTAGAAAGGGTTGTCCGCCACCAGCTTGTCGATCGGTGCGCCGGTCACAGACACAAGCCGCGCATCGCAGGTCGTGGAGGCTTCCTTGATCGCCGCCGCCGGGTGGCCGATGGTGTAGATCATCGCGTCGATATTGCCGTCGCAGAGCTGCTTGGCCATCTCCGAGCCTTTATACTCGGTCGCGAGCGCGAAATCGTCCATGCCCATGCCGAAGGCGTCCATCACCACTTCCATGGTGGCGCGCTGACCCGAGCCCGGGTTGCCGACGTTCACACGCTTGCCCTTGAGGTCCTCGAAGCTGCCGATGCCGCTGTCGCCGCGCACGATCAGGGTGAAGGGCTCGGGGTGCACGGACATGACCGCGCGGATTTCCGGGAACGGGTTTTCGGCAAAGCGCGACGTGCCGTTGAAGGCGTGGTATTGCCAGTCGGACTGCGCGACGCCGAATTCAAGCTCGCCGGCCTTGATCGTGTTGATGTTGTAGACCGACCCGCCGGTCGATTCCACCGCACAGCGGATGCCGTGCTCCTTGCGCTCGCGGTTCACCAGACGGCAGATCGCGCCGCCCGTGGGGTAGTAGACGCCGGTCACACCGCCGGTGCCGATCGAGATAAATTCCTGCGCGACGGCCATGGTGGCGCCCATCGTGGCGCCGAGCAGCACCGCACCGGTGAGTTTCAGGTTCTTGAGCATGGTCTTGATATCTCCCATTGTCTTGTTGCCCGGCCCCGTCTGTCACAGCGGTGGTCCGGGATGCTCCACAGGTCGGCGCCGGTCACGGCCTGTGACACGCCCCCGCTCCGCATCGCTGCGAGTCTCGACGAGACCCATGGCGCACAGGCTCGCAAGGCAATCGGCAATTGTCAATTTTGGACGTTTCTGTTTGAGATGAATTGAGCGTCACCCGCCCCTCACAGCAAGAGCAGCCCCGCCATGAGTCACGTCTTCCCGCGCAATTCCAAAGCCCCGCCCCCGATGGTCTCGCACGGGTCAGGTGCCTATCTCTACGGCACCGACGGCAAAGCCTATCTTAATTGCGGAGATGCGGCGGTGTCCTGTCTGGGCCATGACGATGCGCATGTCACCGCAGCCATCAAGGCGCAGCTCGATCAGGTCGCTTTCGCCCATACCGGCTTTTTCACCTCCGAGCCTGCCGAAGCGCTCGCGGAAAAGCTCGCCGGGCTCGCGCCGGGCGATCTCGACCGCGTCTATTTCGTGTCGGGCGGCTCCGAGGCGATGGAAGCGGCGCTGAAACTCGCCCGGCAATACATGGTCGAGATCGGCCAGCCGGACCGGCACAAGATCATCGCCCGCCGCCAGAGCTATCACGGCAACACGCTCGGCGCGCTGGCCACGGGCGGGAACGCGTGGCGGCGCGCGCAATTCGCGCCGATGCTGATCGACGTCAGCCATGTCGCGCCATGCTATGCGTATCGCGGGCAGGAAGACGGCGAGAGCGACGCGGCCTATGTGGACCGGCTGATTGCGGAGATCGACGCCGAAATCCAGAGGCTCGGCCCCGAGACCGTGATGGCCTTCGTCGCCGAGCCCGTCGTCGGTGCGACCTTGGGCGCGGTGCCCCCCGTGGGCGATTATCTGGCCCGGGTGCGCGCGCTCTGCGACCGCTACGGCATCCTGCTGATCCTTGATGAGGTCATGTGCGGCATGGGCCGGACCGGGTCGCTCTTTGCGTCGGCCCATTACGGTGTCACCCCCGATATCTGCGCCATCGCCAAGGGGCTGGGGGCGGGCTACCAGCCCATCGGCGCGATGCTCTGCACGTCTGCGATCCATGACGCCATCGAAGCCGGATCGGGCTTTTTCCAGCACGGCCACACCTATCTCGGCCACCCGGTCGCCTGCGCGGCGGCGCTCGCGGTGCTGGAGCGGTTGGTGGATCAGGGCGTTCTGGACGGTGTGACGGCGGCGGGCGAAAAGCTGACGGCGGCGCTCACCCAGACGCTCGGGCAACACCCGCATGTGGGCGATATCCGCGGCGTCGGCCTGTTTCAGGCGATTGAGCTGGTGGCGGACCGGGAGACCAAGGCCCCCTTCCCCCACGAGATGAAGCTTCATGCCAAGCTGAAGAAGGCGGCCTTCGAGGCCGGGCTGATCTGCTACCCAATGGGCGGCACGCTCGACGGGCAGTCGGGCGACCACGTGCTCTTCGCCCCGCCCTTCATCATCACCGACGATCAGATCGGGGCGGTAGCGGAGATCACGGCGAAAGCCTTGGACCAAGTGATCCCGGCTTAGCCCATCTCGATCCGGTAGCTTTCGATCACGGTGTTGGCGAGAAGCTTCTCGCACATCTCCGCGACCTGCGCCTCGGTCGTGCCGTCGGCGAGGTCCAACTCGATCACCTTGCCCTGACGCACCCCATGCACACCGTCAAACCCGAGCGCCCCGAGCGCGTGGCGCACCGCCTCCCCCTGCGGGTCGAGCACCCCGTTTTTCAGCATCACATGCACCTTGGCCTTCATCGCGCCCCTGTCCTTTTCACTTAGCTGATAAACTCCCGCCGGAGGCTCCCCCGGCCGGGATCAATTGATGAGTGTCGGCTTCTCGAACGGCGTCGAGGTCTTCGGCATCACCCCAAGACGCCGCGCCACCTCTGTATAGGCATCGGTCAGCGAGCCCAGATCGCGCCGGAACACGTCCTTGTCGAGCTTCTGCCCGGTCTCGATATCCCACAGACGGCAGCTGTCGGGGCTGATCTCGTCGGCCACGACAAGGCGCATGAAATCCCCGTCATAGACGCGCCCGATCTCGATCTTGAAATCCACGAGCCGGATCCCGACGCCATACATCAGCCCGGACATGAAATCGTTCACCCGCAGCGCAAGGCTGACGATATCGTCCATGTCCTGCTGCGAGGCCCAGCCAAAGGCCGCGATGTGCTCTTCGCTCACCAGCGGATCGCCCAGCTCGTCATTCTTGAGGCAATACTCGACCACCGGACGGGGCAATTGCAGGCCTTCTTCCATGCCAAGACGCTTGGCCATGGACCCGGCGGCATAGTTGCGCACGATGATTTCCAGCGGGATGATCTCGCAGGACCGGCAGAGCTGCTCGCGCATGTTCAGACGCTTGAGAAAATGCGTGGGCACGCCGATCTGGTTGAGGCCCGTCATGAAGAACTCGCTCAGGCGGTTGTTGAGCACGCCCTTGCCTTCGATCACGTCGCGCTTTTCGGCATTGAACGCGGTGGCGTCGTCCTTGAAGTACTGCACGATGGTGCCGGGCTCGGGGCCTTCATAGAGGATCTTCGCCTTGCCTTCGTAGATTTTCTTGCGACGGGCCATCTGCGTCCTTTCCCGGATCGTGCCTCCGGGACACGCCCCGCGAGTGGCCGCCTCATAGCTCACAGCCCGGCTCTGCGCAAGGGAGCGGCCCGCCGCGCGGCTGCGTCCAGATGCGCGCTTTGGCCCTCTTGCACAGCCGGGCCCGAGCCCCCATACCACTGCTATCGTTTCTCCTGACCAAAAGGCCCCGAGCATGAGCACCTTCGACGATCGCGAAAACGCATTCGAAAACAAATTCGCCCATGATTCCGAACTGCAATTCAAGGCCGATGCGCGCCGCAACAAGCTGGTTGGCCTGTGGGCCGCGGAGCTGATGGGCAAGTCCGGCGACGAGGCCGAGGCCTATGCCAAGGAAGTGGTGAAGGCCGATTTCGAAGAGGCCGGCCACGAGGATGTCTATCGCAAGCTTGCCGGCGATCTGGGCGACAAGGCCGACGAGACCACGATCCGCTCCAAGATGGACGAGTATATGGCCATCGCCCGCGCGCAGGTGATGAAGGAAGCCTGAGCGGCGGCAGGCGGTCCGCAGCCCGGACGACATCGCGGCAGGGCGCGCGCTGCGCCCGGCCCGCATCGGTCGTTGCGCCGACTTATGCCGCATGGCCAGACCTGACGCACAGGCCTCGGCAATTGAGCGCCGGTCATGATAATGATGAATATTATGAACTTGCCTCAAGTCCATTCTCGTGAAAGGGGCAAGGCATCATTCGCGGAGGCCCCATGACCAATTTGCTCACCGAACTTCTGAGCACGCGCGGCGTGCTGCTCGCCGACGGCGCGACCGGCACCAACCTGTTCAATGCCGGGCTGCAATCGGGCGACGCGCCTGAATTATGGAACGAGCAGCACCCCGAGAAAATCCGCACGCTCTATCGCGGCGCCATCGACTCGGGCTCGGACCTGTTCCTGACCAACTCCTTCGGCGCCAACGCCGCCCGCCTCAAGCTGCACGACGCGGCCAAGGACGCGCATCGGCTGTCGCGCATCTCCGCCGAGATCGGCCGCGAGCTGGCCGACGCTTCGGGCCGCAAAATCGTGGTCGCGGGCTCGGTTGGCCCCACCGGCGAGATCATGGAGCCCGTGGGCGCGCTCTCGCATGCCTCCGCTGTCGAGATGTTCCACGAGACCGCCGACGGGCTGAAGGCCGGCGGCGCGGATATCGCGTGGCTCGAAACCATTTCCGCCCCTGAGGAGTTCCGCGCCGCCGCCGAGGGCTTCGCGCTCGCGGGCATGGACTGGTGCGGCACGATGAGCTTCGACACCGCCGGGCGCACGATGATGGGCGTGACCAGCACCGATATGGTCGCGCTTGTCGAAGGCCTGCCCAACCCGCCGATTGCCTTCGGCGCCAATTGCGGCACCGGCGCATCGGATATCCTGCGCACCGTGCAGGGCTTCGCCGCCGCCGACCCGGCCCGCCCGATCATCGCAAAAGGCAATGCGGGCATTCCGAAGTATCAAGACGGGCATATCCACTACGACGGCACGCCCGAACTGATGGCCGATTACGCCGTGATGGCGCGCGACAGCGGCGCGCGGATCGTCGGCGGGTGCTGCGGCACCACGCCGGAGCATCTGGCGCATATGCGCGAGGCGCTCGACACCCGCCCGGCAGGCAACGCGCCCAGCCTCGACGAGATCGTGGCCGCCCTCGGCGCGTTCAGCTCCGAAGGCGACGGCACCGGCGACGACACCGCGCCCAAACGTGAACGGCGCGGACGCCGCCGCAGCCGCACGGCCTGACGCCGGATCAGAACAAAGACAATTGCCGCGCCGGAGCTTCTTTGGCCTCCGCGCGCGCGGGAAGGTCGGGACGTTGAAACAGATCGCAGCGCAAAGGAGCCGCCCTATGGGACAGACCGGTGCGCTTGAGCGCCAGCCGGAACCGGGCCTCGACCATCTCGGCATAAGGCCCTGTGCCGCGCATCCGGCGGCCCCATGCGGCATCATATTCCTTGCCGCCATGCATTTCGCGCAGCCGCGCCATGATGCGCCCGGCGCGGTCCGGCCTGTGCCGAGCGAGCCAGTCCTGCCACAGATCGCTCACTTCGCGGGGCAAGCGCAGCATGATCCAACTGGCCTGCCGCGCCCCGGCCTCCGCGCCCGCCTCCAGAATGGCCTCCAGTTCGGGATCGGTGAGCGCGGGGACCATCGGCGAGGCCATCACCCGCACCTCGATCCCGGCCTCCGACAGGCGCCGGATTGTCTGCAACCGGCGCGCGGGGCTCGGCGCGCGCGGCTCCATGAGACGCGACAGCTCCGGATCGAGCGTGGTGACGGAAATGCCCACCCGCGCAAGCCCCTGCGCGGCCATCTCGCTCAGAATGTCGATATCCCGCTCGACCAGCGCGCCCTTGGTCACCACGGCGACCGGGTGCCGGGCCGCGCGCAGCACCTCAAGGCAAGCGCGGGAAATGCCCTGATCGCGTTCCACCGGCTGATACGGGTCCGTATTGGTGCCGAGCGCGAGCGTGGCGACGCGGTAGCGCGGCGCGGCCAACTCGCAGCGCAGGCAGTCCGGCGCGTTTGGCCGGGCGATCAGGCGGGTTTCGAAATCCAGCCCCGGCGACAGGCCAAGATAGGCGTGGGTGGGCCGCGCAAAGCAATAGACGCAGCCATGCTCGCAGCCGCGATAGGGGTTGAGCGAGCGGTCGAAGGGCAGATCGGGCGAGCGGTTATAGGTGATGACCCGGCGCGCCTGCTCAAGGCGCAATTCGGTCGCGAGGCGCGGATCATGCGCGGCATCGCCGCCCCAGCCATCATCCACCGCCTCCGCGCGCACCCGCTCGAAGCGCCCGGCACTGTTGCTCGACGCCCCACGCGCCCGTATCGAGTTTGGTCCTGTGGCCGACATCGGCCGAACATGGGACAAAAAGAGAACACGCGCAAGTCCTCCGCCCCGGCCAATGCGCCCTGCGGCCTGCATTCGCCCCGATTTGTCGCGTTTCGTCGCCCGCAGCGCGATCCATGTCGTTTCGGGAAAAGTGTTCCGTGGCATACGCGCGCATCAGCAAATGAAAACGAACGCCCCCGCGGCGCCCAACAAGGAAACCAGCATGTCTGACGAAGAAGACGATATCATCCTGTCGGAACTCGACGACGAGGAACTTGTCCAGCAGATGTTCGACGACCTTTATGACGGTCTCAAGGAAGAGATCGAAGAAGGGGTCAACATCCTTCTGGAACGCGGCTGGGCGCCCTACCGGATCCTGACCGAGGCGCTCGTTGGCGGCATGACCATCGTCGGCAACGATTTCCGCGACGGCATCCTCTTCGTGCCCGAAGTGTTGCTCGCCGCCAACGCGATGAAGGGCGGGATGTTCATTCTCAAGCCGCTTCTGGCCGAGACCGGCGCACCGCGCGTCGGCAAGATGGTGATCGGCACCGTGAAGGGCGACATCCACGACATCGGCAAGAACCTCGTGTCGATGATGATGGAAGGCGCGGGCTTCGAAGTGGTCGATCTCGGGATCAACAACCCGGTCGAGAACTATCTCGAAGCGCTGGAGACCGAACAGCCCGACATTCTGGGCATGTCCGCCCTGCTCACCACCACCATGCCCTACATGAAGGTCGTGATCGACACGATGGTCGAGCAAGGCCTGCGCGACGACTATATCGTGCTGGTGGGCGGCGCGCCGCTCAACGAGGAATTCGGCAAGGCGATCGGCGCGGACGCCTATTGCCGCGACGCCGCCGTGGCGGTGGAGACCGCCAAGGATTTCGTGGGCCGCAAGCACAACCAGATGAGTGCGTAAGTGGCGCTCAGCGACACCGCGCTGACGGAAACCGGCCTCGCCCCCACCGGGCGGGGCCGTGTGCTTTTGGTGGCCTGCGGCGCGCTCGCCCGTGAAATCCTCGATCTCAAGCACGCCAATGGCTGGACCCATCTCGACCTGACCTGCCTTCCGGCCAAACTGCATCTCTACCCCGAAAAGATCACCGACGCCGTGCGCGCGGCGGTCGAGAAGCACCGCGCCGACTACGAGACCATCTTCGTGGTCTATGCCGATTGCGGCACCGGCGGTTTGCTGGAGGCGGCCTGCGCCGAGATGGGCGTCGAGATGATCCCCGGCCCGCATTGCTATTCGTTTTTCGAAGGTAATGACCGGTTCGCGCAGAGCGGCGACGATATCGGCACGTTCTACCTGACGGATTTCCTCGTCCGGCAATTCGATGCCTTCGTGTGGAAACCCATGGGGCTCGACCGCCACCCCGAATTGCGGGACATGCTCTTTGGCAATTACACCAAGCTGGTCTATCAGGCCCAGACCGACGATCCGGCCCTGACCGAAAAGGCCCGGGGCTGCGCCGAGAAGCTCGGCCTGCCCTTCGAGCGGCGCATCACCGGCTATGGCGACCTCGAAACGGCCCTCGCCCGGCTCAGCAAATCTTGAAGATTTGCCTGCCCGCGATCCTTCGAAGGATCGCTTACCCCGCCGCCGCCACCGCGTGAATCCGCTCGATCATCGCCCGCAGCCCATTCGAGCGCTGCGCCGACAGATGATCGTTGAGCCCAAGCCGCGCCATCTCGGCCCGCGCATCCACGGCCCGCACTTCCTCCAGCGTCAGCCCGTTATAGAGCTTGCGCAGCACCGCGATCAGCCCTTGCACGATCATCGCATCGCTTGCCCCGTCAAAGTGGAACACCCCGTCCTTGATCTCGGGGTGCAGCCAGACCTGACTGGCGCAGCCATCGACCTTCGTGGCGGGCACACGCAATGCCTCCACAAGCGGGTCCATCGCCTTGCCCTGCTCGATCACGTAGCGGTAGCGATCCTCCCAGTCTTCCAGAAACTCGAAATCCTCGACCATCTCTTCGAAGGCGGGTGCGGCCATGCTGTGCTCCTCGTCTTGCGTTCCTGCCCCAGCAGTTAGGCTCCCATAGCGCAAAGGTCCAGCGGCAAACGGGCTTTGCAAGCCGCGCGCTTTGCGCTACCCCATGGCTCAGACCGAACACCCGACCCACAGGCCCCGCCATGCGCTCCCCCCTGATCACGACCCTCGCGCTCATTGTCTTTCTGAGTGGCTGCGCCACGATCCGCGACAGCGCCGTGAACCCGGCCAACTGGTTCGGGCGCTCGCAGGAGGCTCCGGCACAGGCCGACACCCCCGAGGTCACAAACCCGCTCATCCCGCGGCGGCAGGGCCTGTTCGCAGCCCGGCGCGCCGCGCGCGCGGCGATTGACCTGACGACGCCGATCCCGCAGGTCACCGACCTTGTGGTGGAGCGCGTGCCGGGCGGCGCGATCATCCGCGCAACCGGGCTCGATCTTTATGCCACGAGCTTCAACGCGGGCCTGCGCCCCGCCACGGAGGGCGAGGTGCCGCAGGACCAGACCTTGGTGTATGAATTCCGCCGGCAGGTGCCCGACGGGGCGCGTCCGGGCGGCGCGCAAGCCACGCGCGAGATCACCGTCGCGCGGTTCGTGTCCGATCAGACCCTGAGCGGCGTGCGCACGATCCGCGTCGAGGCGGCGCAGAACACCCGCTCCGTGCGGCGGCGCTGAGCCAGCGCGTCAGACCTCGACGATAATCACCGCCCCGTCCTTGCTCGACAGCGCCACTTCGCCTTCGCACAGACGCAGCGCGTCGGCGCCGAACACCTCCGCGCGCCAGCCCGTCAGCGCCGGCACATCCCGCTCGCCCGCCGCGATCATGTCGAGATCCGCCGCCGAAGCGATCAGCTTGGGCGCCACGCCTGAGCTTTCGGTCTTGGCCTTCAAAAGCACGCGCAGCAAATCGGCAATCGCCACGTTCACATTCAGCTTCTCGCGGGCCCGGTCGATCTTCGGCAACTGGTCCGCCGGACAGTCCACGCCCGCCGCAACCGCCTTCAGGATGCCGTCGGCAATCGCTCCCTTGCGCGCCTCCCGCAAGAGCAGCCGCGCGCGGCCAAGCTCCTCGGCAGATCTCGGCTTCAGCGAGGCCAACTCCACCAGCGCATCATCCTTGAACACCCGGTTGCGCGGCACGTTGCGCGCCTGCGCGTAGGTCTCCCGAAACGCCGCCAATTCGCGCACGATGGCGAGAAACTTGCCTGAATTCGTCCGCGTCTTGACCCGCTTCCACGCCTCTTCGGGCGCAACCACATAGGTCTCGGGGCTTGTCAGGATCGTCAACTCCTCCGCCAGCCAATGCGCGCGCCCGGACGCGTCGAGCTCGGCGGCCAGATACTCGTATATGTCCCGCAAATGGGTCACGTCAGCGAGCGCGTAGCTTTGCTGCGCCTTGCTGAGCGGCCGGCGCGACCAGTCTGTGAAACGCGACGTCTTGTCGAGCTGCGCGCGCGCGATCTTGCGCACGAGCGTTTCATAGCCCGCCTGATCGCCGAAGCCGCACACCATCGCCGCCACCTGCGTGTCGAAGAGCGGTGTCGGAAACACGTTGCCCTCGATGTAGAAAATCTCCAGATCCTGCCGCGCGGCATGGAACACTTTCACAACAGAGGTGTCGCGGAACAAATCGTACAGCGGATCCAGCGAGATGCCCTCCGCCAGCGGATCGACCAGCACCGCATCGGTCTCGCCATCGCCCGGATAGGCCAGTTGCACGAGGCACAGCTTGGCGTAATACGTCCTCTCCCGCAGGAATTCGGTATCGACGGTGACATAAGGGGCTTTGGCGGCCTCTGCGCAAAAGGCGGCGAGATCATCGGTCGTTGTAAGCGTGCGTATCAAAAGCGGGCCTTTGCAGCTTTGAGGTTTTGCCGGGCTTACCCGATTGTCCGCGCGGTGACCAGACTGCCAATCGCATGTAGGGTTCTGTTTGCGTGGGCGGGGCACCCAGCAGATCGACGTTGGTCTTTTTTGTGCAACACGGCCCGGGGCAAAATTTGCCGGGTGGGCAATTTGCCCACCGCCCCAAACAGTTAACGCACCCCACCGCACGCTCCGTTAACCCACGTCTTAACGCACCGTGCGTATGTACAGGTGCCATACGCATAGCCATACGCCGAGCCATACAGCGTATGTACCTTGTTTTACGGGCGTTAACCCCCGTTTCGGGGCGTTTCAGGATTTTCGGGAATTTCGGTCACCGCGCAACGCGCGCCCCGTTAACCTCTCGACCCGTCCGGGGGGCCGTGGCCACTTCCCGGCTCACAGATCAATGCGGGTGCGATCTCCCGCCGCGAAGCGTCGCAGCACCGCCGGGTAGAGCCGGTGTTCCTGTTCCAGCACCCGCGCTGCCAATGTCTGAGGGGTATCGCCGGGCAAGATCGGCACCCGCGCCTGCCCGAGGATTGGGCCATCGTCGAGCGCCGGGGTCACCTCATGCACCGTGCAGCCATGCTCGGCATCGCCCGCCGCCAGTGCGCGCGCATGGGTGTTAAGTCCCCGATATTTCGGCAATAATGACGGATGGATGTTCAGCATCCGGCCCTGCCACGGCGCCACGAACCCCGCCGTCAGCACGCGCATGAAACCCGCAAGGCAGAGGATATCAGGCGCGTGCGGGGCCAGTTGCGTCTGGATCTGCGCCTCGAACCCGGCGCGGTCCTCGGCAAAGGGCCGGTGGTCGATCACCTCCGTCGCGATCCCCTGTTCGCGCGCCCATGCGATCCCGCCCGCACCCGCGTTGTTCGACACCACGACCGCCGCGCGCGCCGGGTGATCGCCGGTCATCGAGGCCACCAGCGCGCGCATGTTCGACCCGCCCCCGGAGACGAAAATCGCGACCCGTTTGGTCACAGAAGCGCGCCCGAATAGGCCACGCCCTGCCCCGCCACGATCCGGCCAATCGGCACCACGCCATGTCCCGCCGCCTCGAAAATCGCACGCGATTCCAGAGCCTTGTCCTGTGGCACCACGGCGACCATGCCGATGCCGCAATTGAATGTCTTGAGCATCTCGGCCTGATCCATACCGCCCTGCTCCGCGAGCCAGCCGAAGACCGGCGGAAGCTCCCACGCGCCCAGATCCACCTCCGCGCCCAGCCCCTCGGGCAACACGCGCGGCAGGTTTTCCGTAAGCCCGCCACCGGTGATATGCGCCAACGCGTGGAGCATACCGCCCGCACGGATCGCCTCAACGCAGCCCTTCACATAGAGCACCGTCGGCGCGAGCAGCGCAGCACCCAAGCTGCCAGCGCCCCATGGGCATGGCGCATCCCAGCCCAGCCCGGAGCGCTCCACCAGCTTGCGCACAAGGCTATAGCCGTTCGAATGCACCCCCGAAGACGTCAGCCCGAGCAGCACATCGCCCTCCGCCACCCCGTCCGGCAGAGTCTGGCCGCGCTCCATGGCCCCGACCGCAAAGCCCGCAAGGTCGAAATCGCCCGGCGGATACATGCCCGGCATCTCGGCGGTCTCACCGCCGATGAGCGCGCAGCCGCTCGCCGAACAGCCCTTGGCGATACCCTCGATGATCCGCGCGGCCTGATCCAGCTCCAGCTTGCCCGTTGCAAAATAATCGAGGAAGAACAAGGGCTCAGCCCCACCGCACACGAGATCGTTGACGCACATCGCCACGAGGTCGATCCCGACCCCGTCGACATTTCCAGTGTCGATCGCGATGCGCAGCTTGGTGCCCACCCCGTCGGTTGCGGCGACCAGCACCGGATCGGTGAAGCCTGCAGCCTTGAGATCGAAGAGCCCGCCAAAGCCGCCGAGACCGGCCATCACACCGGGACGACCCGTGGCCTTGGCCGCCGGTTTGATCCGTTCGACAAGGGCATTCCCGGCGTCGATATCCACGCCCGCATCGGCATAGGTGATCCCGTTCTTCGGAGGTGTCATGGCATCGATTCCGTGGCTTGAAGCTATGCCGCGCTGCCTATCAAGCCCCGCCCGCGCCGTCTATGGCGCGATTGCCGCGCTTTGCCCTTGACGCCCCGGCCCGGCCTGTCATAGCCATTTGTCCATGGCGGGCCTGTAGCTCAATTGGTTAGAGCAGAGCGCTCATAACGCTTTGGTTGCGGGTTCAAGTCCTGCCGGGCCTACCATTCGTCCTGATACAGAACACCGGCCCTTACGCCGGTCCAAGGATCAGCAAAAGCGGGATTGCCACGACGGGCGAGACCAGCAGGCTGATGAGCACATGCACCCAGCCGCGCCTGCCCCGCCGCTCGGCCATGCGGTAGGGCACGACCACGATCACCCACACGGCCAGTACGATCAGAACAACTGATAAAAGAACTTGCATTACAGTGAGGTAATGCGTCCCGCGTGCCTTCACAAGTCCGCAGGCCTGGCGATTATCACCCGGGATGCGCGTGCGCTTCTCGGGCCCTCAGCCCCCGCCCCCACTCAGCGCGCGATCACGATGTCCGCGCAAAGCCCCCCTAGCCGTTCGCTCTCGCCAAGGCGCAGCACGCCGCCATGAGCCCGCGCGATATCCGTGGCGATGGCCAGCCCCAGCCCGACCCCGGTGCCGCGATCCTGATTGCGGGCCGCATCCAGACGGGTGAAGGGCTTTTGGGCCTCCATACGCAGATCGGCAGGGATGCCCGGGCCATCATCCTCGACCCGCAAGCGCAGGGATTTTTCGGTCAGCACAACAGAAATCTCGGCGCGGCTGCCATAGCGCACCGCGTTCGACACAAGATTGTCCACCGCCCGCCGCATAGCCACCCGGCGCAGCGGGATCTCACCGGCGCCCTCTGAAGCCACAACGCAGACATCTTGCCCGGCCCGGCGTGCATCCGCGGCAATGTCTTCTGCAAGCGCGTGCGGATCCACCCGCTCCGGCTCGCCTTCGCTCGCACCGCGCACGAAGCTTAAAAACTCGTCTACGAGGCGCTGCATCTCGTCGAGATCACGTTCCAGCGGCGCGCGCTCGGCCGGATCGAGCAAGCTCAACTCGAGCCGCATCCGGGTCAGCGGGGTGCGCAGATCATGGCTCACCCCCGAAAGCATCAGCGTGCGTTGCTCGATATGCCGCTCGATCCGGTGACGCATGTCGAGAAACGCGGTGCCGGCGGCCCTGACCTCAGTCGCCCCAGCCGGGCTATAGGGCACGTGCCGCCCGCGCCCGAAGGCCTCCGCCGCCGCCGCCAGCCGCGTAATCGGTCTGAGTTGGTTGCGCAGGTAGATGAAGGCGATCAGGGTCATCAGCCCGCCGATGACCACGAGGTAGACGTAGAGCTGGTGCGGTTTGCTCGCCGAAAACAGGTTGCGGTTCATCTCCAAGCGGACCGGTCCGTGGCGGGAGTCGGCATAGAGCGTCACCACCGAGTCGTCTGCCAACAAGATTCTTTCGATCTGTGGGAACCCTTGACGCAGCATCGGCACAATCACCGTCCCGCTGAAATCATACCACAGCCGGGTATCCTGCTCGGGGATCTGCGCGGCGGGCACGGAGCGCAGGCGGATACCAAGCCCCGGCAGGCGCGCGCGCACCGCCGCGTCCAGTATGGCCGGCTCATCGGTGCCGGAAACCGTATCGAACACCACAGAGATCTCGCGCATCACTGAGCGGGTCATCTGCTCAGTCACATCGGTGAAATGGCGCTGCGCGAACAGCACCGAGATCACCACCTGCAACACCAGCACTGGCAGGACGAGGATCAGCGCCGCCCGCCCATAGAGGCCGCGCGGCATGTACTGTTTCAGCCATTGAAAAATCATGCCGATCTTGTACCTGTTGGCGACAGGGAGAGAAAGCACGCATGACAGAGCCCGAAGACTTCACGCCCGTGATCGGCGTGGCCGAACCCCTTGGCGCCGGCCTGCGCCGGATCGTGGCACCGAACCCCTCACCCATGACGTGGCGCGGTACCAATACTTACCTGCTCGGACAGGAGGGCCTTGCGGTGATCGACCCCGGACCGGCCTCGGAGGCGCATTTGCACGCGATCCTGGACGCGGTGCAGCCAGGACAGCGGATCACCCATATCCTGGTGACCCATACCCATCTCGATCACAGCCCCCTGGCCCGCCCGCTTGCCGAGGCAACCCGCGCACCGATACTGGCGTTCGGTGGTCCGCTGTCCGGACGCAGTGCGGTGATGCAGGACCTTGCGGCCGCAGGCACCATTGGTGGTGGCGAGGGCGTGGATGTGGACTTCGTTCCCGATATCACCTTGGCGCATGGCGATCGGATCGAAGGCGATGGTTGGACGCTGGAGGCGCTGCACACGCCCGGCCACATCGGCAATCATCTGGCTCTGGGCTGGGGCGGGGCGTGTTTCGTAGGCGATCACGTGATGAGTTGGGCCTCTTCGCTTGTCTCGCCGCCCGATGGCGATCTGACCGATTTCATGGCCTCTTGCGCTGTCCTCCGAGCGCGGGATTGGTCGGTTTTTCATGCCGGCCATGGCAAGCCGATAGAGACCCCGGCAGCCCGGCTCGATTGGTTGGTGTCACACCGGCGCGCCCGGGAAGCTGCGATCCTCGACGCCCTGAGCGATGCGCCGGCGACGGCGGCCACCCTAGCGGCTGCGATTTACACTGAAACCCCACCGGCCCTTCTGGGGGCCGCGACGCGGAATGTTCTGGCACACTTGATTGATTTGTATGGAAAATCACAGGCATCCCCCATCGGCTCCCTCCACGCCGGAGCGCGTTTCAAGCGTGTATGACGAAACAGCAAAAATTTAGCAAAATCCCTCTGGACCCTGCAAAACGGGGTTGCTATACGCGCCTCAGTGTTCCGGCGTAGCTCAGCGGTAGAGCAGTTGACTGTTAATCAATTGGTCGTAGGTTCGATCCCTACCGCCGGAGCCACTGTTTTCCGCTATAATTCGTCATAGCGTAAGTTATGCGCACTGACCTCTGTCAAGCTGAGACGCGAAGGATGCACGCGCTCTGCCTGAGCTTGGCGCGGCGCCACACCGCACGGCTCAGAACAGGAAAGTGCCCTCGGTCAGATCATCAAGCGAGAAATTGTTGATCCGCAAGTAGCCGCCAAATTCGAAATTGATATCGACATTGGTGCCGGCCTGCTCAGCGATGTCGAGAACATCTTCGAAATTAGTATAGCCGCTTTCGCTCAGGTCGATCTGGTCGATTCTGTGTTCGAAATCGCGGATGATATCGAAGCCGCCGCCACCATTCGCAGCCGATTTGAACACGAACACGTCGCGCTGCTCATCACCCGTGCCCCAGCCATTGCCGCCAAACAGTCGGTCATTGCCCGCGCCGCCCCAGATCACATCGCGGCCCGCAGCGCCCACGAGACGGTCATTGCCCGCCCCGCCTTCGAGCACATCCTGGCGCCCGCCGCCGCGGATATTGTCATCGCCCGGCCCGCCAATCAGCAGGTCATCGCCGAAGCTACCAAATATATCATCCGCGCCCAGGCCGCCCGCAATCACATCCGTGCCAAGCGTGCCGGTGAGGAAATCATCCTCGTCGCCGCCGGTCTGCTCGCCAATATCCCGCACGGCGACCGTCACCGCCTGATCGCTCTCACTGCCCGGACCACCATCCGCCGTGACGATCACCTCATACCGGTTGTCGCCGTCAGCATCGCCCGGCACTTCGTAGTCCGGCGCGGTCAAGAAACGCAGCGCGCCGGTGCCCGCATCAATGCCAAACACGTCCGCATCCGCCCCGCCAGAGATCGCATAGGTGACTGCCGCCGGCGCGTCGGGATCCGTCGCGGAAACAATGCCAATCTCGGTTTGGTTTTCCTCGGTGATGAACAAGGCCTCGGCTTGCAAGTCCGGCACATCATCCAGTCCGGTGATCGTTACGCTTACTGTGCGCGGCGCGCTCTCAGCAAGTCCGTCGCTGGCCACGTAAGTGAAGCTATCGGTGGCGATCTCACCCGGTCTCAGCGCATCGAAACGCCCGTTCGGGTCATAGCTCACCGTGCCGTCCGCGCCGAGCGTGACTTGGCCTTGCGTGCCGGTGGTGTCGATACCGGCCACGCTAAGGGTGTCGCCGTCAGGATCGCTGTCATTCCCAAGAACATCAAGCGCGGCAAGCAATGTGTCTTCGTCGGTCTTGAAAGCCGGGCCGTCGTCATTGACCGCAAGAGGTGCATCATTGACACCCGCCACGCTGAGCCGCGCGGTGGCACTTGCTGTTCCAAACGCATCCGCAATCGTGTATGATATGGCAATCTCGGCGCTCTCCTGAGCACCCAGTGACTGGAAGTCTGCGCCGGGATCAAAGCTCAGGGTGCCGTCCTCTGACAGTGTGAGCGCGCCACCAGTTGCAAGGGCCATCTCTGTGCCAAGTACCAGATCCACGTCTCCGACCCGCGCTTGAGTGACAGAGAAGGCATCCCCATCGAGATCACGGTCCACGCCATTGCCATTGTCGGCGAAGAGTGAAACGTTGAGCGGGGTTTCTTCGTCAGTGCCCAGCACATCGTCCTGCGCCAGCGGCGCAAGGTTGCCATCGCCGACCGTCACGGTCACGGTTCCAGTGCCTTCCGCGCCTTCATTGTCTGTACTCGTGTAGGTAAAGCTCTCAGCACCGGCAAAACCGCCATTGGCCTGGTAGATTAGCTGCCCCCCAGCCCCGGCATAGACCGACCCATTGAGCGGTTGCGAGAAGCCGCTCAGTTCGAAAGCGCCGTCCACATCGGTATCATTGGCCAGCACATCGATGGCCACGGGATCGGCCGACCGGACCACAGCCGTATCGTCCCGGGCGACCGGCGCATCGTTGACAGCGGCTATCTCGAGTGACACTGGGCGGACCACAGTTTCGCTGCTGTCCTGTGCGACCAGTTCAAGCGCGACCGAGCCATTAAAATTGGCCGGCGGCGTGCCCGTCAGGGTCAGGGCCGCACCGTCGAAGGCAAGCCAACTCGGCAAGGCCGTATCAGCCGCACCCCGCATCGAAACCGTCAGCACATCGCCATCCACATCGGATACGAGACCCTCAGGCAGCGTGATCTCGATGGCCGTGTCTTCCGTGGCTGCAAGCGGGGCGATTTCGCCGACCACCGGCGCGTCATTCACGGGCGCGATGGAGACCGTCACTGGCGCAACAGTCTCGGCCACGCCATCGGAAGCGAACACCTCCAATTCCAGCTCACCGTTAAAGTCCTGCGGCGGCTGGCCTTTCAACTCGCGGGTCTCACGGCTGAAGGTCAACCAATCCGGCAGTGGCGCGCCGCCCGGACCACGCACCTCAACGAACACCGCGTCGCCATCGGCATCTGTGATGGACGTAAAGTCAATCAGGCCACGGAACGCCGTGTCTTCCGACCCGGTAAGCGGTGCCAGTGGTGCAATCACAGGCGCATCGTTCAATCCGGCGATTTTCACCGCAACTGTGCCGGTTGTGGCAATACCGGAGCTGTCCCGCAGCTCATACGTAAAGCTACCCGTGCCGTTGAAATTCTCTTCCGGGGTCACGACCAGCTGCCCGTCGCCAGTCAGCTCGGCCGTCACACCGTCTTGGCTCAGGATGCGGGTGAGGATGATCGCCTCGCGGTCCACATCGAAATCGTTCTCCGTCAACTCGGTCACGAAGATTGTGAGCGGCTCGTCTTCCTGAAGAACCAGCAGATCATCTTCGGCCACCGGTGCGTCGCTGACCGGCAGGACCTCGATTTCGACCGTCGTCGGTATTTCGAAGCCAGTTTCGTTGGTCAACGAATAACGCAGGGTGAGCGTGCCGAAGAAGTCAGGTTCGGCGTCGACGCGGTAGGTGCCGTCGGAGAGTTCCACCACGCCCGGACCGGTCAGACCAAGGAAGGTCACCTCGGAGCCGAGCGGCAGGTCGTCATTCGCCAGAAGTTGGGCCGGGTCGATGATCAGCGACGTGTCTTCAAGCATCTCGAAGCCCGCATCGGAAACCGCTACCGGCACCGCGAATTGCGGGAGCACGATAACTGTTGCGTAGCCGATGCTCGTCGCGCCCAATTCGTCGGTGACGCGGTAGTTGAACCCACCATCGCCGAAATAGCCTTCGCGACCTGTGAACACCGCCGTGTCGCCCACGCGCTCGACCGTGCCATTGTCGCCGTCGAAAATCTCCACGATCTCGAAGGCATCGCCCTCCACGTCGCGGTCGTTGAAGGTCAGGTCGGCAAAGTCGATGGTAAAAGGTGTGTCCTGATCGCCGAAGAAGATGCCATCGGGGTTGGCGATAGGGGCGTCGTTCACCGCCGCCACGTCGAATTCGATCAGACCGCGGTCCTGCAACCGGCCATCGGTGATCGTGTAGCTGAACGAGATCAGACCGTTGAAATTCTCGTCGGGCACGAACTGATAGCGGCCATCGGGCAATTCCAGAAGCCGGCCATCCCGAACTTCCGTCTGAAGCGTTTTGAACTCCAGCGTGTCGCCATCGGCATCGGTGTCATTGGCCAGCAGATCCGCGATGGTGAACTCGAAGGGCACGTCTTCTGTGGTGTCGAACCGGTCCGTAACCGCCTCGGGCGCGACATTGGTGCTTTGAACGGTGACTTGCACCTCGCCTGTGCTATCGCCATGGGTGTCGTCGGTGATCTGGTAGGTGAAGCTCGCTTTGCCGGCAAAATTCGGCGTCGGCGTGAAGGTGATCTCCGCCCCGTCGAACTCAACGGAGCCGTCCACTGCATCGCCCACGCCGAGGAAGCGGATCGCATCGCCATCCACATCGCTGTCATTGGCCAGCAGGTCGGCCGGGCTGAGCACCAGAACGCCATCTTCGAGCATGGTGAAGCTGTCGGTCTCGGCCAGCGGGGGATCGAGACGCGAGGCCACGTCGAGCACCACGGTGCCTTCGGTGGTGCCATCGGTGCCATCGCTGAGCGTGTAGGCCAGCTCATCCGCGCCCGCGAAATCTTCGTCCGGCGTATAGGTCACCAGCGCTCCGGCATTGCCATCGAGCGGCAGTGTCTCGGTTGCCGATTGCGAGGTGGTGCCATCGGTGTTGGTGAAGGTGACTGCGAAATCGCTGTCCACCTCCAGCGGAACGGTGGCGGTCAGACTGCCTGTGACCGGGTCGATCTCCATCCAGTCAGGCAGCGCGCTGCCATCGTCGAGCGTCGCCGACCATGTCCCACCCGGCAGCGGCGCGAGCGCGTTCGGCGCGGGAACCACCACCACAGCCAGTGCGACCGTGACCGAGCCGTTCTCCGGCGCGCCGAAGCCGGTGATCTGCAATGGATCGCCGTCGTCGTCACGATCATTGACCAGAAGGTCGGCAACGTCAAAGGTCACCGACTGGTTCTCGACCAGGCCTACGCGGTCCTCTCCCGCCTCGGGCAGTTCCGGCGTCGGGCGCACGTTGAAGACGATCAGCGCCGGATCCTCGGAGACCGCGCCTTTCTCGTCATTGGCCGCATAGGTGAACACGACCGAGCCGTTGTAATCCTCGGGCGTCGAGAGATTGATCCGTTCGGGCAGGTCCGTGACCAAGAGATCGTCATTCTCCGTGATCGTGAAGGTCTTATCGACCACGATCTCGGTAATGATCGACATCGTTGGCAGCGCCCCTGCCCCGGCCACATCGATGCGCAGCGGCACCGCACCGACATATTCGGAAGGTGGCGTGCCGGAGAAAGCGAGCGTGCCGGGATCGAAGCTGATCCAGTCGTTGAGCGGCGCACCACTCTCGCGGGCCACTTCGAGCGCGGTCGCCCCGGACAGGTCGATGCCGAACTGGCCCGCCGCCTCCAGCAGCGGATCACCTGCCAGCAACGCATTGATCGCCGGGTCGATGGGCTGGCCGGGCGCGAGCACGAATTCCAGCGTGAAGCCCCGCTCGGTGGAGCGGTATTCGTCCTCCGCAAGCGCCAGGAAGCTGTCCGGGTTCGGCGTGTAGACGACCTGCACCCGCACCGGGTCCGCGCCCGCATCAGGCTCGAAGCCCGAGAGTGCGAAGCTGCGAGTCGCGGCATCAAAGCTGAGCCAATCGGGCAGCGGACGGCCTCCGATCACCGAGGCCTCGAAGGTGCCATCGGAGATATCAAAGCGCGCCGTGCCATCCCCTTCGGTGTCGGGCGACCACGTGAACGGGCTGCGCAGCTCGAAGCCGCCCAGAACCGCCTCCTCGACCGAAAGCCCGGCGGCCAACTGGCCCGCATCGCTGTCTTCAAAAGCAAAACGGAACACATGCACGGCCCCGTTCGCGGGCTCGCTCACAAACACCGCGACCTCGACCGGCTCCGTCTGATCTGCCGGGAAGGTGCCGGAGAAGATCAGCGTGTCTGCGTCGAAGAAGAGCCAGTCCGGCAGATCGGTGTTGTTCGCCGATTTCGCCTCGACGGTGAAGTCTTCGTTCAGGAACCGGTTCTCGATTTCACCCAGAAGCACAGTGTCCTGGAAGAAGATCACATCGCCTTCGAGATCGCGGTCATTGCCGAACGCCTCCGCCGGGATCACGAATTGCGGACCATCTTCGAGCCCGGCCACAATGTCATTGCGCAGCTCTGGCGCATTGTTGCGTGGCAGAACGGTGATGAAGACCCCGGCACTGTCGCTGCCACCGCGCCCGTCATTGATGAAATACTCGAAGCTCGCCGTGCCGTTGAAGCTCTCGCGGACGGCAAATTCGATCATGCCATCGTCATTCACACGCACCTTGCCGTTCTCGGCGAAGCGGTAAACGTCCTCGAAGACGATCGTATCGCCATCCTTGTCGATGTCATTGGCGAGCAGGGTATCGGGGTCGATCAGCAGGATCTCGTCTTCGAGCATCCTCAGCCCGCGATCATCGCGCGCGTCAGGATCGAGGTTTTGCGGGCGCACGAAGATCTGGAATTCCAGCGTCGCCTCGGCTCCGCGCGCGTCGATCACATCGAAGGCAATCGAGCCATTGCCCAGCACTGCCGGGGTATAGGCGATCTCGCCGGTGTCCGGGTCGAACACCTCGATCCCGTTGGTCGCTGCCTTACCGTCCGCGCCTAGGTGCAAGCCGACGAATTCGAAGCTATCGCCCTCGATATCGTAGACCTTCGCCATCAGCTGATCGACGGTCAGGATCGTTGTCTCTTCGAGTTTGACCACCTCGCGGAACCGCGTGTTGATGCGCGGGGCGTCGTTCACCGGGGCGAAGTAGATCTCCACATCCGCCGTATCAGTCGCCCCATCATTGTCGGCGAGCGTGTAGCGGAAACCTGCGAAGCCGAAATAGTCAGGCCGCGAGATGAATTCGAGATACTGGCCGCTGAACTTCCACGTCGCATCCGTGGCCGCGCCGTCATAGTCGTTGTCCTTGTAGGGCCGGAGAGCCTCACCGTCGAGATTGGTGAGCGGCTCCACGTTGATGATCCGAAGCCCTTCAAGCTCGTTGTCGCCATCCACGTCGAAATCATTGGCGAGTAGGTTTTCGACCCGGATACGGAGCGGTTCGTCCTCAATGCCATAGACCAGCGGGTCGTCATTTGCCACGGGCGCGTCGTTGACCGGGGAAAGATTGACCTCAACGCGGGCCGAGGACTCGCGGCCCAGCGGGTCGCGCACGGTGTAGCTGAAGAACGCATCGCCGAAGTAGTCCTGCGCGCCGAGGAATTCGATCACGCCACCCGCGTTGATCGACACCATGCCGTTGACCGGGTTTTGGACTGAGACCAATGCGAGATCTTCCACGCCACTCTCGGCATCGTTCAGGATCAGCTCAGCCGGGTCGATCAGGGCAACCTCGTCCTCAATGCCAAGGCGGAAGATATCGTTGACCGCGTTGAAGCGCCCGTCGCGGAGATTGGCCGCGATGAACGTCCGATCCCAGATCGTGCCATCGTCGAAGGCAATCTCTTCGATCCCTGTTGCGGTGCCGAGGAAGTGGTCGGTCACTGTCACGGTATCGATCAGGAAGCCGTCGTCGCGCTCCAGTTCGATGAACAGATCATCGCCCTGCCGCAGCAGCGAGACATCTTTGGGCGCAAGATCTGCATCCAGCACAAGCCGGTCGGTATCACCCGCATCACCCAGCTCAGTGATCGTGTCGGCCCCGCTGTCGAAGCCAAAGAGATAGGTGTCGGAGCCAAAGCCGCCTTGGATCAGATCATCCCCGAACAGGCCCTCGAACGTGTCCGCCCCGGCGCTGCCAGTCAGCGTGTCGGCAAAGAGCGAGCCGATCAGCCGCTCAATAGAGATCAGCGCATCACCAAGCGCCTCGCCTGCAAGGCCCTGCCCGAGGCCGAGGTCAACCATGACCGCCTCGTCGGCCTTGGCATAGCTTGCCGTGTCGATCCCACCCCGCCCGTCGATCAGGTCCGCGCCACGGCTGCCGCGGAAGATGTTGTCCGCTGCGTTGCCGCGCAATGCGTCGTCCTGGAAGCTGCCCTGAACGATCTCGATGCTGTCGATGATATCGCCTTCCGCATCGCCCCCGGTCGCCGTGTTGGCGTCAAGGTCTATCTGCACGCCATCATTGGAGAGCGTGTAGTCGATCGTGTCGATGCCTGCGCCGCCCAAGAGCTGGTCCGCACCGCGCCCGCCGATCAGGATATCGTCCCCGTCGCCGCCGCTCAGCGTGTCGTCGTCCCGCCCGCCACTCAGCGTGTTGGCACCCGCATCGCCGGTGAGTGTGTCGGCAAAGTCGGTCCCAGTGAGGTTCTCGATGCTGATGAGCGTGTCGCCGGCCGCCCAGCCCCCGCTGGCAGTCCCCGCCGCAAGATCGATGGTGACAGCCGCATCAGAGGAGACATAGGTCGCAGTGTCAGAGCCAGCGCCACCGTCAAGCGTGTCGCCATCCGCGCCGCCGTCAAGCGTGTCGTCATCCGCGCCGCCGAGCAGCGTATCAGTGCCGTCGCGGCCTTCCAACAGGTCCGCGCCGCCAAGACCGGACAGCGTGTTGTCCGCTGCATCGCCGCCAAGATCGTCGGCAAATTCCGTGCCTTCAAGCGCTTCGATGCTGGAGTAGAAATCACCCTCAGCAAACCCGCCCTGCCCGATCAGCGTCGACAGATCGGCGCGCACGCCGATGTTGGAGCCCGTCAGGCGCACGGTATCGAAACCCAACCCGCCGAAGATGTCATCCGCGCCATCGCCCGCGTCGATGATGTCATCGCCCGCGCCCGCTTCGATCCGGTCATCGCCAAGCCCGGTCAGGATCAGGTCGTCGCCCTCCAGCGCGACGATCCAGTCGTCGCGGCGATAGCCATAGATCGTCTCGCCCGCCTCGGTGCCTTCGATATAGTCGACCAGAGGTGTGCCAGTCAGTTCAAGCCCGTAGAAGTCGGCAACATGGGCATAGGCAAAGCCCACATCCTCAAGACCCTCTTCATCGGCAATCCGGTATTCGATGGTCACAGGACCAGTGAAGCCCTCGTCAAAACGCGCCACGAGGAAATCCGAGCCGCGGAATTCCACGATCTCGAACGTGCCCACATCGACCCGGTTGCCCTGTGCCAGTTCGACCGGGTCGAGAATGCGGTCCACGCCGACGAAAGTCGGGCGGTCGCGATCCGGATCGTCGAGATCGTCGTCGCGGATGCCGTCGCCGTCATTGTCGGCCTGTTCGATATCAAAATCGTTGAAGAGCAGATCATCCGCGCGGATCACCAAAGGCACACCGAAGGGCGTCACAAAGCCCGGATCGGGCATCACGGTGGGATCGTCGTTCGACGGGATGATCTCAAGATCGACAAAGGCCTCCGCCGTGCCGTCCTCGCCATCGCTCACGAGATAGACAAAGCCACCCGAGCGTGTCGCGTCGAGATTGGGCGAGTAGAGAAAATCACCGTCCTGATTGAATTCGAGCGTGCCGTTGAGCGGACCGAACGCTTTGGGGCCGAACTTGAACACATCGCCCAGCCCGTTCAGCGGACGCCAGCCGATGATCTGCAACGTGTCGAGGTCGGGGTCCACGTCGTTGCCCAGAAGCGTGTCGAGCCGCAGGACGGTCGGGATATCCTCGGCAATGAAGAACAGATCGTTCTCGGGCTGTGGCGGTGCATCGGAGGTGGCGACGAAGAACATCTCCACGAGGCCACCGTCGACCAGCCCCTCGGGATCGGTCGCCGCATAGCCAAAGCTTGCAACACCGGCAAAACCCGGGTCGGGGGTGAAGATGATGTTGTCGCCGTCGACCACGAGATCGCCTTCGATGCCGCCCGTGGCATTCTCGAAGCTGACAGAGAAGCCTTCGATGTCGAAATCGTTCTTCAAAAGCTCGATGATCGGGATCGTCAGCGGCGTGTCCTGCGTGCCGGTCAGGATCGGCAGATTGTCGTCGCTATACCGGTCATTTCGCACCACGGGACGGTCATTGACGGCCTGGTAGACGATTTGCGCAACAGCGCTGTCACTACCGCCTTGCCCGTCGCTGATCGTGTAGGTGAACGCGGCCAGCCCGTTGAAATCCTGGTTCGGGGTAAACAGAACGGTCTGGTTGTCGAGCAACTCCGCCTTGCCACCCTGCGCGGCGCTCACGCCCACCAGCGTCAGCGGATCGCCATTGGGATCGCTATCGTTCGCCGCAAGCCGTGCAAGGCTGAGCACAATCGGGTTGTCCTCAAGGATCGGGCCGCCCGCTTGCGTCAGCTCAAACAGATCATCATTGGCAATCGGATCGCCCGTCACCGCGTTGACCGTCACCGTCACGCTCGCCACCGGCGAGATCGCCCCGCTGGGGTCCTGCGCGGTGTAGGAGAAGGAGGCCGTGCCGAAGAACTCATCGCGCGGCGTCACGGTGACATTGCCATCCACATCCAGCGCCACGAACAGATCCGCGCTCGACGTGACCGAGGCAATGCTCAGGTTGTCGCCATCGATATCGCTGTCATTGCCGAGAAGCTGCGCCGCCGTGAGCGTGACCGCTTGGTTCTCGTCGGTCTCGAAGCCGGAATCGTTCCGGGCCACCGGCGCGTCATTGACCGGGGTGACGTCGATAAAGACAGCCGCTTCGGCGCGCCCGCCTTCGGGCGTGTTTGCCGCGTAGGTGAATTGGGCGGGGCCGTTGTAATCGGCATCGGGCGTGAAGCCGATATTGCCATCGCTCGACAGCGACACCGTGCCGCCCACCGGGTCCAGCACCTGCCCGATCAGCATCCGGTCGCCATCCACGTCATTGGACAGAAGGCGCTCGCTGTCGATGGAGAGGAACCCGTCCTCTTCCACCACGAAGCCGAAATCGTCGCGCGCCTCGGCGACCGGGCGCACGTTGACGTTGATCACCGCCTCGCCAAAGCCGTTGCGGTCATCCGTGATGCGGTAGGTGATCGTCGTGGTGCCTGTGAAGCCCGTATTGGCGGTGTAGACCACATCGCCATCCGGGTTGAGGCTTGCCACCCCATCCGGTGCCGCGTCCAGCCCCACGATGCGCAGCGGATCGTCGTCTGCGTCGAAATCATTGCCCAGAACATCGCCGAGCGAAATCACCAACGTCTCCCCGGTCGTGACCGCGAAGAACCCATCGTCATTTGCCACAGGCGCTTTGTTGTCCAGCAGCATGTCGAGAGTGGCACGGGTCCAGGTGACGCCATCCGAGAAGACGTAGCTTTCCACAGATTGCGCATCATCGGCGAGCGCGTCGATGATCATCAGGCTGTCGCTGTCATTGCCAGCAAACTCGATCAGAACCGTGTCCGAGCCGCGGAACAGGCGGCTCACGGTCGCGTCGGTCGACGCGAAACTCACCAACTCGACCGTGTCGGTGTCATCCGCGTCAGTGCCGGTGTCCTCGATCCGGTTGTGACCGTCGCCCAGGTCGAACCGATAGGTATCTGAGCCAGCCGCCCCGGATGCGAAATCATTGCCATCCGTCAGATCGAACAGATCATCGCCGGAGAAGCCGAAGAGATTATCATCGAGGCCGGTCTGCACGCCCTCGATGGCCGCCGCGCGCATCTCGTCGCGGCCCCAGATGGTGCCATCGGCAAAGCGCAGGGTCAGGCTGTTGCCGGGCGCATTGCTGTCCCCGAGCGCGCCAATCAGAACCAGCCGGTCGCCAAGCGTCGTAAAGGCAATCACCAGATCGTCGCTTTGCGGCCCGCCACGGGCAATCTCGCGAATGTCGCCGGGCAGGTAGTCGCTGAGCACCACCTCGTTGGTGCCGCCTCCGCGTGCATCGATCCGGTCGTCGCCATCGCCTTGCGCAAAGCTATAGACATCATCGCCCGCGCCGCCGACGATCAGGTCATTTCCGGACCCGCCCGCCAGCGCATCTGCAAATTCGCTGCCGAAGATCACATCGTCGCCATCGGTCGCCTGTTCCGCCACCACACGCGCGGCCAGATCGGAAATGCCCAATGTGACGCCGTCATCTTCCAAGACGATCTGCTCGATCCCGCGCCCGTTGGTGTTCAGCCCATCGGCGATGATGATCTGATCGTCGCTGCCTGCGAACTGGATCACCAGATCGGTGGACGCGGTGCCAAGCTGGGTGAGACGCAGATCATCCACGCCATAGCCGGTGATCACCAGACGGTCGGCTGCGGAGGTTGACCCGTCGCGCAGGATATCGCGCCCGTCGCCCGCAGCGAAGCGATAGGTGTCGTCGCCATCGCCCAACACCAACCGGTCGTCGCCAAGCCCGCCGCCGAGATCATTGGCAGTCTCATCGCCGAAAATGAAATCCTCCAGCGCCGTTGGAACGCGGGTCAGCAGATCGGCCACGGATAGCTCCGTGCCATCGTCCAGCCGCACAGTCTCGATGCGTCCCGCGCCAAGCGCGTTGTCGATGCGGATACGGTCGCCCTCGGTGCCGAAGGCCAGAACCATCGCGCTGCCATCGCTGCTTTGCGCTACGCGGATATCGTCTGCCGTGATCCCCGGCCCGAGCACCAGCACATCGCTGTCGCCGCCCCCATCGACGATCCGATCCTGATCGTCGCCAATCGCGAAGCGGTAGGTATCGTCCCCGAGCCCGCCTTCGAGCAGGTCCACACCCGTCCCGCCCGTCAGATCGTCGTCACCGCCAAGCGCCACCAGCCGGTCGTCGCCCGCATCGCCGGTCAGCGTCTCCGCCGCCTCGGAGCCATGGATCACATCATCGCCCGCCGTCGCAGCAAGCGCCATGTCCACGAGCATCTGCGCGGTCCAGACCTCGCCGGTGTCGAAACGCACTTCGCGCAGGGCCATGCCCGGATCGGGCGGATGGCCGAGATCGATGCGGTCGCCGGTGCCGATCACTTCGAGCACAATGGTCTGAAGCCCCGGCACAACGCGCAGATCGGCCGGCGCAATGCCAACGCCCAACTCCAGGACGTTCGCGCCGTCGCCATCCTCGATCCGGTCCTGCCCATCCCCGAGGCCAAAGCGGTAAATATCATCCCCACCTTCGCCGCGCAGAATGTCATCGCCCGCATCGCCCGAGAAGATCTCCGCAGCCTCTGTGCCGGTCAGCACGTCATTGCCACCAAGCCCATTCAGCTCCGTGCCCGTCAGGATCAGCAGGTCGTCATCGCCCTCGGTGGGCAGCATCGCCCGCGCCAGCAGGTCGGCCCGTTGCCAGATCGTCCCATCGTCGAATTCGACGGTTTCGATATCCGTGGAGACCGGCTCGGCAAGTGCGCCTTCGATCCGCACCCGCGTGTCGCCCCCGGTGACGCGCAACTCCAGATCGGTGCCGAACCGCACCACCTGCACATCCGCCGCCGCAACGGTGTCATCGAACACGATCTTGTCGATCCCGCCGGTGTCGCTGAGCAGGTCTTCGCCCGTATTGGCGCCGAAAAGGAACGTGTCGTTCTCCTCCCCGCCGATCAGCCTGTCGTCGCCAATCCCGCCATCGAAGATGTTATCGCCGCTGAATTCCGCGAGATCGTCACCGCCGCGCAAGGTATCGTCACCGGCGCCGCCGGAGAGGATATCGTTGCCCGCACCGCCCAAGAGCGTGTCGTTGCCCGCCTCACCCGCGATCAGGTCATCCCCAAACCCGCCTTCGATCGCGTCGCCATCCGCGCCACCGGCGAGCCGGTCATTGCCTGCCAGCCCGACCAGCGTGTCGGCCCCACCATTGCCGTACATCTCGTCGTCAAGCGGGGTGCCGCTCAGCGCGTTTGCATCCTCGTCGCCCCGGATCGCACTGTCGGTGGGCGGCTCTATCGCTACGCCGCCGAAATTAGCCGCTGTCAGCTCAGTCGCGGTCACGCCCTCAAGGCGTAGAAGCGGCTGCGGCGTCCCGTCACTGCCCAGCAACTCCACCAACGTGTCGGCACCGTCCTGCGTCAAGCGCAGACTACCCGCCGCGAAGGGGTTCGGCACGGAATCGGACAGCCGGATAATGTCGCCCGCGTCGGCGGGGGTGAAATCGGTGATCACATCCAAAGCAATGGACGGATCGGCCGCAAAGCTGGGGAGGAAGCGATAGGTGTCACGCCCGCCCCCGCCGGTCATCGTGTCGGTGAACGCGTCTGCCGCGATATCGTTGAAGATATCGTCGCCGAGCCCACCGGTCATCGTGTCAGCCCCGTCACCACCTTCGAGATAGTCGTCAAGATCGGTGCCGGTCAGGATATTGTCGCCATCGTCGCCGTAGAAGACCTCGCCGCTGAGCCCGATATCAGGCTGCACGCGGGCCTCTACATCGCTGTAGCCGAGAAGCTCCCCGGTCTGTGCGATTTCGATCTGCTCGATCCGGCCTTCCTCACCGGCCCCGAACATGCCCGTGACCACGATCCGGTCGTCGCTGCTCGCAAAGCGGACCGTCAGGTCGACCCCATCCGCCCCGGTCTTGCTGAACCGGATTTCGCTGAGCGCATAGCCTTCGATCCGCAGCGTATCGGTGCCCGTGGTGCCTTGGTCGTCGATCTCGTCGATCCCATCGCCCGCCGCGAATATATAGGTGTCGCCCTCCTCGCCGCCGCTCAGGGCATCGTCCCCGGGTCCGCCGGTGAGCGTGTCGGCCCCAGCCCCGCCGTCGAGGCTGTCGTTATCGGCGCCGCCCTCCAGCGTGTCGTCGCCTGCCAGACCTTCAAGCGCATCATCGCCCGCCTGTCCGAACATCTGGTCGTCGCCATCTGTGCCGACATAGCTATCAGCACCCGGTGTGCCGAGCGTCGAGAGCGCAAGCAGCTCCGCCGCGCTCAGCGTGGTGCCATCGGCAAAGGCCACGGTTTCGATGGTGCCGGTTCCGTCCAGCACGTTCCGGATCGTGATGCGATCTTCTGTTGAGCCGAAACGCAACTCCAGACCATCAGCGGTTTTTGCAACGCTCAGATCGGAAAGCGCCAATCCGGCGCCGAACTCCAGACGGTCGATCCCGTCGCTGTCGTCGATCTCGGTCTGGCCGTCGCCCAGTGCGTAGAGATAGGTGTCGTCGCCCGCACCGCCCTGCAGCACATCAGGCCCGGTGCCTCCGGAGAGCGTGTCATCGCCCGCGCCGCCCAGCAGAAGGTCCGCGCCCGTCTCGCCAGACAGCGTGTCGTTGCCATCAAGGCCCGACAACTGGTCATCACCCGCACCGCCCGCGAGCGTGTCATCGATCCCCGTCCCGAAGAGAACATCGCGGCCTGCACTGCTTTGCTGTGAGGCGGCGAGCATGTCCGCGAAGGTCCAGATCGTGCCTTCGTCGAAGCGCACCTCCTCGATGGCCTTGGCCGGATCGCTCAGAGACCCTTCGAGACGGATGCGATCTTCACTGCCCGCAAAACGGAGCACCAGATCGTCCGGGCCGTCCTGCACAACGCGAACATCACCCGGCACAATCCCGGCGCCGAGCACGATGGCGTCGATGCCTTGCAGGTCGCTGATCGTGTCCTGACCATCGCCGAGGGCGAAGAAATAGGTGTCATCACCAGCGCTGTCGGTCAGGCTGTCATTCCCGGTCCCGGCGGTGATCTGGTCATTGCCCGCGCCGCCTTCAACGGTGTCATCGCCCGCGCCCGCGTCGACCGTATCGTCGCCCTCAAGCGCGTCGATCTGATCATCCCCCAGATCGGTGGAGATGGCGTCGATGCCCGCCGTGCCGGTGACAACGTCATCCGGACCCAGATTGGCATCGGCCATCGCCAGAAGCATCTGGTGGGTCCAGACTGTGCCGTCATCAAAGCGCACTTCCTCGACCACCGCATCGGCGTCACTGACAGCGCCCTTGATCGTCAGCCGCGCATCGGTGCCGGTGACGCGCAGGATGAGATCATCCGAACCGCCATAGAGAACGGTGAAATCAGCCGGGCTGAAGGCCGCGTCCATCGCCACTGCATCAAGGCCGGAGGTCTCTGAAATCTCGTCCTGACCGCTGGCCGGGCCGTAGAGATAGGTGTCATCACCGGCCCCGCCGAGCAGCAGATCAAGCCCGGCGCCTCCCTCCAGCGTGTCGGACCCCTCGCCGCCCTCAAGCGTGTCGGACCCGGCTCCGCCGGTCAGCGTGTCGTCGCCCAGAGCTCCTGCGATGCTGTCATCACCGCCCTGCCCGTCGATCACATCGCCAAGCTCAGACCCTGTCAGCGTTTGCGCCGCATCGGTGCCAGCCGTGGCGCGGGCGATCAGGTCCGCGCGGGTCCAGATCGTGCCATCTGCGAAGACGACCTCCTCGATGGCCTGCGCCGCATCGCCAAGCGCACCGAGGATCTCGATCCTGTCATCGCCTGCAAGGCGCAGCACGAGGTCGCTCCCGTCGCGTCCGGCGACGGTTACATCGCCCGGCGCGATCCCGGGGCCGAATTCGAGCCTGTCGGCACCATCGGTGTCGGTGATCGTATCGAACCCGTCACCGAGGTTGAACACATAGGTTTCGTCTCCTGCCGGATCGCTGAGCGCATCGTCACCCGCGCCGCCCGCAAGCCGGTCATTGCCGAGACCGCCGATCAGCGTGTCGTTGCCGCCAAGCCCCTGAATGTCGTCATCGCCGCCCAGACCGTCGAGCAGGTCGCCCTGCGCGGTTCCAAGGATCGTGTCGTCGGTGAAGGAATTGGTGACCTCTTGCCCGTCAGGCAGCCCCGCGCGGTCAAGAATGTCGCTGTAAGTCCAGACCGTGCCATCGGAGAAGATAACGAATTCCACATGCGAGTCGTACTCGAGGCCCTCGATGATAATGCGGTCTTCGCTCCCGGCGATCCGCAGCACGATATCGCCGCTCTCCCCGCTCGGGTCTAGCTCCACGACCACGTCACCGGGAGCGATTGTGTCATCGAAGACAATCGCGTCGTCGCCCGAACTCCAGCCGCCATTGGTGATGAGGTCCTGCCCGAAGCCGAGCGAAAACTGATAAGTGTCATCGCCAAAGCCGCCGGTGAGCCGGTCGTCGCCGCTCCCGCCGATCAGGGTGTCGGCGCCGCTTTGTCCGTCAAGCGTGTCGTTTCCGTCATTGCCGACCAGCGTGTTGCTGGCGGAATTCCCGGTGATCGTGTCGTCCGACGCGCCACCTTCCGGCACAGGGACATTATCCCCGTCCTGGCGGGTGACCGGGACAATAACGGACCGCGCCGCGAGATCGGCAGATGTCCAGACCGTATTGTCGGCAAAGCGCACCTCGTCAATCCCGTAGGATTCGCCGCCTTCTCCGTCGTCAAAGGCAAAGAAGCGAATGACGTCTTCTGTCCCCGCGATCCTCAGGAAATAGTCCCCGAACGGATCCTCCTGTTCGACACGCACATCCGCCGGGGCAATCGTGCCGTCAAAGACGATGGCAGAGACCGCGTTCGGGTCGAGGATATTGAAGATCTCATCCTGCCCGAAACCAGCGGAGTAGCGGTAGACGGCACCGCCTTCGTAGTCTTCGAGATAGTCGTCGCCCGGCCCGCCGGTGATGTCGTCAAAACCGGTGCCGCCAAGGATGTAATCGTTGCCGCCTCCGCCAAGGTAGGTATTCGTTCCCGCCACGCCGTCAAAATCGTCAAAGGCATCACTGCCGGTGAAGGTGTTGTCGGTCAGATCGCCACTTTCACTGTTCTCCGGAAGCGGAACCGCCTGTGCGAGCAGATCTGCGAAGCCGAAGGATGAGCCGTCCGCAAGGAAATTCACCGTGTCTACCGGATCATTGGTCTGGAACCCGACCTCGATATCCACGAACGGCTTGTCCAGTTTGAGGATGTCCTGCGTGCCTGCGAAGGTCAGCCAGACCTGGTCGAACTCAAACACGTCCCAAACGATCAGATCAGCCGGATCTATCGTGGCGTCAAACTCCACAATTGTGAAAACCGGGAAGGTCAGCTCTTCGGTGGCTTCCACTTCGAGGGGCGTTTCTTCAAAGCCCCCGCCATCAATCGGGCCGAAAAGCACCGTCGACAGCTCGTCCTGCCCGAACCCCGCGCTGAAGCGGAACGTGTTCGTGCCTTCGAAGTCAACCATGACATCATTGCCCGGCCCGCCGGTGAAGTTGTCATCGCCAGCCCCGCCGTCGAGGAAGTCATTGCCGCCATTGCCGATCAGCGTGTCGTTGCCATCGATTCCGTTCAGGCGATCCGCGCCATCGGTTCCGGTCAGCGTGTCATCCACGGCCAGGGTGATCGCCTCAATAACTTGACCGCCCGGGTTGAGCGGCCCCGCGCGCGCGATCAGATCAGCTTGGCTCCAGACCGTGCCATCGTCAAAACGAACTTCATCGATCCCGCCAAACGACGCCGCCGGATCCGCACCGTCCACGATGGTCAGACGGTCCGAACTGCCCGCAAAGAGCAACACCAGATCGCCGCCCGTATCGGCCGTGCGCTCGACCGTGACATCGTCCGGGGCGATTGTGGCATCGAAGACAACCGTATCGACATTGGTCCCGCCATTGTCGCCGCCATCGTCGATCACGTCCTGCCCGAAGCCCGCGGAGAAGAGATAGGTGTCGCTGCCATCGCCGCCCGCGAGCTGGTCGTTGCCGGTCCCGCCGTCGAGCACCTCGCCAGCCGCGCCGCCATTGAGCGTGTCATTGCCGCCGTTGCCCTGCATCGTGCTCGCGGAGACAAGTCCGGTCAGCGTGTCATCGCCTGCGCCGCCTTCCAGCAGATTGGCCGCCGGATCGCCGGCTGTTTCGATGCCCGAACGGCCCGGCCATGGCGTGGCGGCGGCAATCAGATCGTCGTGGACAAGCGTGACGCCATCCCCATTGAACAGGACGGACTCCACCCGTTTGTTGCCGCCCGCAATGGTGCCGACAAGACGTACCTCGTCGGGCGTGCCGATCACGGACAGGATCAGATCGTCCCCATCGACGAAAATCTCGAATTCGGTGGAGGCGCCAGCGAACTCGATCCGGTCGGCACCGGAGCTGTTGGCCCAGCCGCTGTCCTCGTCGATGATATCGCGCCCGAAGCCCGCGCCAAAAACGTAGACATCGTCGTCCTGTCCGCCGATCAGCAGATCGTCCCCGGTCCCGCCGGTGAGTGTGTCGGCCTCGTCGCCGCCGAGCAGAACGTCGTTGCCTGCGCCGCCGTCAAGATTGTCATCGCCGCGATTGCCTTCGAGCCGGTCGAAGCCGTCGCCGCCCGAGAGCGTGTCGCCCGCGTTGCCGCCAGTGACCACATCGTCCCCGCCGCCAGCATCGATCGTGTCCGCGCCAATCGTACCAGGGAGCACCTGATCTGCGTCCGTTCCGGTGTAAGCCCGCGCGAGCAAATCAGCATGGGTCAGGATTTGCCCGTCGTCGAATTCCACGCTGTCAATGATGTAATCGGCATTCGAGAGCGCGTTCTGAATGACGATGCGGTCCTCGCGCCCGGTAAAGGAGAGGATCAGATCGTCCTCGAAGGCGCGCACCTGCAACTCGGCCAGCTCCAAGCCCGGCCCGAACCGGATCACATCCTCTGAGGACTGGTTCGACCAGCCATTATCCGAGACGATATCCTGCCCGAACCCCACATCGAAATTATAAATGTCGCTCTGATTTCCACCGCGCAGGAAGTCATTGCCGCTCCCGCCGGTCAGCGTATCGGCCTCACTACCGGTGGAGATCGTGTCATTGCCCGCCCCGCCATCGACGGTTTGGCTGTCATAGAAGGACGTGATGGTCTGGTCTGCGTCGGTCGGCGCGTAGGCAAGGGCGAAGAGTTGGTCATAGGTCAGCGTCCGGCCATCGTCGAATTCCAGCGTTTCGATCTGGAAATCGGCCTCGTTCAGCGTGCGCTCGATCCGGATGCTGTCGTCGCTTCCCGCGAAGCTGAGCACCAGATCATTGCCGTCAAATCGCGCGGAGACGTCTTCGAGTGCGATGCCCGTCCCGAACCGGATCACATCAGCGAAGGACTGGTTCGACCAGCCGTCGTCCGACACGATGTCCTGCCCGAACCCGGCTTCGAACAGGTAGGTATCGTTCTGGTTGCTGCCGCGCAGGAAGTCATTGCCGGTCCCGCCGGTCAGCGTGTCGTCCTCATTTCCGGTCGAGATGGTATCATTGCCCGCCCCGCCATCGACGATCTGGCTGCCGTAAAAGGACGTTATCGTCTGGTCGTCATCTGTCGGCGCGAACGCCTGTTCGAGCAGTTGCTCATAGGTCAGCGCGCGGCCATCGTCAAATTCGACGGTCTCGATCTTGAAATCGTCGTTGGTGAGCGTGTTCTCGATGCGAATGCGGTCCTCGGTGCCCACAATCGTCAGCACCAGATCGACACCATCGACCCGCGCCTGCACATCTTCGAGCGCGATACCCGGCCCGAACCGGATCACATCCGCAGTGGACTGGTTCGACCAGCCGTCGTCCGACACGATGTCCTGCCCGAACCCAGCCTCAAAGAGATAGGTATCGCTCTGGTTGCCGCCTTGCAGGAAGTCGTTCCCAGTTCCGCCGATGAGCGTGTCCTCGGCGTCGCCCGCCCGGATCTCATCGTTGCCGCCCAAGCCATCAAAGGTCTCGGCGTCATACCCGCCCAGGAAGGTGTCGTCTGCATCGCTTGCGGCAAAGGCCCGCGCGAAGAGATCGGCGTGGTTCAGCGTGCGCCCATCGGCGAATTCCACCGTTTCGATCCGGTAGCGGCCGTTGGTGAGTGTGTCTTCAAGTGTCACCTGGTCGCGCGACCCCGCAAAGGACAGGATCAAGTCGTCGCCCTCGGCGAGCACTATCAGATCGTCGAGACTGAGACCCGACCCGAACGAAATCTTGTCCGCCCCGGAGCTGCTCGCAAAGCCATCGTCGGCCACCACATCGCGGCCAAAGCCGATGTTGAATTGATATGTGTCGTTTTGATTGCCGCCGATCAGCCGGTCATTGCCCTCAGCCCCGTTCAGGATGTCATCCGCGTTTCCGCCGCTGAGCGTGTCGTCACCCCAGCCACCGGTGAGCGTGTTGGGATCGCCATCCCCGTCGATGGTCTGCGGCTCAGTGGTCTCGAAAGGCGAGCCGTTGAAATTGCCGGAGGTCAGATCGCCTACCGCGACGCCTTCGAGCCGGATCAACAGCCGCGCATCCGCCGTGCTGTAGACGCCCTCATCGGCAAAGTAGACGTAGGTATCAGCGCCTTCCTGCTGCGCCACAACGGTGCCGGTCAGCCCATCCGCCAAACGGATATCAAGCTTGTCGCCCAGATCGCCGGTTTCGAAACTCACGATCGTCGTGAGCGGCGCGGCGTCATCGACGGCTGGCACAAAGAAGTCGAACACCTCCGCCACACCATCGGTGGCGGTGAGCGTGCGCGGCAGTTGCGGCGTGCTCGTGCCCGTACCGCTGTCATCGCCGCCGTCGCCAAGATCACCGCCCAGACCGAACAGCGGGTCGGTGAACGGGTCGGCATTGGGCACGCTTGGGCTCAGCAGCCGTTGCGCCGCGTCTTCATCGACCAGCGCGGCCGTGATCGCCGCCGCATCGAGCACCCGTCCATCGTCGAACTCGAAGGTTTCAATCGGCGTTTGGACCAGTGAAAACTGGCCCCGCACCAGCAATTCATCTGCCGCGCCGACAAAGCGCAGCAACAGATCGCCGCCTGTTTGCACCGCGACCAGATCATCCGCCGAGAAGCCCGTCCCAAAGACCACCCGGTCGACCGAAGCGCTGAAGTTATCGACCTCATCAACGATGTCACGCCCGTCGCCTGGGTTGAACAGGTAGGTCGTATCCCCGCGCCCACCGGCAAGCCTGTCATTGCCTGACCCGCCCGCAAGCGTGGCATCGAGCGCGCTGCCACGGCCCAGATCAATATCGTCATCGCTCGCCGTCCCCACACCGGCCCGGGCCACGATCTCCGCCAGATCCCATGTCTCACCTGTGGCGAACTCGATCCGCTCGATGCGCCCGTCCTCGCCCACGGACGCGAACATGTTGCGGATCGTCAGCCGGTCCTGTGTGCCTGTGATCCCGAGGACAAGATCTGTGGGCCCGACGGAGAGAAACTCGATCTCGCCGGGGGCAATCCCCGCCTCGAAGCGGATCGTGTCGATGGCCGTCGCCGAGACCTCTTCGATGTCCTCGATCACGTCCTGCCCATCACCGCGCGCAAACACATAAGTGTCGCTGCCGCTATGGCCCTGCAGCAGATCATTGCCGAGATCGCCTTGCAGAATGTCGCTCCCGCGCCCGCTCTCGATCCAGTCGTTGCCGCCGCGCCCGAACAGATCGGCCGGGCTTGCAACAGGACCCGAGGCAACGATGATATGGTCGTCGTCCTCGGTGGCCGGGATCGCCCGCGCCAACGCGGACAGCGCCAATGTGCGTCCATCACTGAAGGCAAGCGTGCCGATGATCGCGTCGGGATCGCCGACCGGGTCGATGAGCGTCAAACGGTCGTCGCCGCCCGCGATGAGCAGGATAATGTTGCCTTCCGCATCGCGCTTCGCGCTCACATCCTCCAGCGCGATGGTGCTGCCAAACTCAATGGTGCCGAACCCGTCGGCGGCGGCGAAGGTCGTGATCCGGTCCTGCCCGTCACCGCGTTCGAAGTTGTAGACGTCGCTGCCGCGCCCGTCGATCACCAGATCGTTGCCGAAGCCGCCACGATAGTTTTCGTCGCCGGCGGTGCCGATGAGCAGATCGTCGGTGTCCGAGCCGATCGCCGTGGCAATGTCGAGCAGCGTGTCGCGGGTCCAGACGGTGCCGTCGCTGAAGGTGAGCTGGTCGATCACCGCGTTCCGGATGATCACGATGTCGTCTTCGTTCTCAAAAGTCAGGATGAGGTCGTTGCGCTCCTCGGAGAAGCGTTCCACGCGCACCTCGTCGGGGCGGTAGCCGATCAGGCTGAGCGTGTCGAAGCCCTGCACGTCTTCGATCACATCCTGACCGTCGCCGCGCGTGTATTCGTAGAGGTCGTCGCCACGCCCCCCCACAAGGCGGTCATCGCCCGGCCCGGCGCCGATCACGTCGTCTCGGTCGCTGCCCCGCACGGTGTTGTTGCCATCATTGTTCTGCGCAGCAATCGCCCGTGTGGCCAGATCGTTTGCGTCCCATGTCACGCCGTTGCCAAACTCGATCAGCGGAACCGGACGCGCGCCGAGCGCCCCGGCCAGCACGATCTGGTCCCCGGTGCTTGGGAAGCTGACAATGAGATCGTCGCTGCTGCCATCCGCGCGGCGCACCTCCGCGAGAGTGGACCCGAAATCCGGCACGATGATCTTGGCATTCACCGCCCCATCCGCCATCTCGAAGCGGTCGATGCCATCATCGGTGCGGAACACGACCTCGCGGCCCTCGGCCAGAATGATCAGATCGTGCCCTTCACCAGCCCCGAGCGACAGTGAGGCCTCGAACAGGCCGGTGTCGAGCACATCCTGCGAATTGGTCGTCTGGCTCTGGTAGATCTGCAGCCGAACCTCTTCGATGCTGAGCTCTGTCCCGTCGGCGAATTCGAAAACCTCGACCACATTGTCCGAATAGCCACCAATGACCGCGACACGCTCATCGCTGCCCGCAAGCCGGATCAGCAGCGTGCCGTCGATCTCCTCGAAGCTGACGGTGTCCTGTGCGGTGCCGGTGCCGAAGACCAGCCGGTCGATGCCTGCGCTGTCGGTGATGCTGTCATTCTCGTCGCCATAGCCGAACAGATACGTGTCATCCCCCGCGCCGCCGTCGAGCGCATCGCTGCCCGCGCCTCCCGAAAGCGTATCGTCGCGGTTGTCGAGCCCGGTCAGCGCCTCATCGGCATCGGTCCCGGTGAGCATCGTGTCGATGATCTCATCGAGAGTGAGCACCGTCCCATCGCCAAAGCGGAATTCCTCGACGCGTGTGTTCGCCAGACCGCCGACGATGGTCAGCACATCCGCGCCATTGCCCAGATCAATGATCAGATCGTCGCCGTCCCGCGACACCCGCAACGCATCGGGCGTGACCGAGGCCCCGAATTGCACCCGGTCGATCACGCCCTCCGCGTCGGGTTGCTCGATAATCCGGTCGAAATCGTAATCCGCGCCAAAGGCATAGGTGTCGGCGGCCGTCCCGCCAATCAGCGTGTCATCGCCCTGCCGCCCATCCAGCGTGTTGGGCGTGTCCGGATTGCCCTCGATGATGTTGTCGCCCCGGTTGCCGCCTTCGATGTTGAGCTGTTCTTCCACATCGGAGATCAGCAGGAAGGTGCCATCGACGAATTCGAAGCGCTCCACACCGTTATCGATATCAAGGAACTGGTTGCGGATGCGCAGCGTGTCGCTGCGGTCGGTGATCGAGATGACCAGATCATCGCCATCCTTGGTGAAGACGACGTTGGCTTGCGTGATGTCGTCGCCGAACCGGACGATATCGTCCACGGGTACGACAATGCCCTGCCGGTCGTTCCAGGATGCGCGCACCCGCGTGTCGGTGATGATGTCCTGCCCATAGCCGGCATCGAAGAGGTAGATATCCCCGCCATCGCCGCCGATCATCAGGTCGTCGCCGGCGCGGCTGTCGAAGGTCTCGGCGAAATTCGAGCCGGTGATCGTCTCTGCAGCGTCCGTGCCGACGAGGTCGATGTCTTCGGGATTGAAATCGGTGAATTCCAGCACCCGGTCATCGAATTGGAAGAACTCGATCGCGAAGCTCTGCTGGGCCGCGCGGACATATTGGTTTTCAAGGATCAGAGTGTCGTCCGTGCCCCTGATCGAGATGATCAGATCGAGCGCTGTCCGAGAGAACTCCACGTCGGACGCGTCGAGCCCAGTGAACTCGACCGTGTCAATCCCTGCCCCGAACCAGATGTTCCCGGACTCGTCGCGGATCGTGTCGGTGTCGTAGCCAATCCCGAACACATAGGTGTCGCTGTTGCTTTGCCCTTCGAGCCGGTCATTACCGGCCCCGCCGTCGAGCCGGTCGGCAATGGTCTCAAAGCCGTAGATGACGTCATCGCCATCGGTCTTGGCGATGTCCACATAATGCTGAAGGAGCTTGAGATAGTTCCAGACGGTCCCGTCGCCGAACTCGATATCCTCAATCAGATTCACATAATTCACGAGGAAGATGTATTCGACGAAGTCTGTCAGGATTACTTCGTCATCGGTGCCGGTGACCTGCATCGTGAGCGTATCGCCGGCCCCATCACGCAGGAACGTGAAGTCGGTCCAGCGCAGATCATCGGTGAAGCGCAGAAGGTCTTTCTTGGGGTCGAAGAGGGCCGAAGCGAAATCATCGTCGAGGATCACGTCGCGGCCGTAACCGCGTCCGAAAATGTAGGTGTCAAACCCGGCCTTCCCGCTCAGGAAGTCATCGCCGGCACCGCCATCGAGCGTGTTGTCGTTGAGCAGACCATAGATCGCATCGTCACCATCGGTCTTGGCATTGGCGATCACCTCGTCAATGATCTCGTTGAATTCTACGACACCGTCTTGTTCAAAAATGATCTTCTCGATCAAGTTCGGCGCGACAAAATCGAGCCCGTCATCGGAGCCGATCGCCTCTTCGAACGCGCCGAGATTGAGCCGAACGCCGCCGAATTGCCCAACAAGCGTGACGGTTTGGCCGGTCTCCACGCCGTTCTCATCAAGCAGGGTGATCAGCAGGTCATCGCTTTCGCCGTCACGGGTGAAGCGCAGGGAATCCTTGTAGATCTCGCCGCGGAACATCAGAAAATCGAGCCCGGCCTGCACCGGCCCAAAGGAGAAATTGCCCAGATCGTCGATCACGTCCTGACCGTCGCCGCGCTCGATGATATACGTGTCGCCGCCCGCGCCGCCGCTCATGTAGTCGTTGCCGAGCCCTCCGAAGAGCACATCGCCCGAGCCCGAACCGTAATAGGCGTCGGCCTCATCCTGCGCCGCGCGCTCGAAATCGACCACCTCGAAGGCCATCCGACTCCGGTCCCAGACCTTGCCATCGGCGAAGACAATCGTGTCCACGCCGGTCTGCGTGCGCTCGCCATTCCCCAAGAGCGTGTTGCGCTCGCCGAGGAACTGGTCCGTGAGGCGGACGAAGTTTGCACCATCATTGTAGAACAGGATCAGGTCTTCGCCGTCCCGCACCGCCTTGACTTCATCTGAGCGCAGATGCGCGAAGCGGAGTTGGTCATCATCGCCCAGATCGCGGTCGAGGATGATATCGTCGCCGGAATTCCGGCCCACCACATAGACGTCGATCTGCTGGCTGTCGTCGAATAGCTCGGCATCGGCGCTATAGCTGCCGACCACGTTCTGGTTGCCTTCGGTGAGATAGAAGAAATTCACCCCTTCCCGGCTCACAACCTCTTTGTCACTCGCCTCATGGGTGATGATCCGGGTCTCATCGACCAACATCGCATTGGCGGCGGCAAAGATATCGAGGTCGATGGGGTGGTTTTCGTAGGCCGTGACCACATTCGCGAAGATCGACGCCTGATCGACTTCCACGGAGCCCTCGAAGAAATACTCGCCATCGTTGGGCTCGTAATCGGGATAGAGCAGACGCAGGAAGAAGCCCCATGTCTGCAGGTAGTCATAGACCGCATCATCCGCGTTGCTGCCCGGCGCGCCCGCGAAAATCGCCTCGAACATCGGCGCAAGCTCGCGGTCGGTGGTCGGGCGGTAGAAATCGGCCTCAGGGTCGTATTCGATGCCCTGCGCAAAATCACTCAGCCCGTCTTGGAGCGCAACACGCACCGCAAGGCGGCGGCTGATCAGCACATATTGCTGGAACGCGATCTCGACGAGGTCGATCAGCGGCGTGATCACCGACTCGTAGTCGACCTGTGACAGCGTGTAATCGCCGTCAGGCGTGGTCTTATAGTCGATCAGCCCGGTGTCGTTGTCGAGCGTCGCCGACAGCATCTCCTCCTGGAAATCGACGCCTGCGAGCGAGGTGGCGAAGTGGAACTGGCCGGGCGTGAGCAGCTCGACCCGGTAGGTGCTGTCATCGGAGGAATTGACCTCGTCCAGCGTGTCGAAATCCACCGCAAAATTGCGCAGCGCGAACTCGCGGCTGTCGCCGGTCTTGAACTGAAGCTCCAGCGCCCGGTCGAGATTGCGTGCCCAGACATAGAAGGTGCCGTCCTGATCGGTGACTTCGACCGTGTAATCCACCACGATCCCGTCATTGACGCGCACACCGATATGCTCGACTTCGATCCCTGCATAGGGGTTGTAGTCGATAGATTCCGTGCGCCATTCCTGCCCGGTCTGGCGGGACTGCGCGAGGATATCGTCGCGCGTCGGGCTGGCGATCACCGCGCCTGTGGCGTCGACGATCTCGCGGCCCGAATGCAGCCGCCACGAGCCATCCACGTTCTGGATGCCGAAATCGTCGACGACCATCCGGCCCTCGACGAGCCGCGCCAGATAGGGCGCCTCCTCGCGGAACTGCACGGGCTCGGAGCGGGTCGCGGGCGACCATGTCTGCTCCATCTGCCAGCCCTGCCCGGCCGCCGTGCTTTGCGCCAGCAGATCGGAAATCGTCGGGCGGTCGATGGGCGCGCCGCCGCTATCGGTGATCGGCGCACCGCTCGCCAGCGTCCAGTACCCGCCCTGATCGTCCTCGACATAGATCCCGCGATCCACGAGGCTCACCGCGCCATCCACATCGGTTTCCAGCAGCACCGGCGTCAACTCGCGCGTCAGTTCCAGCGTCTGGCCCCAATAAGACAGGATCGGACCGACCTGCTCACGCAAGATCAGCGTGTCGGGATCGGTCATCGACGCACCGGCATCAGCGACGATCTGCGCAAGCTCCATGTCGTTGGCCATCGCCACGCTGAGATCGGTGATCGAGCCATAGCCCTTGCTGTCGACCTTCAGCCCCTGCTGCCATGGCGCCCGTCCCGACTCGCCCGCATAGCGCGTAATCGCCTGAAGCTGATCGAAGATCGACTCGTAGATTTCCGAGGACCTCCCGTCGGCGAACAGAACTTCGGAGACGCTCAGAAGCTCGTTGCCTTGCGGCGTGGTCAGCTCGAACGGGCTGCTGGCGAGATCAATGGAGACGATCCCGACCTCGTCGAGCGTGAAAAGCTCGCCTGCATCGGTGAACCCGTCCTGATCGAAATCGCGCCAGACCTTCAGCTCGGACCACAGAAGATCGGCAGCGGTGATCTTGCCGTCCTCGTTGCCACCTTCGGCTGCGGTGTCGAGCGGCGCCAGATCCTGAAAGCCCCGCCCGGTATTGGAGCCGAACATCTCCGAGCCGTTGTCGATGCGGTCATTGTCGTTGAGATCGCGCACGAGGAATCCGTCATCGCTGTCGAGCCAGCCGCCGATCTCGGCAAAGAGGTCCAGATCGAAGTCGAAGAACACGCGTGCATCGTTGCGCGACACGGTCTCGATCCCGTCCCCGTCAAGGTCGATGATCAGCGGATCGTCCCCGTCCGCCCACCGGTTCGCCTTGGCCAAACGGATTGCCGAGCCCGCGAGCCACGCGGCGCCATTGGCGATCCCAAGGTATTCGTAGGCTTTTAAGGCCGGACCTATCCCGGGAAGAGGCGGTAGCAGACCGACAACAGTCATCACGATCGAAATCGCCGACGGAAAGCTCCAAAGCATCCCGAAGTCGGCAGTATCGTCCGCTTCGCTCTTGTCCCACGACTCAAATCCAGCAAACTCGCCTGCGAAGTCAGCAAGCTTGCTGATCTGGTTTACTTTGGAAAAGCCACCGTCGAATTCATATCCCTGGATTTGCTGCGCCCCGAAGAAAACTTCTTCGTTGTTGTCAATCTCGGCCGTTGTCGGCACATTTTCGCCGGTGGCGATCCTGAACAGCAGATCCGTCGTGTTGAAAATGTAAAGGTTCGGGTCTTCATCCGGACCGAGGGCCACATAGGCAATGTTTGGCAGGAACGTGTCGAAGAATGTCTGGACCGCACCTTCCAGCGCCACCGACATTGTAAAACTGTAAAAGCCAACGAGGCCGGTGACCGCGCCCAGAACATCAATACTGCCGGTCGCCGCGCCCGCGAGGAAAGCATTGCTGGTGGCGGCGGCATCTCCGCCCGTGAGCGGCACGCCGTAGAAACTGAGAACGTCGTCCTTTTGCGGGTCGAAAATCTTGGTGTCGGGCGCAAACCAGAACTTGTCGGCATTGTCCGGGTCAGACCGATTGGAAGAAGTATCGTTTTGCGCCTTGCCCTGTGTGCCGTCCTTGTCGCGGAACTGTCCCGTGCGGGTCTCCCCGTAAAGCTCGCCGCCCTTCGTGAGGTTGATCAGAAGATCGCGCCCCGGCCCGCCCTCAACAACGACGCCCTCGCCATCCGTGACAATCACAATGTCGTCGCCGCTGCCCGCGTTGACGATCAAATCGCCGTCTGGAATGTTGGAAATGAAGATGACGTCTTCGCCCGCGAACGTCTGGATTTCGCCATTCCCGGTATGCGAGCCCTCGTCGAAGCTATCCAGCATAAACCTGTCATCGTCATCGGTCAGCGAGATGTTTTCGACATTGGTGAAAGTGAGCGGTTGGTCTTCTCTCGCGGCGTCTTCGGCGAGGAATTCGAGCTGGACATAAAGGGGCTGGGCGAAGCCGACCTTGTTGGTGTTGAGATAGGCCAACGTGCGCGCGCCGTCGGCCTCCTGCCAGCGCCCGTTGCGGTAAAAAATGCCTTCTTCCGTGTCGAACTCAAGCGTGTCGTCGTCATCTCGCTCGCCGAAATCCAGCTCGGGCGGGTTGCGAAATGCAGGGGTGCTCAGATCGGGCAGGTCGGGCCAGTCGATATCCGGGAAGTCCGGAAGGTCGAAATCGGGCAATTGCGGCGGCTCGAATGGCGGAAGTTCGGGAGGGATGATGATCGGCTCATCGATGATGATCTTGACCTTATCCTCGTCGACGGGTTTGATCTTCTCGATCTCGATCAGCGTCATATCGACCGGATTGCCGCTGCTATCGGTCCCGGTGATGGTGATGGGCCCGTCCCCGATGGGCAGGGTGATGGTAAACTCGTCGCCACGGGGCAACTCGACCGTGTCGTTATCGCCCGGACCGCCATCAATCACCGTCCCGGCACTTGGACCGCCGGTGAAGATGATCGTATCGTTGCCGCTGCCCGTGAAGACGATATCGGCCCCGAACCCGAGCCTCACCGTGTCGTCGCCCTCTTCGGTGACGATCAGATCGGTGCTTGGGGAATCCGTGATCGTATCAGCCCCGTCCGTGCCCTCCTGCGAGAGCACCACCGCTTCCTGATAGGTCAGCACCGGCCCTGAGACGAACCGCAACTCCTCGATCTTCCGGGACGGCTCGGTGAGTGCGCCGACCAGCAGGATGCTGCCGGCCTGATTGGTGAAACTGATCAGAAGATCGCTTGTACCCGATTGCGTGACGCGGGTTTGTGCACGGGTGAACCCTTCGCCGAACTCGATGACATCGAAGCCGCCCAGATCCTCGATGATGTCGTCGCCATCGCCGACATTATAGATGTAGGTTTCGTCACCGCCCTCGTCGAAAATCTCGTCGTCGCCAGCGCCCGCGTCGATGCGGTCGTCGCCAAGACCGGGGTCGATGATGTCGTCGTCGGGCGTGCCGTCCAGAAGATCGCGCTCGTTTGAACCGGGAATATCAGCCATGCTGTCTCCAATGCGAAAGCAGCCAGTTTCGTGCGAGAGGTGAGCGGGCACACGGCCTGACTACGCCGGCGCGGGCGCGGCTTAACCGTGTGTTTTGCGACAGGGGCGCCATGCGGCGCCAAGCCGGAAAATATATTTCGAGCAAAATAGCTCACCCCCCAAAACATGCGGGACGCGCGTCTTCCTTCACTTCAAACGACCGCCCCGAGATGCGGGCGGAGAGACGGAAAAAATGCCGTGCCCCAACTCTATGCGCCTCACGCTAAGAAATTCATGGGATCAAGTCTATTTAAATTTGAGCAGGCTGCGCGGCCCCGGTGTCACCGCCGACATCCGGCGCGCGCAAAACGGTCCCTTGCAGCGGCTTGACAGCGCACCGGCGCCGCGCTCTACTTTGCGCCGCGAACCTAACCAATTGGATTAATACCGCTTATTTCCGCTGCGCTGGCACAGGCAGCACGCCCAGAGAGCCAGACATTTTCTGAAAGGACCCGCACACCATGGCCAAGACCGACGACAGCCACACCGAAGCAGCACAGGACACAGGCAAAAATCCGCCGAAGCAAAACGGAGCCGCACAGGACTCGCCCGGTCAAATGGATCCGGAACTGGCCGAGAAACTGGGCCAGTTGCGCAGCTCTTTGCGCGAGAATTTCGGCAAGGCGGTCATGGCCATGATGATGGTCCCGCGCTACCGCACGCAGATGCTGGGCGATCTGCAACATCTGGTGCTCGACCCGATGCTGAAAGACCGGCTGGCCTTCGCCTATCCCGGCAAATCCGATCAGCCGATCGCCCCCGACATGGCAGGTTTCGCGATCTGGGCCAGCGTGTCCGAAGAGGTCGACGCCCGCATCCGCGAGCAGATCCGCAACGGCGTGTTCCCGGTCCGCCTCAAGCCCGAGGACTGGACCAGCGGCGACAAGAACTGGCTGCTCGACGTGATCGCGCCGGACACCAAGACCGTGCGCACGGTCATCGCCAATTTTCGGCAGGTCATCAAGGAAGGCGAGTTGCATCTGCACCCGCTGATCTCCCGGCTTGTCGACGCCGAGTCGCTTGAGAAGATGGGCGCGCGGCGCGACCCCGCACCAGCCGCCGCCGAGACCGCAGACAGCTAACCCGCGGCCACCGGCTGCTTGCGGACCATGCGCGCCACAAATCCCGCATGGTCGCCCAGCCCATCCACCTGCGCGCGGGTCTCTTGTGCATTCATGTCGATGTAACGCTGTAAATCCGCCTCCGGCGCGGCATCCACCATCGGGTGATACCGCGCCGGCACCACCCCCTGCCCGAGCATGACCTGCAGCCAGCTCGGCACGTCGAAAAGCTCGGAATTGTACCGCACGATGCGCCCCGCGCTGCGGAACAGATCGAGCTTCTCCGACAGGCTGTCCGGGATCGCCATCTCCCGGCAATAGCGCCAGAATTCCGTGTCATCCCGGGCGGTCGCGTGGTAGTGCAGGATCAGGAAATCCCGGATCGCCGCATATTCGAAATCAGTCTGCGCGTTGTAGGCGTCCCTGAGAGCCGGGTCGCAATCGCGCTCCGGAAAGAGCGCCAGAAGCCGCGCGATCCCCGACTGGATGAGGTGAATAGAGGTCGATTCGAGCGGCTCCAGAAACCCGCCCGACAGTCCGATTGCCACGCAATTGCCCACCCATGCCTTGGCCCGCTTGCCCGTCGTGAACCGGATCGGCTTGGGATCGGCCAGCACCCTGCCCGGCAGGTTCGCACGAAGGGTCTCCCACGCCGCCTCCTCGCTGGTAAACGCACTGGCAAACACATGCCCGTTCCCGGTCCGGTGCTGAAGCGGGATTTGCCATTGCCACCCGGCATCATGCGCAATCGCACGCGTGAACGGGTCGAGCCGACCGTTGCCCTCCGAGGGCACCGCGAGCGCCCGGTCGCACGGAAGCCAATGCGACCAGTCCTCCCAACCCGCTTCCAGCGCCTGCTCGATCAACAGCCCCCGCATCCCACTGCAATCAATGAACAAATCACCTTCAAGCGCCGCGCCATCCTCCAGCGTCAGCTCCGTGATATGCCCGCTCTCGCCATCCTGCTCCCAGCCCTTGACCTTGCCTTCGCGCCGAACCACGCCCCGCGCCTCCGCATAGCCCCGCAGGAACCCGGCATAGCGCGCCGCATCGAAGTGATAGGCGGAGGCGGGCAGCCGCACCGCCTTGACCCCATCGCCCGGCCCGTAGCGCCCTTCCTCGGCAGCGAGCACGCAGGGGCTGAACGCATCAAGCGGCAGCGTGCCCCCTTCGCGCTGATAGCGCAGCCAGTAGTGATAGAACGGCACCAGACCAATGGTCCGCCCGACCTCGCCAAACCCGTGAAAATAGCTCTCGCCCTTGCGGTACCAGTTCGAGAACCGAATCCCGAGCTTCAGCGTCCCCTTGGTCCCGCGCAGAAAGTCCCGCTCCTCGATCCCGAGCCCCTTGTTGAACAGCCGGATTTGCGGGATGGTAGCTTCGCCCACCCCGATGGTGCCGATCTGCTCGGACTCGATCAGCGTGATCTGCACCCGGCTCCCGAGATACTTCGCCAGCGAGGCCGCGCTCATCCACCCGCCGGTGCCCCCGCCGACGATCACAACCCGCATCTGCTCTGTCTGACCGGCCACGCTGCACCTCGACTTTGCCCGAAAACAACCGCAGGATAGGCCCATGATGGACGTCCGGGCAAACCAAAATCTGACGATCTCGGTGCAGCCCATCGGCGCCGCGCGCGAGCCGCTCCTGATCATCGACGATTTCCTCGAAGACCCAGACGCGCTGGTGCATCGCGCGATCGACGATCCGAACTGGGCCGAAGTCCCCCCCGGCGGCTATCCCGGCGCGCGCACTGCCCTGCCCCGCGCCTATGTGCAAAGCGCGCTCCGCCGCCTCGACCCGATCCTCCAGAGCCGGATTTTCAAAGCCCGCCGTAAACTGGCCCGCTTCGAATGTGCGTTCTCCCGCGTCACCCGCGCCCCCGAGGCCCTGACCCCGCTGCAACGCGTGCCCCATATCGACGTGGCCAGCGCAGACCGCGTGGCGATCCTGCATTACCTGTGCGGTCCGCCCCATGGCGGCACCGCGTTCTTCCGGCAGGACCGCACCGGGCTGGAACGGGTTCCCGCCGCGCACAAACAGCGCTACCTCGCCGCCCGTCAGGCCGACCTTGCCGCGCTGAACGGCAGCCAAGGCTACGCCGACGACACCACCTCCGGCTACACGCAAATCGGAGCGGTGGACGCGCGCTTCAACCGGCTGGTGATCTACCGCTCCTGCCTGCTCCATAGCGGCATCATCCGCCCCGTCCCGCCCTCAGGCCCGAACGATCCGGGCCGCCTCACAGCGAATTTCTTCGTCGATTACGCCCCGGCCTGACGCAGCGCCCAGCCCGTCTGCTTGGGCACGAAAGCCTCCACCGCCGCCGAGGCGATGACGATCACACCGCCCGTGCTGGGATTTTCCACATTCATCCCCCCGAAAACGGCCCGCACCTCGGCCCGCCCGCGCGGCAATCGCTTGGCCAGCACGGCGCAATCCACCTTGTCCGGGTCTTGAACCCCAACGGTCACCTGCACCCGCATCGCGTCATGCGATATCCCGAGCGCCTCGAAGAGCGGCAAGGACGAATGCCGGATCGCATCCTCGATCGCCCGGGCAGCGGCCTTGGTGTAGTCCTGCCCGTACATATCGTTGCCCATACCCATCTCGATGATGATCCGATGATCGCTCATGACGCGCGCTCCATCTCGAACCCCACCGCGATGGCGGCGTGGGCGATGATCGTGGGGGTCCCGCTGCCCGGCTGGCCTTCGGGGCGCGGCACATCCAGCCCGCCGCGCGTGACCTCGACACTGACCATCCCATAGGGAAACACCGCCCCGATGGCCGCGCGGTCCACAGCATCAGGCTCAGCAACCGCCACCTGCACCGTGATCCGCATCGCCTCCTTGGGAAAGTCGAACAGTTCCGCAAGGTTGATCGAATTGCGCCACAGCGCATCCTTCACCGCCCGCAGCGCCGCTTCGGTGTAGTCCCCCCGGCGTAGCGAAGAGCCCATGCCGAACTCATAAAGCAATGGTTTAACTGTCACGCCCAAACCCCTCAAATATCGAAGACATCCAGATCCTCGACGACCTCTGTTCGCAGCACGACCAGATCGCCAGTCTTCAGAATAGCCGGATCGAACGCCGCGTCCATATGGGTCCGGAAATGCGTCAGCAAGAGCTTGCCCGCCCCGGCCTCGCGCGCCATGGCCGCGATCTCGCGCGGGGTCGGTGCGGTCGCTTCCATCTCCGGGCTGACCTCCGTGCCATCGAGCCGGTAGCACCAATGCAGCAGCAGATCGGCATCGGCGCTGAGCGCGCGCATGTCCGGCGTGATCCCGGTATCGCCCGAATAGACGAATTTACGCCCCCCGGCCTCCAGTGCGAACCCCATGCACAGCAGCAGCGGTTCGGCATGATGGGCGCGCGCGGCGCGGAGCGTCCAACCGTCCCCCTCCAGCACGAAGCCGGGGGTGATCTCGGTGATCTGCGGCGCAGGCCACGGGCGCGGAAGCGTCCCGCCTCTTGCAATCCAGACCTGCTGGCTCTGTGGCAATTCGGTGCGCGCGATCAGATCGGTGCTGAACACCCCGTCCCGCCCAAAGAGTTTTTCGCTGATCTTCGCAATCGGCGCCGGCCCATAAACCTTGAGCGGCGGCGCGCCCTCGTCCCACGCCGCGTGCACGAGGCGCGCGTAGTCCATCATGTGATCCGAATGCAGATGGCTCAGCACCAGATGGGTGATATCGCCCGGCAGATACCCCGCCTTGAGCAGGTTCGAGACCACCCCGCCGCCCACATCGAAGAGGATCTTGTCGTTGCCGACCTCCACGAGATACCCCGAGGAGGCGCGGCGCGCATAGGCTTCCGGCGAGCCGGAGCCGAGAATGGTCAATTTCATGCAGGCACCTTCGGGGGCGGCGTCGCGCCCGGGGCGCCAAGGTCGAAGGCCGCCGCGCGCCCGCCATGGGCGGAGATAAGCGCGTCCTGATCGGCAAAGGCCTGCGCATCCACCGCCTCGGGATCGCAAATCTCGCGCAGCGCGGCGATCATATCCGACAGCACCGGCGCGCAGGACGGATCACCTGCAACATCTACCAACTCCTCAGGATCAGATTGCAAATCATATAGTTCCGGCGCGAAATTAATGTAATACATGAGCTTCCAGCGCCCCTTGCGCAGCATGAACCCACCGCTCACCGCGCCGGCGGCATGATACTCCGAGAAAACAGCGCGCTCCGGCTCCGGCGGCGCTGCGGCAATCTCGGTGAGCGGGCGCGTGCCCTCGGCGCCAGCGAAGGGCACATCGAACTGCGCGGGAATGCTCACCGACAGGTCCAGCAAGCTCACCGGCGTGTCGCAGCGCGCGCCCGCCGCAAACCCCGGTCCGGCGGCGATCATCGGCACGGCGGCGCTTTCTTCGTAGAAATTCGACTTCCCCCAGAGCCCCCGCGCGCCCACATTGTCCCCGTGATCCGAACTGTAGATCACCGTCGTGCTCTCGCTGAGCCCGGCGGCCTCCAGCGCGCCGAGAATCTGGCCGATATTGTCATCGAGCGACGAGCACAGCCCGTAATAGGCTCGCATCGCGTCCGCCCGCTCCGCCGGGCTGGCAAAGGCCGCCTCGCTGTCCATCATCGCGTTCTGCGCCTCGACCCATGGATGGCGCGCGTGACCTTCGGACGGGTGCAGCTTGACTGCAGGCATCTCCCTGTCGCGGTAGAGATCGAAGAAGCGCTCCGGCGCGATCAGCGGGAAATGCGGCGCAACAAGCCCGACATAGAGACACCACGGCGCGCCGTCCGGGCGCTGCTCCGAGAGCCACGCGACCGTGCGGTCCGTCACGGCGGCGTCGTAGCGGGTATAGTCGCTCTCGCCCGCGCCGATCTTCGGCCCGAGCATCCGATGCTCCGCGATCTTGCGCTCTCCGTCGCGGCGCACCGAGGCCCAGACCATGCCGACACCGCCCGCAACCATCATCGGCAGATGCATCGCGTCAAAGCCCACATCGTCCTCAGGGTCGCGGTAATGCAGCTTGCCGATGCTCTCGACCCGCACGCCTGCCTCCTGAAGCGCATGCCCCCAAGAGCGCGGCGTGCCGGTATAGGGCATCGCGTTGTCCCAGAGCCGGGTCTGGTGCGGGTAGAGCCCGGTGGCGAAGCTGGCGCGGGCGGGCACGCAGATCGGGCTGGGCGTGTAGGCATTGGTGAACCGGGTGCCGCGCGCCGCAAGCGCGTCGAGATGCGGCGTGTGCACAAAGGGATGCCCCGCACAGCCCATGGCGCGGGCCTGATGCTCGTCCGACAGAATGACCAGAAGGTTGCCCGCTGTCATTCTCCCGGCATCCCTTTGGCGGCCTCTTCGAGTTGGTCGATCACGCGCATCGCGGTCTCCAGATCGCTCGCACTGACCTTTTCGGTCAAATGCGCTTGCCGCGCGCGCATGATCGGCAGCAGACGGGCGTGCAAGGCCTGCCCGGCCTCGGTGAAGCGCAGCATGTATTGCCGGTGGTCCTTTTTGTTCATTTGCGAGCGCAGATAGGACCGGCGCACAAGAGAGGTGACGGCCCGGCTGAGCTGGCCCTTGTCCATGCCGGTATCGCGGCTGAGATCGGACAGGGTGGACACGCCCTGCTCTGCGGTGACGGCGAGCACGCGCCATTCGGTGAGCGACAGATCGCTGTGGCGCTTGAGAACACGAATCGCCTGCGCGTTGAGCTGGCTTTGCAGCCGCGCGAGCCGATACGTCACGAAGCTCTTGAGGTCCGCGCCCGGCGCTACCGTTTCAACCATGCCCCCGCTCCTCCTTTTGCGTGCAGCCTAACGTATTTTGTTGACAGGTCAACTTGTATGTGCAGGACTGATCAAAACAAACAATAAGACCGAAACGTTTCTGGGAGGAACCGAAGAATGTCACTCAAACGCCTCTTCGCGGCCGCGACAAGCGCCGCTATCCTTGCAACCGGCGCTCTGGCCTCGGACTGGACCCCGCCCGGGCCGATCAATCTGATCATCGCCTTTCGCGCGGGCGGCGGTGCCGACACCTCGGCCCGGCTGATCGCCAGCCAGATCGAAAACGATCTCGGCTGGGAGATCATCCCCGAGCAAGTCACAGGCAAGGGCGGCGTCAACGCACTCGTGGCGCTCAAGGACATGCCCGCAGACGGCACCGCCATCGCCATGGTGGTGACCGAGTCTCTGGGCTACAACCTTGCGGCCGCGCGCGGCGCTGGCCTTGCGCCCTCCGATTTCGCGGGCCTGACCACGACAGCGGGCTTCCAGATGGGCGTCGTTGCCCGTGCCGACAAAGGCTGGAGCACCTTCGATGACATGATCGCCGCCGCCAAGGGCGGCGAGGCGCTGTCCTTCGGCACCATGTCCCCCAAACTCGCCGATATCGCCTTCCTTCTCGGCGAAGCGCAGGGCGTGGAGTTCAACATCGTGTCGGTGCGCGGCGGTAAGGCAGTCATGGACGGCGTCACGGCGGGCGATCTCGACGTGGGCTTCATGGCGGGCATCCAGCGCAAAGGCGTTGCTGCAGGCGATCTGGTCAACCTCGCCTCGGCCCTCTCGGAGCCATTGGTGCAGACCCCGGAGGCCCCGACCATCGGCGATCTGGGCGTGCCGTTCAACGCGGACGGCTATTTCGTGCTGATGGCCCCTGCGGGCATTCCGGAGGATGCGCGTACAGCGTTGACGGACGCGATCATCAAGGCCTCGAATGAAGGCGAAGCGGGCAAGATGCTCAAAGGGGCTTTCGGCGGTGCGACGAACATCTCGGGCGCCGAACTCGACACGATGCTGCAAAACGACTTCGACAGCGCCGGCGCGCTGATGGAAGCGGCGCAGTAAGGCCGAACCCGCCCCAATCTCTGCGATGCGAGGTGCGCCAACCCGTGGCGCACCGTCCTGCCCCCTGAGCGAGGAGCTCACCCCATGCCCCGCCTGACCCCGGACCGCTGGCTCGGCCTGATCACGCTGGGCCTTGCGCTGGTCATTCTCTTCGTCTGGATTCCGCTGGACGTGGACAGCGGCCTCACCGAGACCGTCCGCCGCCGCACCGTCCTCGGCGATGCCCTCGCGCCGACCATGGCCGCCGCCTTGCTCGGCCTTGCCGGTCTGGCGCTCTTTCTCAAGGGCGGGCACAGCGACAGCGTGCATCTGGACCGGACCTCGCTGATCTGGGCCTTGTCGCTGATCGCCACGCTCACCGCCGCGCTGGCGCTGATGCGCTGGACCGGCCCTGCACTGGCCGCGCTGCTGACGGACACCGAATACCGCTTGCTGCGCACCACCCTGCCTTGGACCTATCTGGGTTTCCTGACCGGCGGCACCCTACTGATCTTCACCCTGACCTCGCTCGCCGAGGGCCGGATGCGGCTGGGGCGCCTTGCACTGGCCTTCGCCGCCGCCCTCGTCATGGCGCTGCTCTACGATCTGCCCTTCGACGACCTGATCCTGCCACCGAACGGGGATGTGTAGATGGGCTTTCTCGACCATGCCCTGCTCGGCATCGCCGCCGTGTTTCAAGGCCCGGCCCTGATCGAACTGGGCGGCATCGCGATCCCGATCACGCTCCTGATGGTGCTGGGCGGCTTCGTCACCGGCATCCTCGTCGGCTCCACCCCGGGCCTTGCGGGCCCCATGGCGATGGCCATTGCCCTGCCGATCCTGATCTCGGCCTTTGGCTTCGAGCGCGACGCTCTGCTCCCGGTTCTGGGCTTTCTCATTGGCATCATGAAGGGCGCAACCATCGGTGGCGCGGTCCCGGCGATCCTGTTCAACACGCCCGGCACGCCCGACGCCTACATGACCACGCTCGACGGCCATCCGATGGCCCGCAACGGTCAGGCCAAGAAGGCGCTGCGGGTCGCGCATTTTTCCTCGGTCTCAGGCGATACCTTCTCCGACGTGGTGTTGATCCTCTGCGCCCCCTTCCTTGCGATCCTTGTTGAGTCCTATCTCGACCTGCCCGAAAAGACCGCACTGCTGATCCTGTCCATGGCCTTCATCTCCGCCGTGATCGGCAATTCGGTGGCCAAGGGGCTGATCTCCATGGCGCTCGGGCTGCTCGCCGCCTATGTCGCCACCGGCGAGGATTTCTACCCCCGCCTGTCGCTCAGCACCCAAGAACTCAGCCAAGGCTTTCCTGTCGCGGTGGCGGTGCTGGGCGTGCTGATCGTCGGCGAGATATTCAAGAGCTTGGAGGATGACTGGCGCGCCGGCCCCAGCGCCAAGGCTTTCGCGCGCACCGCCGAGACCGGCGATCAGAAGCTGCACTGGGCCGATCTGCGCGCTTTGCTGCCCTATATCTCCCGCTCCGCGCTGATCGGCACCTGCATCGGCGCGCTGCCCGGCATCGGCTCCACCCTCGCAGCCACGCTGGGCTATTCCACGGGCCGCACCCAGCACGCCAAGACCGGCCAGAGCCCCCGCTTCGGGGAGGGCGCGCCGGAAGGTGTCGCCGCCACCGAGGCGGCCAACTCTTCGGTCTCGGGCGCGAACCTCATCCCCGTGCTGTCCCTCGGCATCCCCGGCAACGCCGCGGCCGTCTTTCTCATCCTCGCCTTCGACAGCATCGGCGGCTTCAACCCCGGCCCAGCGGTCTTCCGCCTCCAAGGCGACGCGGTGAACCCCGAACTGGTGATCGCCTTCGGCCTCTTCACCCTGATGTTCCTCGCCAATGCCCTCAACTGGACATTAGGCGGCGCGATCATGCGCTCCATGTCCTTCATGGTCCGCATCCCCAAACCGGTCCTTCTGCCCATCGTCCTGCTGCTGACCCTCACCGCGATCTACGTCCAGGAGACGCGCATGGAGGCGATCTGGTTCTGCCTCGGCTTCGGCCTTCTGGGCTACGGCATGCGCCGCGTCGGCATGTCGCCCCTGCCCTTCGTGATCGCCTTCATCCTGGGCGGCCGCCTCGAAGAAAGCGCGCGCCAAGCCTTCTCTGCCACCGGCGCGGACCCGTTCTTCCTCTTCTCCTCGCTCACCTCCACCGCCTTCATGGCCCTCAGCCTCGCGGTGATCCTATATGCCCTGCGCCGGAGCCCCCAATGACCCGCCCCAACATCCTGCTGATCTCCGCCGACCAACAGCGCGCCGATTGCTTCGGCCACAAAGGCCGCCGCGTCCAGACCCCGAACCTCGACGCGCTGGCGGCACGCGGCACCAGTTTCGACGCCGCAATCACTCCCTGCGTGGTGTGCCAACCGGCCCGCGCCTCGATCCTGACGGGCCAGCTTCCCCGCACCCACGGCGTGCATGACAACGGCATCGACCTTGCCCCGGAGATCGGCGGCAAGAGCTTCGCCGCCGCCCTATCAGCAGCGGGCTACGACACCGCCTATTTCGGCAAGGCGCATTTCTCGACCTACCACACCCACGCGCCCACCGGCACGCCTGAGTGCCTGACCTCTTCGGCAGACTACCCGCCGGACTGGACCGGCCCCTACATGGGCTGGAACCATGTCGAATTGATGCTGGTGGGCCATAACTGGTTCCCCCCCGAAAAGCCGCCCAAAGGCCAACACTACGAGCGGTTCTTCCACGCGGATGGCAAGGGCGCCGAAAAGATCGAGGCGTACTGGCGCAACGGCGGCGACACCAAGGGCGCGGCCCAGACCTGGCACTCGCAACTGCCCATGGAATGGCACAACACCCCCTGGACGGCGGGCCGCGCCATCGACTTCCTGAAGACCCGCCAACCAGACCAGCCGTTCTGCACTTGGGTCTCCTTCCCCGACCCGCACCACCCGTTCGATTGCCCCGAGCCGTGGTCGCACCTGCATGACCCCGCTGACGTGGACCTGCCCGCGCACCGCACACGCGATCTGGAAAACCGCCCGTGGTGGCACGAACAGGTCCTCACCGCCGAGCCCACCGGCAGCAAAAAGGGTGCCGAGATCCGCAAAGCGTATTCCCGCATCCCGCCCCAGACCGACGACCAACTCCGCGAAATCATCGCCAACACCTATGGCCAGATCGCCCTGATCGACCACCATGTGGGCCGCATCCTCGAAGCCCTTGACGCACAGGGCCTGACCGAGAACACAATCGTCGTCTATATCTCCGACCATGGCGACTGGCTGGGCGACCATGGCCTGATCCTCAAAGGCCCGATGCACTATCGCGGCCTTCTCGAAGTCCCGCTGATCGTCGCCGGGCCGGGCGTGCCGCAAGGCAAAACCGTGCGCGACCCGGTCTCCACGCTCGATCTCTACGCGACCTTCTGCGATTACGCGCAGGCTGAGCCGCTGCTGTCACAACACGGCCAAAGCCTGCGCCCCCTGATCGAAGACGACGCCACCCGAACCTTCGCCCTCAACGAATGGGACCTCCTGCCCACTCGCGCAGGCGTTGCGCTCGATTTGCTGACCGTCCGCACCCGCACCGCCCGCATGACGCTCGATGCCCACACCGGCACTGGCGAGCTCTACGACCTCGACACCGACCCGGACGAGATGCACAACCTCTACAACATCCCCAGCGCCGCCAAACTGCGCGCCAAACTCCAAACCTTGATCGACACCCGCCCAAACGACCGACGCCCCCAACAACCCCAAGTCGGCATGGCCTGATGCCCGCCAACCTTCCCCGCATCCCACGCCTCACGCAAGAGCACCCTCCTGCCTTCCTTTGGCAAGAAATATCCACGGGGGTTTGGGGGCAGTCAGCCCCCATACGGGCCGCAGGCCCGTTCCCGAAACACCGATGACCGACTTCCTCCGCATCCGCTCCGATGACCTCATCGCCGACATCTCCCCCTACGGCGCCGCCCTCGCCCGCCTCTGGCTGAAGGGCCACGCACCCTCCCTCGTCCTCGGCCTGCCAACCCCGCAAGACTACGCCCACGCCCCCCATGCCATCGGTGTCATCGTCGGCCCGCTCGCAGGCCGCATCACGAATGCGGCCGTGACCTTCCACGGCCAGACCTACACCCTGCCCGCCAACGCGCGCCCGCACAGCCTCCACTCCGGTCCGGCGGGCGTGCAACACCGCCTCTGGCAGACCGAACACCAGACCGAAAACACACTGAACCTGCGCTGCGACCTGCCGGACGGCGATTGCGGCCTGCCCGGCACCCGCACCCTCCGCGCAACCTACAGCCTCGACGGCACGGACCTCTGCCTCCAGATCGACAGCACCTCGGACGCGGACACCTATATGAACGCGACCAGCCATGCCTATTGGACACTGGACGGCACGGGCGATCTCAGCGCCCATAGCCTCATGGTGGCCGCCCGCGAAGGCATCGAAACCGGCCCGGATCTCACGCCCACCGGACGCCTGACCCCGCTTGCTGGCAGCGCGCAGGATTACACGCTGCCGCGCTGCCCGGTGGCGGGCGCGCCGCTCGATGGCACGTTCTGCCTTAATGGGACCCCGGCCCTGCGCCTGACCTCATCGCGCACGGGGTTGGCACTGGACGTGGAGACCAACCAACCGGGCCTGACGCTCTACACCGGTGCGGGCTTGCCCGCGCGCCCGTCCCCGCCGGGAACGCCGCCAATCCGCCCGTTCTCAGCGCTGGCCATCGAGGCGCAGGGCTGGCCCGACGCCCCGAACCATGCTGGTTTTCCCAGTTTCCTGATGCGCAAAGGCGAAACCTTGTCTCAAATCACGTGCTTTCGCCTGCGTTCGGCATGAGATTGCCGCTATTGCGCCCCGGCCCTGCCACGCGGGCCCGGTGAAGCTGTGCACCGGGGGCGTTGTTGTTGAAAAGGTGCCATATGTCCAAGCCAGACCCTGTCCAAAAGCCTGCCCAGAGCCCGCAAGAGCCAGAGGCGCAAAAACCCCGGCCAACCGGCACGCCCGGCCCGAAACCGGGCCCGGTTTATTCGGACTACGCGAGCATCTGATCCCGGGACAGGAAAGGCGTGACGGCCCGGGCCGCTGCGCCTAAACTGAGCCCATGTCCGATCCTGTCTCCTCGATCCGCAATCTCGGCCCGGCCACCGACGCGGCCTTTGCCCGCGCGGGCATCCAGACCGCAGAGCAGGTCCGCGAGATGGGGGCCGATGCGGCCTATGCCGCACTGCTGCGCGCGGGGACAGCTCCGCATTTCATCGGCTACTATGCGCTGGTGATGGGCTTGCAGGGCCGCCCGTGGAACGATTGCCGGGGCAAGGAAAAGGACGATCTGCGCGCCCGGTTCGATGCGCTCAAGGCCGAGGCGGCGAGGGACGATTTGACCGGACTTGACGCCGCGCTGGCCGAGATCGGCGTGATCAGGGGGCCCGGTTAACAAACCCCGCCCCCACCGTCCCGCGCGTTAAGACTTTCCCACCGTACGGTGCGTTAACCCTGCCTCGGAGCCGATTCTGCCATACGGTGTGTGTACAGCAGCCATACGCGGAGCCATACGCCCTGCCATACGCGGTTTTGCCATAGAAAACAGGGGTTAACGCAGCGTTCGGTGGGTCTGCCGCGTTGCGCGGCGCACGCCGCGTTAACCCTTTCCACGAAAAAGGCCGCCCCGACACCGGAGCGGCCCTGTCATACGAAGGGTGGGCAATCTGCCTGAGCTTGCCGCTTCAGCGGCGAGCGTAACCCGGCAGGCGCTTGTCACGCTAAAAGCGTGCCTTTGGCACGACAGAAAAGCTGCCGAGAGGGCGCCTAACCCTTACCCGACAAGCTCAAGCCCGGAGAAGAAGTAAGCGATCTCAACCGCCGCGGTTTCCGGCGCGTCCGAGCCGTGCACGGAGTTCTCACCGACGCTCTCGGCGAACTCGGCGCGGATCGTGCCGGGGGCCGCATCGGCGGGGTTGGTGGCGCCCATCACTTCGCGGTTCTTGGCAATTGCGCCTTCGCCTTCAAGCACTTGCGCGACGATCGGGGCCGAGGCCATGAACTCGCACAGCTCGTCATAGAACGGACGCTCCTTGTGCACCGCGTAAAACACACCGGCCTGTTCCTTGGTCAGATGGATGCGCTTTTGCGCGATGATGCGCAGGCCCGCTTCCTCGAATTTGGCGTTGATCGCGCCGGTGAGATTGCGGCGGGTTGCGTCGGGTTTGATGATGCTGAATGTGCGTTCCAGAGCCATGAGGCCTCTCCTTGGGTCTATTTTGCGCTCCCATAGCACCGCATCTGGCCCTTGAAAAGCGGCGATTGACGGCACGCCTCATCTGGCGCAGAACCCCCCTATGCTACGCATCGATACCATCACCTACGCCGTCGAGGGCCGCCCCCTGTTCGAGGGCGCTTCCGCCGTTATCCCCGAAGGCCACAAGGTCGGGCTGGTGGGGCGTAACGGTACTGGAAAGACAACACTTTTTCGCCTGATCCGGGGCGAGTTGGCGCTCGAAGCGGGCACGATTTCGCTGCCTAAGGGCGCGCGGATCGGCGGGGTGGCGCAGGAAGTGCCAAGCTCGGAGACCTCGCTGCTCGACACGGTTCTGGCCGCCGATGAAGAGCGCGCCGCCTTGCTGGCCGAAGACACGCAAGACCCTGATCGGATTGCGGAAATTCAGGTGAGGCTTGCCGATATCGACGCATGGTCCGCCGAGGCCCGCGCCTCCACGATCCTCAAGGGGCTCGGGTTTGACGACGCCGAGCAACAGATGCCCTGTTCGGCCTTCTCGGGCGGCTGGCGGATGCGCGTGGCGCTTGCCGCCGTTCTGTTCTCGGCCCCCGACCTGCTGCTGCTCGACGAGCCGACAAACTATCTTGATCTCGAAGGCGCGCTCTGGCTCGAGTCCTACCTCGCCAAGTACCCCCACACGGTGATCGTGATCTCCCACGACCGCGGCCTTCTGAACCGCGCGGTGGGCGCGATCCTGCATCTCGAAGACCGCGATCTGACCTTCTACCAAGGGCCCTACGACCAGTTCGCCCGCCAGCGGCAGGAAAAGCTCGCGCTGGCGGCGGCGATGGCCAAGAAACAAGAGGCCCGCCGCGCACATCTGCAATCCTATGTCGACCGCTTCCGCTACAAGGCCGACAAGGCCCGGCAAGCCCAGTCCCGCCTCAAGGCGCTTGCCAAGATGCAGCCGATTTCTTCGCCGCAGGAAGCTGCGCTGCGCCGCTTCGAATTTCCCAGCCCAGAGGAGCTTTCGCCACCGATCATCGCGCTGGAAGGCGGTGTAACCGGTTATGGCGACACAGAAATTCTGCGACGCCTGAACCTGCGGATTGATCAGGACGACCGCATTGCCCTGCTTGGCAAGAACGGTCAGGGCAAGTCTACGCTGGCCAAGCTGCTCTCGGACCGGCTGGCCCTGATGGCGGGCAAGAAGGTGACGTCGTCGAAGCTGCGCATCGGCTATTTCGCGCAGCATCAGGTGGACGAGCTTCATGTGGATGAGACCCCGCTCGACCATCTGCGCCGCCTGCGCCCCGGCGAGACCCCCGCCAAGCTGCGCGCGCGCCTTGCGGGCTTCGGGATGGGCGCTGAGCAGGCCGACACCGAGGTCGGGCGGCTCTCGGGCGGCCAGAAGGCGCGGCTCTCGCTTCTGCTGGCCACACTCGACGCGCCGCATCTGCTGATCCTCGACGAACCCACCAACCATCTCGACATCGAAAGCCGCGAGGCGCTGGTCGAGGCGCTGACCGCATATTCGGGCGCGGTTATTCTGGTGAGCCATGACATGCATCTGTTGAGCCTCGTGGCGGACCGGCTCTGGCTGGTCAAAGATGGGACGGTGACAACCTTCGAAAACGATCTCGACGCCTACCGAAAATTGCTTCTGAGCGCGGACAAACCGATACGCGCGGAGAAGGACAAGCCAAGCGCGGCAAAGCCAAAACCGCCCAGCCGCGAAGCTCTACAGGCACTCCGGTCGGACGTGCGCAAAGCCGAAGCGCGGGTCGTGAAGCTGGAGGAGATGCGCGGGAAACTGGCCCAGAAACTGGCGGATCCGGCGCTTTACGAAGATGCGCGGCAGGATGAGCGGATGGTCTGGCAAAACAAGTATGCTGAGGTGATGGAGGCGTTGGAACGGGCCGAGAGGCTGTGGATGGCCGCTGAGGAAAAGCTCGAGGCAGCGAAGGTAGATGCCTGAGCGCCAAAGCGTCAACCTACCTTAAAACTCTAATTTAACTAAATTTTCACCTTCATCGGTGATTCTGGTTTCTGTAAACAGCCACTCCGGATGTCTGCGGGCAAACCACCCGCCGCCGCCCGGCGGCGTTATGCGGACACATCCAGATGACCCGATCTGCGGCCGGGGTCACGGCCCTGCTTTGCGCGCTTCTCGGCGCGCCCCTTTCGCATGGCCCTGCGCAGGCAGCCACGCTCAATTGGCCCGTTCCGGGCGAGTTGGCGTTGCCAGCCTTCGACACCAGCTTCTTTCTTCTGGTTGCGCCCTACGTCACGCCCCGGCCAACGTCGCCACGCCCGCGCACGGTCCGTCAGGCAGGCTTCCAAGGCAGCCAACCGCTCAGGGGCGTGGGGCTTTTCAGCCTGCCCTCACAGGACCATCGCGACAGCCTGCTGGTTCACCCGTGGTTCCTACAGATTGCAACCGGCACAGCGCAGGGCCCGGGCGCGCCTGCACGCGGCGCGGCATGGGCGCGGCTGTTCCAGCAGCAACTCGTCATCCTGATCCCGGCCCCCGCCCCGTGGACGTGGTGGGCTCCGCAAGGCTCGCCGGGCCCGGGCTCTCTGCCCCCCGGCAACGGTGCAGGGCCCGGTGTCGGTCCGCCTCCGGGTCTGGGCGATCCGCCGCACGAGCCGATTGTCGCCGGGCAACAGCCCTCCCCCGTGCCGCTTCCGGGAAGCGCAGTCTTGCTTGCCGCAGCGCTCGCCTTCGGGGTTTTCTTCGGCCGCAGGAGGGCGTAACGCTGGCCGCATCCCAATGCCCGAGGCCCGATGCTCGACAGCGCCTTCATGATTTCCGCCTTTGTCACGCTCTTCGTGGTCATCGACCCGATCGGGCTGACACCGCTCTTCGTGGCGCTCACGCAAGGCATGTCGCCGCGCGCGCGCAACAGCATCGCACTGCGGGCCTGCTTGCTGTCCTTGCTGATCCTGACGCTGTTTGCTGCCTTCGGCGAGGCTTTGCTGGGCTTTATCGGGATTTCCATGCCCGCCTTCCGTATCGCCGGCGGCATCTTGCTGTTTCTCACCGCGCTCGACATGCTGTTCGAACGGCGCACCAAGCGGCGTGAGGATCAATCCGAGGAGGATGGCCCGACGGACGACCCTTCGGTCTTTCCGCTGGCCATTCCCCTCATCGCCGGTCCGGGTGCAATTGCCTCGGTGATCCTGCTGACTGGCCAATCGCCGGGCCTGAGCGGCATCGCGCTGGTGCTGGGCATCGCGGCCTCGGTGCTCGTGATCGTCTTCGCCCTTTTCCTGACTGCGGGCGTACTGGAGCGCGGACTTGGCAAGACCGGCATCCTTGTGATCACCCGCCTCTTCGGGATGCTGCTTGCTGCCCTGTCGGTGCAATTCGTGCTCGACGGTCTGCGCGCCTACGGCGTTGCAGGCTGATCCCTTCTCTTCCGGCGCGCGGTACCTATCTTACAGTCATGGAACATATGAGCACCGGCACTTATCTGTCCGCCCTGGCGCTGTCGCTTTTCGCGATCTGGATTTTGTCCTCGCTGCGCCGCGTGGGCTGGCACCGCAACTTGCAGAGCGCGGCGATCTGGGGGCTGATCTTTCTCGGTACCATTGCCGGTTTCGGCATGTGGGAAGACATCAAACGCGACATACTTCCTCAGCAGGCCGTCTTTGCCGATCAAGGGCGTATCGAGGTGCCGCGCGCGACGGACGGGCATTACTACCTGACGCTCGACGTAAACGGGGCCCCGGTGGAGTTCGTGGTCGATACCGGCGCCAGCGAGATCGTTCTGACCCAATCGGATGCCGAACGCGTTGGCCTGACCGATGGCACGCTGCATTACATCGGACGCGCCTTCACCGCGAATGGCGAAGTACGCACCGCCCCGGTGCGACTTGCCTCTGTCTCTGTCGGTCCAATCGAGGACCGCGACGTGTCCGCCTATGTCAATGAAGGCGAGATGTTCCAGTCGCTGCTGGGCATGGCCTATTTGCAACGCTGGGACCGCATCGAGATCACCGACGGCCGCCTCGTGCTAACGCGCTAACGCATCCGTTAACCCCCGGCCTCCGCCTTCTTTTCCCACCGGCCCGATTCCTCGGACCAATAGACCGCCTTGCACCCAGCCGCCGTGAGGGTCTTCCAGTGGCCGCGGGCGGCCTGCACCTCATCCGGGTTTGTCCCGTCGAAGAGCACGCACGCGCGGGTTACCCCCGAAACCTCGTCCGGATCGGGCGCGAGACCGTCAATGCACATCAGGCAGTCGGCGGTCAGCGCGGCATCGGTCGTGAGCAGGATGGGTTGCAATGCGTCATGCGGACCACCCGACAGCCCATGCGGCAGAAATTGCTCTTCCGGCCCGAGCCAGAGTTTTTCGTCAAGCCACTCCATCCGCCGCGCATCTGGCCCGCGCACGACCACGCGCCAGTCATTGGCGCGCGAACGCTCCAGCAGGACCGGCAGCGTCGCCTCCAGCGGGCGGCGCGTCAGGTGGTAGAAGAAAACCTCCCCGCTCATTCCTCGTAAAGGTCGGAGACCAGACGGCTGAGGGCCATCACACCCCAGCCCGTCGCCCCTTTCGGCGCCAGAGGGGTGTCTGATTTCACCGAGGCCACCCCGGCGATATCGAGGTGAATCCACGGCGTGTCGTCCTTGACGAAGCGCTGAAGGAACTGCGCCGCCGTGATCGACCCGGCAGGTCGCCCACCGACGTTCTTCATGTCGGCAATGCGGGATTTGAGTTGATCGTCATAGGCTTGGCCCAGCGGCATCCGCCATGCGCCTTCGCCCTCCGCCTCCGCAGCTTTCAGGAAGGCGTTGCACAGCTTGTCGTCATTGGAGAACACGCCCGCATTCTCATGGCCCAGCCCGATGATGATCGCTCCGGTGAGCGTGGCAAGGTCGATCATGCCAGAGGGGGCAAAGCGGTCCTGCGCGTACCACATTACGTCACACAGAACGAGACGCCCCTCGGCGTCGGTGTTGATGATTTCTACCGTGTCGCCTTTCATTGACGTCACCACGTCGCCCGGACGCGACGCGGTGCTCGACGGCATGTTCTCCACCAGCCCCACGAGGCCGACCACATTGGCCTTGGCTTTGCGCAGGGCCAGCGCCCGCATCGCGCCGGCGACTGTGCCGGCCCCGCCCATGTCCATGGTCATGTCTTCCATGCCGCCCGCCGGCTTGAGGCTGATCCCGCCGGTGTCGAAGACGACGCCCTTGCCGATCAATGCCAGCGGCGCCTGATCCGTCTCGCCGCCGTTCCATTGCATCACCACCACCTTGGACGGCGAGGCCGAACCCTGCCCGACGCTGAGCAATGTGCGCATCCCGAGCTTTTCGAGATCGTCCTCTTCCAGCACCTCGACCTCCAGCCCGATTTCTTTCATCGCGGCGAGGCGGTCGGCGAATTCTGTGGTCGTAAGCACATTGGCCGGCTCGTTCACCAGATCGCGGGTCATGAAGACGCCCTCGGCGATCGCACCCATCGGCCCATAGGCTGCTTGGGCCGCGTCCGGATCGTTGCACTGTACCGTCAGACTGCCCGCTTCGGGGGCATCGCCTGTCTTGTGCGCGGTGAAATCGTAGCTGCGCGCCGCATATCCGAAGGCCAGATCGGCACAGCGCGCCATGTTGGCGGCCAGAACCGTGCAACCCCCGGCGATCCCGGCCTTGGCAAGCGCCGCCCCGGCGTTGCGCGCATCTGCGACGCTGGCACGCCGCGAGAGCTTAACGATGTCGACCGCGCTTGCCGCCAGCGCGGCCGGATAGGCCAGACTTGTGACCGAGCCGTCCTTTTGCTTTTCGAAGGCCTCGCTTTCGACCACCCGCGTGATCGCACCCTTGGTCAGCCGGTTCACCCGGCGCGTGGCCGTGTTCAGTTTGCCGTCCGGCGTTACAAAGACCGCGATGCGGCCCGTCAGCTCTTTGAGCGCGTCTAGATCCATGGCCGTGAAGCTGGGCGTGATCGGTGTCATACAGGTTTTCCCTCTTGCGATTTGCGTCAGACCTAGCGCGGCTTGGCCGCCAAGGCCAGAAGGCTGTTTTCCTCGGGGAGGCAATCGGTTAGCTTGCCGCCACGAAAGACACCAGCCCCGGAGGACCGATTTTGGGTAAATTCGACCGCTATATGCTGTCGCAACTGCTGGTGTTCTTCGGTTTTTTCGCACTGGTACTCGTCGCCGTGTTCTGGATCAACCGCTCGGTCCGGTTGTTCGACCGCCTGATCGGCGACGGGCAGACGGCTATGGTGTTCCTCGAGTTCACCACGCTTGGATTGTCTGGCCTGGTGCTGCTGGTGATGCCCTTGGCGTCGTTTGCCGGCGCGGTCTATGTCACCAACCGGCTGTCGAATGAAAGCGAATTGACGGTGATGATCGCGACCGGGTCCAGCCCATGGCGTCTGGCCCGCCCGGTCCTTGTGTTCGGGCTGATCATCGCCGTGATGACAGCGATCCTGAGCCATGTGCTTGTCCCTGCGGCCCTTGAGCGCTTGCAAATTCGCGAGGCAGAGGTATCGCAGGATGTCACGGCGCGCCTTCTGACCGAAGGCACGTTTCTGCATCCAAGTGAGGGCGTGACGCTCTATACGCGTGAAATCGGACCGGACGGCGTGTTGCGCGATGTGTTCCTGTCCGACCGGCGCGACCCCGAGGCGCGGGTGATTTACACAGCGGAAACCGCATATCTGGTGCGCACGGATGGCGACACGACGCTCATCATGGTCAACGGCCTCGCGCAGCGCCTGAGCGCGCCCGATGGCCGCTTGTCGACAGCGGTGTTCGAGGACTTTTCCCAAAATATCAACGGCCTGGTTCGGACGCCACCCGAGATGGGCCCTCAGGTCCGTGCCATGCCGACATATGAAATGCTCAAGCACTGGAAGACATTGACGGCGCAGACCGGTCAGGGGCTCGGAACGATTGCCGAAGAGTTCCATTCGCGTTTCGCACAGCCCTTCTTTGCCATGGTCACGGCCATGATCGGCTTTTCGGTTCTGCTCAGCCGCGGGTTTTCGCGCTTCAGCGCGTGGCGCGAAGTGCTTATGGCGTTCGGGGTGCTTATCATACTTGATGCGCTGCGCGCCTCGATTACCGACCCGATCCGCGAAAATGCCAGCCTCTGGCCGCTTGCTTATTTGCCAACTGCGGTCGGCGCACTGATCGCGATACTCCTGCTGGCCTTCGCAGGCCGAAGCTGGCGCCGGCGGCCGACAGCACGTGCGGAGGCCGCCGCATGATACTGCATCTTTACTTCGCGCGAAGGTTCCTTGGATTGATCTGCGCGATTGGCGCATTGCTCTTTTGCCTTGTCGCGCTGGTGGATCTGATGGATCTACTGCGCGATTTCGCCGAAAGCGACGTCAGCTTTTCGCGCGTGGTACAACTGGTTTTGTTGAAGTCGCCCGCCACGCTGAACGAAATCTTGCCATTGATCATCCTGATGGCAACCATAGCGCTCTTCGTCGGTCTCGCCCGGACCTCAGAAATGGTGATCACCCGCGCCGCCGGCCGGTCCGCCCTGCGCGCGCTCGTGGCCCCCGTCTGCGTCGCGCTGATCGTTGGACTGGTGGCGGTGAGTACCTTCGGGCCCCTGGTTTCGGCAATGTCCAACCGTTATTCCGCACTATCAGAAAACTATCGCACTGGCAGCAATGCAGCACTATCGATCTCCTCGGAAGGGCTGTGGCTACGCCAAGGCGGCCCCGAGGGCCAGTCGGTGATCCGCGCCGCGCGGGCAAACGCAGATGGCTCGGTGCTCTACGATGTGACGTTCCTGACCTATGCGCCCGAGGGCGGCCCGATCAAACGGGTCGAAGCTCAGAGCGCCTCGCTTGTTGACGGGGCGTGGATGTTGGGCAAGGCCAAAGCCTGGCCGCTCACACAAGGCGCGGTCACGGAAGCGCAGGCGGAGCGTTTCGACACCTTGTTTCTGCCCTCCCCGCTCACGCTGGACCGCATACGCGAAAGTCTTGGGACGGTCGCCGGGCTGTCGGTTTGGGAGATGCCGCGCTTCATCGCACAGCTCGAGCAGGCCGGGTTTTCGGCGCAGCGCCATCGCGTCTGGTTTCAGGCCGAACTGGCCCGTCCAATGTTTTTTATCGGTCTGGTGCTGATCGGCTCGGCCTTTACCATGCGCCATACGCGGCTCGGCGGGACAGGTCCGGCGGTGCTGACGGCATTGCTTCTTGGCTTTGTGTTCTTCTTTGCACGCAATTTCGCGATCATCCTCGGCGAAAACGGGCAATTGGCCGTGCTTTTGTCGGCCTGGGCGGTTCCTCTCGCGACTTTGCTCTTCGCATTGGGTCTTCTCCTGCACGCTGAGGACGGCTGATGCGATTTGCGGCGTGCCTCCTGCTCTTGTGCCTGATCGTGGTTCTGCCCAGCGAGATAAGGGCGCAAGCTCCCGCAGCGCCAGCACCTGGACCTGCGCCAGTTTTGATCGCAGACACAATCGATATCACTGCCGATCGCGCGTTGATCGCTCGGGGCAATGTCGAGGTGGTTCAGGGCGACACGCGGCTGACTGCGAGGGCGATCACCTATGATCCCGAGGCCGATGGGTTGAGTATCGAAGGGCCGATCACTCTGACCGATGGCAGCGGGTTGGTTGTCGTGGCGGATGCTGCGGAATTGTCGCCGGACTTGCGTAACGGTCTTCTGCGCTCTGCCCGCGTGGTGCTCTATGAACAGGTTCAACTGGCTTCGGTGCAGATGAACCGTGTCGATGGCCGCTATGCACAACTTTACAAGACCGCTGTGACGTCCTGCAAAGTCTGCAGTTCGGGACAGGCGCCGCTCTGGCAAATCCGCGCCCGCCGGATCGTGCATGACCAACAGGAGCGTCAACTCTATTTCGACGGCGCACAGTTCCTGATCCGCAATGTGCCGGTGTTCTACATGCCGTACCTGCGCCTGCCTGACCCGTCGCTTGATCGTGCCACGGGGTTCCTGATCCCCTCGGTGCGCACCACGTCGCAACTCGGAAACGGGGTTAAGATCCCCTATTTTTTCCGCCTCGGAGATCACCGTGATCTGACACTGACTCCCTATATCTCGCCCGAAACACGCACGCTGGAATTCCGATACCGGCAAGCCTTCCGGACCGGCCGGATCACCTTTACGGGCGCTGCGAGCCGCGACAGCCTGCGCTCAGGCTCTCAGCGGTGGTATCTGTTCAGTGTCGGTCAGTTTGGCCTGCGCCGGGGCTACAGTCTGACTTTTGACCTGAAGATGACCTCGGACGACGCCTATCTCAAACAATATGACTATTCCCAGCAGGACCGGCTCACCAGCACGGTCACACTGTCCAGAACGCGGCGCAACAGCTTCACGGAAGCGCAAATCATCAATATCACGTCGCTGCGCGCAGGAGAGGCTGATGCAACTCTGCCCACGCAGATCGTGGACCTGCGCCATGAACGGCGGCTGTTTCCAGCGCGGCTCGGAGGGGAGTTGCGTCTGTCGCTGGCCAGCCACGCGCATTATCGCTCATCGGACAGCATCGTGCCCGGTGAAGGGCGAGACGTGGTGCGCTTGCATGGCGACATGACCTACTTGTCCGGCTGGACCTTTGCCGGCGGTATGCGGGCCGAAGGCCGGATCGGACTTGCCTTTGATGCGTTCGACACCGCTCAGGACAGCCGCTTTTCCGGCACCGCGGGTGACATATTCCCACAGGCCGCACTGACATTGCGCTACCCGCTCGCCCGAACGGGATCCGACGGGTCGGTGCAATCCGTTGAACCGCTCCTGCAAATCGGCTGGACGGGCGGCACACAGGCGGATGTGGCCAATGACGAAAGCACCCGTGTGGAGTTCGACGAGGGTAATCTTCTGGAGTTGAGCCGGTTTCCCGAAGCCGACCGGCGCGAACACGGACCCGTGCTGGCGCTGGGGCTGAACTGGGCGCGCTATGATGCGCGGGGCTGGGAGAGCTACTTGTCGTTCGGACAGATTCTGCGCGAGACGGAGATAACGGACTTCTCGCGCACCTCGGGCCTTGGCGGGCTCAGCTCGGATTTCCTGGTCGCCGGCCAAATGCGCACCCAAGACGGTCTGGCATTGGCCGGGCGCATGCTCTTCGACGAAAATTTCGATTTTTCAAAGGCCGAACTGCGCGGCGACTGGTCGAATGCAGACTGGACACTGGGAGGCAGCTACGTTTGGCTGGTCGAAGACCTCGCCGAAGAGCGCAGCAAAGCGGTGTCGGAATTCACCCTAGCGGGGCGCTACCGGGTGAACCGCCATTGGACGGTGTTGGGAAACTGGCGCTATGATGCGGAAGATGACCGCACCGCGCGTGCTGGGTTCGGGCTGGGCTACCGGAACGAGTGCGTAGCGGTCGATTTGAACGTCGAACAGCGCTTTACCTCATCGACAAGTGTTGAGCCCGAGACCACTTTCGGATTTACAGTGGCCCTACGGGGGTTCTCGGCTTCCGGTGCAACAGAAAGCTTCAAAAGATCATGCTCATGACTCGCCTGCTTGCAAGACTCACGATTTGTCTCGCCACGCTCGCCGTCCCTGCCGGCGCGCAGAATATCTTCGCGCCTGTCATCCAAGTAAACGAAGACGTCATCACAGGATATGAACTGCAGCAGAGGCTCGCCTTTCTGGAGGTGGTCTCGCCGCTCGCAGCCAGCGCGGAACGGGCGCGCGAAGGTCTGATCGAAGACCGCCTGCGCCAACAGGCCTTGGCGCAGTTCGGGCTGACCGCGACTGAGGACCAGATCCAGACTGCAATGGCCGAGTTCGCGGCCCGCGGCGGGTTGGAATTGGAGCAGTTCCTGAGCGCGCTCCGTGAACAAGGCATCTCGGAGCAGACATTCCGCGATTTCGTGTCGGTCGGGACAGGCTGGCGCGACCTGATCCGCGCGCGCTTCGGCAACCGCGTGGAAATCAGCGAGGCGGATATCGATCGTGCGGTCGCCGCCAGCACGCAAGGCAGCGCCCTGCGAGTCTTGCTGTCTGAGATTATCATTCCCGCACCACCAGAAGAACAGGAAGCCGTTCTGAGCCTTGCACGGCAGATTTCGGAGACCGCGTCTTACTCGGCCTTCTCAAACGCCGCGCAGCAATATTCCGCAACCGCCTCACGCGACCAGGGCGGACGCCTTGACTGGACACCGATCACCGACCTGCCCGAACCGCTGCGTCCGTTGTTGCTCTCGCTCGCGCCCGGCGAAGTGACCGACCCGATCCCGCTGGAGAATGCGGTCGCCCTGTTCCAGTTGCGCGACATTCAGGAAACCGAGCGCCCTGCACCGACCTTTGAGGCAATCGAGTTCGCCCGCCTCTTCATCCCCGGGGGACGTAGCGAGGCGGCGCTTGCTGAAGCAAATCGCGTCGCAGGCGAGGTCGATACCTGCGACGATCTCTACGGCGTCGCGTTCGGCGAACCCGACGAAGTGTTGCGGCGGGACACGCTGGCGCCTGACGAGATACCGCAGCAGATCGCGATAGAGCTTGCCAAGCTCGACGAGAACGAAGTGTCCACAGCGCTGGTCAGCGCAGATGGTACGGCGCTGGTGTTCCTGATGCTTTGCGGGCGCACCGCCGCCATCGCTGGCGAGGAGATCGACCGCGAGGCCGTGGCCAACCAATTGCGGCAGGAACGCTTTTCGGGATTTGCCGACAGCTATCTGGAACAATTGCGGGCCGATGCGCGCATTCGCGACAGATGAGCGCTGAGGCGCCGTTGATCGCGGTCACCTGTGGTGAACCGGCTGGCATCGGCCCCGAGATTGCTGCCGCGGCATGGCAGACCTTGCGCGCCGAGGTGCCGGTGCTCTGGATCGGCGATCCGCGCCACCTGCCCCCCGGCACGCCCGTCGCACAGGTCGTCACGCCTGAGGAGGCCCGGGCAATCTGCGCCACGCACATGCCAGTGCTCACCCATGAATTTCCCGGCGCCCCCGCGCCCGGCACGCCCGATGCGCGCTGCGCGCAGGCGGTGATCGACGTGATTGCACGCGCCGTTCGGCTGTGTGAGACCGGCGCAGTGCAGGGCATCTGCACGGCCCCGATTCACAAGAAGGCGCTGATGGACGGTGCGGGCTTCGCCTTTCCCGGCCATACCGAGTATCTTGCCCATCTCGCCGGGGACGCGGATGTGGTGATGATGCTGGCCTCGGAGACGTTGCGCGTCGTGCCCGCAACCATTCATCTCCCCCTGAGCGCGGTGCCGGATGCCCTCACCCCGGCGCTTCTGGAGCGGACGATCCGAATCACTTACGAGGGCTTGCAGACCCGCTTCGGAATCGACGCACCGCGCCTCGCGGTGGCGGGCCTCAACCCCCACGCAGGCGAAGGCGGTGCGATGGGACGCGAGGAGATCGACTGGATTGCCCCCCTGATCGCCCGTTTGCAGGGCGAGTTTGACGTCACAGGCCCGCACTCGGCGGACACAATGTTCCATGCAGCCGCCCGCGCGCGCTACGATGCCGCGATCTGCATGTATCACGATCAGGCGCTGATCCCGATCAAGACACTGGCTTTCGACGAAGGCGTGAATGTTACCCTCGGCCTGCCCTTCGTGCGCACGTCACCCGATCACGGCACCGCCTTTGACATCGCCGGTGCTGGCCGCGCGAATCCGGCCTCGATGATCGCCGCTCTGCGCATGGCCCACCGCATGGCTGATAGCATGGCCAGACGCGCTGCAAGCGCGCCACAATGAGCCAGATCGACGACTTGCCTCCGCTGCGCGATGTGATTGCGGCCCATGCGCTCAGTGCACGCAAGGCGCTGGGGCAAAACTTCCTGTTGGACCTCAATCTGACCGCCAAGATCGCACGGCTGGCCGGAGACCTGACGCTGTGTGATGTTTTGGAAATTGGTCCGGGACCGGGCGGGCTGACGCGCGGTCTGCTGGCAGAAGGCGCGCGCAAGGTGCTCGCCATCGAGAAAGACCCGCGCTGCCTGCCTGTGCTCGCGGAGATTGCCACGCGCTATCCCGGGCGGCTTGAGGTGGTCGAGGGCGATGCCTTGCAGATCGACCCGCTGGCGCATCTGGCGGCTCCGATCCGGGTGGCGGCCAACCTGCCCTACAACGTTGGCACAGAACTCCTCGTGCGCTGGCTCACGCCGCCCGTCTGGCCGCCCTTCTGGCAATCGCTGACGCTGATGTTCCAGCGTGAGGTCGCCGAGCGCATCGTCGCTCTGCCCGGATCAAAGGCTTATGGCCGCCTGTCGATCCTCGCGAACTGGCGCTGCGACGCCCGAATTGCGATGGCGCTGCCACCCGAGGCGTTCACCCCACCGCCCAAGGTCTCCTCAGCCGTGGTGCATCTGACCGCCCTGCCAGCCCCGCGCTACCCGGCCAATCCCAAAACGCTGGAGCGCGTGGTGGCTGCGGCCTTCAACCAGCGCCGAAAGATGCTGCGCGCGGCGCTGAAGGGAAAGGCTCCCGATATCGAGGACCGGCTGATCGCGGCAGGTATCAAGCCGACAGACCGCGCTGAAATGGTGCCTCTGGAGGCGTTCTGCGCATTGGCCCGGGCGCTCGACGCCGCCTGAGGCCCGATCACGCCCGGGGCGGGTCTGCAACAGGTTTGCGTAAAACCCCCGACGCAAGGAAAACCCCCGCCGCCACCAGCACCACGCCTGCCGCCTTCAACGGGGTCACGGTCTCATCGAGAAACACCGCGCCGCCAAGCAGCGCCAAAATCGGCGTGAGCGCACCGAAAGCTGCCGATTCCGCCGCCCCGAGAATGCGCACCGCATAACCATAGAGAAACATCGCCACGACGCCGATCAGCAGGCTCTGGATGACCGCCATCACCGCGATGTCGCGCAGGCTGGCCCCCTCAAAGCGCACATTGCCCGTGGCCAGCAACGCAGGCACACCGAGCAGCGTGCCCCAGAAAAGACCCACCAACAGACCCTGCAGCGCGGTCATGCCGCTTTGGCGGAAGATCACTGAGTAGAGGCCCCAGAGCCCGGAACCGGTCAGGAACATCAGATGCCCCTTCCACGCGCCCTCGACCGATCCGAACAGGACCTGCCAGAGACTGACCACGAGCGCGCCGGCGGCGATCATGGCCAAACCGAGGCGGCGGCGCGGGCCGGGTTTCTCACCTGCGAGCGCAAAGGCGGCAAGAGCCGTCCAGAAGGGCAACATGCCCGGCGCGAGCGCGCCTGCATCGGAGGCGGGCGCATAGGCCAGACCGCTGGAGACGACAAAAGGAAAGATCGCGCTGGCGCCGAACATCAGCATCAATGCGCGTGACCATGATTGCGAGGGCGGCATCACACCGAGGCGCCACATCAGCGGCGAGAGGACCAGACAACCCGGCAACAGGCGCAGCAGTAGCAATTCCTCGACGCTGAAGCGGGTTTGTACCGCAAAGCGGGTAATGACGAGAAACAAGGCCCAGATCGACACCGTAGCGAGCGCGGCGGCCAAACCAAGGCTGCGGGCGGACAGAGGTGTCACAGTTCGGGCCGGGCCACACAGACCGCGCCATACTGGCAGGTCGTGACGGGCAGTTTATTCCGCAGCTTCCGGGGCACCGGAATCGCCATCCGAACGCGGCGCGGACTCGGATTGGTCCGAAGTGCCGGATTTGGGTGCGCGCGGTTTGCGTGGCGCACGGGGCTTGCTCGAACGCGGCTTCGGCTTGGGTTTGCTGCCCTCTTCCGGTGTCTCGACCAGATTGCTGTCCTCGGCATCTACGATCTCGGGCTGATCACCTGCGCCAGGATCGCCGGACTGCTCCTGCGGCGTACTCTGGGCCGTATCGCGCTCCTGCCGTTCGGCGCGTTCGCGATCCCGCTCGGCCTGCCGCTCGCGGTTTTGGCGTTCCTGCTCTTCGCGGCGCGTGTCGATCTCGCGCTGCGCTTCGCTCAGCAAGCGCAGATAGTGCTCGGCGTGTTGCTGGAAGTTCTCGGCGGCGACACGGTCATTGCTGAGTTGCGCGTCGCGGGCGAGTTGATTGTACTTGTCAATTATTTGCTGCGGGGTGCCGCGCACTTTACCTTCCGGGCCGGAGCTGTCGAACACGCGATTGATCACGTTACCGCCCGACGGGCGATTGTTTCTGTTCTTGTTCCGGGACCGGGATCTCGATGATTTCATGAAAGGAACTGGCCTTGGCTGTCATTTTGTGGCCGGGGGATGCGCGGGGCATCAACTATCGGGGGCCAACATGTTATGGGCTTAACCGGTTCGCGCTGCACTGCTGCAGCGTTCGAACACATCCCGAATAAACATGGCGCGCGGCCCGGAGCAAGGCAAAACTGCACAGCATGGCACAAAAGGGGCAATTAATCGCAGGGCCGAAGCGGATTATTGCGGATAGCGCGCCTGTATCGCGCGGTCGCGGCCATCGAGATCCGTAACAATCTCCACCTCTGCCCAGCCTGCGGCAGTAAAGATCGACAGCACGTCCGGCCCCTGCTGCCAGCCAATTTCAACCACCAGTCGGCCCATCGCGGTGAGAAAGGCGGGAGCCTCGCTTGCCAGAAGCCGATACACAGTGAGCCCGTCCGCACCATCGGTGAGCGCCATGCGCGGCTCATGCCGGGCGAGTTCGGGCGCGACCATGTCCATCTCATCTTCTGCCAAATAGGGGGGATTGCTCACGATGAGATCGAAGCGCCCCTGCACCCCGTCGAGCCAGTCGGCGCAGACAATCTGCGCGCGCGCGGCCACCTCGTGCAGCACAGCGTTGGCCGACGCCTGCAGGCAAGCCGCCTCGCTCAGATCGGTGCCAACGCCCGTGGCCTCGGGGCGCTCGGCAAGCAATGTGACGAGAATACAACCCGAGCCAGTCCCGAGATCGAGCACACTCTCAAACGGCTCGGCCAGCGCGCTCTCGATCAGCGTCTCGGTCTCCGGGCGCGGGTCGAGCACATCGCGGCTGACCTTGAAGGCGCGTCCGTAGAAGGCGCGCTCCCCGATCAGATGCGACACGGGAACCCGGATCGCGCGGAGCGACACGAGATCGTCGAACCGCTCGGCGATGTCCGGCGCGAGATCCTCAGGCGCAATCAGCGTGATCCGGGCGGCATCCACCTTGGCGGCATGGGCGAGCAGAATACGGGCATCGCGGGCCGGATCGTCCACTCCGGCGGCGCGCAGCCGGGCGGCGGCGGCGGCCAGCGCTTCTGCGGCGGTCATCCGTCCATCTCCGCGAGCTTGCGCGCCTGATCCTCCGCGATGAGCGCGTCGATGATCTCATCGAGATCGCCCTGCATGACCTGATCGAGCTTGTAGAGCGTGAGCCCGATCCGATGGTCGGTCAGACGCCCTTGCGGAAAGTTATAGGTGCGGATGCGTTCTGAGCGATCGCCGCTGCCAACTTGGGAGGCACGGTCCGCGGCGCGTGCATCATGGGCCTTCTGGCGCTCCAGATCGAAGAGCCGCGCGCGCAGGACCTGCATGGCGATCTCGCGGTTGCGGTGCTGGGATTTCTCCGAGGAGGTCACGACGATGCCCGTCGGCTCATGGGTGATCCGCACGGCCGAATCGGTGGTGTTCACATGCTGCCCGCCCGCGCCCGAGGCGCGCATCGTGTCGATGCGGATATCGGCGGGGTTGATCTCGATATCGACCTCCTCGGCCTCGGGCAGCACCGCCACGGTCGCCGCCGAGGTGTGGATGCGACCGCCGCTCTCAGTCTCCGGTACACGCTGGACGCGATGCACACCGCTCTCGAATTTCATCCGCGCAAAGACGTTTTCGCCCTTGATATGGGCCGTAACCTCTTTGATCCCGCCGAGTTCAGTGTCGGTCTGGTCGATAATGTCCACCTTCCAGCCCTTCGCCTCGGCATAGCGCAGATACATCCTGAGCAGATCGCCCGCAAAGAGCGCGGCCTCATCGCCGCCTGTTCCGGGTCGGATTTCCAGCATCGCCGGGCGCGCATCGGCGGCGTCCTTCGGCAAAAGCGCAAGTTGCAGAGCTTTCTCGAGCTCCGGCAGGCGCGCGCGCAACTCTGGCAGCTCAGCCTCTGCAAGTTCCTTCATATCCGGGTCCGAGAGCATCTCCTCGGCCTCGGCGATGTCCGATTGCACGCGCCCATAAGCGTCGATTTGCGCGACCACCGGGCGCAGATCAGAATACTCTTTGGCCAAAGCCGCGATGTCCCCGCTATTGGCCTCGGCCATCTGCGCTTCGAGATATTCGAAGCGCTGACGGATTTGCAAAAGACGGTCGGAGTTCATCATGGATGGGGTTTGAGCTATCAAGAGGTCTTGGTCAAGCGCCTGTCTTGCGGTATTATAGGTCCATGAAACGCTTGATACTTTCCCTGATCGTGCTGGCGGGGCCGACGCTGGCTGATGTGACCAGCCCCTCGGGCAAGACGGTGGAGTGCTACTGCACTGACAGCACCGGGGCCCGGATTGAGCTGGGCGAGACGATTTGCTTGCAGGTCGACGGTCGGATGTTCATGGCGCAATGCCAAATGTCCCTCAACAACCCGATGTGGCGCGAAACGCAGGAGGGGTGTGTGTCCTCATCCCTGACCCCGCGGGCGCCGGGACCCCTCTCAACTTTGGCTCAGGCGCCCGATCCAAGCCTCTAGGCGCGCGCGGTTCACGCCCAGATCTGATTGCCCGAAGCGCAGCCGGGCATAGATCCTGATCTGCCCATCGACGCTTTGCACCGTGGTGTAATCGGGAAACCCGATCCATTTCGAGCGCGTCACGAAGGTCATCAGCCCCTCTTCAGGGCTGCCGGCGAGAAGGGAGGTGCGCGGGGTTTCGAGCGCAATGTCCCGCAGCACCGCCATCTCTTCCGGCCCGCCTTGGATGACCCGCACCGCGCCACCGGTATAGTCGGCAGACTCGGTCGCTGCCACGGGCACATGCCAGCGCGCCGGATCGCTTGGCGCGAGCCGGACATAGGCCAGCAAAGCGACGATCAACAGTGCGGCTATCCAACCAAACATTTTCCACATGGTCCTTCTCTTCACCTATAGGTTACGCCCGGCAGCACGCAGAGCATCTCGTAGAGGATATTCGCCCCTGTCAGAGCCGTGTTCCCGCTCGGATCATAGGGCGGCGAGACCTCCACCAGATCGCCGCCGACGATGTTAACCCCGCGCAAGGCCCGGATCAGTTCCATGGCTTGCGGCGTGGTCAGCCCCCCGATCTCCGGCGTGCCGGTCCCCGGCGCATAGGCCGGGTCGAGACTGTCGATATCGTAGGTCACATAGGTCGGCAGATCGCCGATATCGCGGCGAATCTCCGCCCCGAGCCCCGACAGAGACCGGTGCCAGAGTTCCGGCGCGGGAAACTGCTGAAACCCCCAGCCGGCAGCTTCAGTGAAATCCTCCGCAGTATAGCCAGTGCCGCGCAGCCCCACCTGATAGACCTTCTCCGGCAAGATCAGCCCTTCCTCATAGGCCCGCCGGAACACCGTCCCGTGCGCTTCGCGCTCGCCGAACATCTCGTCATTCACATCGGCATGCGCATCGACATGGACCAGCGCGACCGGCCCGTGCTTAGCCGCCACTGCGCGCAGGATCGGCAGGGTGATCGAGTGATCTCCGCCAATTGCCAGCGGGATCAGGTCATGGGTGAGGATCGCCCCGTAACTCTCTTTGATCACACGCAAACTGTCGCTCAGAGAAAACGTGTTAATCGCCAGATCGCCAATATCGGCCACGTTGAGACTGTCGAAGGGCGCAGCGCCGGTCTGGATGTTGTAGGGCCGGATCATCGCACTCTCGGCCCGCACTTGTTTGGGCCCCATCCGCGTGCCCGAGCGCCACGACGTGCCGATATCCATAGGGATGCCCAACACCGCCACATCGAGCGCGTCCAGCACATTGGACGACGGCAAACGCATGAAGGTGTTCGGCCCCGAAAACCGCGCCAGATCGTTGCCGCTGATCGGTTGGTTCGGCATGGCTCAGTCCTTGGCCTCTTCGCGCATCCGCCAGCCGAGGAGGCAGCAGAGTTCCGTGGCCACGTGCGCCCCGGCTATCGCCGTCGCACCGGTGGTGTCAAAGGGCGGCGAGACCTCGACGATGTCGCCGCCGCGGATGTTGATCCCGGCAAGCCCGCGCATCAGCACCGCCGCCTGATTTGATGTCAGCCCGCCCCAAACCGGCGTGCCCGTGCCCGGCGCGAAGGCCGGATCGAGCCCATCGATGTCAAAGCTCACATAGCAGGGGCGGTCCCCAACGATCTCCCGCGTGCGCGCCGCCACCGCCTCAGCCCCGATGCGGTGGACCTCGAAGGCGTCGATGATATTAACGCCGAGCGTGTCCTCATTGGTGGTGCGGATGCCAATCTGCACCGAGGTCGCCGGATCGACAATGCCCGATTTCACCGCCTTGTAGAACATCGTCCCGTGATCGACGCGCCCCATGTCGTCATCGGCCCATGTGTCCGTATGCGCATCGATCTGGATGAGCGAGATCGGCCCGAACTTTTCGGCGTAAGCCTTGAGGATCGGGAAGGAAATATAGTGATCCCCGCCCAATACGACTGACGCGGCTCCGGACTGCAAAATCCCCGTGATATGGGCCTGCAAGGCACCGGGAAAGGCGGGAATGTCGGCATAATCAAACGCCAGATCGCCATAGTCGACGATGGCGAACTCGCTCATCACATCGAAGGGCCAGCCATAGGGGGCATCGGGCGCTTGCAGGCTCGACGCCTCCCGGATCGCACGCGGGCCCAGACGTGTGCCGGGCCGGTTGGTCACCGCCTGATCGAACGGCACACCTGTGACCGCGATATCCACGCCCGTGAGATCCTTGGTATATTTCCGGCGCAGAAACGAGGTCGCCCCGCCAAAGGTGTTCTCGAAGCTTGGTCCTTTCAGGTCGTCCCGTACAAAGGCCTGATCGACCATGTGTTTCGCATCTTCCAGTGCCATATCAGCTCGCGGCCTTCGGCGGGTTCGCGGTCTCGATGAGCGTCGCGAAGAAACTCGCCCCATACGGCGCGGCTGCATCGTTGAAGTTGTATTCCGGGTGATGCAGCCCCGCGCTCGCCCCCTGCCCCATGAACAGATAGGCGCCGGGACGTTCTTCGAGCATGTAGGAGAAATCCTCCGCCCCCGCGACCGGGTCCGTGTTGTCCTCGACCTGATCGGGCCCGACCACTTTGCGCGCCACCTCGGCGGCAAAGGCGCTTTGCTCAGGCGCGTTTACGGTGGCCGGGTAGCCATCGCCAATCTCGACTTCTGCGCTCACGCCAAAGGCCGCCGCCTGCCCCGCCACGATCTCCCGAAGACGGCGGTGGATCATGTCGCGTACCTCGGGATCGAAACTACGGATCGTGCCGTTCATATAGGCTTCCGATGGGATCACGTTGCTGGCCGTCCCGGTGTGAATTTGTGTGATCGACAGAACTGCCTGATGCAGCGCCGGCACATTGCGGCTGAGGATGGTCTGCAACGCCTGTCCGATGGCGCAGGCAGCGACGATCGGATCGACAGTCTCGTCCGGCATCGCCCCGTGCCCGCCCTTGCCGGTGAGGTTGATCGTGAAACTGTCCACCGCTGCGAGCAGCGCACCGGGACGGGTGTGGAACTGGCCTTCGGGCAGGTCCGGCACGTTGTGTATGCCATAAACCTCCGCGATCTCGAAGCGGTCCATGATGCCTTCCTCGCACATGATCCGCGCCCCGCCCGGGTCTTCCTCGCCGGGCTGGAAGATCAGCGCCACGCGCCCCGAAAAATTGCGCGTCTCGGCAAGGTATTTCGCAGCGCCGAGCAGCATCGTGGTGTGCCCGTCATGGCCGCAGGCGTGCATCTTGCCCTCATGGGTGCTGGCATAGTCGAGCCCCGTGGCTTCCTTGATCGGCAACGCATCCATGTCCGCGCGAAGCCCGATGGTCGGCCCGTCGCCGCGCCCGTCTATGATCGCGACGATCCCGGTCGTTCCGATCCCTTCGTTGATCTCATCAACCCCAAAGGCCCGCAATTGCTCGGCCACGAAGCGGGCCGTCTTGTGGCACTCCATGCCCAGTTCAGGGATCGAATGCAGGTATTGCCGCCATCCGGCCATCTCTTCAGTCAATCCGGCAATCCGGTTTATCACGGGCATGGGCTGGACTCCTCTGGGCGATCCGCGTTTTGTCGCATCTGACACCGAACCGGAGCCGCCTGCAATGCCGAACGACCCGATCCACGCCGTCACGCCGGGTATGGACCGCCTCCTCGAAGTCATGCGCCGCCTGCGTGACCCCGAAACCGGCTGCCCATGGGATATCGAGCAGACCTTCGAAACCATCGCCCCCTACACGATCGAGGAGGCCTACGAGGTGGCCGATGCGATCGAACGGCAGGATTACGACGAGTTGAAGGGCGAGCTGGGGGATTTGCTTCTGCAAACCGTCTATCACACGGCGATCAGCTCCGAGGCACGGCTCTATGATTTCCACGACGTGGCCGAGGGCATCGCTCAGAAAATGATCAATCGGCACCCGCATGTCTTCGGCGACGAGAGCCGCGACAAGTCCGCCGAGCAGCAGACCCGGGATTGGGAAACGATCAAGGCGGCGGAACGGGCGGGCAAGGCGCAGAAAGGCACGCTGGATGGCGTTGCTGTGGGCCTGCCCGCCTTGCTGCGCGCCGTGAAGCTGCAAAAACGCGTCGCACGGGTGGGGTTCGACTGGCCCGATGCGGGCAACGTGCTGGACAAGATCACCGAGGAGGCGCGTGAGCTTTTGGAGGCCCGCGACACGCTCAGCCAGACCGAGATCGAAGAGGAATTCGGCGATCTGCTTTTCGTGATGGCCAATCTCGGACGCCATCTCGGCATCGACCCCGAAGCCGCCCTGCGCGCCACCAACGCCAAGTTCATCCGCCGCTTCGAGGGTGTCGAGGCGAAATTGGCCGAACGTGGAAAACGCCCCGAGGACAGCGATCTGGCGGAGATGGACGCGCTCTGGGATGCGGTAAAAGCGGACGAGAAATCAGCAGGTTAACTGCACGCCTTCCATGCTGCGCAAGGTTTCAAGATCGCGTGCATACCGCGCCCGCAGGACCTCTGCCGCCTCTGCCGGAAACTCCGCAAGTCCGCGTGGCTCGGCGTCATGCTGATGCTGCCGCACGATCTCTTGCCATTCGGTGCGGTCAAGACTTTCGCCCTTGGCATAGCGCGCTTGCAGCACCTCAAGCGCCGCATCGGTCGCGCTTTCGTTCACACGCTGGTGCGGCTCGACAAGCGGCAGGTTTGCAAAATCGGGCACAAGGGTTTGCAAAAGCTCCGTCGACGTGCCCCGCGCCGCATAGTCCACCACATGCAGGCGCGCCGGAGCAAGCCGGGCCCGGATCAGCGCCAAGAGATCAGGCCAGCCTTGCTCCATCGCCACCAAGCCCGGGACGGAAGGTGCGAACGGATCGCTTAGCCGATCCTCGGCCCGTTTGCGCCACGCCGAAACAAAAAGCGCGTCATAGGGCCGGATCACCAGCACCACCCCCGCGATCTCCAACTCTCCCACGCCAGTGCGCAAGGCATCTAAGCGTGCCGCCGCTGCTGGATAAAAGTGGCCGGAGAAGAAATGGATCATCCGTCCGGGGATGTTCTCCTCGCTGAGGATCAGCCCACGCGCCGGATCGGGGCTGTGCTGCTTGATCTTGCGCGCCACCCGCGCCGCGAACTTGCTCTGCTGTGTCCAGCCATGGCGCGGGCTCGGCAGGCTCAACGCCAGATCGCCCGACGGGATGTCATCCCGGCCCGGATAGGCGCAGTCAAACCCCGCCCCGGCGATCACATCGCGATTCGCGTGCAGGCACATCTGAAACGAAGACGTCCCCGTCCGATGCGCGCCGAGATGGATGTAAATCTGCTTGGCCGGTCCCATATCGCCACCATGAGCAGACCGGCGCGCGGATGCAAACCGCTTATGGACATCCCGCTGCCCGACCTGCATTTTGCGGCGAGACGCATGAGGGGCAGATGGCAGCACGCGATATCATCATCGACACCGATCCCGGCCAGGACGACGCCGTCGCGATCCTGCTGGCGCTGGCCAGCCCCGAGGAGATCAACGTGCTTGGCATCACCGCCGTCGCCGGCAATGTCCCGCTGGACCTGACAGCCAGAAATGCCCGTATTGTCTGTGAGCTGGCGAGCAAAGCTGATGTAAAGGTCTATGCCGGATGTGACCGTCCACTGCGCCGCGATCTGGTCACTGCCGAGCATGTGCATGGCAAGACCGGGCTCGACGGGCCGGACCTGCCGGACCCGGTGATGCCTCTGCAAGAGACCCATGCGGTGGACTTCATCATCGACACCCTGCGCTCCCAGCCCGCTGGGACGGTCACGCTCTGCCCACTGGGCCCACTGACCAACATCGCTGCCGCCTTCGAAAAGGCCCCCGACATCGTCTTGTGCGTGCAGGAAATCGTGCTGATGGGCGGGGCCTATTTCGAAGTCGGCAACATCACGCCGGCGGCCGAGTTCAACATTTATGTCGACCCGCAAGCCGCTGAGATCGTGTTCAAATCCGGCGTTCCGCTGGTCGTCATGCCGCTCGACGCCACGCACAAGGCGCTGGTCACCAAACCGCGGAACGACGCCTTCCGCGCACTCGGCACCAAGGTCGGCATCGCAGTCGCCGAGATGACCGATTTCTTCGAGCGGTTCGACAAGGAAAAGTATGGCTCGGTGGGCGCGCCGCTGCATGATCCCTGCGTGACCGCTTACCTGATCAAGCCGGACCTCTTCACCGGGCGGCACATCAATGTCGAGATCGAAACCACGTCCGAGTTGACCCTTGGCATGACCGTGGCCGATTGGTGGGGCGTCACGGACCGCACGCCCAACGCGCTGTTCATCGGCGAGATCGACGCAGACGGTTTCTTCACCCTCCTGACTGAGCGGCTGGCGCGGCTATGAGCGCCGCGCTGACCCTTGCCGGGCCGGAGCATCTCGACCGGCTTTTGCCGCTCGTGACCGCCTTCCACGCGGAGGCCGGGATCGAACAGAGCGAGGCGGAGCGCCGCGCGGCTTTGGCGCCGCTGCTGGAGGGCATCCCGCATGGCTCGGCCTATCTCATCGGCCCGCCCCGCGCCCCCATCGGCTATATCGTGATCACTTTCGGCTGGTCGGTGGAGTTCGGCGGGCTGGATGGCTTTATCGATGAGTTTTATGTCCGCCCCGGTGTGCGCGGGCGCGGCGTCGCGAGCGAAGTGCTGCTCTCACTGCCCCGCGCCTTGGCTAATGCCGGGCTTCGCGCGCTGCATCTCGAGGTGGAGGCGGAAAACACGGCGGCCCGCAAACTCTACGGCAAGGCTGGTTTCGCGCTCCGCGACGGCTACCATCTGATGACACGCCGCTTCTGACCCCTTTGCAAATCCGGGAGCAGACCTTTGCAAATTCCCTTCGACAACAGCTATGCCACTCTTCCTCAAGCGTTTTTCACCGAGCAGCCGCCGGAGCCTGTCAGCGCGCCCAAGCTGATCGCCTATAACGAGGCGCTTGGCGGAACGCTCGGCATCACCCCCGGCTCCGAGGACGATCTCGCGGCAGTCTTCGCCGGAAATGCCCTGCCCGAGGGCGCCGCCCCGCTCGCGCAGCTTTATGCTGGCCATCAGTTCGGCCAGTACAATCCCCAACTTGGCGATGGCCGCGCCGTCCTGCTCGGTGAGGTGGTAACGGCCGACGGGCAGCGCCGCGACATTCAACTCAAGGGATCAGGCCGCACGCCTTATAGCCGAATGGGCGACGGGCGCGCATGGCTCGGCCCGGTTCTCCGCGAATACGTGGTGTCCGAAGCCATGCACGCGCTCGGCGTGCCCACCACCCGCGCGCTGGCCGCGGTCGAGACCGGCGAGTTGGTTTACCGCGAAGCCCGCCTGCCCGGCGCTGTTCTGACCCGGGTCGCCGCAAGCCATATCCGCGTCGGCACCTTTCAGGTCTTCGCTCATAGAGGCCAGATCGACCAGTTAAAGCAGCTTACTGACTACACCATCGCAAGGCACTGTCCGGAGGCGGACGGCCCGATGGGCCTACTGGCCCACGTGATCGACGCCCAAGCCGCGCTCGTGGCGCATTGGATGTCACTCGGCTTCATTCACGGGGTGATGAACACCGACAACTGCACGATCTCCGGCGAGACCATCGATTATGGCCCCTGCGCCTTCATGGACCGCTACCAGGCCGGCAAAGTTTTCTCCTCCATCGACCAGTTTGGGCGCTATGCCTTCGGCAATCAGCCACGCATCATTGTGTGGAACATGGCGCAATTCGCCACCGCCCTGATCCAGCAGATGGCGGACAAGGACGCCGCTGTCGAGGAGGCGACGGCGCTTGTCCACGCGATGCCGATCAAGCTTGAGGCGCATTGGCTTGCGCGGATGGGTGCCAAGATCGGACTGTCAGAGGCGACGGCCGAGAATGCGCCGCTGATCGAAGACTTTCTGGCCTGCATGGAAGCGGGACAGGCGGATTTCACCAATACGTTCCGGGCCTTGTCCGAGGGCCGCGCGCGCGATCAGTTCGCGGACCCGGCCCGGTTCGACGCGTGGGAGGCCACGTGGCGGGCCCGCGATCCCGATCCGGGCCTGATGAGCCGGACCAACCCGGCAGTGATCCCGCGCAACCACCGCGTCGAAGAGATGATTAGCGCCGCCGTGGAGGGCGATTACGATCCGTTCCACGAGATGATGCGCGTTCTGTCCACGCCCTTCGATCTGGCTGAGGCCGACCGTGCTTATGCCCGCCCGCCCCGTGAGGAAGAGGTGGTTGCGGCGACGTTCTGCGGCACCTGACGGGCGCCTGCAGGCAAGTTAGGCGTTGGATTTCGCACGATCTGTGCGATGCTCCCGGGACACCTGAAACTGCGCCCTGAGACTGAGCGAAGAGGATTACCCGTATGAGTTTGATGCGAACATTGGCCAAAATGGCGGTTGGCGTGGCCGTGGCGAAGGGCGCGCAATCTATGCTGCGCAATTCCGGTGCCGGAGGCGGCCTCGGGGCCGCGTTGGCGGGCATGGCGGGCGGCGGCGTGTCCGGCGCGCTGGCCGGGCTCACCGGAACCGGGTCGGGCTCCTCTGAGCGCCAGCCGCTCGACCAGATGCTCGGCGCGCTGCTGGGCGGCTCGGCG
>CBFHJA010000013.1:0-98478 GCA_965656085.1 uncultured Aliishimia sp. | reverse complement strand
CAGAACCCGCGCGTTCGGGCTGGGATCAAGCAGGGCGACGGCGGCAAAGGCGCCCTCCCCGTCCGCATCGGCCCGGGTGATCTCGCTGCCGTCGAGCCGCAGCACGAGCGCATCCCCGGGCGCGGCGCGGCCCGCGAGCACGGCGACCCCGCGCGGGTCGAACCGGAATTCGTCAATGCGCGGCAGGGGCAAGGCGGCTGTCGGCGCGGGCTCTGGCGTTTCGGAGGCTTGCGGCGCGGGAGGCTCGATCCGGCTGGCGCTGTCCTCTGCGTCCTCATTTGGCGCGGGCTGCGTCGCGGCTGTGTCGGACGGTGTGTCGGCAGATGTCTCGGAGGGGGCGCCGGAGGGCGCCATGATGGCAGGCGTTGCAACGCTTGGTGCAGGGTCCGCATCCGTTCCGACGTCAGGCCCGGCCCCACGCCCGGCCCAATACACCGCACCGGCTGCCACGGCACCGGCCACGACCAGCCCGCCAATCCACATCGGCAGCGCCGAAGCGCTTGCTCCGCTCATGCGTCAAATCTCTCCCCAGATGCACCTAGCGCGCAGTTGTGGCACTCTATCAACCGCGCTAGCTTGGGTCAAAACATCCCTGCTCAACCCGCGAGGCCCCGATGACGAAGTTTTCCGTATGTGTCTATTGTGGCTCACGCGCTGGCACCGACCCGGCCTATTCCGAGGATGCGGTCACGCTCGGCATCGGGCTGGCGCAGCGCGACTGGCGGCTGGTCTATGGCGCGGGCGATGTGGGGCTGATGGGCGATGTGGCGCGCGCGGCGCAGGCGGCGGGGGGCGAGACCTTCGGCGTGATCCCCCAGCACCTCGTCGCGTGGGAGGTCGGCAAGACGGACCTGACGCGGTATGTCGTCACCGAGACCATGCATGAGCGCAAGAAGGTGATGTTCATGAATTGCGACGCGGTGGTGGTCCTGCCGGGCGGCGCGGGCTCGCTGGACGAGCTTTTCGAGGTGCTGACATGGCGCCAGCTTGGCCTGCATGACAAGCCGATCTTGCTGGTGAATACAGCGGGGTTCTGGGACCCGCTTGTGGCGCTTCTGACCCATGTCGTGGAACAGGAATTCGCCGAGGCGAGCTTTCTGGACCTGTACCGCGTGGTTCCGGATTCCGAGACCGCCCTGACCAGTCTAGCCCCGGATTGAGCCGCTGAGGCCGGCTGCACGCGCTGGATGGGCTTACAGATGCCGGAAACAGGACCGGGTGCCGATCTGGTCGTGCAGGGCCTGCGCCAGTGACATGCCGTCCGCCGTGGGCTGTCCGGCGGCATCGAGCCAGCGGCGCTCCATGGCCTTTTGCATCGGGTCGGCCCGGGGATCGTCCAGATGGCGTGCGAAGGACAGGATTTGCGATGTGATTTCGGGGTGCATGAGTCGCTCCTTGCTTGGCCTTTACACATAGGGCCGCAGGGCGGCTGTCCAGCGCTTCCCTTTGTTTTTATTGGTATACTTTTGCATTCATGCAGAGGCCCCGGCCACAGAGCCCCCGCGAGACCCCATGCCAGACCTCATGTCAGGCCCGATAGAGCCCCGGCACCATCGTCTCGACAAGCTCCTTGAGCACATCGGGGGCGGTGCCGGGGGGCTGCAGCGGCCCGTAATACACATCATAGCTGCCGCCGAGCTTGGAGATCAGCTCCGACACATAGCGCAGCGAGGCCACGCGGCGGCCGAACTCGTCATTGCCACCTCCGAGCAGCGCGGCGATGCGGCGCGTGCGGTAGTAATGCGGCGAGTTGCGCATATCCGCGGAGGCCGGAACGATGGGCGCGCCGGTCTCGGCGGTGGCGCGGGTCACCCCGGTGCGCCACGGCGGCTCGACCAAAAGCCCGTTCTGCATCCCCGGCACCCGGCCCGACCCGAAGATCAGCAGCGCCCCGCCCTGCAGCAGATGCGCGACCATCTCGGCCCGGGTCTGGCGCGCCGTGAGCACCCGGTCCTTGCGGTCGAGATCGACCGCGATGATCAGATCGCGCCCCAGAAAGCGTTCCGCCTCGCGCCCGGCAACGACCTTGAGATCGGGCCGGTGATCCAGCAGTGCGCCGGCATGGGCGATGAAGTCGAAGGTGCCGATGGGATGGGTGGCCGCGATCACCACCGCGCCCGTGGGGGGGATGTTCTCCAGCCCATGCGCAGTGATCTGCGTGCCACCCTTCATGTCGAGCAGCGCCCGCACCAGATCGGGCCCGGTGCGCCCATCCAACGCGAGCAAAACCTCCTCGGTCTCGCGCAGCGCGAAAAAGGCCTGCCCGGTGGTGATGCGGGTCAAGGCATCGAAGGCTTCCATGGCCCGCCGGAGGGATGCAAGGCGCAGATTGGCCCCTTCGTGAATCCGCAGACGTGCGCGCAGCAGATCGTCGAGCGGGTTGACGTCCTGTTTCTTCTCCAAAGCGGCCCCGGCCCCTGATCCTTCGTTCCGAAAGGCTTACATGGTTTGCGCCGCCCTGCACAGAGCGCAATGCGCGCGGTTTTTTGCGTGGACTATGGCGGCTGGCTCCCGCACACTCGCCCCGGGGACCATGGGACAGGGAGGCGGCAATGGGCAATATGGGTGCGGGCGAGATCGACGCCGTCATTCTCAACTTCTCGCCCACGAGCCTTGTGGTACTGAACCTCGTGCTCGCGGTGGTGATGTTTTCCATCGCGCTCGACCTGCGCCCTGCCGATTTCATGCGCCTTGCGCGCGCGCCCCGGCCTGTGCTGACCGGGCTGGTCTCACAATTCCTGCTGCTGCCCCTGCTGACCTTCTGCCTTGTGCTGGCCACGCAGCCCGCTCCGTCCATCGCGCTGGGGCTGATGCTGGTCGCGGCCTGCCCGGGCGGGAATATCTCGAATTTCATCACCCACCGCGCGGGCGGCAACGCGGCGCTCTCAGTCTCGCTGACGGCGGTCTCCACGGTGGCGGCGATTTTCCTCACACCCGCCAATATCGCCTTTTGGGGCAGCCTTTACGGCCCGACCCGCGAGATCCTGCGCGCCACGACGATCGACCCGGCCTCGGTGGCGATCACCGTGGGCGTGATGCTGGTTCTGCCGCTTTGCCTCGGCATGGCGCTGAACGCGCGCCGCCCCGAATTGGCGGCCCGGCTGCGCACCCCGATGCAATACCTGTCCATGGGCATCTTCATCGCCTTCGTGGTGCTGGCGCTGGCGGCGAACTGGGCCTTGTTCCTGCAATATGCCCATGTGGTGGCGGCGCTGGTCTTCATGCATAACACGTTGGCGCTGGCGGGCGGCTACGGGCTGGCCCGGCTGGCGGGCCTGACGGCCTATGACCGCCGCGCGATCGCGATCGAGACGGGCATCCAGAATTCCGGGCTCGGTCTGATCCTGATCTTCGGCTTCTTCGACGGTCTCGGCGGCATGGCCGTGGTGGCGGCGTTCTGGGGCATGTGGCACATCCTGTCGGGCATTGGCCTCGCGGCTCTGATGGCCCGCAACCCGGCCCCGGGTGTGAAGGCGTAAACCGGGCTTTACCGCCCGCCCCGGTTTTTCTTGTTATGCTTGTATCGCCCGGCCTATCATCACGCCATCCCGCGCCCAGTCCGAGGAGGCTCCCATGCCGGTATCGACCACGTTCAAGCCCAAGAAGGGCTGCCCCGACAACATAGACGATCTGCGCAAGGCGCTGACGGCGCTCGCCAAGAAGAAGACGGGCGGCAAGCTGATCGCGCAGAAATTCACCAAGGACCACATATTCGCCGGCCATAATGGCGATGTGAAGAAACTCGGCGCGCATCTGGCCGGGCTGCGCAGCCTGCCCAAGAGTACGCTGATGATCACCTCGATGATCCCGAGCGCACAGGCCGAGGTGCTGAACTGGATCAAGAATGTGCCCGCGAACAAGCTGACCTATAATGCGCGCGCCGGGTCATGGACGGTCTCGACCAGCGCGTCCTCGGTGAGCGCGGCGAAGAGCTACAAATTCGCCACCGTCGATCTCAAGGAACTCAAGGGCATGAACGCCGATGACGTGGTCAAGAAGTCCCGCAAATGGATGACGGTGTCGAACAAGACGCCCAAGGTGGCCTGCCAGTTCGACAGCGATGGCACCCCGGTGATCTACCACCTCGACTACTGAGCTGCGGGACGCGCACGATGCTCCCGTAGGGTGGGCAATCTGCCCACCACCCGCCCCCGCCACGGCACGCAACGGATCGGGCGGCGCGCGTCCCAAAAGAAAACGGCGCCCCACTCGGGGACGCCGATAACTCGGGGATGAACGCCCGCAATTACATCCGGGAGGCGACGTTTTCCCAGTTGACGAGATTGTCGAGGAAGTTCGCAAGGTACGCCGGGCGCTTGTTGCGGAAGTCGATATAGTAGCTGTGCTCCCACACATCGCAGCCCAGAAGCGCGGTCTGGCCGAAGCAGAGCGGGTTCACGCCATTCTCGGTCTTGGTCACTTTCAGACCGCCGTCGGTGTCCTTCACCAGCCAGCACCAGCCCGAGCCGAACTGGCCCGCGCCTGCGGCGGAAAACTCTTCCTTGAACGTGTCGACGGAGCCGAAGCTCTCAGTGATGGCCTTTTCCAGCTCACCCGGCATCGCGCTGTCGCCCGGCCCCATCATTTCCCAGAACTGGTTGTGGTTCCACAGCTGGCTGATGTTGTTGAAGATGCCGTTCTGCGCCACGGCGGACTTGTCGTAGGTGCCGGTGATGATCTCTTCCATCGACTTGCCGTCCCACTCGGTCCCGGCAATCAGCTTGTTGCCGTTGTCCACATAGGCCTTGTGGTGCAGGTCGTGGTGGTATTCGAGGGTCTCGGCGGACATGCCTTTGGATGCGAGCGCATCATGGGCATAGGGAAGATCGGGAAGTTCAAAAGCCATATCGGGCCTCCTTGGTGGTCGTTGCGGATGATCTGACGCCATCCGTTGCCGTCTAGGTGACAGATTGACCGCAACGCTGCAAGGTCAAGGGATGCACGGAATTATCCGCAGCGCGTGCGTCTGCGCACAGGCGTCCCGGCCTGTGCTATGGGGTGCGCGTCTGGCAGGTCCCGGACCCGCTCCAGCTTTGCGGATACCCGACCGGGCTGATGCGCACGCGCACGGTCTTGGCGGCGGTGTCGAGATCGGCGCGGTAGCTCAGGCGGGCGCGGTTGTTTTGCGAATCCGACGCCAGAACCGTCCAGTGCAGCACCATCACCTCCCCGCGCTGTCGCACCTGCGCCGCGACCGGCGTGCCTTCGAAATCGAGAATGATCGCGTCGATGACCGTCACCGCCCCGCCCTGCACAACGAAGGCGACTTTCGGTGAAATCCAGTCCACCCCGGCCGCACGCTCGGTGATGTCGCAATCATAAAGAACGCCGTCTGTGCCCTGGTCCGAGCCCTGTGCCGCGATGGGGGCGCCGACAAGGCCAAGGCAGGCCGCAGCCACACCGGCCCGCAGGCGTGCCACATATCCGGACCGTTCCGTCATCTCCCCCGCCTTCCGGCTAACCGGAGCCGCCCTCCCGCGTCCCCGCATTGCCGCTTGTCGCTCACTTACCGCTGCGATGATATCACAAAGCGCAGTTGCCTCAATGTTTTATGCGTCGGGGCTGTGTGCTCCGACCGGCAGCCCGAGACACGCAGCCCCACACTCAACTGTGAAAGCCAACCTCGCTTCCGGGGCGCGAGACAGCCGTCAGCAGATCGAACATGTATTGCGCCACGGACCGGAAACACACAATCTCGCAGGTGGTCTCGTCGCGCAGATGGAAGGCGGCGGCGACCTGCGCGAGGCGTGTGCGGCGGATCATGCCGGGCGTGAAGGCCGCCGGGCTGAGGTCCACCGGGGCCAGCTTGGCGATCACGTCGCGCATCGCGGGGCCGGAGACCCGGAACACCGCGCGGGCGTCGGAGACATTGGCCACGAGCCCATGCGCCGCGCCGAGCGCCTCCTGCATCTTGCCCGCCAGCGTCGGGGCGTCGGCATAGGGGCACAGGATCAGGAACTCATCAGGCGACATCCACGCCACCGACATCGCGCCCGCATGGGTGATCTGCCGCTGCCCGGGCAGGGTGCAGCCCGTGAGCCCCACCGCCTTGGCGACTTCCGTGCCGCCCAGATCGCCACGCAGGGCGATCATCCCCTGAAGACCCGCCTCGGAGATATCCACAATTCCATCCACATCAGAAACGCCATTCAAGGCACTCACAGCATTAGACATTCTGCTTTTCTCCCTCCGGGTCATAGAAGACCGGGCTGACGATCTTGGCCTGATAGGTCTTGCCATCCGTGCCTGGGAAGTCGATCACCTCGCCCATCCGGTCCGGCCCATGATGCACCAGCCCCATGGCAATCCCGCGCTCCAGATTGGGCGAGTAATAGGACGACGTCACCCTCCCTTGCATGTTCCGCTGGCCGTTGGCGTTGGTGCCCTCGGCCACCGCATAGGCCCCGTCCGGCAGCACCGAGCGGTCCACGGTCTCCAGCCCCACCAGCTTCCAGCGGTTCGGATCGGCCATATGCGAGCGCAGATGCGCGCGCTTGCCCAAATAGTCCTCTTTCTTCTTGCTGAGCGCCCAATGCAGCCCGAGATCCTGCGGGATCACCGTCCCATCGGTCTCGTCGCCGATCATGATGAACCCTTTCTCAGCCCGCAGGATGTGCAGCGCCTCGGTCCCGTAAGGCATCACGCCAAATTCCTCGCCAGCCTCCATCAGCGCCTCCCAGAACGCCAGCCCTTGCGAGGCAGGCACGGCGATCTCGTAGCTGAGCTCGCCCGAGAAGGAGATCCGGAACACCCGCGCGTCAAACCCGCCGATCTGCCCGTCTGCCCACTCCATGAACCCAAGCGCCTCTTTCGACAGGTCCATCCCCCCGAGCTTTTCCAACACCTTACGGGCGTTCGGACCCACCACGGCAATCTGCGCATATTGCTCGGTGAGGTTCGCGGTGTAGACCTTCCAGTCCCACCATTCGGTCTGGAGCCACTCCTCCATATGCGCATGGATATGCTCCGCGCCGCCCGTGGTGGTGTGGCATAGCCATGTGTCCTCATCGAGCCGGGCCACAACGCCATCGTCGATCAGGAACCCGTTCTCAGAGCACATCAACCCATAGCGGCATTTGCCCGGTTTCAGGTTCGACATCATGTTCGTGTACATCATGTCGAGGAACTTGCCCGCATCCGGCCCCTTCACCACGATCTTCCCGAGCGTCGAGGCGTCCAGCAGCCCGACATTCTCGCGGGTGTTCTTGGTCTCGCGCCAAACGGCCTCCTCAACGCTCTCCCGCGCCTGCACGAAGGCATAAGGCCGCCGCCATTGGCCCACCGGTTCCCACTCCACGCCATTCTTTTCGTGCCAGCCATGGAGCGGCGTCCGCCGCAACGGCTGAAACACCGCGTCCCGCGCTTCCCCGGCAATCGAGGAGAGCGAGATCGGCGTGTAAGGCGGGCGGAAGGTCGTCGTCCCGGTCTGCGGAATGGATTGATCCAGCGCTTTAGAAAGAACCGCGAGCCCGTTGATATTGCTCAGCTTCCCCTGATCTGTCGCCATCCCGAGCGTGGTGTAGCGCTTGGCGTGCTCGACGCTCTCGAACCCCTCGCGCGCGGCCAGTTGCACGTCCGAGACCTTCACATCGTTCTGATAATCCAGCCACGCCTTCGAGCGCAGCGCGTAGCTGGCATTCGCGGGCATCATCCAGACTTGCATCATCGGCGCCTCGGCGGTCTCGCTGACCTCCGGCGCGGCCACATCGCCAAACCGCGCCGCATCCGCCAAAGCCCCCGAGGTGGTCAAAGCCCCGCTCGCCGCGCCCGCCGTGCTGACGAAACCCTCCCCGTCCGCGCCGATAGGCGGGCGCTCCGGATCGGGGCGGAAATGCGCGTGGTTCTCGTCCCATGTCAGCTTGCCGCCGCAATGGGACCACAGATGCACGACCGGCGACCAGCCGCCCGACATGGCGACCGCGTCACATTTGATCTCTTCGAGCGGCGCGCCCTCGCCCGCCTGATCGCAGATAGTGACCCCGGTGACGCGCTTGCCGCCCTTCACCTTCGAGATGCCCTTCCCGGTCTCGACCCGGATGCCCATCTCGCGGGCACGGGACGCCAAGGCCCCGCCGCCCGACGCCCGCGCATCAAGGATCACCGGCACGTTCAGCCCGGCCTCTTTCATCGCGAACGCGGTCAGATAGGCGCTGTCATTGTTGGTGACGACCACGGTGCGGTCGCCCACCGACACGCCATAATCCACCGCGTAATCGCGCACCGCCGAGGCCAGCATCACGCCGGGGATGTCATTGCCCGCAAAGGACAAAGGCCGCTCGATCGCGCCGGTCGCGGTGATCGTGTGCGCTGCCCGCACCCGCCAGAGCCGGTGCCGTGGACCCTCGGCCTTCGGCGCGTGGTCATTTACCCGCTCATAAAGCGTCACATAGCCGTGATCATAGACCCCCGCGCCCATCGTGCGATTGCGCAGCGTGACGTTCTCCATCGCGCTGAGTTCGGCCACCAGCCCGTCCACGAAGGCCTCAGGGCTCTTGCCGTCAAGTGTCTCCCCCGCAAGCATACCATCCACCGGCGCGCGCCCGCCCCAATGGGCGTTTTGCTCCACCAAGAGCACCGTCTTGCCCGACACAGCGGCAGCCTTCGCCGCCTGAAGTCCGGCAATCCCGCCGCCGATCACCAGCACGTCCACAAACGCATAGAAATGCTCGTAGCGATCCTGATCCCGGTCTTTCGGCGCACGCCCCAGCCCCGCCGATTGCCGGATGAAGGGCTCATAGACGTGCTTCCACAGGGGGCGCGGATGGATGAACATCTTGTAGTAGAAGCCGGCGGGCAGGAACCGGCTCAGGTAGGTGTTGACCGACCCGATATCGAATTCCAGCGCGGGCCAGTGGTTCTGGCTCTCGGCGGCGAGCCCGTCATAAAGCTCCGTCGTCGTCGCGCGCTGGTTCGGCTCGAAGCGCGCGCCCGAGCCCATATTCATCAGCGCATTGGGCTCCTCGGCCCCGCTCGCCACCACGCCGCGCGGGCGGTGATACTTGAAGGACCGGCCCATCAGCATTTGCCCGCTCGCGAGCAGCGCAGAGGCCAGCGTGTCGCCCGCAAGCCCCTTCATGTGCCTGCCGTTGAACGTAAATTTCTGCGGCGCGTCCCGGTCGATCAGGCGGCCACCCTGAGACAGACGGGCGCTCATGCGAGGTCCCTCCATGTGAAGCCACCCCGTTTTGCGCGGATCGTGTCCAGCAAATCGGCGGGCGGTTCGGTGGTCTGCGCGGCGTAAGTGCCGAAGACCTCGTTGGTCACCGTGCAGCGCGCGGCATGGAACCACTTGCCGCAGCCATAGCTGTGCCGCCAGCGCTCGAAATGCACGCCCTTGGGGTTCTCGCGCAGGAACAGGTACTGCTCGAAATCGTCATCCGTCGAGCCGGGGCCAAAGCGCGTCAGATGCGCCTCGCCGCCTGCGGAGAGTTCGGTTTCTTCGGCAGCCACGCCGCAATTGGGGCACTGCAGGATCAGCATGGGCAAAGTCCATATTTGGTGGTGACGCGGCACGATGTGTCAGGTAAGCTTGACAGCGTGCGCAGGATGAAGCGGTTCAGAGGAGAACCTGAATGAGTAAAGAGATGATGGCCGTGATCGCCTTCGGCCTCATGGCAACCGTTGCGCTGGTGATGTTCCTGATGGAAAAACGCGCCGCCGCCGCCCGGCTCAAGGCCCGGGGCGGGCGCGAGGTGGACGTGGCCAGCCTGATCGCCTTCGGCGCCAAGGCGGGTGAAGGCGAGGTTACGCATAAGTAACGCCGCGCGCGGCGTGTCTGTCCTCAACATGCGGGGCCTCCGCAGTCGAGCAGATGCGCGAACACCCGGAGCACCAGCCGGTCGCCAAAGCCCCATTGCAGCGTCGCCGCCGTGATCAGCACGACATTCGCGGCGTTGAACCAATCGGCCTGACGCCGCAGCCGGTCGAAATTCCGCTCCTCGGTCAGGAAATCCACCGAATAGCCCGCGGACGGGATGTCCTTGGCATCCTTGCCCTGTCGCAGCGCCGCCAGTTCCACGCCATATTCGTGCAACAGCCGTTCCACCGAGCGCTGCCGCCCCAGTTCGATCTTGGTGAGCCGGTCGGTGAAAAACAAAAACGCCGCCGCCACCCCGAGCGCCCCGAAGCGCTGGAAGGTGTCCGCATCCACGATATAGAGCGACAGCGCCGAGCCCGCCGCATAGATCCCGAGCCCCGCGAAGGCGACGACGCGGGTGAACCGGGCAAGGATGGAGCGCATCACGGACATGGCTCACCGGATGCTCCCGCGATGCTCTGCGCGTTGGGGTGCGTGCAAGATCAATGCGCCACCCCTGCTGCCACGCTCTCGTCGATGAATTTGCCCTCGCGGAAGCGGAACATGGAGAACTCGTCGGTGAGCGGGCTTTCTCCTTTCGCCATCAACTCCGCCATCGCCCAGCCCGAGCCCGGCGTCGCCTTGAAGCCCCCCGTGCCCCAGCCGCAATTCATGAAGATGCCCTCGACAGGGGTTTTCGACAGGATCGGCGAGCGGTCCCCGGTCACATCCACGATTCCGCCCCATTGCCGCAGCATCTTCAGCCGCGCGAGCATCGGGAAGGTCTCCACGAGCGCGCGGACGGTTTCCTCGATATGATGGAAGGACCCGCGCTGCGTATAGGCGTTGTGCCCGTCGGTGCCGCCGCCGATGACCATCTCACCCTTGTCGGACTGGCTCAGATAGCCGTGCACGGTGTTGGCCATGACCACCACGTCCATGCAGGGCTTGATCGGCTCGCTCACGAGCGCCTGAAGCGGCACCGATTCGATCGGCAGCCGGAACCCCGCCTGCGCGGCCAGATCGCCCGAATGGCCCGCCACAACGATGCCGAGCTTGTTGCAGTCAATCGCGCCTTTGTTGGTGTCAACGCCCACGACCTTGCCACCCTCCTGCCGGATACCGGTGACTTCGCATTTCTGGATGACGTGCATCCCCATATCCGAGCACGCCCGCGCATAGCCCCACGCCACCGCATCGTGCCGCGCGGTCCCGGCGCGCGCTTGCCACAAACCGCCCAAGACGGGGTAGCGCGGCCCCTTGATGTTCATGATCGGGCAGAGCTCCTTGACCCGCTCCGGCCCGATCCACTCGGTCGCGACGCCCTGCAGCGCGTTCGCGTGCGCCGTGCGCTGATAGCCCCGGACCTCGTGATGGGTCTGCGCGAGCATGATCACGCCGCGCGGGGAGAACATCACGTTGTAGTTGAGGTCTTGGCTCATGGTCTCATAGAGCGAGCGCGATTTCTCGTAGAGCGCCGCCGAGGGGTCTTGCAGATAGTTCGACCGGATGATGGTGGTGTTCCGCCCGGTATTGCCGCCGCCGAGCCAGCCCTTCTCCAGGATCGCCACATTGGTGATCCCGAAATTCTTGCCGAGATAATAGGCGGTTGCCAGCCCGTGCCCGCCGCCGCCGATGATGATGACGTCATAGCGCGCCCTTGGCTCCGGATTGGCCCAGGCGCGGGTCCAGCCGCTGTGCTGGCGCAGAGCTTCGCGGGCGATGGCAAAGGCGGAATATCGTTTCATGGGATCCCGAATCCATAAGGGCTGAGGCTGGCGCTGTGATGCACCGGGTCCGCACCCTAGCCCCGCCCGCGCGCGCCGCAATAGATCACAGTTGCGACATACTGGCCGCCTTGGGTCGAAAACGCCCCATAGCCTCTTTTTTCGGCCTGCGCGGACAGATAGATAGCTGCCATGATGTTCTGGATCCTAACTGGCGCGCTCACCTTGCTCGTGGCGCTTATTCTGGTGCTGGCGCTGCGGCGCGGGGCGCAGGCGGTGCCTGCCGAGGCCTATGACCTGAAGGTCTACCGCGACCAGCTTGCGGAGGTCGACAAGGATGTCGCGCGCGGCATTCTGAACGAGGAAGACGCCGAGCGCGCCCGCACCGAGATCTCCCGTCGCATCCTCGCCACCGATGCCGCGCTGCAAAAGGCCGAACGCGGCGCGGGTCAGACCGGCACCGCCACGCTCTACGCGGTGGGCGTGGTGATGGCGCTGGTGCTCGCAGGGGGCAGCTTCTACACCTACGGCCGCATCGGCGCACCGGGCTATGGCGATCTGGCGCTGGCCGACCGCATTGGCCTTGCGCAAGAGCTGCGCGAACAGCGCCCCGATCAGGAGGCGGCCGAGGCATCGATCACGGAGGCCGACCTGCCGCCAGTCGAAGCGCCCTCGCCCGACTACATCGCCCTCGTCGAGCGGCTCCGCAGCGTTGTGTCCGAGCGCCCCAATGACGCGCAGGGCTTGCGCCTTCTGGCGGCCTCCGAGCGCAACCTGGGCAATTTCAAAGAGGCGCGGGTCGCCTTCTCGCGCTATCTTGATCTGCGCGGCCCGGAGGCGACCGCCGCCGAATTTGCCGATATGGCGGATATGATGGTGATGGCCGCGGGCGGCTATGTCTCGCCCGAGGCCGAACGCGCGCTGGCCCTTGCGCTGGAGCGTGACCCCGGCAATGGCCCGGCGCGCTACTATTGGGGGCTGATGATGTCCCAGACGGGCCGCCCCGATCAGGCGTTCCAGATCTGGGACCAGCTGCTCAGAGAGGGCCCGCCCGAGGCGCCGTGGATCCCGCCGATTCAAGTGCAGATCGAAGAGATCGCCATGCGCGCGGGCGTGAGCTACGTGATGCCAGAGCCCGGAAATGCCCTGCGCGGCCCCTCCGCTGCCGATGTGGCGAATGCGCAGGACATGAGCCCTGCTGAACGGATGGAGATGATTGGCGGCATGGTCGAGAGCCTTGGCGCACGGCTTGCGAGCGAGGGCGGGCCAGCGGGCGAATGGGCACAGCTGATCACCGCGCTTGGCGTGCTGGAGCGCCGGCAGGACGCGATGAACGTGTACCAGAACGCGCTGCAGGTCTTTGCGGGCAATGACACCGCATTGGACACGCTGAACCGCGCCGCCGAACGTGCCGGCATCCGATGATCTTCGACGACATGGCGGCGTTCGCCGCCGCCCTGCCCTTTGGCGCGGCGCTGGCCGGGCTCGACCTTGGCACCAAGACGATCGGCGTTGCGGTCTCCGACCGGATGCTGTCGGTGGCCACGCCCCTTGAGACGATCAAGCGCCGCAAATTCGGACAGGATGCTGCCGCGCTTCAGGTGCTGCTGAGCGCCCGCGAGATTGGCGGTCTGGTGCTGGGATTGCCGCGCAACATGGATGGCTCGGAGGGCCCGCGCTGCCAGTCCACCCGCGCCTTCGCGCGCAATTTCGACCACATCCACCCGCTGCCGATCACCTTCTGGGACGAGCGCCTGTCCACGGTGGCGGCGGAAAAAGCGCTTCTGGAGGCGGATACGACGCGAAAACGTCGCTCGGAGGTCATTGATCATGTGGCTGCGGGCTATATCCTGCAAGGAGCGCTGGATCGGTTGACGGTTCTGCGCCAGTCGAGGTAGAGCGAGCGTATGAGCATTCCCCCCAATGACGCGCCGATCTGGAAGCGTGCCGAGATCGAGAGCCCTTGCGTGAATGTCTGCGTGATCCATCCGGAGACGCGGCTCTGCACGGGCTGCGCACGCTCGATTGACGAGATCGGCAACTGGTCGCGGATGACCCCGGAGATGCGCCGCGAGATCATGGCAGACCTGCCCTCCCGCTCCCCGGCCCCCACCACCCGCCGCGGAGGCCGGGCGGCCCGCCTCAAGCGCTAGACGTGTCTTGCAAGACCCGTGGAACGCGCCTTCGGCGCGTGCAAGAGGCTCCGCCCAAACCTGCCGCGTGCAAACCTGCCGCGACAGCGGCAGGCGTAGACCGGCAGCCTATCGGCAGAGCCGATGGGCGAAAGGCGGCGGCGGGCGAAGCCCATGTAGGGTGGGCAATATTGCCCACCATGACGCCACGGAAAAGGTTAACGGCGGTGCACCGCGCGGTGCCTTAACCTTGTCAAATCCCGGAACGAATCGTGATTTGTATGTACAGGTGCCATACGCGTAGCCATACGCCGGGCCATACGCCTGCCAGACCTTGTTTTTATGGCGTTAACGCCCGAATTCACGATTTTCGTGAAAACGGCGGCGCGCAACGTTCGCTGCGTTAACCCTTTTCCGCCAACCAAGCCGCCGGGCTCGCAAATTCGGGCCGGAAAAACGCCACCATCCGGCCTTCCTCTCTTGCCGGCCCCTCCCACGGCGCGGTGCCATGCAGCGCGTGGCGGTGGATCAGGAAGCTCTCACCAACGCCCACCGAAAGCGGCTCCGGCGCGGTGCTTTTGAACACCTCCCGGCGCGCCGCCTGATAGACCTCGGTGATGTCCGTCGCCGTCACGTCCTGACCCCCCGACAGCGCGGCGCGCAGCGCTGTGCCGATCACCAGATGGCTTTCCGGCCAGATCAAGGTTGGCGCGCAAGCGCATGTATTCAAAGGGATTCCGAGAATATAGGCGTGGAACTCCCGCGCGAAACGGCGCTTCTCCGGGCCCTCCGGCAACAGCCCATCCACATGCGCCGCGCCCCGGTTCTTGCGGTAGCGATGCGCCCCGTCACTCTCGCCGGGATCTTGCCCCGGGTAGCCCGGATAGATGATCGACAGCTGCGCGGCGTGCTGCGGCAGGGTTGGCACAAACGCCTCCCACGGCCCGGCCAACGGCACCCCGTTCACCGCGCCCGAGGCGTCGTTTGGCAGCGCGTCCACCCCCACGAACCATGTCGCGCCATGGCGCAAATTCCGCGCCCGGATCTCGGGATCGGCGGTCAGATCCTGCGCGACAGCATAGGTCGCCGCCGCCCAGCCCGCCACGCGCGGATCGTAAGGCAGCTTGAGAAATCCACGTCTTTCCAATGTCATACGGCGCGAAGCTCACCCTGAACATGGTCCAGCGCCGCCGCCACAAGCTCCGGCCCCGCGCCGGGCTTGCTTGCGCCTTCCGACAAGACCCGCCGCCACGCCCGCGCCCCGGGCCGCCCCGCAAAGAGCCCCAGCATATGCCGCGTCACCTGATGCAATTTTCCGCCCGCCGAGAGGTGCCGTTCGATATAGGGCAGCATGTCCCGCACCGCCTGTTCCGGCGTGCTGTCCGGGCTATCCGCGCCAAAAATCCGCCGGTCCGCCGCGCAAAGGATATCGCTTGGTTGGTGATAGGCCGCGCGCCCGATCATCACCCCGTCAAAGCCACGCTCCAGCATCTCCTCGGCCAGATCAAGGCTGTCAATGCCGCCATTCACAGAGATATGCAGGTTCGGAAACAGCATCTTCATGCGTTGTGCAAGATCGTAGTCGAGGGGAGGTATATCCCTGTTTTCCTTGGGAGAAAGACCTTGAAGCCACGCTTTGCGCGCATGGATCGTGACGCGCTCGCAGCCCGCCGCGACGATCTGCGCGAGAAATTCCGGCAGCACGTATTCGGGGTCCTGATCGTCCACGCCGATCCGGCATTTGACGGTGACATCCACCTCCACCGCCTCCCGCATCGCCCGCACGCATTCGGCCACAAGAGGCACATTCTCCATCAGAACCGCCCCGAAAGCGCCCGACTGCACGCGGTCCGACGGGCAGCCGCAGTTGAGGTTGATCTCGTCATACCCCGCCTCGGCCCCAAGCCGCGCCGCCACCGCCAGTTCTGCCGGGTCCGAGCCGCCCAATTGCATCGCGACGGGGTGTTCGTCGGGGTTGTAATCCAACAAATGCACCGCCCCGCCCCGCACCAGCGCCGGCGCGGTGACCATCTCCGTGTAGAGCAAGGCCCGCCGCGACAACAACCGATGCAGATACCGGCAATGACGGTCGGTCCAGTCCATCATGGGTGCGACGGATAAGCGTGTCGCCCGCTCGACGTCAAAACTCGTTTGTTTTCTTGGCTCTACGTTCATGGCCGCCTGACTGATCTAACGTGATTGTTCATGGCCGCCTGACTGATCTAACGTGATTTGAGCGCCTTTTGCCCTCGTTTTGCGGGCTGATGCAACATATTGTTTCGCCGGACCTGATGTCTTGCATTGCGCTACCGCTCCGCAGGAGCCGCACTCCGTGCGCGCCGCTGTGTTCGATCTTGCGACGCTCGGCAAAGCTGTCCTCACGCTCCCCAAACGGCCCCGCGCGGCCCGTGGTGAAGACCGGGCACGACCCCGTCACGCGTTCCAGATCACCGAGCCGAGTTCCGAAATGTCATAACCACCGGAGGCATCCGCGCGCTTTGCAAATTGCGCCGTGGCGCAGAAGGCCATCAGGGTCTGAAACGGGGCGTCGAACCACGCTTTGCGGTCAACAAGCAGGGCAAATTGTTCCTCGATGATCGGCAGGAAGTCGAGCCCGTAGCTGCGGGCGACGGCTTCCAGACCGAAGGCCACGTCCGCTTCGCCGCGCCGCACGGCTTCGACCGCCTCGTCCTCGGTGCGCGCGACATCCGCAAGATCGAGTTGCGCAAGGTCCAGACCGGACGTCTGCGCCAATTCCCGAAACAAGGCGTCCGTGCCGGATTCGCGCTGCCGGGGCACCAGCCTCTTTCCGGCCAGATCAGACAGCCCGGACAGAACAACCTCGCCCGCGCGGAACACCAGCCCCCGACGCCGTGTCGCAAAGGTCATCAGCACGGCGTTCTGGCCCACGGCGGACCTTGAAACCACCGGGGTATTCCATGCACCCGAGACGGCATCGTGAAGATGCAGACCCGCTGCGATCCCGTCCCCGTGAACGAAGCGCTCAAGACCGTCTAGCGAGCCATCGTAATAGGTCGCAAGGCCGCAACGCGATTGCCTGACGGCCCAGTCCAGCAGCGGGTCATGGCTGCCCAGCAAGATCGGCGGGCGCGGCGCAGCCGATGCGTTGGGGACCACCCCGCCGGACTTGGCCTGTTCGATCCAAGCGCGGATCTCGGCAGCAGGGAACAGCAGCTTGCCGGTCGCTTTTGAACACGGCACGGCACCCGAGGCGGCCAGATCGTAGATCTTGCGCTCCTTCAGCCGCAGCAACTCGGCCAGTTCCTTGACCGTCAGATATTCGTGATCCGGGCAGGTGAGGTCGTTCATGGCACTTCCGTCGGCATCTTGGAGCAGCGGACAGCCCACCGCCTGTATCAGCCTATCAGGTCTCCGGCGCGTTGGGGAAGAACAGTTGCTGGTCCGCGACCTTGTAGCCGGCGATTGCCGCCTGCCCTTCAGCCGACACAAGCCAGTCCGCAAAGGCCTGCGCTGCCTCCGCGTTGACAGACGGGCACCTCGCGGGGTTCACCGGGATCACGCCATATTGGTTGAACATATCCTCGTCGCCCTGAACCGCGATCTGGAAATCCTGCTTGTTGCCAAAGCTGATCCAGGTGGCGCGGTCGGTCATCACATAGGCTCCCATGCCGATCCCGATATTCAGTGTTGCGCCCATGCCCGAGCCGGTCTCGCGGTACCAGTCGCCGCTGGCGGCGGTCGGATCGACGCCGGTATCCGACCACAGCGCCATTTCCTTCTTGTGCGTACCGCTGTCGTCTCCACGCGAGGCAAAGAGCGCGCCCTGCTCGGCGATCCGGGCCAATGCGTCCTGCACGTCGTTCATGCCCGACACGCCCGCCGGGTCGGAGGGCGGGCCGACGATGACAAAGTCATTATACATCAGGTCGGTACGCGCAGTGCCGAAGCCCGCCGCGACGAATTTCTCTTCGGATGGTTTGGCATGCACGAGCAGCACATCCCCGTCGCAATTCTCGGCGTTCCTAATCGCCTGCCCCGTGCCCACGGCGACGACATTGACGGTGATGCCGGTCTTGCCGGTGAAGATCGGCAGCAAGTAGTCGTAGAGGCCCGAATTCGCCGTCGAGGTGGTCGACTGAACGATGATCGAATCCTGCGCCCAGGCGGCGGGTCCGATCACGAGTGCAACGCCGGTCGCGGCCAGATGTCTTGCAAGCATTCCGGTTTCTCCCTTCCTTGGTAAGTCAGATGACAATTTTGCCGTTCAGGTAGTCCCGTGCCGCCTCGGAGCGCGGCTCGGGAAAGAAGTCGTCGGCGGGGCTGTGTTCGGCAACGCGCCCTCGATGCAAGAACACCACGTCATCGGCCATGCGCCGCGCCTGCCCCATATCATGGGTGACGAGGATGATCCGTACGCCGCGCGCCTTGGCTTCGCCAACGATGCCTTCGATGGCAAGAATTGAGGCCGGATCGAGGCTCGCGGTGGGCTCATCGAGAAACAGCACTTCCGGCTCGGTCGCGAGCGCCCGGGCCAGCGCGAGGCGCTGCGCCTCTCCTCCCGACAAAAGCCGCGCAGGTTGGCCGGCCTTGTGAGACAGGCCGACATGGTCCAGCAAACCCTCCCGGCGGGACAAGTCCTTGCCCCGCGCCTTGAGGACGAAGTCGATATTGGCCGCGACCGACCTGCGCAGCAGGACCGGCTTCTGGAAGACCAGCGCTTGACGCGCTGTCAACTGCGCCGGGGCCTGTCCGGCCCAGTCGATCCGACCCGAACTTGGCTGCATCAACCCGTGCAGAAGCTTCAGCAGCAAGCTCTTGCCCGATCCGTTCGGCCCCATGACAATGGTGCACCCGGACGGGCCGAGGTCGAGATTGAGACCGTTGAGGACGGTTGTCTCGCCAAAGCGCAAGGTCAGGTCGCGCACCGTCAGTGGCAGGATCTTCGCATGGTGCACCTGCGCGCGCGCCTGCAGGAGCGTCATTGCCGCAGCGTCAGACATAGGCCTGCCGCGTGGCGGTCATGCGCACCGATTGCACCGCCGCATTCACCCCAAGCGCGATCACCAGAAGAATGAGGCCGAGCGCCAACGCCAGCGCAAGATCGCCCTTCGATGTCTCCAGAGCGATGGCAGTGGTCATCACCCGCGTCAAATGGTCGATATTGCCGCCCACGATGATCACCGCACCGACCTCGGCGACGGCACGGCCAAACCCGGCGAGCCCGACGGTCAACAACGAATAGCGCGCATCCCACAAGAGCGCCTGGATCGTCTGCCACCGGCTCAGGCAAAGCGAGCGGAACTGCTCGGCATATTCGTCATGCAGGTCTTCGAGCACCTGCCGCGACAGCGCCGCGACAATGGGTGCGATCAGGATCACCTGTGCGATGATCATTGCCGTGGGCGTATAGAGCAGGCCCAGAAATCCCAACGGGCCGGACCGGGACAGGTGCAGGTACACAAGCAGCCCCACGACGACCGGCGGAAGCCCCATCAGCGCGTTCATGACGATCAGAACGGCATTGCGCCCCGGGAACCGCGCGGTTGCGACCAGCGCCCCGACCGGCAGACCGATCAGGCAGGCCAGCACCGTCGCAGTCAAGCTCACGCGCAGCGAGAGCAGCACGATCTCGACCAGATCCGCATCGCCCGACAGCACGAGCGTGAACGCAAGACCGAACGCTTCCCCTATATCTTGCAAAATATTCCCTACACACGCGAAATTTTCTTAACACAGTATTTTATGCAAGCAGCTGTCGGAGACTCAAGGCTGAATATTAGCGCAGCGACGGGAAAAAAGAGTTTTGGGCTGTCAGCCCAAGCGCAGCGTTGCAAAATTTCCCGAAGCAGCTGCAATTGAAACCGAACGCCTCTTTGTCCCACCGCTCTGATGTTTCTGCACCCGCTGAAATCGGATGAGTTTTGGCCCTGGATGCAGCGGCGATCAGGAACTTACGGCTCAGGCTTGGACTCACTCAGCGGCCGTTGGGTGATCACCTCGGGGTGTATCACGAGACGGTGAGCGGGTGGGAGCGCGCCGTTGAGACGCCCGAGCCCCATCGGCAGGCCATGCTTCGAAACATGCTCTCGCAAGATACTGACCGACGCCACCTTAACCGGTGTCTGGAAATGGTCGGAAACAATTTGATGCTGGCGACCTTGCTTGATGCGAAGCTCGGGGGCTTGTCGAGGTCTCGGGCTCGGCCTACGAAATCTTTCGAAGTCGCAATCAAGGCGTTGGCAATCTTATCGTGTTGAGTTCGGCAGATATGTTGATCGCCTGGGCGCTCCCGATCTTCTTGCGCATTTCGAGACATCAGCGCTCATGACGGGCCAGGCGCTATTGTTCCGTTTTGTCGTCAATGCCAGGCGCGCTGGAAATACCGGTGTATGGGAACCAATTCTTGAGGATGGTGAACTGGTTGGCGCCCTGAACTATACAACTTCGATGTTCGACTTGCCGAAGAATGACGCGTTCAAGAGCGAGCGGGTTGATTTTGTCGCGTTGAGCGATCCGGGTTGGCTCAAGTCGCTTCACCAAGAAGCAAGGGCGGATTTAGCCCAGACCCATAGCCTGTTCGGTGTTCTCACCACCTCTGAACTTGAGACTTTGTTCGTCTCGTCCGCGTCAAATCGAGACGAAAAGCAATCAAAAAAATATCAAAACGCATATTTATGCCCTGTCCCGATATGTAACGCCGGGATAGGCTTTCATGGGTCAAATGGGGGCTCCTACAAGTGTAAGTCACTCAGAGACCGGTCCCTTTGGTCGTTCCTGTGCCTGTGCATGGGCTTGATCGCTGGGCTGTGTGGTTGGTCAGATCGTTGGTTCCCGAACAACAGCACACTTCCTTTGAGGAGGAGGCAAATGATCAAATCGCCAAGTCACCGCCACGCAAGAAGAAAGCTTGCGGCGTGGCGGTCATCCTTTCCCGTCGGCGCCGCCCTGCTTTTGATGGCCAACCGGATATGCTCGACCGGGCAATCGCGCCCGTCGATGACAGGCCGATGAAGATGCCCCATCAGGATCCCGATGATCCGGAAACGATATTGGATGCCACCGTGACCAAGGCTGACCTTGCCGAAACCGTCTTCGGCCCGCAGACCGCCCAGTTCGGACTCCACGCACATCCGGCCGTCCTCGATGCGATCCATGCTGAGGGCGACACCTCGGCAGAAGCCTTTCGGGGACAGGAGAAAAGCGCCGCCAGTGTCGCCTCCCGCGTCTCGACCGAGGGTGGTCTGGCAAGGCCGACGCATGCGGCTGTTGTGTGCTCCGACGATCTTGTCACCTCACCCCGCGACATGAACTTGGACCCCGCTTCCAGTTCTATTGCACGCGCCTACGGCCAGAGCAGTCTTGATGACGATCTGGGTCTTTGCCGCTTGGTGGATGTGCCATTGCTACCGGGCAACACGGACATTGATGTGACGACCCTGAGCCTCGCCGGTGAACCGGACGCGCCGTCGCCGCGCATCCCGAGCGTGCTGGTGGCAGCGACGCTACCGCATGCGGGTCTCGTCGCGTTCAACGGCGGCATGCATGTCCAACGTGGGGAGATAAATCTATGCGCGGCAGACATCCTGAGGGCCTTTCTCGACGATGCGGATGCAGTCCCTGACATGAGTTGCGTCGCGCAAATCCCCCGGCGCGCCTTCGTCTTGCCGGATGGCACGCAAAGTTTCGAATGAGGTCTCACATGAAAATAACATGGATGTGGATTGCAGCCAGCCTCCTGACCGGTGCAGCGTCGGCGCTCGCTAGCGAGTGGCGCGTGGTTTCGGTCGATGGCACGCCAGTGATCGGTCAGCCCCAAATGACATTTGCGGATGGCGGAATTTCGGGCGACACCGGATGCAATCGCTTTCGGGTCAGTGGCAACATGCAGGACGGCGCACTCGTCATTACAGGCCCGGTCGCAACGACCCGCATGGCCTGTCCCGGCGAGGCGTTGACTGCGCAGGAAAACGCGATCATCGGCGCTTTCGAAGGAACGCTTTCTGTGTCGTTGGACCTGTTCACGGATCAGGTCGCGCTGTCGTCAAATACGGTCACTCTGGTTCTCGCGCGCCTTGAAAGCTCAGCCTCGGAGGATGACGGGCCCCAGGTGCATCTGGGCCGCAACCGGCCTGCCGGCGATCCACCGTACATGAACCCCTACGGTTTAGCTGAAGACATGCCGCTTCATGCCGAGCCTGACACAGCCTCGGATGTTGTCGGAGGGGCCTTCTCCGGTCAGGTTCTGCGCAACGAAGGGTGTGCGGGAGACTGGTGCAAGCTTGAAGCCCTCGACGCCAGCGTCACCGGATGGGGCGAACGCCGATATCTCGAGGCTTCGACCTCCGCCTTGCGGGCAGGTCAGGGTGTCTTTGACGTTGTCGCCCGCGCACCCTGTGCAGTGGGTGTGGGCGCGCCGATGACGCATTGTGCCATGTGGGCCGCGCGCGACGGGTCCGGCTCTGCAACTGTCGTTATCATAAAGCCCGATGGGATTGAGCGCGTGCTTTTCTTCGACGGTGGGCAGTTTGTCGGGGCCGATACAAGCCAGGCTGGTGGCGGATTTGAAAGCTCGGTCACACGCGAAGCTGATCTGAATATGATCCGCGTCGACGAAGAACGCTATGAGATTCCCGATGCTGTCATATTCGGTGGCTAGACTGCATCTTGACCCGAAGCAAAACAGAGGAAGCCTAAAAATGAACACCAAGATCATTCTGTACGCAGTCTGTGGTGCGGCAATGTCAGTCGCAACCGGAGCGTTTGCCGACATGCCTGTCTTCACTGCGCAGTGCCCCACGGGCATCACCATCAGCGCCGACCCAGCCGGGAACGTTCAGGTCAACGGAACCCCGGCCAGCGTCGCCATGTTCAACCAGCATTACTTCGAAGCCAAGGCGGGCGGCATCACGTTCCCGATCAGCACGGAAGCAGACGGAAGTGACCTGCACGTCAGGTTCGAGCCACCGGGGAGCGCAGGAGGGTTCTGCACGATCCTGTCAGAGGGGTCCGCTTCCGCGCCGAGCGACACGATGGCGGGCGCCGGTGGGCCCGACCATTTCGAGGTCAGCGTGGCCGGTCGTTTGAATGTGCGCTCTGCGCCGTCCACCTCGGCACCGGTCATGGGCAAGCTGCCCAGCGGCACCGTCGTGGAAAATCTCGGTTGTCAGCAGAGCGAGGGGCGCACGTGGTGTCACATCGCCGATGGCGATGCCTCGGGATGGGCAGCGGCTGATTTCCTCACCGAATCGAGTGGCCCGGTGCGCGCCGCGCGCGCCACACCAGTTGTCGACGGCGGCATGGCCCGCCACACCGTCGAGCGGGTCCAGTTTCCGCGTGGAGCAACCGGCACGGAGTTTACGGACAGCCTCGATCCCGGTGGCTCCCGCCGCTACGTGCTTGGCGCGCAGAGCGGTCAAAACCTCTACTTCCGCCTCGCAGCCAGCGGCCCGGGCATGACCTATGTCATCTACAATCCCGACGGATCGACTATGCAGGACGAGGTGGGTGCGGACCAGGAGTTCGGGAATGGTCTTTGGCAATCCGGCGATCATACGATCGAGGTATACAACACGTCGAACACAGCACAGTCCTATACCGTGATCTTCGGGATCAACTGAACCGAGAAATCGACTCAAGAACGACTTGAAAAGGAAAATCACCATGAGACTACGAATTGCAATAACGGGTCTGGGCGCGCTCGCCCTTTTGGCGGCATGTGTCGAGACCTCGGGCAGCCCGTCGGGCGCGCAGATGCAACCGGCACCCGGAGGTCCGCCCTTTATCGAAGGCAGGTTCGGCGCCAGCGATGCTGCGACCGCGGCCTGTCAAAATCTGCTGGCCTCGCAGACAGATGGCGGTGTCCAAGTCGTGGGCTCGGAATTCTCGGAAGCCAACAGCGCGGTTTATATGCGCGTGGGGGCAAATGGCGCGCCCTGGCGTTGTCTTGTCTCGGAGGACGGAAGCGACCCGTTCGTGGAGTTCATGGGGAACGAAGGCACGCTTTAATGCAACGGACCCTGCGCGCATTCGGCGTGCAGGGTCTGCCCCGTGAAACATACCATTGACTGCCCAATCAACATATCCGCTCTTGTTGCACCCCTGTACGGACGTGATGAACGTGACCACCGTATCCGGGCCGACTGGCAAAGGACGCAATCTATGAAACGGCTTTTACTCTGCACCGTGACTGCCCTGGCACTCGCCGCATGCCAAGAGGAAGACGCGCCGACTGCTGAAGAGGCAGGCGCCGCACCTACCGAAAGCTCGCAGTCCCAACCGGCAACTGAGAACACCGCAACAGCGGATGACGGGGGCGGGGCCATGGACGGTGCCGACGACGAGACCGCCGAGGAAAGCACGGCCAGTCGCTCTGAGGTGACGCAGGACGCGATTGACGCCTGCATTGATGCGCTGCGCGCGCAGGAAGGATCGGTCGGCGGCACGGTGCAAAGCACCGAGTTCTCCGAAGCGAATTCACTTGTCATCTTGCTCGATCAGACCGGCAACACTTGGCGCTGCCTCGTTTCAAACGATGCGAGCAGCGCATCTATCGAAGCACAAGACAGCGCGGCTGGTACCGAAGAGGCCGCAACCGCGGATGATGGCGGCGGCGCGATGGATGGGAGTTCGACCGATGAGGCGATCCACGCTGTGGGCAGTCCCACAGATGTCACCGAATTTGTCGGCGCTCCAGCGGGTCAGGCGCCCGGCGGATTGCGGGCGCTCGGGTTCGAAGCCATTCGCTCTGAGGGTCTGACAACCTTCTGGTTCAATCGCGAAACGGGCGCATGTGCACGGATTACCACCTCGGATGGCGTCTTTTCGGAAGTTGTCATGCTGCCTGCGGAAGACTGCTAAGGAGATAACAGAATGCTGCAAAAACCAGTTCAAGTAACTTGCAAGGCCCTAGGTTTGCTGATTGTCGCAAGCCCTGCTATCGCACAGGATCAAACAGCAGAGGCCATGGGCGCCGCCGTCGGCGGCCTGATCGGCCTGCTGCTGGTGGTCATCATCGGTGCCATTGTCGGCTGGCTCGCGGGTCTCATCGTAAAGGGGCAAGGCTCGGGCTTGCTGGGCAACATCGCTGCCGGGATCGGTGGCTCGCTCCTTGCCGGGTATGTCCTGCCGCTCCTTGGCGTGTCGATCGGAGGCACGATGGGAAGTTTCATCGCGGCCTTGATCGGCGCGGTCGTCTTGATCCTTATCGTCCGCCTGATCCGCAAGGCGGCGAACTAAGGGACGTTGGAGGATCGGCAAGATGCGCGTCTGGCAGAAATCCCTTGCGATACTCGCCTGTGTCACCGGCCTGCAGGGCACCGCTGCCCTCGCCCAATCTCAGGCCTTCATGCTCAACGAGTGCTCCAGCACCGCACAAAGCTACTTCCGTGAGTACAACGCCCGCACAGAGATGCAGTATAGCGGCCAGCGTGTTGATGGAACGCATGCGATCAATGGCCGGATCTTTCTGGAGACCCGCTTCGAGGATTTCGCCTGCTCCTATGCGTCGGAGGGCCGCCGTATGGTGGAGTTCTTCGCGGAGGGACGCCTCCAGAACGCCTACCTGCCGGGAGGCGGAAACGCACAACAAGGTAGCATCGTACAGGTCACCGGACTGCGCGCCGGTGATACGCTCAATGTTCGAAGTGGACCAGGCACCGGCAACCGCGTGGTCGGGGCGCTGACCAACGGCACCTCCGTTCGCAATCTCGGATGCCAAATGCAGGGCAACACCCGCTGGTGCGAGATCGAAATGATGACGGACATGCGCGAACGCGGCTGGGTCGCAGGGCGCTATCTCACCCGTGCCGGAGCCGCTCCACCGCCCGCAACCGGTCCGCTGCAACGTGTGACAGGTGTACCTACAGGCGATGTGCTGAACGTGCGTGCCGGACCCGGCACCAATCATCGCATCGTGGGTGCGCTAGGCAACGGCACCCAGGTGCGCAATCTTGGTTGCCAGATGCAGGGCAACGCCCGCTGGTGCCAGATCGAGATGCAGACCGACATGCGTGGACGGGGCTGGGTCAACGCCCGCTTCCTGACCAGTCAGAGCGGGCAAGCGACGCAGTTGCCCAGTGCGTCACGGATCGAACGCGTGCGGTTTCCCGCCGGCGGTACCGGTGCTGAATTGACAGATCGCCTCGCAGCCAGAACATCTGTCACTTTCATCCTCGGCGCGCGCAGTGGCCAAACCCTTTACTTCCGGCTTGCAACGGGCAGCCCGAACCCGTCTTGGCGGTTGTTCAATCCGGACGGAGAGTTGCTCGATCGCGGCGGACCCTCCAAGGAATATCGCGGGGATCTGTTTCGCTCTGGCGATCACCGGATCGAGGTGACCAATGGTGGCGACGGCCCGGAGGCTTTCAAGGTCATTTTCGGTATCCAGTAAGTCTGAGTTTAGACCTGAACCCCAAAAGCAAGGAGTGGGACAACATGAAGTATGTGATGAAAATGGTGATTTGTGCGGCGGCCCTGGCCGCCGTGACGGGCTGTGTAGAAACCAGCGGCAGCGGGTCTTCTGATGGACTCAGCGGCACGGACGCGCAATTCAACGCGATGACTACTCCGTGCATCGATCAGGCGGCCCGATTTGCCAATTTCCCGGCCATGGACATCAACATTTTGGATCGTATTCGCACCGGCGGTGGACCGCTGCTCGTTCTCGATGCCGGTGGTCAGCGTCTCAGTTGCCGGCTTGAGGCCGATGGAAGCGTCACGGTCTTCAGCGAATTCGCGAACTGACAGAAGGCGTTGTGATGTGCCGATGGATCGTCAGGATATTCGTTGTGGTCTATGCGATCGCGCTCGTCCTTCTGGCGATTGGCACATGGGGCCTGTTCGGGCAGGAACCGGATCCGCTATCAGGGATCTTTTTGATCCCGCTCGGATTGCCTTGGAACCGGTTCATCGGGGATCTTCCAGACGCTATTGTCCCATGGCTCGCAATTTTGGCGCCCTTGCTCAACGCATTGATCCTCGCAGGGCTGTGCCGTTTCCTTGCCCTGCGTTCCAAATCAGCCCAAGGTTGACGTCAGGAGATTAAATGACCCTCGATATTCCGCATATAATCGCGACAGCTATCATCATGCTGGCCCTTCCTTGGCTGGTTGATCACGCAAGTGCGTTCGAGAATATGACGAAGGGCCGCAAGAGCCTCTTCCAGTTCGCCAACCTCTTTGCCGTGCTGTTTGTTCTAAACCTAGTTTGGCTCTAAGGGTCAGGCACTTAAAGGAGAAACCGGAAATGGGAAAAGTACTCTTTGGGATTATCGGCCTTGTGCTGGGCTTGGTGGGCGGTGCGATCTTTGGCGGTTCGATAATCGGCGGTACAGTCGCCGGCGCTGGAATCGCAACCGGGCTCAGTGCGGGTATATGCTCAACGGTGATCGCAGCGGAAGAAGAGGGACTGCTCAGCGACGAGCAGATTGCTCAGGTTCTCACGCGGGCAGCAACGGATATGGGCGGAGCTGTGCCAGAAGAGTCAACGCTGGTCGGGACGCGGGCGGACTGCGAAACGGTCATGCAGCGGCTTCGCGACGCAGTTTCCGACTAGGTTCCAACGTTTTGAACAATGAACCCGGTTCGCCGGTCCTTGTGCCCGCCTGGCAGCGTTTCAACTACCTCGTGGTTGCCAGGCGGGCGCATTTTTTGAAATCCTCTGAGGCGCAAGGCGCTGCCCATGCGAAGTGATCATCTGCTTGGAGGTCTTGGAAGGGCGAAGAAAATGCGCCTTTGGACGGCTGCACTGTTTCTTTGCATCGGTTTTGGCAACACATCGGGGGCCGCGACCGCACGGAAGGAACGCTTGTTGGCGGTAGACCTCGCACGGAGTTCCGCGCTTTTGGCGATGATCATTTTTCATTTCGTCCGCGACCTTGAGGTGTTCGGCTTGGTGCTAGAGGGGACAACACTTTCGGGTGGATGGGCGCTTTTCGCCCGAACGGTTGCCGCCACGTTCATCTTTTTGTCGGGCCTCAGCATGGTCTTGGCACATGAGCGGAAGTTTCGTGCGGGTGCGTGGCTACGGCGCACAGGCACGATCGTTGGGGCGGCTCTTCTTGTCAGCGCTGCGACCTACGCCGCCTTCCCGGACCGCTTCATCTTCTTCGGAATTCTCCATGCCATCGCATTTTTTGCGCTGTTCGGGCCACTCTTGCTGCATGTGCCGGCCTTGGGGCTTGCCGCTGGGGCCGTCTGCGTGTTCGCGGTGAATGATCAGTTTGGCCGAGGTGTTTTTGACAGCGTGTATCTCGCTTGGACCGGTCTTGGGGCGACGGTTCCCGCATCTCTGGACTTCATTCCCGTCTTCCCGTGGCTGGCAGCTTATCTGCTGGGTATGCTCGCCGCTCGGATGCTTCCTCGTCACGTCCTCAGCGCAATTCCACCAACCTCCGCATGGGAACGGCTGGCCGCACCGGGCCGGTATAGCCTTTCGATCTATTTGCTCCACCAACCGGTTCTTTTTGCGATACTATGGATCGTATACCGCGCCTTGTGACACCGGCATGTCCCAAAATGGCAAACCAGAACGAAAGCAATTGCATGCTGATGACAGCACTTGCAGAGTATCAGAAACCCGTGAGGCCGTGGGTATTCGCCCGTACAGCTACACGCTTTGAAGTCGAAGGGAACGCATATCATGAAACACATACTTTTCGGGTTGATACTCGCCATCGCTGCGGGTCCATCCACCGCGGATGTCATAAGCCGCAACGGAGGGCCGACGGAGGCAGAAATGCTGGCGCGGACCAATCCCGGAGCCCCTGATGGCGCCGCGTTCTTTCGTCCGGTACTCGATGGCGTGCTCTACAGGGCGGGTTTTTCAGGAGGCGACAAAAACCGCACCGGACTGTCCACACAGCAGAGGAAATCCCTCTGTGAAGAAGGGTTTTCCGGAGGGTTCTATGCGGATTTCGGCAAAAACACGGAATACGGCAAAACATCGTGCGGAGCCGGTAGCTTTGACTATCAGTCTGCCCGATCATCGCGTCCGGCAAAAGTCATGAAAGCCGTCCATGAGGTCATAAAGGGCGGCAACGGGCCGGTCTATCTGCATTGCATGTGGGGGGTGCACGCCTCTGGCGCTTTGTCGGCGATGGCGCTGGTTCAGTTCTGCGGCTGGTCTGAAAGCCGGGCAAAGAGCTACTGGAACGAGGCCCGCAATGGCGCGCCCTGTTCCGGAGGATGTGATGCGTGGATCGACCGGAAGTTCGACAACTTCTCTATCAATACGTCCCTATCCATCAGCGACGCGGACCGCGCCGCAATTTGCCCTGAGGAATGACATGAGACTGCTCACCCTGCTGCCTGCCCTTCTGTTGGCGTTTCCCGTACTGGCAAGCGATGCTGTGCGCGGTGTCGAGACGAGTTTTGCAAGCCCGAACGGTCTCACCGAACGCTGCGTGCGGATTACGCAGATCCCGGGTGGCGCTTACGATAAGGGTGATTTGGAGGACGAGGCTGCGTATTGCGAGATCGACCTCTATGCCCCAACGGTCGCGTTGTGCCCAAAGACGTGGAGCACCAGCCCTGGCATGATGGTTTATGACATCTCCGATGGGCCATACAGCAACGACCGGGCCGCCTTCATGCGCAACGCCTGTCCGGAAGGGAAAGCGGCCAAGGATCTGGCGCGGGACGATCTGGCGAAATTCAAGGTCACGATGAATGCCAGCGGCACCAGCGGCACGTTCTCGCCAAGTTCGCTGCTCTATTACCATTTCTCAAGGTATTTCGATATGTCCGTGAAGGTGCCTGTCGCGGTATGGCGATCGATGGACGCAGCGGCGCACGCGGACGAGGTTGCACGTCCGGGGCTGTCGCTCTCCGGCAAGACCGGGCGGATGAACCATGAAGGATGGCGTCACTTGCTGGACGCGGAACGCAACCCTGCCAGCTACGCGCCAACAGATGAGCTTTTCACCGAGGATCGGACGCAAATCTTTGGCGTCTTGCTATCGAGCCCGGGCCATCGCTACGGCTCCGAGGTCAATGGCACACGCAAATCCGGATGGGGCAAGGGACAGAACTTCGATTTCCAGAAAACCCCGGCTTTTCTCGCCCTGCGCTCCGAACGACCGCTCGACGCGGCGATCGCGCAAGGCTTGCAGGAGGCCAGACGAGATCGGCAGATCAACCGAGATCTGGGCCCGGACGTTCCAGCGGCGCAAGTGGCCTACTGGATGCGGGAAGTCTCGGAAATCGTTTTGCTCGACTATATCTTCAGCCAGCAGGACAGGATCGGAAACATCGACTTTACCCCCTATTACTATTGGCTTGAAAACGGGGAGCAGAAGCACCAACGGGCAAAGCACCATGAACCCGGCGACGGGGATGTGCCTGAGGGAGCCATCCTTCTGCGGCGCACCAATCTCAATGACAACGACGCAGGCGGGCGCGTGGCCTACGCGAACTTCACCAAGTCGACCCAGATGCTCGAAAAGCTCCGACATTTCGATGCGGGCGTTTATCGCAAGCTGATGGCTCTGAACATGGACCTTCAATCCAACGGCCCGGTCTATCAGTGGCTCGACAGCAGCCTTGGCCTCACCGACCGGCAGGTGCGACAAGTGGTTGACAATACGGCCCTTGCAGCGGGCATTCTGCGTGAGACATGCGAAAGCGGCAAACTCATCTTCGACCTGAACCCGAAGCGCTTTTTCGAGACCGGCGATGTGAGCCCGGATACGGTGTCCTGTGACGGCAGCTAGGTGTTTCGCCCTTTGGATGGTGGTCTGGTGTTGTCTGGCGACGACCACTGTATCCGAGCCGCTACGCGTTGCGGTCATCTCGGATGTGAACGGAAGCTACGGATCGACTGATTATCGGCCTACGGTCAGCGCAGCGGTGGCAAGGATCATAGCGCTCAAGCCCGACCTTGTGATTGCGACAGGTGACATGGTGGCCGGACAGCGCAAGCCGCATTTGTCGGAGGCAGAACTGCGCGCCATGTGGCAGGCGTTTCACACGGTCGTGTCCGACCCGCTGCGCAATGTGGGGATCCCGTTGGCGGTAACGCCCGGTAATCACGATGCGTCAGCGTATTCAGGTTTCGAGCTTGAACGGAAAGTGTATTCAGAACAATGGCTGGCGCGTACACCTGATGTGCGATTTGCACAAGGGAGCAATTACCCGTTCTACTACGCCTTCAAAATGGGTCCTGCACGTTTCATATCGCTCGATGTAACGACCCTCGGGGCGTTGGACCGGACGCAGATGCGTTGGCTTGACCGCGTAGCGGCGGGCGGTGGTACGCAGATCGCCTTCAGCCATCTTCCGCTTTGGCCCTTCGCAATCGGGCGAGAGACCGAGGTGATCGGTGATCCAAGGCTCGGGCGCCTGATGACCACCCGTGGGGTGGACTTGCATCTGTCGGGCCATCACCACGCGTTTTATCCGGGCGCAGCCGGCGGGCTCGCTGTTGTCTCGCAGGCGTGTTTGGGCTCGGGTCCACGCGCATTGATCGGGCAAGCCAAGAAAAGCCCGCGCGCCATCACTCTCTTGGAGATTGCACGGAATGGTGAGATTACCGTCTCTGCGCTGACAGGGCCGCGCTATTCGGACCCGCTTCAGATCGGTGACCTGCCGAGATCCATCCAATCTTCGATCCAGAGGGTCGAAAGGCTGGATATCGCACGTTTGCCCGGGGTTTACTGGAAAGAACACGACTATGCTGTCGCCGATTAACTCAAGGAATTCTTGATGAACTTTCGTGGTCGGGATGGCCGTCGCTTGATGCTGGTTGTAGTGCTCGCCTCCTGCGCGGGGATGGTGGGATCCGGGGCGCTTGCCCAGATTGTAGATGGCGCGCTGACGATACCTGCCGAGATTGAAGTGCGCGGACGCGGCTGGACGCAGGTCTCGAATCTGGATGAAATGCTGGATTTCGCCCTGACACTCGTGGAGACAACGCTGCTGACCGCGTTCCTGGCCTTCCATCCAGCAAACTTCGGTCAAAACCGCGCTTCGGCATCGCACGACCTGCGCAAGGGCATGTTTCTGTTTGCCTTTATCGGCATGCTGACTGGTTTCTTGGTTCTGCACCACGGCTACCTAATCGGTTTTGTCATTTTCGGCATCGGGGGGCTGTTCCGGTTCCGAATGGAGTCGAGCTCTATATCCGACACGGCGAAACTTGTGATCGTTTCTCTGATCGGATTGGCTGCCGGACTGGACTTGCCGGTCATGGCCTTGATCGCAACCGTGGCATCATGGACGGTGATCTGGTGCTTTGGAAGAACGCAAAGCATTGCGCTTGAGGTCAAGTTTGATCCGAATTCCGAGCCTCAATCGGCAATGCTGAAATTGAAAGATCACTTTTCACAGACGGGCTTTTCGGTCACCTCGATGTCCAAGCCCAAGTTCAAGCCAATCGGGCAGTATGTTCTTTCCAGCAGCAAGGCTGACGCAAGAGCGCTCTTGGTTCACCAGATGTCGGAGTTTCAAAAACTTGACGGCAACGCCGTTGAAGACTGGCACATTGACTGAGCTGGTAGCTGAAACGGAAGATGGCGTGGTGCGACACACGATCCTCGCAGCATTGGTCAGTTCAGCGCTTGTCGCGGCGCCACTTGGAGCTCAACCCGCCGAGCGACTGATCTATCGCGCAAGCCACAGTGTTCACGACGCAGACGCAGGCTTGCGAGAGCCGTCGGGACTTGCGCTCGACCAACAAACGACAGAGTTCTGGACGATCAGCGACGATAGCGATCATGTGTTTCGCATCGACGAAGAGGGTGTTGTGACAGCCCGCCTGCCGAGGGTGCGAGGGCTGAAGGATGCAGAGGCGATTGCTGTGGCGCGATCTGGGGGCCTTGTGGTCCTGTCCGAGGACAATGCATCGATCCTCTTGATCAGACCGGAGACTGATGACGGCCCGGAAGAGAGAAAATTGCTCGAGATGAAGGGCGCCGAGTTACTTCTGGACGCACTTGATGGCAATCCCGATCGCCTCAGCCCGGAAGGTCTGGCGATCGACCCATCGCGCGGCGTGGCCTTGATTGCCAATGAACGTGACCCACGTCTGCTGATCGAGCTGTCTTCCGCGCTTGACGAGATCGTGGCGGTCACCGAATTGACGGAGCGCATGGGCTTTGTTGCCGATGGCGTAGATGACCGGCGCCTCGACATCTCCGGGCTGGCGACGGACCCTCTCAGAAGCGGCATCTGGCTGACCAGCGATACGGGAAAATGCGTGTTCCTCTGGAAACAGAACGATGCACCGCCACAGCGGTTCGATCTGCTTTGGCTCGTCGATGGAAAAATTCGCAAGGTCGACAATGCAGAGGGTGTTGCTCTTTCGGAGAACTTCGCAAGGCTCTTCATTGTGACGGACGACAGAAAACGGTCACGGCTTCATGAGTTCACGATTGAATAAACATGCGGTGCCGATCCGCGTCTTTGGTGTGAAAGCATAGCGTGCGAAAGGGCGGCCCGGCTTCAGACGCTGAAACCTTGCGAGACCATGACGAGGCACCGATGTCGGGCACCCCGGGTCGCAAGAACCTCGACAAAGGCTCTTGATTTGGGCCTATGTGCCAAATGGTGCGGGTGGAGGGACTTGAACCCCCACGCCTTGCGGCGCCAGAACCTAAATCTGGTGCGTCTACCAATTTCGCCACACCCGCATCGGCGCGCTGAATAGCAAAGCTCAGCGGCAGGTGCGAGGGAAAAATGCAACAATCCACGCGCTTTGAACGCAGCGATGCGCGCGAGCCGGGATTTATCCACAGGCTCGTGTAAGTTCCGCGCATTGAGGCAGAAAAAGGCAAACGCCATGGAACCGAAAATGGTCCGGCGTGCCATATTCGGGCAATCCGTCCTGCGCGATACAGCGTATGGACTTCCGGTCGGCACGCAGATTCTCACCACCGCCGGGCCCGTCCCGGTCGAGGCTCTGAGCCCCGGCGATCAGGTGATCACCCGCAATGGCGGCGCGCAACCGCTTCTGGCGGTCACCGCCGTGACCCGCGCGACCCGTGCGATCAAACTCACCGCAGGGTGCTTCGGCACCAAGGGACCGGCTGAGGACATGCTTTTGCCTGAAGCGCAGCCGGTGCTGGTCCATGACTGGCGCGCGCGTGCCCTGTTCGGGCAAAGTCAGGCCATGGTGCAGGCGGGGCAACTGGTGGATGATGCGTTCATCTTCGATATCGGCCCGCGCCGGATGGTTCTCTTCAGGCTCGATCTGGGCCGGGCCCGCGTGGTACAGGGCTTCGGGCTGGATCTGGGCACCGAGGCGGCGGCAAGCATGCCGCACCGCGCGGTCGCTGTCGCCTGACGCAGCGCCACCGCTCTACTGAACCCCAAGCCGTCGAAACACTGAGGGAAGCGCTTCGGGCAGGTCCTCCGCGATCAACCCGGGGCCGATGTCCAGCGCGCATTCCACATGCAGGAAGGCGCCGGTACAGGCCGCCTTGAACGGCGGCAGGCCGCGCGCCAGCAGCCCGGTGATGAATCCCGCCAGCACGTCCCCTGCCCCCGCGGTCGCCAGCCATGGCGCGGCGCGTGCCCCGGTCGCCGCATGAAGCGCACGCTGTCCATCAGAGCCCGCAATCGTGGTCTCGGCACCTTTGAGCAGCACGGTGCAACCGGCCCGCTCCGCCGCCCGCGCGGTGGCCTCGGCCTTTTGTGCAACATCGTCCGAGCGTCCAGCCTCCGCCAGATCGGGAAACAGCCGCGCGAACTCGCCCTGATGCGGTGTCAGAATACACTGCGGGTGCAACAGGTCGAACAGCGCCTCGGGGGTGCGCTGAAATCGCGTCAGTGCATCTGCATCGAGCACTGTCGCGCGGCCTGCCGCCAGCGCCCGTTTCACGAACTCCGCCGTGGTCCCGGTCAGCCCCAGTCCCGGCCCGAGACAGATCGCGGTAATGCGCGGGTCTTCCAGAAACTCGGCCAAACCGAAGGCCCCATCGAGCCCGGCCACCATGATGGCGTTGAGCTGGGCCGCGTGTTCGAACACAGCCCTCTGTGGACAGCCTACCGTCACGAGCCCCGCACCGATCCGCAGTGCCCCCCGCGCTGCCAGTCGCGCCGCCCCGCCCTTGCCGGGTGGTCCGGACAGGACCAGCGCGTGCCCATGGGCATATTTGTGCCCCTGCCCCTTCGAAAGGTCAGGAAGATCGTGGGCCGTCAGGGGGGGGATGGACATGAAGGGTTTACCTCAGGCGGGTATATTTGTGGCAAGATGAAAGCGCTATAGACCGATATCCTTAACGACCAGTGTGCCACAGGCGTCCGGGCCGTCGGCGAGGCCGTGGCCGCGTTTGGCGCGGTGAAAACTGACCGTCAGATGGGCCTTGATATCTTCGTGGTGCTTGGGTGTCTCTGCGCCCCGAATGTACTGTCCGGTATCGGCGCTGATCCCGCTGGGGATATCCACGGACACGACGCGGCAGCCGGGATAGTCGCCGCTGCGCTGCTCAGCGGGCAGCGACCACTCGGAGACCTGCGTCATCCACCCAAAGGCATCAAAGCCTTGCACCGCGCGCGTGAGCCCCGTTCCGAAGAGCGCATCAATGGCGAGCGTGTCCGTGCCCCAGTTCTGGGGGTCGAGCGCAAAGGCGGCCGGCCCTTTATCGACATAAGGGGAAACCTCTCCGATCTGACACCACCGCTCGTAGTTCACGCGCGCATCGGGGGGCAGCTTTTCGGCGTCGCCGAAGAGATATACCTCGACGGACCAGCCGCGCTCCGCCAGCAGCCGCGCCACCACAAATCCGTCGCCGCCATTGTTCCCCGGCCCGCAAAGGACAACTGCCTTGCTGTTTTCGTTTGGTGCCAAATATCCCGGGCGATCCGGGGCGCTGGCCCTCCGGTCCGATGCTTTGAGCTCGGGCCATGTCTCGAAAATGGCTTCGACCACGCCCCGCCCTGCGCGCTCCATCAACGCCAGCCCGGTGACCTGACCGGAGCCGATGGCATCTTGCTCGATTTTGCGCATCTCACATGCCGTTATGGGCGTCATCTGCCTCTCCGCGATTCATTAACGACTAAATTTTACGCACCGTGCATAAAACTTAACAGGACATTGCCAAATCCGTTCTGAATCCGCGCCCCGTTCTCACCACTGCACCCTATCCGATAGACGCCCCAATCCAAACCTGATCTGCCAGTGTCGAAAGACCCGGAGGAGGCCCCATGAAGAAGATCGAGGCGATCATCAAACCGTTCAAACTGGATGAAGTCAAAGAAGCCCTGCAAGACGTGGGCGTGCAAGGGCTCTCGGTTGTCGAAGTCAAAGGCTTCGGCCGTCAGAAGGGCCACACGGAACTTTACCGCGGCGCAGAATACGTCGTCGACTTCCTGCCCAAGGTGAAAGTCGAGATCGTGCTCGACGACGATCAGGTCGAAGCCGCGGTCGACGCCATTGTCAGCGCCGCCAAGACCGAGAAGATCGGCGATGGCAAGATCTTCGTGTCTCCGGTGGAGCAGGCTATCCGCATCCGGACCGGCGAAACCGATTCCGACGCGCTCTGACCAGCGCACCAGTCACCCACACCCAACCTATAAACTCAGAAGAGAGGGGATTACGAATGAGCGCAAAAGACATGCTCAAACTGATGAAGGACGAGGACGTCGCGTATGTGGACATCCGCTTCACGGATCCACGTGGCAAGCTGCAGCACGTGACCGTGATGGCCGATCAGGTCGATGAGGACTTCCTCGAAGAAGGCTTCATGTTCGATGGCTCGTCCGTTGCGGGCTGGAAGTCCATCGAAGCCTCGGACATGAAACTGATGCCCGACACCGAGAGCATCTACATGGACCCGTTCTACGCCGAGAAAACACTCTGCGTGCATTGCTCCATCGTCGAGCCCGACACCGGGGAAGCCTATGAGCGTGACCCGCGCGGCACCGCCGAAAAAGCCGAAGCCTACCTGAAATCTTCCGGCATCGGCGACGTATCCTACTGGGGCCCGGAAGCGGAATTCTTCCTCTTCGACGACGTGCGCTTCTCCAACTCGATCAACAAAGTGTCCTACGAAGTCGATGCAACAGACGCGTCGTGGAACACCGACACCGAGTACGAGATGGGCAACATGGGCCACCGCCCGGGCGTCAAGGGTGGCTACTTCCCGGTCAACCCCACCGATGAGTCCCAGGACCTGCGCTCCGAGATGCTCTCCACCATGAAGCGCATCGGCATGAAGGTCGATAAGCACCACCACGAGGTGGCGTCCTGTCAGCATGAGCTTGGCCTGATCTTCGGCTCGCTCACCACGCAGGCCGACGAGCTTCAGAAATACAAGTATGTCATCCACAACGTAGCCGCCGCCTATGGCAAGTCGGCGACGTTCATGCCGAAGCCGATCTATGGCGACAACGGCACCGGCATGCACTGCAACATGTCGATCTGGAAGGACGGCAAGCCGCTCTTCGCGGGTGACAAATACGCGGACCTTTCCGACGAAGCGCTCTACTTCATCGGCGGCATCCTCAAGCACGCCAAGGCTCTCAACGCCTTCACCAACCCGTCCACCAACTCCTACAAGCGCCTGATCCCCGGCTTCGAAGCCCCGGTTCTGCGTGCGTATTCGGCCCGCAACCGCTCCGGCTGCGTGCGGATCCCGTGGACCGAAAGCCCGAAGGCAAAGCGCGTCGAGGCCCGCTTCCCCGACCCGTCCGCGAACCCCTACCTGTGCTTCGCGGCGCTCTTGATGGCCGGCATCGACGGCATCAAGAACAAGATCCACCCGGGCGAGCCGTCCGACAAGGACCTCTACGATCTGCCGCCCGAAGAGCTGGCGGGCATCCCGACGGTCTGCGGCAGCTTGCGTGAGGCGATGGAAGAGCTTGAAGCGGACATGGACTTCCTGCTGGCCGGTGACGTGTTCACCAAGGACCAGATCGAGGGCTATATCGAGCTGAAGATGGAAGAGATCGAGAAGTACGAACACACGCCCCACCCGGTCGAGTTTGGCATGTACTACTCCTGCTAAGCCATTCGCTTCGCGTGAAAATACAAGAAGGCGCTCCGCAGGGGGCGCCTTCTTGCTTGCCCCGAACTGACGGGTATGAACATAAAAAGCGTAGTAACTGCGTCAAAAACAAGTACCAAAGAGTCTCAAAATGAAAAACATTAGCTTCACAGCAGCCGCACTTTGCCTCTCCGCAGGCAGCGCGTTCGCGGCAACAGTCGATACAAACAACTGGACGGGCACTGTCGCGCCGGCATTGCTGCGCACAGCGACCCCTTTCACAAGTCCGACCGCGACATCTGCGACGATGCCAAGCAACGACAGCGGGAGCCTGATTAGCGACTTCACCCTCGCAGGCAACTTCACCTATTCATTGTCTTTGCGCGGGAACAGCTCGGATGATGATGTCTTGGGCCTGCTTCTTGGCTGGACGGATCCGTCAAACAACATCCGTATGGGCGTGTCCTATGGTGGGCTCGGAGACTCGGGAAACAGCTTTGAAACAAATAATTTCTGCACCTTGGACTGTCTCGCTGATGGGTTCTGGATCATTCAGGAGATCAACGATGTCTCGACTGTACTTGTTGAACAGTCAGGTTTCGTAGGCGCACCCAACACAACTTACGATCTGTCCGTGGCGCGCACCGGTGGGACCTTGTCATACAGTTTCGGCACCGGTGGGACCACGACATTCAGTGGAACTGTGACACCGACCGCGAGCATGTCTGGCGCTGTAGGCATCTACGCCGAAAGCCAAATCGGGACCTTCACGAATATCGCCGTGAGTGCGGCCCCGATCCCGCTCCCAGCCAGCGCTGTGCTGCTCGCAGCAGGTCTCGGTGGCCTTGGATTTGTTGCACGCCGCCGCAAGGCAAAGAGCTAATCGCGCCCCAAACAACCTTCTAAAGAAGCCTGATGAACAGACCGGCCTGCGCTTGCAGGCCGGTTTTTTGTCCCGGTCAGCCCCCGCGCGCCTGTGCCGTCAATCAAGAATCCCCCAAAACCGCCCCTGCCCCGCCTCAATCGCGTCACAAAGATCACTGAAACGGAAACAACCACCGGTGTTCAGAAAGGGCGTATCGGCATGACAGACAGCATCTATAACGTAGACGCGACGGCACTGTTCTACACGGCACCGGAACCCGACTACACCGTGTTGCTCGATGCGCTGAACGCAGCCTTCGAGGGCACCCCGGGATGCTATGTCACCAAGAGCGCGTTGAGCCATGACGGCTGGTGGCTGCTCTCCTGCGAGCAGTTCCACATCATGCTCGGCTTCGAAGAGGTACCCGCGCCGATGGCCCGCTTCGCGCAGGCCGTCACGAGCCCGATCAACCGCCTGAGCCGCTTCGAATACGACCACGCGGTTCAGAACCACAACCTGCATGTGACGATCGAGATCGGCGACGGCAACGCGCCGCTCCCGCCCGAGGCCCGGCGCATCATGCGCGAGTTCGGCAGCGCCGCCACCTGCGATCCGGTCATCAAGCTCAAGGCACTGCATGTGGCCGCACAGTTCATCGCCGCACATACCGGGTTTCTCGCCCTGCATTTCGCCCCCTCTGACCGGCTCTTCTCCGCAGACGACCTGCGCGCCTGTGCCAGTCAGCAGGTCCCTGTCGATCTGCTCTTGCACCCTGTCCCCACCGAGGTCGATCTTGATGCCCATGGGCGCGAGACATGGGCGCTGCGCCTGAGGAACCCCGAGCACCTGCCCGGCCCCGCGATCGAGATCGAAGGCATCCCGAAGGCCGTGCCGCTGGCCACAGCCGTGAACCTTCTGCGCACACTCCACCGCGCACATGGCGCTGGCAAACTGGCGCTGAAGGCAGGCGACGCGATCAGCCCCACTGGCAAATGGGCCCTGCATGTGTTCCGCTTGGACGCGGACGCGACGTTCCCAAACGGGCGCATCGTGCTGTCCTTCTACAAGGACCGGATCGCCGCCGCGCCTCTGGCGACCGATCCCGACTTGGAGACGGCCGAGACTGCGCCGCATGACAGTGCCGAAGGCTTTGCCGCCAAGGCGCTTGCCTCGCTGCGCTCCTCGTCAAGCCGCACCCAACCGGCAAGTGCTCAGCAGACCAAGGCCGCGCCGACCCCGCCCGCAGCCGCAAAACCCGAAAAAGACCCGCACCTCAAACCGGTGTCTCTGACCGCATCCCCGGAAAAATCGCGCGCAGCACCGCACGAGGTTGAAAAGACCTGCCAAGACGCGTCCGGAGAGTCGACGGGCAAGGTCAGCCTGCTGGGCTGGATGGTGCAGCAATGCAAGACCCTGCCCCGCGAAAGCCGCGCCCGCAGCGCGAGCCTTGCGCTGGTGATTGCCTTGAGCACCCTCGCCAACCCCTATGCGGGCTTCACCGGAGGCGTTGACACGCGCCCGGCACCGCGAGAGGCCATCGCCACCGCCACCGCCATGGACGTCGTGCCCGTCAAGACGGCTGTTTTCGCCGCTCTGCGCACGGACTGAGCCGCAGCGCCCTCGGCACTCACTTTTACCCGGTCACTTTGCAGTACCGGCGCACATATTCCACATAGGCTGCCGAGAACCGGCGCGCCCGGTCTGCGATCCCGCGGTTCTCATGGCGCATATAGAAATCCGTCGCGTCGAGATAATGATGCGTGCTGCCGTCCCCGCGCTCCGAGGGGCGCGCCGGGCCGCGCGGGCCACGCCGCTCGAAGGGCACCTCGTGGCGCGCCGTGAGCCCGGGCGCCATGCGGAACATGAACAGCACCATGTCCTCCAACTCCTGATGGCCCTCCATCGCGATCTTGGCTGGCACGTCGCTGCCATCGCCAAGCATGGCGGCGCCCATCTGGAACCGGAAGGACGACCACATCACCCAGCGCGTGTCCTCGCGCAGGCGCCACCAATAGGTCGTCATCTCGCAGCCGTCCACCTCCACCCCATGACGTTCGAGGGGCCGCAGATTGGTGCCGGTTTCGATCAGCACCGCGCGCAAGCCCTCCTGATCGAGCCCATCGAACCCCGCACGCGGATCGTCCGCCAAAGCCGGGGCGGCGAGCAGCAGGCAGACCGCGAGGGTCCTCATGGCCGGGCCACATCTTCGCGCCGAAGCATGTAGGTGTGGATCGCGAAGAGCACCGCGCGGGTCTCGGGCAGCCGCAACACGGTCTGCCGCTCGCTGCGGTAATAGTCCCCCTGCCGGTCTGGCGGACGGCGCGGCCCGCTGAACTTTTCGGCCTCCGTGACCGGCGTGAACAGCGCCGGGCTCGGCTCGAAATGCTGATTGTAGCGCCAGAGGGGCCGCCCGGTCTGCACCCCGTCGAAGAGCCGCTGCACCCGCCGCGCCACATTCTCATCATAGACGGCCACAGGCTTGTGAATGCGCCCCATCGGCCTGCCGACCTTTTCCGACAGCGTCCAGAACGCGGGAAAGCACAGCACCGCGGCGGCCAGATGGTGCTCGGCAGCGCCTTCGGCCTTCTCCATCAGGCACAGATCGCATTGCACCAGCGCCCCGAGCGTGCCCAGCGGGTCGGCGCGGTCCAGCGGCACCTCGACCCCATCGGGGCAGCTCGCGGTCCCGGCACCGATCTTGAACCCATGCGCGGGCAGCAGCCCCAGCATCATGTGATAGAGCTCCTGCGCGGCGGGCAGAGCGGCCCGAGGGCAGGCGAGCACGTCGCTGCGCCGCTCGGTAAGCAGGCGGCGGCGCAGCGCCATCTGCCCGGTATAGGCCTCATCCACACGAAACCAGTCGCCCCGGACCGGCTGAACCCCGGGCAAGGGGCGCTTGTCCCGCATGTCTTCCGGCAAATGCCTCTGCAAAATCATGCACACGCTCCAAAAGCGACGCGGATCCGTGTCGCAAATCAAGGCGACTGGCGCGCGGAGTGTGGCCACGTTTGTCTCCACGGCCGGAGATTTCACGATGAACCAGCATTTCAGCGACACCCGCAAGATCGACCCGACCCGTGGCGCCATCTTGGGCGACGGCACCCCGAATGACAAGAACCGCATCGAGATCGGCCCAACGCAGTTGGCCTTTGCCGAGTGGGAGGCGGCGGGGCTGGAGCTTCCAAACCTTGCCGAGATGCGCCGCTACCGCTGGGAGCGCGTGACCCGGCACATCGTCGATCGCGGCTATGGCGGCCTTTTGATGTTCGATCCGCTGAACATCCGCTACGCCACGGACAGCACCAACATGCAGCTCTGGAACACCCACAACCCGTTCCGTGCAGTTCTGGTCTGCGCCGATGGCTACATGGTGATCTGGGACTACAAGAACTCCCCCTTCCTGTCCGCGTTCAACCCGCTGGTGCGCGAGGCCCGCTCCGGCGCCGATCTGTTCTATTTCGACCGGGGCGACAAGGTGGATGTGGCCGCCGATGTGTTCTCCAACGAGGTGCGTCTCCTGCTGCAAGAGCACGCCCCCGGCAACACGCGCCTCGCGGTAGACAAGCCAATGATCCACGGGCTGCGGGCGCTCGAAGCGCAGGGCTTTGAGATCATGGAAGGCGAGGAGGTCACCGAGAAAGCCCGCTCGGTCAAGGGGCCTGACGAGATCAAGGCGATGCGCTGCGCGTCCCATGCCTGCGAGACCACAGTGCGGCTGATGGAAGACTTCGCCCGCGCCAATGTGCCCTTGGGCAACACCTCAGAGGACGATATCTGGGCGGTGATGCATGCCGAGAACATCCGCCGGGGTGGCGAATGGATCGAAACGCGCCTGCTCACCTCTGGGCCACGCACCAATCCGTGGTTTCAGGAATGCGGCCCCCGGATCACCCAGAACAACGAGATCATCGCCTTCGACACAGACCTCGTGGGCGCCTATGGCATCTGCGTGGATATCTCGCGGACGTGGTGGATCGGAGACCGCCCGCCCCGCCCAGACATGATCGAGGCGATGCAGATCAGCGTCGAGCATATCGAGACCAATATGGAGATGCTCAAACCCGGCGTGATGATCCCCGACCTGACCGCCAATTGCCACCGGCTGCCCGAGAAATTTCAGGCCCAGAAATACGGCTGCCTGATGCACGGCGTTGGCCTGTGCGACGAGTGGCCCCTCGTGGCTTATCCCGACAAGGCGGTCCCCGGTGCCTTCGACTACCCGCTGGAGCCGGGCATGACGCTCTGCGTCGAGGTGCTGGCGGGCGAGGTGGGCGGCGATTTCTCGATCAAGCTCGAAGATCAGGTGCTGATCACCGAAACCGGCTATGAACGGCTGACGCAATACCCGTTCGACCCGGCCCTGATGGGCGCCTGAGGACAGGATCGACAGAAAGACTGGAAGCGGTCATTCAAGATGCCGCATTGGAAAGGCTGGGTGGCAGGACACAGCCGTCTTTGACGTGACGCGATTGACTGTCCTCTGTCTGGAAGTGCGTGGGAGCAACCACTTCTGCCCCACTCTGAAACGGGTATTCCAAACCAAAAAATCTCCGTCAATTGTGAATCAGAGGCGGTCGCCCGATAGGGGTTGGTCGCGCGGAGCACCTTCTTGGACGCGAACGTGCAGGTGTGGCTCTCCGGAGTTGCCCGAATTTCCGACCTCGGCGATCTCTTGCCCGATCTCGACGACCTCGCCCTCGGTGACGGTCAGGCTCCCAGGAATGAAATGCGCCAGAGCGACTGCCAACTCCTTGCAATCAAGAATGACACTGTTGCCAGTCATGGCATCGCGGTTCATTTCGGGCACGGGATTGGCTGGAACCCCGTCGATGGTGTGGAGAACCGTGCCGGTGCAGGGTGCCAGCACCTGCGTGCCGCAAATTGCGTGGAGTGCTGGATCGGCAGGAGATATTCCGGTCGTGCGCAGGCCCGCTGCAAATGTAGCCAACTGCAGGAGCGCGCTGACAAAGATCACACCCAGCGGAAGCGCAACCTGCCAGATGGCGAGCTGATTGATCAGCTCATTGTTCATGGCGGTATCCCAATCGCCCTTTGGTCGCGACGAGGAGCACCAAGACACTTGCGACCAGCAAGCCCGTCATCGTGATCAGAAGACGCAATTCGTCTGGCCCGTGCAGCGCGTCTATCGGCACGAAAATAAACACATGGTTTGCGGCGTTGTATCCACCATGCAAAAGGATGCAGAGCAGGACGCTGCCCGTTCGGTTGTAGAGCCACGTATACCAGAATGCATGGGTCGCGATGCTCAGGAAGGTAATCGCGACAGGCACAAGCTCCGCACCGGACATGCGGAATGCCTCCCAACCGCCACCCGTCGCCGCGATCAATGGGATATGCCATGCTGCCCAAAGCATACCGAGGATCGAGGTCGCAACCATCGGTGTCAGGTGATCTTGGAGTGCGGGAAGCGCGAAACCGCGCCAGCCCAATTCTTCATTGCCTCCACCAACAAGCGTGACCGTCGCGAAAGCTGCTGGCCAAAGTGCCAGCCGCGCCGCCGCATCAGCCCAATCTGTCTGCCCCCCAAATGTTCCGAAGATCACGGAGGCTGCGAGCGCCATACCGACAGGGAACAGCATCGCAAACGCCCAGAACCGAGGTGCCACACGCCATCGCCAGAGCGACTTGAACCAGTCCCAAGGGGATCTTCCGAACACTGCAACCGTAATAAGCGCGGCGATGAAAGGTCCAAAGCCACCACCATAAAATCCGATGCCTGCCCAAGTTGTCCCTGGTGCGACAATCGCCAGACCCCAGAACGCCCAACTGATTGCGAAGGCGAGGACAAAAAAGGTCGGCACTGAAGAAAGCCGGTATGTTGCAGCTTGTGTCGCCATTATGAAGTCTTGCCTCCAAAGCCTTGATTTGCAAAATTGCGGCCGCGTTATCCGATGACGCCTGCAGGCATGAAATCAATCAACTGGATCATCTTTGCTGCGGTCGTGGCCTCAATCGCCGCTGCGCTTGGTCTTCTTCGGTTTGCTGATCTCCGTGCGGACCGGGCATTGGCAGACGCCCTGACCCGCGATACCATCGCACTGGCAGACAAGTGCGGGCGCCATCTTCAGCGGGTCAAGCCTTTTGCCGAGCTACGCTCATCTGCGCCAACCACTCTATTTCGGGATTGGAGGCAGTCGGGCGAGATCTCCGTAGTATCTACTGTACGCCTCCTCAAAGCGTTCGGCCGATTCTGCCATTCTGCTTGAGAACACGGGGCGGTTCGATGCCATGGCGCCCCATCCGGCCTCGAACCCTGGAACATTTGGTTCGATATACGCAAAGCTGTGCGAAAAAGCTGCGTTCCTGTTTCTCGCTGCGATCTGCCTGGCATTTTTCCATGCTGGTCGGCCAGCCAAGCCCCTCTCCGCCAAGACGTGCATCTGTCGAAAAGCTGCAAATGCGGCCTGTGCTTGTGGGTTCTCGGACGCATTTCCCGCGTTGAACACCGTTTGGGCGCGTCTGGCATTTGCATAGCGCTCAGCAGCTGTTGCGCCTTTCGCCCGATACACATTGCCAGGATCGATAATGACAACCTTCCATTGATCCGCCGCTTCGTCCGAGCCAAGCCGCACGAAGCGATAATTGCCCGCATGGTTATCCGTCCAAGCCAGCCCCTGCCGGTTGAGAGCGCGTGTTGCAGCTGCCAGCGCAAGCGCCTGTCCATCGGTCATTTGACTGCCCGTAGCCGCCAGCGGCAGCCTTTCGCCCGTGCGCGGATCAATGGTGCGGGATAATTGTGTGCGCGCCGGGTTCAGCCTCTGGACCCGTTCGACCCACATATCGCCATCACCCGGCACAAGAAAGGCTTTGTCACGTTTGGCCACTTGGACAACGTCGCTGACGTCGTCCGGTAGCTCTTCCAAGAGCGTCCGCCCCTTGAAATCATTCACCCGATCGTCACCTGCCACGAACCGATAGACATAAGCGCCGGGCGCAGTTGCATCTTCGAAAACTTGCGCGCCTACGCCGCCGGCTACGAATTGGCCGATCCGGATCTCGGTCGCGGCACCATCCTCCGCAGACTGAACGGCCATGCGCCCGGCGTTGCTGGTTCGGTCCACAATGTCCCGGGCCGGTTTCTCCAGATGCCCGGTGCGAATTGTTTCGTAGAGCAGGTCCGAGGGGTGGTGCCCACCAATCGCGTCATGCACGCGCGAGACAAGTTGCAGATCTTCTTCGCTTGCCACACCCGACGCGACACGGCGCACTGAATCCTCGTACGCGCCCGCGATCAGTGCGCGGGACGCGTCCGGCAGATCGCTCGCCCGCGCACCCGGGTCGAGCCCCTCAATCAGTCGCCGTCCCTTTTGCAGATCTCTGGCAGATCTGACTGCCTTGACCCCTTGCGCCACACCGAGGGCTGGAAACACAGCCGCAAGACCGGCCAGCGCGGTATCACGTCGCGCGTCAAATTCATCCTGAACATCGGGGTCCATTTGCAGGGCCATCCCCCGAATTGTGGCTGCGTCCCGTTCGCGTTTCAGGTATTCGCCGATATCTTCAGGCGCAATCAGCCCCAACTCCAACAGATCACCGACACCCACGGCCCCTGCGGCCGCCGACGTCAGCAGTGCCGCTGTACCGCCGCCCGCCTCGGCCAGCGTTGCGCCGACAGCCGCGGGCAGCGCCAGAACCGCAAATGCCCCTGTGACCGCCAATGCTTGATAGGCGCGATCCATCTGCGCGAAATCTTCAATGGCCCGGATCTCAGCTCCGACGTTTGGCACGCTGGCCACGAAGCGCCGCGCCAGCCTGTCCGGTTCGACCGAGATCCGTGGTGGCGGGCCCACATGCGAAACCTGACGTACCAATGACGGCATGACAGCAGACAACACCCGCTGTGAGCGTTGGCCCGCGATGATGAGCAGTTCCTCTACATCACAATCGGACGCATTTACGACGCGCTGCAACGCCCCTGCGGACTCACGTATCATGTTTTCATAGGCGGGTCTTACCGTCTTGATGACAAAGTCCCGATACGCGTTGACACCGGTCGGCACCGCCGCCACAGCCCGAAGTTTCTCCGGGGTGAAAAGATCGCGTAGCTTGAAGTCGACCACGACCCGACCGACAGGCATCTGGAAGGTTTGGCTCCAGAAGTCCGAGCCGCGTAGCGCCGCATTGGTCTTTGCGCGGTTGAACAGCCGGTTGATGGCCGCGTCACTGACCGACCCGCGCATCCGCGCGAGATCGGCGCGCAGCATCGGCTCCAACTGGTCGCGCAGCACGATCAGCGCGGCGTGATCGCCATTCAGCACACGGGTCTTCACCGAGTATTGCGGAACATTCTGGCGAAAGGAGAACATGAAGTTGCGCGTGAAAGTTGCAGACGCCTTATGCGCAAACACCCCACGTTCCTCAAACGTTTGCCCGGTGCACGCTGCGACCTTCTTCAGCGCCGCGTCGAATGCAGAATCGACCTTTTCCGGCAGGGCGATTTCCCCCACCGCCTCGGCCGGCACACCACGGATACCGACCGGGCGCGCCAACAACCGGCTTCCCGGCGCGACGGCGATATCCAAGGCGTCTTCGGCAGGATCAGGCTGAAACATGACCGCGGGGCCTGTTCCGAGCAACCGGATCGGCCCGGTGCGGGCATGTCCGATGCCCTCTTCGACCACCGGCAAGGTCCCCAAAGATCGGACTGACCCGCGCGGCGGGGCCACGAACAGTTCCACGTCCAGACCATCCATCGGACCGGCCTCCTCGCCGGCGGAGACATCGAGCGCGACGCGGAGAGTTTCGCCCGGATGGAAAATGCCTTCCATGGCCCGGGCCGGCGTGCCCGGACGGACAAATCGAAGTGCGGCTGTGCGCGCGAAGTGCAGCGGCCATGTGGCACTGTCGCCAGCCACGCGCACTGTCTTTTCCCCTTCCTGCACGCCGGGAGCCAAGACGGCTTCAAAGACCAACAGATCGGGGCCGCTGGCTGCATCGGGGCCATTGACCTCACGCGCCTTTGCACGCAGGGCGGCATGCTGCGCCGGATCGATTGGGCGGACCCGGTAGCTGATCTTCGGATCATCTGACAGGAACGGTGTCCGCGCGCCGCTCGGGAATGTCCCACTAACCAAAACGCGACGTGTTGCGCTCGCGCCGTTCGGCGCACCGTTGCGGTCGAACGGATATTCGAAGCCCGGAGGCGTGGCCTGATTGAAACCCTGCTCCTGCAAGGGCTGGGCATCTTTCAGATCAGCTGCCCTTGTCCAACGCTGAACCGCTTCGTCCTGAATCGATGTTGGTGCCTTTTCAATCCAGACACCGCGATACCCCGATGTGGCGGGGTCCGGCGCAAGGCGCAGCTTGGCATCTGTCAGTGGACGCCGCTCGGTGCGCAGGATCTGGAAGGATTGCTGGGTTCCGTCCACGGTGGCCATCAGTGTCGTGACATCGACCGGAGCAGGCACGGCGGCGCCTGCGGGCTTTGTGCGCCGTGCGGCCTCTTGGGCGGTTTCGCCCCGAAGACGTGGGATTTCGCGCAACAGCATGTCCACAAGAACACTGGTTCCGTCTGCTCCAGTTCTGGCAAAGACATCGCGCGCAGCAAATGAGCGTGCGGCGCTGCCGTCTCCGAGCACCAGCCGTATTGGAGGCGCTGTCCCAGACGCGACCACACCGATGCCGCTGAGGGAAACGGGTTGCCCTTCCAGAGCCCCGTCATGAGCGATCGCCCAACGCCCCGCCAGTTTGGAGGACAGGATTTCGCGGGTGGTCTCGGGATTGTAGCGATCACCAGCCGCCCCACGGAGACTTGTTCCAAAGGCAGGGCTGCCTTCCAGATCCTGGTCGGCAAAATGCGGGACATAGAACAAGTCCGAGACAAACAGCGCCTTCACAATGTCGTCCCGCCTCAAAACACGGCGGTCCTTTGGCGCCCATTCCAAGGACATGGGGCGCATAGCATCCGGATGGTCGCTGTCATAGATGGCCGCGACCCGGAAAGGGACAGATTCGATGATCTGCGGTATGACCTTCCCGCGTTCATCCAGCAGCACGATACGATCAAGTTCTGGGCGCTCAACATCGTCTGCTTTGGGCGGGTCACCCTCCCATGCGAGGTTTATCGGAAAGCGTTGGTTCGCCACGGCAAGCGTGACGATACCCGGCGGAGCGCCGCTGAACGCGCTGATACCGAAGGTCACGCCCTGATGGTTTTGCAGTTTGAGCGGCGGTCGTGCCCCGTTGGGCAACGCGTTGCGGAACGCGAAAATACGTCCCGGGCGCAGTCCTCGGTTTTCCGGCACGGACAAGGAAACGCCGCCGAAGAGATTCTGCCCCAGAACCCGGACCTCCAACCGCGAGGGACGGCCGGTTGCGCCGGGCCGGTTCGGAAAAACTTGGGATAAACCTTCCAAAGAAACGGTGGGCACGCTTTCTTCCACCGGGCCGCCCGACCATTCCGAAAGTGGGCCGCCTCCGTGTGAAGCGCGGACAAAGACATGCGTGATCTTTGGCGCAAGCGGCTTCATTTGCACCCGTCCGACGCGGTCGCCAGAGCGCCAAAACCCTGTGTAACCGTCACCAGACTTGTTCAGCCGCACCTCCACCCCCCGTTCGAAGGGATATCCTCTGGGCAAATTCATGCGGAAAGCGCCGTCCGGGCGCAGCTGCAACCGGGGGGAGGTGCCTTCGCAAGCGTTAAAGCTTGTGCCGCCGCTATTGGACTCGCCATAGACGCAGGCCTTGCCGGTCTGCCCTGCTGTAATCGAATTGGCCGGAAGGTAAACATCACCGATGGTCGCCGCCACGCGAAACTCACGTGCCACGTCGATCCAGTCGTTGCCCCCAAAAACCAGTCTGTATGCGCCCTCCGGACCGCGCACTGCGCTCGTGGTGGCAGGCGCGTCTTGCGTGCTGGGCGCTCTGGAATTGGGGTCAACCTGCGTTATCTGAGCGGCCGCCGGAAAGGCGCACGCAATAGACACGATCAAAGAAAGCCACAAATGTCTGAACGCACGTAATGGCATGGGTGTCACCTTGGCAGAGGGACGTATGCGAGCCAGTATAGGGCGCAGATCGTTCGTGCGTAAATAGAGTTTAGTCCGGACGAGATAGGCAGCTGGGCTGTCGATTTGGCGACGCGCCGAAGAATTACCCGTCTTTTTCGGTTGGTACGACACCGGCAAGTTCGCTCAGTGCGGCCTCTATTGCACGTGTATCGCGGGCCTCCTCGGCCAGAAGCACGATGCTATCTGCCGGGTGACTGGGCACAATCGCGCGCCCATCCACGATGTCTCGATTCTGCAGAATCCGGATTTTTCCGCAGATGCCAGACATGGCGTCTGACATATAATAGACGCCGCCCCAATAGCTGCTGTCGCGTTCCTGGAACGTGGTTTTGAGGGCCGCGCCCCACCATTCCGCCCAGTCCTCGATTTCCCAGTCAGGCGTTTCGGGCAGGGCGAAGCTCTTGCTGGTCATGATGCAGTCATCCTTGATCCTCGGTGTCCGAATGTGGCGTAAAACCGGATTTGTATAGCCAGTCTATCGCCGCTCTGGCGCTATCAAAAAACTTGGACGCGCCATCGGCCTGAACAAGCCACTGGCCTTGCAGGGCAATCAGTTGCGCGGTGTCATCATGCCTCGCAGGCTCAGTTCTCGCCCATCGTTGCAAGTCGCATCGTCCCAACCAATGCGCCTCACCCGTGTGATGACTGTCAAGCACGGCCCGGGTCCAAATCGCACCGCACAGCCCGGCGCAATTCGGGCAAGCCCGTTGCAACGCGCCGCCCCCGCATTCGGTGCAATCTTCACTCCATCGAGCATCGGCCCAATTCGCGTTACAGGTCCCGCAATGTTCGGCTCTACTGTCAGACATTTCAGGCAGTCGGCACCTCTTGTCTCACTGTCTTACACGTTGCTTGCCACCGAATAGACGCATTATTTCTGCGGTATGTCCAATCACTCCTGACAAGACGTGCATGGACGCGCGCTGGACGAAGACGCACGGCAAGCGCCATTGCGGCTACAAAAACCACGTGACTGTGGACAGGCCGTTCAAACTGGTAGGGCGCTATACGACTGCAAGCTGGTTACCAAGCTTTCGAAAGGTGGCCATTCACGCAAAATCAGAGCGGGCATATCAAAGCACGCGGAGGTATAACGCACCAAAACCTTGCGATGAGGGAGAGGCCATCAGCCAGACTTTTTGTACCGCTCTGAGAATTGCCTGACCACTAGGCGCGCCTCATCGAGCGTGTGTCAGTAGAACCCAATCTCCTCGCCTTCATTGCTCACGCCCAATCCGTTCAGGATGCGGTTGACGTAGTTGAAATAGCCAATGATTTGGGTGGCTTCTAGAATTTCACCATCGTCCAGTCCTTCCTCGCGCAGGGCCTCCACATCTTTGCGCTCCATAGCGCCAGGGCTGCGCGTCAATTTCTCGGAATAGCGCAACAGCGCCAATTCGCGTCCATCGAAAACGTCGGCCGGGTTTTCCGCCTCCAGGGCGGCTCGGATTGCGTCAGACCGCGCCGGGTCGGCGATCAGATGCGCTGCATTCGCCCAGTGATTGGTAAGCGAGTAATTGGCATCATTGAGGATGGAGACATACGAGGCGATTACCTCCTGCAGCCATTTGGGAAGGCTGTTGGCGGCATCGTGCAGCGCGGCTTTGTAGAGCGCCTTACTCGCCGTCATCGCGGAGGGCCGCAAGGAATGCACGCGCATCACATTGTCCAGCGTACCCTTCGGCCCACGGGTCTCATCAAATGCCACGCGTAAATCGGCCTCTGCGTCTTCATACGAAATCATGCTTATCCAGGCAGACACGAGTTCTATATCCCTATGCCGGGGCATACAGACGGCGTCAGGACAGGCTTGAGGTCTGGCGGAATCAACGCGGCGACCTCCGGCAAGTCGAGGAAGACGAACCGCCCGTCCCTCCAAAACGGAACGTCATCAAAGGTAATCGTCGCATCAAGAAGTGAGAATGCGATGTCCCCCGGATCGTGGCCTGATGCGTGAAAATGCGTGTAGCGCGGAGACCCAAAGGCAATGGCCCCCCACCGATCGGGGTCCTCTCGGGCCTGCGAGTTGGTGAAGGTGTTGGGGTTGATCCCCGTATGCCACGAATTGACCCGCATGGGATCTCCCCCGGTCATCGCAGCAGCCCGGGTCATCTGTGCGACAAGCCGGTCGACCAAGGGCGCAGGACCTTCAATCTGCTCGATGCGCCCCGCCGCGATGTGTGCCTGCAAGGGGGTATCTATGATCAGGATGCTGTCGTCATAGGTCCGCGTTGCACTGGATGTGACGAAGTGATCGATCACCAACCTGCCCGAAAAGTCGCGAAATACGATCGGAGGGAAAATCATCACTGGAAAGATCTGTAGCGCGAAGTCCACAAGCGTTTCAGCCTGCTGCGCCGGAATCGTGCCCCGCAGATCCGTGCCGCATGGCGCCACTATGCGGTAGCTGTCGGCGGTGCTGATCCTGCTGATCAGAGCGTCATGGATCGCCTGCTGTACCCGGTAGCTCACCTCTGTAAATGGGCTTTCCATATGGGCAGGTGTCTCACCGTGGCAGTTCACGACGACACCCGGCACGTCCGGCACACAAAAGCGGGCGCGGCCACCGAGGCGCGAAAAGAAGAAGTTCGCATCCACGGCGTGCATCTTCGCAACGACCTCGGGTGGGATTTCAGGCGAAGTGGCATCAACGAGACAATGCTCGGCACTGACACCCAGAGCACGCGCCTGCTCCGCCAAAACCGCACAGACCCCAGGGTCGAAAAAAGGAGCTTGGTTGCTCTCGCCCACGATTAGGATCTGGGCCCCTGGCGATAGCCGTGCGCATTCGAACAGAAGGTTTTGGGTGCTTGCGGCAACCTCTGGCCCGGCGGCTCTCACCCGCAGTGTCTCCGTGACGTTCTGACGGTGAAAAGATTTGCACGGCGACGCCTCTTTGTCGACACCGAGGTCATTCCCGACGATCTGTAGCTTGGTTTCGAGATGTCTGACCTCACGATGGGCCATGTCCGCTTGATAGGGTGCGCTCTTGTCGATGCATGGCGCAGCATCCGGGCCCACGGGCGCGCAGCGGTCACGCGTTGCGCGGCAAGCCAAGCTCTGCTCACCTCGATCAGTGATGGCGTGCTGGGACGGGCGGCTGCCCTCAACCCGCCGGTGCGGGGTTTTGCAGGTCGGCCCAGATCGGCAGATGATCCGAGGCCCGGCGCGCCAACGGCGTTTGATCTACGCCGGCATCGCGGATTTCCAGATCGCGCGTGTGGGCCAGCCGGTCCAAGGCGGCGACCGGGCGGGCGGCATGGAAACTGTGGCCGGGGCTGAGCACGTCATAGCGCGCGGCCAAGGGCTCCAGCCCGCGATCCATGCGCCATTCGTTGAAATCCCCCACGATCACGGCCCGCTCGGTCTCACCCAGTGCGTGCCGGATGCGCTCCAGTTGCTGGCGGCGGCTGCTGCGCAAGAGCCCCAGATGGGTCGCCACGAGCGCCAGCCCATCCTCGAAATCCACCCGCACCGCGCCGCGCGGCTCCAGCCCCGGCAGGGCGATCCGCGTCACGTTCTGCACCTTTGCGGATTTATGGACCAGCACCGCATTGCCGTGCCAGCCGAGGCTCACCTCGGTTTCGGCGACCGGCACGACCTCGAAATCGGTCTCGTCCTCGATCATCCGCCGGGCCAGCGCGGCGGGGCGCTCCCCGAGCCGCCGGTCGGCCTCTTGCAGGGCGACCACCTGCGCGCCAAGCCCGTTGATGACGTCGATGATCCGCCCCGGGTCGCGCCGCTGGTCGAGGCCGCGCGCCTTGCGCATGTTGTAGCTGGCGATCCGGAGACCGGATGTCTGTCGTTTCTGCTCCATATCGCCTATATAGGAGGCAGACCACAGGATTGCATCGGCCCCTCGCATGTTACTGCCCCGCACCCACAGGCGCATTCTGATCGCCAATTGCGCGGTGATGTTCGTGCTGGTGGCGGTGGCGCTGTGGTTCCAGCGCTGGCCCATCGCCTTCGTCGCGCTGGCGACGCTGGGCCTGTCGGTGGTGCCGATCTTTCTGGCCGAACGGTTTGGGGTGACCCTGCCGATGCCGTTCCTGATCTTCACCTCGCTGTTCATTTTCGGTTCGATCTTTCTCGGCGAGGCGTTCGATTTCTACGAGCGTATCTGGTGGTGGGATCTGGCGCTGCATGGCGCCTCGGCGGTGGGCTTCGGGCTGATCGGGTTCTTGCTGGTCTTCATGATCTTCGAAGGCGACCGCTTCGCCGCCCCGCCGGTCGCGCTCGGGCTGATCGCCTTCTGCGTGGGCATGACCATGGGCTCTATCTGGGAGATTTTCGAGTTTCTCATGGACATCGCCTTCGGGCTCAACATGCAGAAATCCGGCACCGTGGACATCATGACCGATATCATCCTCAACGCGGTCGGGTCGGCGCTGGCCGGGCTGTCGGGCTATCTCTACCTGATCGGCTCGCGCGCCGGCGTCATGCGCCCGGTCATCGACGATTTCATCCGCCTCAACCGCGATTTTTATCGCAAGTCTCTGGATCGCTTTCGTCGCTAGCCTTGCGCCGCCGCGCCCGCCACACCCGGCGCAGCGCGCCGATGTCGAGCCCGATGACCAGAAGACCGAGCGGCACCATCCAGAAGCCAAGAACAGGCAGGAACCCAAAAATGCCGCCGACCACCAGCATCAGCCCCAGAACCGTGCGCAGCCCGGCCGGAACCGTGCGATGGATCTTGACCAGCGCTTGCCCGACGCGGCGCCCAAGGGCGCGGATGTTGTCCTGCAGCGCGCTCATGGCGCGACGATAGGCGCCCGCGCCTGCGGCGGCAACATCCCCGGCACGCCCCGGAGACCTGTGACCGGCGCAACACGGTTGCGTGAGAGCGCTGCATTCTGTCTTCTCTGCGCGTTGCTGCGTCCCATACTCGGGGCCAACCACTGGAGACCTTGCAATGCCCACAGACCGCTTCACCTTCCCCGGCCATGACGGCACGGAGTTGAGCGCCCGCCTCGATCTGCCGGACACGCCGCCCTTGGCGACCGCGCTCTTCGCCCATTGCTTCACCTGCGGCAAGGATATCGCCGCCGCCCGCCGCATCTCGGCGCGCCTCAGCCAGTTGGGCCTCGCGGTGCTGCGCTTCGATTTCACCGGGCTGGGCCATTCGCAGGGCGAGTTCGCGAACACGGATTTCTCCAGCAATGTCGGCGATATCCGTGCCGCCGCCGAGGCGCTGCAGGAGCGTGACCTCGCTCCGTCCTTGCTGATCGGCCATTCGCTGGGCGGCGCGGCGGTGATCAAGGCGGCGGGCCAGATCGCAGGCATCAAGGCCGTGGCGACCATCGGCGCGCCCTTCGATCCCAGCCACGTGGTCCACAATTTCGACGCGGCCCTGCCCGAGATCACCCGCGCGGGGCAGGCAACCGTCACGCTTGGCGGCCAGCAGATCACCATCGGCAAGGGGTTTGTCGACGATATCCGCCGCACCGAACTGGGCCAGTCGCTCGCCAGCCTGAAGGCGGCGCTTCTGGTGCTGCACGCGCCGCGCGACGCCACCGTGTCGGTCGACAACGCAGCGGAGATTTTCATGGCGGCCCGGCACCCCAAATCCTTCATCACCCTCGACGAGGCGGACCACCTGATCACCGACCCGGCGGATGCCGACTATGCCGCCGAGGTGATCGCCACATGGGCAAAACGCTATCTGGACTTGCCCAAACCGCCCGCCCCCGCAGAGGTGCCCGAGGGTGTGCTGCGCATCTCCGAGGCGGACCCGGAGGGCTTTGCGCAGGATATCAGCGATGGCGCTAGCCACCACCTGACCGCCGACGAGCCGCGCAGCTTCGGCGGCACGAACCGCGGCCTGTCGCCCTACGGGCTGGTCGCGGCAGGTCTCGGGGCCTGCACCTCGATGACGATCCGCATGTATGCCCGCCGCAAGGGCTGGCCGCTGGAGCATGTCTCGGTGGATGTGTCCCACGCCAAGCAGCACGCCGCCGACGCCGAGCAGGCGGGCGGCGCCCGCATCGACCGCTTTGAGCGGGTGATCACCCTGACCGGCGCGCTCGACCCGGACCAGCGCGCGCGCCTGCTGGAGATCGCCGACAAATGCCCTGTCCACCGCACGCTGGAGCGCGGCGCCGAGGTGGTCACGCGCGCCGCGCCGGTTTGATACAGATCAAGGGAAGAATGGCCCCGCCTTGTTACGCTTCTCGGGAAACCGATCCAACCGGGAGCGAAAGCATATGACCTTCTTTCAGAAAATGAGCGAGAGCAACGGCCTTGTCCGGGGCATGGCCGAACGGCTTGATGTCGATCTCGACGCGCGCATGGGCGACGGCGAGGCGGCGGCCCGCAGCTACCGCGCGATGGTGATGCGCTGCGCCAATTGCAGCGATCACGAGGCCTGCACACGGCTTCAGGACGAAAACCCGCTGCTCGACGCGGCCCCGGACTACTGCATGAACAAGGACATCCTGCACCGGGACTGACGGCGCCCCGGTCCCGGGCTTGACCCGGGACCTCGATGTCGAAAGGCACGCCCTGCGGCGCGCGGCCAAGGATCAGCGCGTGTAGCGCGCGGTCATCACATAGTCCTTGCGCGGCCCGGTAACGCGCCACACGGCGGTGAACTCCGGCCAGTTGTCAAACCGATAGGCGACCCGATACGCATCCGGCGCGCAATGGTGATGCGCCTCCCCGCCCGCCGCCGGGACGCGGTGAAAAAACCGCCCATCCTCGAAGAAGACCTCCAGCGCGGGCGTCCACAGATAGCGCCGCGCGGCCTGCATCGGGGCGCCTGCCCCCAGCCAAAGCTGCCCGCGCTCTTCATAGCGCAGACCGCCCGCACCGCCCCGCCACTCCGCCACGCCCTCGAAGCGCGCAGGCGGCTGCCCGGCGGCGGCGATCTCCTTCTCCAGCCGCCAGCGCCCCGCGAAATCCTGCAACACCCGCTCCGTGACCATCGGGCTGCGCACTCCCCTATCTTTGCCGCGCGCGCCCACATGGGCAAAGCGTCTCATCTGCGGCCTGCATTCTTGTATCCGCCCTGCCAGCCGCCTAAGAGGCGCGCAAGTACAAAGACGACAGAGGAAAAGGTGCCCGCCCGATGATCCCCCGCTATTCCCGCCCCGACATGGTTGCCATCTGGGAGCCCGCCACCAAATTCCGCATCTGGTACGAAATCGAAGCCCATGCCTGTGATGCGATGGCCAATCTCGGCGTGATCCCGCGCGAGAATGCCGAGGCGGTGTGGAAAGCCAAGGACGTGGAATTCGACGTGGCCCGGATCGACGAGATCGAGGCGGTGACCAAGCATGACGTGATCGCCTTCCTCACGCATCTCGCCGAGCACGTGGGCTCTGAAGAGGCGCGTTTCGTGCATCAGGGCATGACCTCCTCGGACGTTCTGGACACCTGCTTCAACGTGCAACTGACCCGCGCGGCCGATATCCTGATCAAGGACCTCGAAGAGTTGCTCGCCGCCCTCAAACGCCGCGCCTATGAGCACAAGGACACGGTCCGCATTGGCCGCAGCCACGGCATCCACGCCGAGCCCACCACGATGGGCCTGACCTTCGCGCGCTTCTATGCCGAGATGGACCGCAACCTGTCGCGGATGCGCGACGCGCGCTCCGAGATCGCCACCGGCGCGATCTCCGGCGCGGTGGGCACCTTCGCCAACATCGACCCCGGCGTCGAGGAGCATGTCTGCGACAAGCTGGGCCTCGTGCCCGAACCGATCTCCACCCAAGTGATCCCCCGCGACCGCCACGCGGCATTCTTCGCCACCCTTGGCGTGATCGCCAGCAGCATCGAGAACGTCGCCATCGAAATCCGCCACATGCAGCGCACCGAAGTGCTCGAAGGCGCGGAGTTTTTCTCCATGGGCCAGAAGGGCTCCTCGGCGATGCCGCACAAGAAAAACCCGGTGCTGACCGAAAACCTCACCGGGCTCGCGCGCATGGTCCGCGCGGCGGTGATCCCGGCGATGGAGAACGTGGCGCTCTGGCATGAGCGGGATATCTCGCATTCCTCGGTCGAGCGGATGATCGGCCCCGATGCCACGATCACGCTGGATTTCGCCCTCGCCCGCCTGACCTCGGTCGTGGACAAGATGCTGATCTTCCCCGAGAACATGGCTCAGAACATGAACAAGTTCCCCGGCCTTGTGATGAGCCAGCGGGTGCTTCTGGCGCTGACCCAAGCGGGGGTGAGCCGCGAGGACGCCTATAGTTACGTGCAGCGCAACGCGCTGAAGGTCTGGGAGCACCGGACGGATTTCAAAGAGGAGCTTCTGGCCGACCCGGACGTGACCGCCGCACTGAGCCCCGCCGAAATCGAAGAGAAGTTCGATCTGGGCTATCACACCAAGCATGTGGACACGATCTTCGAGCGGGTCTTCGGAGAAGATTAACGCCAACCCACCGCACGGTGCATTAACCCCGGAACGAATCAAAACCGAGCCATACAGGTGCCATACGCTTTGCCATACGCCGGGCCATACGCCTGCCATCCCTTGTTTTTAGGGGATTAACGGGCGAAATGGTGCCTAAATCGGGTGCGGGCCGTTGCCTGCGCGCGCAGCGTTAACCAATGCCGCGCAAAAAATCCTTTGCGCAGCCGGTCCCCCGCTCTACCATAGATGCATCCAACAACGGAGGGACCATCAATGACGACATTCAAGGCCCTGACGATCGCGGCCGCTCTGACGCTGACACCCGGCCTCGCACTGGCCATGTGCAGCGGCGCCAAGCATCAGCAAGCCCAGTCCTGCGCGACGGGTACGGCATGGGACGCGGCAAGCCAGACCTGCCTGCCCGTGGCCAGCAGCTGACGCGAAACACAATCGCTTGATCGGAAAGGGCCCAATGACGTTGGGCCCTTTTCTTATATTCAGAATCACCTATGTGTTACGGATAGAACCTGAGACAGGATACTCCCATGCGCACGCTTCTTGCCGCCGCCCTTCTGACCGCCCTGCCCGCCGCTGTTTTTGCCGCGGGCGAAGAAACCCCGAACCCGCCGAAAAAGACCCAGACCACGCAGGACTGCTTCTCCGAGCGCCAATGGGATCCCGATATCAAGAAATGGGTGCGCTTCTCGCAGCCGGTCAATGGCGTGTGGGATGCCAAGGAGCGCAAGTGCATCCGCCCGGACCGCGCCTCCTATCTCGGCGAGGACACGCTCTACAAGGCCGTGCGCGAATTGGCCTATGCGGGCCGCTATGACGCCGCCGAAACCGTGCTGTCGCAGATGCCCGACCAGACCAGCGACAAGGTCTTGACCTACAAGGGCTTTTTGAACCGCAAGCTGGGCAATCTGGATGCGGCGATGATGTTCTACGCCGACGCGCTGGCGCGCAACCCGGACAACCTGCTGGCCCGCTCCTACATGGGTCAGGGCTATGTCGAGGATGGTGATCTGGACGCGGCCCGCGTGCAACTGGCCGAGATCGAAACCCGCGGTGGCGGGTATAGCTGGGCCGGAACCTCGCTGCGCAAGGCGATCTATCTGGGCAAAACCTACAACTACTGACCGACCTGTTCAGGCTTTGTTTAACACTGCGCTGTAGACCGGATTGCGAACGGCAAGACTGAGAGCAGCGCATGAGCATCGAACCGATGGCGCTGCCATCCCTCGGCGGGGGTGGCGGCACAAATCCACCCGTCCCGTCCCCGCCGGTGCGCCCTGCGAAGCTGGACCGGCGCGCCAAGGCCGCGATCGTCGTGCGCTACCTGCTGAACGAGGGTGCCGAGATTGCCCTTGAGCAATTGCCAGAAGACCTTCAGGAAATTCTCACGCACCAGATGGGCGCGATGCGGCTGGTGGACCGGGCGACGGTCGATAAGGTGATCGAGGAATTCACCGCCGAGCTTGAGGCCGTGGGCCTCAGCTTTCCCGGCTCGATGGCCGGCGCGCTGGAGGCGCTCGACGGAAAGATCAGCCCGCATACGGCGAACCGGCTGCGCCGCGAGGCCGGGGTGCGCCAGAGCGGCGATCCTTGGGAACGAATTCGCGGTCTCGGCCCGGAGAAGCTCAAGCCGATCATCGAAAACGAAAGCGTCCAGATCGCCGCCGTGCTGCTGTCCAAGCTCGACGTGCCGCGCGCCGCCGCTCTACTCGGCGAATTGCCCGGCCCGCTGGCGCGCAAGATCACCTATGCGGTGAGCCAGACCAGCGCGGTCACGCCCGAGGCGGTGGACCGGATCGGCCTGTCGATCGCCGCGCAACTCGACGCCGAGCCGATGTCGGCCTTCAACGATGGTCCGGTGGAACGGCTGGGCGCAATCCTGAACAATTCCACCTCCGCCACCCGCGAAGATTTGCTGACCGGTCTCGACGAGACCGATGAGCATTTCGCCAATGAGGTGCGCAAGGCGATCTTCACCTTCGCCAATATTTCCACCCGCGTCGCCCCGCGCGATTTGCCCAAGGTGCTGCGCGCGGTCGATCAGACCGAGTTGATCAAAGCACTGGCCGCCGCGCAGCAAAGCGGGCTGGAAGACGTGGTCACCTTCGTCTTCGAGAACATGTCGGCCCGGCTCGGTGATCAGATGCGCGAGGAAATGGCCGAGCTTGGCAAGATCAAGACCACCGAGGGCGAGACCGCCATGACCGCCGTTGTGCAGGTGGTCCGCGCGCTGGAGCGGGATGGCGAGTTGGTCCTGCTCAATCCCGAAGACGAGATGGAGGACGAGGCCTGACCAGCGGCCGTTTCGGGTCATGCTCTCCAACCCGAACAGGGTCAACGTTCATGTTATGTTCCGGTGTGTGCGCGCCAGCCTGACACCAGCAGCCGCGCAACATGCCCGAACCCCCTCCCCGGCCCGCCGCGACAAAGGTCTTTCCTTGCGCCGCCAAAAGGTTCTATAGCCTGCCGGGGATCGCCGGAGCGCTGTCCGTCCCGGACCACACGCCCCCGCCTTCCGGGCCCGGGCGTTTCAGAAAGGCACTGGCACACGGCATGACGGCCCCGCACTCCCCCTCACCCGCCAAAGCCATCACGTTGATTCTAAGCGCGATTTTGTGCTTTTCGGTCATGGATGCCTGCGTCAAGGCGGTGAGCCCGAACATCGGCACCGTCCCGGCCCTCTGGGCGCGCTATGCCGGGCAGATGGTGGTCGTGCTGGCCTTGGTGGCGCCGCGCTTGCGCGCCGTGGCGCACACGGAGTTTCTCGGGATGCAACTGGCGCGCTCGGTGCTGCTGCTCTCGGCCACCGCCCTGTTTTTTCAGGGCTTGTCGCGGATCGGCCTCGCGGAGGCGGCGGCGGTGATGATCCTCAACCCGCTCTTCATCACGCTCGGCGCGGCGCTGTTTCTAGGCGAGAAGATCGGCGTGCGGCGGATCGGTGCGATCGCGGTGGCGTTTTGCGGCGCGATGCTGATCATCCAGCCCGGCACCGCCGCCTTCCAGCCCGCCGCCCTGTTTCCGCTCGGCGCCGCGATCTGCTTTTCCGGCTATGCGCTGATCACCCGCCGCGTCGGGCGCAGCGAGGATGCGTGGACGTCGCTGTTCTACACCGCGCTGGTGGGCGGCGTCGTCACAAGCGCGATGGTCCCGGCTCTGTGGCAGACGCCGGGGCCGCGTGATGCGGGGCTGATGGGTCTCATCGCGCTGGTGGGCACCGGCGGGCAATTGCTGCTGATCCGCGCCTACACGATGGCGCCCGCCGCGACGCTGGCCCCGTTCGGCTATTCCGGTGTTGTCTTCGCGAGCCTGATCGGCCTCGTGGTCTTCGCGGAAGTGCCCACCGCCACAACGATTTCTGGCGCGCTTGTGATTGTTCTGGCCGGGCTTTATGTCTGGCTGCGCGAAACCCGCCCGGCGAGATCCTGACCGACGCCCATGCCAGCAGACGCAAGTTCCATGCCCTTTGCCACCCGGGCCCGCCACTGGCTGGTGAATGCCGCGCTGGTGACGGTGATCAACCTCGCGCTCGCCCTGCCCTACGCGGTACGGGTCCGGTTCATGGGCTGGATGGTCGCGCGGGTGATCGGCCCGATTGCCGGGTATCGCACGGCGGCTCTGGAGAACCTCGCGCAGGTCTGGCCGGACCGCCCGGAGGCGGAGCGCGCGGCCATCGCCGAGGCCTGCCTGAACAATGCCGGGCGCACCTTCATCGAGAATTACTCGGGCCGTGAGTTTCCGGGACGGCTTGCGCAGAACCCGCTCACCGGGCCGGGCTGGGCCGCGCTGGAGGCCGCCGCGCGCGACGGGCGCCCCGCGATCCTCGTCACCGGCCACTACGGCAATTACGAGGCCGGGCGCGCGGCGCTGGTCGGGCGCGGTCTGGACATCGGCGGGCTCTACAGGGATATGTCCAACCCGTTTTTCAACGCCCATTACGTCAAGACAATGCAGGCCTTCGGCGGGCCGGTCTTTCCGCAGGGCCGGCGCGGCACCGCCGGTTTCGTGCGCCATCTGCGCGCTGGCGGGCATCTGGTCCTGCTCTTCGATCAGCACGTCTTCGAGGCACCGGTGCTGGATTTTCTCGGCCTTCCCGCGCGCACGGCGGTCTCGGCGGCGGAACTGGCGCTGCGCTATGACGCGCTGCTGATCCCGTTCTATGGCATCCGCAAGGCCGACGGTCTGAGCTTCGACACGGTGCTCGAAGCCCCGGTTCCACCCTCCGATCCGGAGACCATGACACAGGCCCTGAACGACTCGCTGGCCGCGCGCATCGAGGCCGATCCCGGCCAATGGTTCTGGGTGCATCGGCGCTGGCGCGCGTAGTAGGCTCAGCGCAGGCGCGCCGCCGCCTGTATCGGGCCTTCCCCGGGAGATTGCAGCAAGACCACCAAGGGCCCTTCGCCGTCCACGGGAATGTTCACCACAAGCGGTTCGGCCCCCGACCATTCCGCCACCACGTCCCATGCCTCGACCACATTGGCATAGGTGAAGTGGTGCCCGGCATTCTCCCCGCGGGTGATCTTGATGTCGCGCTCGGGCGTGTAGCGCACCAGAACCACCTCCATCGGACCGGCGCTCCGGTTCGCCGTGGCCGCGACAGCCACGCCCTTCCCTGTCCGCTCGACCGACACCGACACCCCGGTCTCACGCGCCTTATGCGCCATGATCGCATCGGAAATTTCCATGCCCCGCGCCCCGACAATGGAGTCCATTCCGTTGATGATCATCTGCGGGGTATAGACCGAACTGCGCCCCGCCTGCCGCGCATAGCCGCGCTGGCGCTCGGCATGTTCGGGCCGGGCGAAGGCATCCTTCCAGCCGATGTAATCCCAGTAATCCACATGCAGCGCCAGCGCGATGACGTCGTCGCGCCCGGCCAGCTTGTGCAGCAGCGCATCGGCGGGCGGGCAGGACGAGCAGCCCTGCGAGGTGTAAAGCTCCACCACCACGGGATTGTCCTGCGCAGTGGCCGCGTGCGGGGCAAGGCTCAGCGCGGCCAGACAGAGCGCAGTGGCAAGGCGCGCAACACGCGGGATACGGGGGGCCTGTAAGGTGATCAAAGCGGTTTTCCTGTCTCGACTAGATTGAACAGATAGCCTTGCTGCATTGAAATAACCAATCAACCCTTCTTGAAACACCGGCATATATACACAGCTTGAAGAGAGATACCGCCGTGCTCCCGGGCGGCCAAGCACATTGACCATCACACCCCCGTCAGGCCATAGACACCGGGACATTCTATTGAGCCAGCACGAAGGAGCGCACCATGCCGATCACAGTCGGACAGGATACATCCAGCACCCGCAAAACCCTCACTGTCGGAGATCAGAGCGTCGCCTATTACGCGATCGACGCCGCCACCGAGGCAGGCTTGGGCGATTTTTCGAAGCTGCCCGCCGCGCTCAAGGTCGTGTTGGAAAACATCCTGCGCTTCGAAGATGGCAAGACCGTCACCGTGGACGACATCCGCGCCTTTGCCGACTGGGCCGCGAATGGCGGCAAGGGCAACCGCGAGCTGGCCTACCGCCCGGCGCGCGTTCTCATGCAGGATTTCACCGGCGTGCCGGCCGTTGTGGACCTTGCCGCGATGCGCGACGGCATTGTCGCGCTCGGGGGCGATCCACAGAAGATCAACCCTCTGAACCCCGTCGACCTCGTGATCGACCACTCGGTGATGATCGACGAGTTCGGCAACCCGCGCGCCTTCCAGATGAACGTGGACCGCGAATACGAGCGCAACATGGAGCGCTACACCTTTCTCAAATGGGGTCAGAAAGCGTTCAACAATTTCCGCGTCGTGCCCCCCGGCACCGGCATTTGCCACCAAGTGAACCTGGAATATCTCGCCCAGACCGTCTGGACCGACACCGACCAGAGCGGCGAGATGGTGGCCTATCCCGACACGCTCGTGGGCACGGACAGCCACACCACGATGGTCAACGGCGCTGCTGTGCTCGGCTGGGGTGTCGGCGGGATCGAGGCCGAGGCCGCGATGCTCGGGCAGCCGATTTCGATGCTGATCCCCGAGGTGATCGGCTTCGAGCTGACCGGCGAGATGATGGAAGGCACCACCGGGACCGATCTGGTGCTGAAGGTCGTCGAGATGCTCCGTGCCAAGGGCGTCGTGGGCAAATTCGTGGAGTTTTATGGCGCGGGCCTCGATACGCTGCCGCTCGCGGACCGCGCGACCATCGCCAACATGGCCCCCGAATACGGCGCGACCTGCGGCTTCTTCCCCATCGACGACGAAACCCTCCGCTACCTGCGCACCACGGGCCGCGAGGAGGGCCGCATCGCGCTGGTGGAGGCCTATGCCAAGGCCAACGGGCTGTGGCGCGGGCCGGACTACGCGCCGATCTATACCGATACGCTGCATCTCGACATGGGCACCATCGTGCCCGCAATCTCCGGGCCGAAGCGTCCGCAGGACTATGTCGCGCTCGACAGGGCTGCGGCGAAGTTTTTCGACGTGGTGTCGGAGTATCGCGGCGAGGATGAAAGCTCTGCGGCCACGCAGATGGCCTCCGAGGGCCCCGCGCCCGACGCGCTGATCGACCCGCGCAAATCGGCCCCGGTCGAGGGCGAAGACTACAAGCTCCGCGATGGCTCGGTCGTCATTGCCTCGATCACATCCTGCACCAACACCTCCAATCCTTACGTGATGATCGGCGCGGGTCTCGTGGCCCGCAAGGCGCGCGAATTGGGGCTGGATCGCAAGCCTTGGGTCAAAACCTCGCTCGCCCCCGGCTCGCAGGTGGTGAGCGCCTATCTCGAAGCGGCGGGGCTTCAGGAAGACCTCGACGCCATCGGTTTTAACCTCGTGGGCTATGGCTGCACGACCTGCATCGGCAATTCCGGCCCGCTCCAGCCGGAGATCAGCAAGGCGATCCATGACGGCGACCTGATCGCGACCTCCGTGCTGTCCGGCAACCGCAATTTCGAGGGCCGGATCAGCCCAGATGTGCGCGCCAATTACCTCGCCTCGCCCCCGCTCGTTGTGGCCTATGCGCTTGCCGGCGACATGAATATCGACATCGCCAATGAACCGCTCGCGCAGACGCCGGACGGGAAAGACGTTTATCTCAAGGATATCTGGCCGACGCAGGCCGAGATTGCCGCGCTGGTGGAGCAGACCGTGACGCGGGAGGCGTTCATCGACAAATACGCCGATGTATTCAAGGGCGACGAGAAATGGCAGGAGGTGGAGACCACCGACAGCCAGACCTATGACTGGCCCGCTGCCTCGACCTATGTCCAGAATCCGCCCTATTTCCAAGGCATTACCATGCAAACCCGCAAGATCGAGAATATCGACGGGGCCAAGGTGCTCGCGGTGCTGGGTGACATGATCACCACCGACCACATCTCCCCGGCGGGCTCGTTCAAGCCGACGACGCCAGCCGGCGAGTATCTCACCGAGCGGCAGGTGCCGGTGCGCGAGTTCAACTCCTATGGCTCGCGGCGCGGCAATCACGAAGTAATGATGCGCGGCACCTTCGCCAATATCCGCATCCGCAACGAGATGCTGGACGGGGTCGAGGGCGGCTATACCAAGGGCCCGGACGGGCAGGAGACCTCGATTTTCGACGCGGCGATGGCCTATCAGGACAAAGGCACCCCGCTGGTGATTTTCGGCGGCGAGCAATACGGCGCGGGCTCCTCGCGCGACTGGGCCGCCAAGGGCACTGCGCTTTTGGGCGTTAAGGCGGTGATTGCCGAGAGCTTCGAGCGCATCCACCGCTCGAATCTCGTGGGCATGGGTGTGATCCCCTTCGAGTTCACCGGCGGCGACACGCGCAAGACGCTGGGCCTCACCGGGGACGAAACGATCGCGATCCACGGGCTCGACACGATCACGCCGCAGGCTGAAGTGCCCTGCACGATCACCATGGCGGATGGCAGCGAGAAAACGATTACGCTCAAGTGCCGGATCGATACCGCCGTCGAGATCGAGTATGTCGAGAATGGCGGCGTGCTGCATTACGTGTTGCGCAACCTTGCCCGCACGCCGATAGCCGCCGAGTGAAGCGCTGCGCCTCATCTGCGCAAGTTGAGGCGCGATGCCAATGTCGGGTCTGGAGGTTTGCACCCCCAGACCCCCGCAAGTGTATTTTTGACCCAAAGAAGCCGGGATGGGCGCTCTTTCCCCGTGTCAGTTCTCGGCGGCTTCGGCCAGAGCAGGGCGGATGCGGTTTTCAAGTTCGCGCTGGGTGATCGGGCCCGCAAAGCGCAGAACGATCCGGCCCTCGCCGTCGATCACGTAGGTCTCCGGCACGCCATAGAGGCCCCAGTCGAGCCCGGTGCGGCCTTGCGTGTCAGCCACGGTCGCGGTGTAGGGATCGCCCAATTCTTCAAGGAAGCCCAGTGCGTTGGCGGTGTTGTCCTTGTAATTCACCCCGTAGATCGGGATGCCCTCATCGGCCAGTTGTTGCAGGTTCGGGTGCTCGGCGCGGCAGGGTGCGCACCAGCTTGCCCAATAGTTGACCAGCTTGACCTCCCCGTCCTTCAGCGCCTCGACCGTGAACGGCGTCTTGCCCGGCATGTCGCTCACCGTCAGGGGTGGCACGATCTGGCCCGCGCGCGCCGAGGGAAGCGCCTGCGGGTCCTCGCGGAACATGCCGATGGCGGCAAAGACCGCGAAGGCGATGAACAGCACCGGCGGCAGGAGCATCAGGGGTTTAACGCGCATTGCGGTCCTCGTCGGTCTCGACAGCGTCCAGAATAGCCTTCGCACGGCGGGCCGAGATCACGCTCACGACGACGATCCCAAGCAAAAGCAGTAACGAGACCGCGTAGGCGCTCAGGACCTCGGCTGCATAGTCTCCCAGATCAGGCATTGGCAGTCCTTTGTGCCCGCAGGCTCAGAGCGCGCGCGCGGCGCAGGCGAATCTCGGTGCCGGTGCGGTAGAGCACCAGCGCGATGAACAGCAGCACGAACCCGGCCATACACACCACGGCGGGCCACCAGAAGATCGGGGCGATGTTCTCCTCCTTGTCCATCGAGAAGGTCGCACCCTGGTGCAGGCCCTGGTTCCAGAAGAGGACCGCGTAGCGCGACAGGAGCGCGAAGACCGAGCCGACGATGCACAGAACCGACGTCAGGTCAGCCGCGCTGTCAGGGTCCTCGATGGCCGCCCAAAGCGCCATGTAGCCCAGATAGAACAGGAACAGGATTAAGAACGACGTCAGGCGCGGGTCCCACGCCCACCACGTGCCCCACATCGGCTGGCCCCAGATCGCCCCGGTGCCGAGCGCGATCAGCGTCATCGTCACGCCCACCGGCGCGGCGGCCTTGGCGGCAAGGGCGGAGACATGGTGTCGGCGCACCAGCCAGATCAGCGAGGCTACCAGCATCATCAGCCATGCGTTGATCGCCATCAGCGCCGAGGGCACATGCAGGTAGATGATCTTGATCGTGGAGCCCTGCCGGAAATCGTCGGGGGTGAAGAAAAACCCCCAGACCAGCCCGCCGATCAGCGCGGCGAAGGACAGAACCCACAGCGCGGGCAACACCTTCTCGGAGGTGCGCAAGAACTTGACGGGGTTTGCATATTCCCAAAGCGAGGCCATGGCTTGTATCTAATCCCTCGTGACCGGAGCGGCAATCCTGCCTCACCGCAAATTCATACGCAAAACCGCCGCCGAAGCGAAGGGCATCAATGCCGCAGCCCCCAAGGTGATCCCGGCGAGCATCAGGAGCGGCGTTTGGGTCTCCTGCCCGATGGTGCCGCGCCGCGCCAGTTCCGCGCCGAAGATCAGCGTGGGCACGTAGAGCGGCAGCACCAGCAGCGACAGCAGCAGCCCGCCGCGTTTGATCCCCACCGTGATCGCCGCGCCGAAGGTGCCAATGACGGAGAGTGCGGGCGTGCCGAGCAGCAGCGAGAGCGTGATCCAGAAAAACCCTTGCGGTGGCAGGCTCAAAAGCACCCCGAGCGCGGGGGCGGCTATGACGAGCGGCAGGCCCGTGGTGATCCAATGGGCCAGCGCCTTGACGCTCAGCGCGCCTTCGAGCGGGACCGGGGCGGTGGCCAAGAGATCGAGCGTGCCGTCCTCCCAGTCGAGCGCGAGGAGACGGTCAAGCGACAGCAGGCAGGCGAGCAGCGCGCCGAGCCAGAGCACGCCGGGGGCGATGCGGGACAGAAGCTCCGATTGCGGGCCGACGGAGAACGGGACCAGCACGGTGACGATCAGGAAGAAGGCAAGGCCGAGGCCGAAGCCGCCGCCTGCGCGGAAGGCCAGCTTGAGGTCGCGGGCAAGGAGCGCGTTCACAGGAAGGCCTCATCGTCGGCGGCGATCTCACCGAGCTTTGCCTTGTAGCCGCCCACATCAAGGACACGTGCCTCGGGCAGGCCGAGGTCGATATGGGTGGCGATGATGGCCGCGCCGCCCTTTGAAATATGAGCTTTGACGGCAGTCGCGAACATCGCAACGGCATCGGTGTCGAGTGAGACCGTGGGCTCGTCCATCGCCCAGACAGGGCGACCCGTGACGAGCATCCGGGCGAGGCCGAGGCGACGTTTCTGCCCCGCGGACAATGCGCCGGCGAGGCGGTTTTGCAAGGGGCGCAGCGCGTAGGCATCGAGCGCGGCGTCGATACCGGGGGCGCCGAAGACCTTGGCCCAAAAGCTGAGGTTCTCGGTCACTGTGAGCATGGATTTCAGCCCGTCGCTATGGCTGGCATAGGCGATCGCGTCCTCGGCCGCCTCGAAGCTGCCGGCGGCGGGCGGTTGCAGCCCGGCAAGGGTGCGCAGCAGCGTCGTTTTGCCCGACCCGTTCGGCCCGCGCAGGATCAGAGCTTGCCCCGGCCCGAGGTCAAGCGTCAGGCCCGCCAGCACCGGGATCCCGCCGCGCGCGACCGCCAGATCGTCGAGCCGCAACAGCATATGTGTCAGACCGGCCGCAGGGCGCAGGCAATGCGGCGTCCTTCGCTGAGCAGCACGTTATAGGTGCGCGCGGCAGCGGGCGAGGACATCACCTCGACCCCCATACCTGCCGCTTCAAGAGCGTCCCGCAAGCTACTGGGAATATGCGCGATTTCGGCTCCTGTTCCGATGAACAGAACATCCACCTCTCCGGCCAGCGCGAGCAGGCTGTCGGCGTCGTCATAGCCGCCCCACGCAGTCGTGCCCGACGCGCCGGTCAGCACGGCGCTGGTGTACACCTCACCCCCGATGCGGAAAAAGCCCGGCCCGTAGCCGTCGATCGGGGCGCTGTCGTCAAACTGTACTTCATTCAGTCGCATGGCTCATATGTCCCAGATCGGAAGCCCGGTCACAAGGGCCAAAGCCACGATACAATAGGCCACCGCGCGGTAGAGCGCGTCGCGCTCGGGATCGAAGAGCGACTTGCCGAGCCAGATCGCCACCGCGTAGGGCACCGAGACCAGCACGCCGAGCCCCACGACCCACGCGCTGACAAGGCCACTGAGGGCCAGCAGCGCAATCAGGAACAGATCGAGCGCGGCGAGAAACAGGATCATGTTGGCGCGCACCGCGAGGGCTTTGCGAGCGTTGGCGAGGTAGAAGATGATCGCGATGGGGCCGGTCAATGCGGTAAGCCCGCCCATCAGGCCTGCGCCTGCGCCGATAGCCGACAGCCCGGCCCGGCCAAGGCGGCGCTGGAACTGCCAGCCGGAGATCACCGCGACCAGTGTCACGGCGGCAATCGCGGCCACCGCCCAGCGGATCGCGGTGGCGTCAAGCTGGCCGATCAGCCAGATGCCAAGCGGCATTCCGAGCAGCGCAGCGCCTGCCAGAACGCCCACTTCGGCACGGTCCGCATCCGCCCAAGCACTTGGAACTAAATAGAAATTCGACACAACGCCGGAGACCGCAATCATCAGCAGGATCTGATGCGGCGCGAGGTATATCCCCGCCACCGGCACCACGATCAGGGCCGTGCCGAAGCCGGTGAAGCCACGCACCACACCGGCGGCCAGATAGATCGCCAGAAGCGCCCACAAGCCCTCGGTGCCGAGGGCCTGCGTCAGCGCGTCAGGCATCTATGTTGGCGTATTGGTTGCCGGAATTGGCGTCAGGCTTGGACCAGTCGCGCTTGACGCCGAGATAGAGCAGCGCGGCGGAGGCCACGAAGATCGAACTGTAGGTGCCCACGATCACGCCCCAGATCATCGCGAAGACGAAGCCCCGGATCACGTCGCCGCCGAGCACGAAGAGCGCGATAAGCGCGAGCAGCGTGGTCACGGAGGTCATGAAGGTCCGGCTCAGCGTTTCGTTGATCGAGATATTGAGCACCTCGTTGAGCGGTTTCTTCTTGTATTTCCGCAGGTTCTCGCGGACGCGGTCGAAGACGACCACGGTGTCGTTGAGCGAGTAGCCGACGATTGTCAGCAGGGCGGCGATGATCGCGAGGTCGAATTTGATCTGCAATTCGGAGAAGATGCCGATGGTCAGCACCACGTCATGGACCAGCGCCAACACCGCGCCCAAGGCGAACTGCCACTCGAAACGCAGCCAGATGTAGACAAGCACAGCGGCGATGGCGAGCACGACCGCGATGGCGGCGGTCTGGATCAGCTCGCCCGAGACCTTGGGGCCGACCGACTCGACCGAGGTGAACTTGATGTCCGGCACCACCGCGCGCAGCGCCGCCTGCACCGCCTCGATGGTCTCCGGCGTGACCGCCTCCTGCCCTTCCTGGGCCTGAATGCGGATCATGGCGACATTCTGCTCCGGCCCGAAGGTCGGATCGAACACCTCCGTGATCGAGATATCACCCAGATCGAGCACGTCGAGCCCCGCACGATAGTCCGCAATAACAACAGGTTGCGGGGCTTCGGTGCGCACCGTGGTGCCGCCCCGGAAGTCGATCCCGTAATTGAGGCCCTGCAGCAGGAAGGACACGAAGGCCACGACCATGAGCAGTCCGGAAATCCCGAGCCAGAGCTTCCAGCGCTTGAAGAAATCGAAATTCGTGTTCTGCTTGACCAGTTTCAAACGCATGGGTCAGACCTCGATGGTTTTGGGGCGGCTGCGTTCGAACCACATGACGATCAGCAAACGCGTGACGAAAATCGCCGTGAAGACCGAGGTCAGGATGCCAAGGCCGAGCGTGATCGCGAAGCCGCGCACCGGGCCGGAGCCCATGGCGAAGAGGATCACGGCGGTGATGAAGGTGGTAATGTTGGCGTCGATGATCGCCGAGAGCGCCTTCTCGTAGCCCAACTCGATCGCACGCGCCGGGCCCTTGGCCGATTTCAGTTCTTCCCTGATCCGTTCAAAGACAAGTACGTTCGCATCCACCGCCATGCCGACCGTGAGCACGATGCCCGCGATGCCCGGCAGTGTGAGCGTCGCGCCGATGGACGATAACAGACCGAAGATTAAGGCGATGTTAACAATGAGCGCGACATTCGCGAACACACCGAAGAGGCCATAGCTCAGCACCATGAAAACCAGCACCGCTGTGAACGCCACCACCGTGGCAACCTTGCCCGCGTCGATGCTGTCTTGCCCCAGTTCGGGGCCGATGGTGCGCTCTTCGAGGAAGGTCAGCTCCGCCGGCAGCGCCCCGGCGCGCAGCAGGATCGCAAGGTCGGTGGATTCTTCGACGGTGAAGCGCCCGGTGATGATGCCCGACCCGCCGGGAATATGGGACTGGATCGTCGGCGCGCTCACCACCTCGTTGTCGAGCACGATGGCGAAGGGTTGTCCAATATTTTCAGCGGTATACTCGCCGAACTTGCGCGCGCCGGACGTGTTGAAGCGGAAGTTGACCGCCGGGTTGCCGTTCTGGTCGAAGCTGGGCTGCGCGTCCACAAGCTCCTCGCCGGTGACAACCGGAGCGCGTTCGACGATGTAGAACACGCCCGGCTCGTCCATGGAAGGCACCAACTCATTGCCGACCCCGGCCCGCGCCTCGGCGTCGGAGGTCGATGACACCACCGGGTTGAAGGTGAGCGCGGCCGTGGTTCCGATCAGGTCTTTGAGTTCGGTCGCCGAGCCAATGCCCGGCACCTGAATCAGGATGCGATCATTGCCCTGCCGCTGGATCGTCGGCTCGCGCGTTCCGGCCTCGTCGATCCGCCGCCGCACGATCTCCAGCGACTGCTGCATGGTGCGCTCATCTGTGGCGATTTTCTCGTCATCCGAGAGGGTTACGACGAATTCCTGATCTCCGTCCCGGCGCACGACGATGTCCGATCCGCCTATGCCCGACAGGGTGTTTATGGGCTGTGCGAGGCCCTGCACCAACTCCATGGCGCGGTTCAGACCGGCGGGCTCGGAGATGCGCACGCGCAGCTCGTCCTCGGGGCCGGGTTGCAGGCGGATGGTGCCGACGGTGGCGCGCTCGGGGCGCAGGATGTCGCGCACTTCGGGCCACATGGATTGCATGCGGGCGGCATAGACCTGTTCGACCTCGACCTCGGCCAGAAGATGCGCGCCGCCGCGCAGGTCGAGCCCGAGATTGACGAGCGCGGAGGGCATGAAATCGGGCCAGAGCGCGAGGTCTTCGGTCTGCTCGGGCGAGGCGGTGCCGCCCTGCATCTCGATGGCCTGCGCCGCGTCATTGTGGATCTCGACGCGGGAATAGAACCCGTTGGGCAGCGCGAGGATCAGACCGAGGGCGACCAGAGCCCAGATCATCACCCGTTTCCATGTTTCAATTTGCAGCATAGACCTGCCTTCTCAACGGATTACGAGGCAAGCCTCAGGACGCGGGCTCGGTCTTGTTCAGCACTTGGGTGATGGTGGACCGGACCACCCGGACCTTGACGCCCTCGGAGATTTCGACCTCTATCTCGTTGTCTTCCTTGACTTTTGTGACCTTGCCGATCATCCCGCCCTGAGTGACGACCTGATCGCCCCGGCGCAGTGCCTCGACCATCGCCTGATGCTCCTTGAGCTTCTTCTGCTGGGGCCGGATCAGCAGGAAATACATGATCGCGAAGATGAGGATAAGGGGGACAAACTGCACGAAGGCTTCCATGGTCCGGGGTCTCTTTCTATGGGTCAGAACGGGGGTCCGGAGCGTGCGAACAGCGCCCCGGAAATTTGGGGGAACCTATGCCCGGCGGGGGCGGGTTGCAAGGCGCTGAGGGCCAAAAAACCGGGGCCAGACACGGTATGGCCGGGCGTATGGCACGGCGTATGGCAGCTGTACATACGCACGGTGCCTTTCGGGCTTGTTAACTTCGGCGCGGCAGGATGCCTCCCGATCCAAACCGAAAGGAGCGCCTCCATGTATGCCCTGCCCACGAACAAGGACGGCACCGTCAAACGCACCGCCGCTGAGAAGCGCGGGCTCTACAGCCTGAACCAGACGCTGGAGCGGCTGACGCGCAATCTCTACCACCCGGAGCGCTATGCCGACCATATCCCGGAGATGTGGCACGACATCGTGAAGCACTACGAGGAGGAGTCGGAAAAGATCACGATCCGGGTCGACAAATCGGCGCTGAAATTCTTTCGCTCCATGGGCCCGAAATATCAGGTCCGCATCAATCTGGTCCTGCGCGCCTTCGTCCAGGCCCGCGCGGCGGGGCTGCTGGAAAACATGGAGAAGGAAGTGCGCTTCTGGGAGGAGCATTTCTGCGAGGAACGCGCGAAGGCGGTCGAACAGCGGCGCGGGATGCACTGGGACGAGGGCTGCGATCTGGAGCGCGGGCCGTTCGCGGTGCCGAAGGAGGAGCGCAAGCGCTAGGGGTGGCTTGCCCGCCTGCCGCATTTTGAACTTTGCGCAGTTTGCTGCCGTGGTATTCACTCAGCCAAAACGTGCTGTCGCCCCCTTGGTTTTGCCTCGGGCAACAAAAATGCTGCCAACGGTTTGACCAAACCGCTCGAATAGTGATTTGCGGCCTACCTTCAACGCCGCAATACCACGGGCAGCCGCTCAAACCGCCTCATTCACTCTTTGCTGTGGCGCCAAACGCTTGTAAGGTCTTCCTAAAGGGTGAGAAACAGGAATCGGAATGTCTGAAAGTCTTGATGCCGTATCAATTTTCAATTCGTTTGTGTCGCGCCGCGATTTTCTGCGTCGCACTGGGCAACTCGGTATAGCAGCGGGTTTACCGGTAGGTCTGGCGGCCTGCGTTGAGATTCCTGACAATGCGTTTCGCGAACTCGCGACTGGCGAGAAACAGATCGCCATTTCCGAGGGGCGCAACTGTTGGGGCAATCAGTGTTTTCAATTAGCGCTTCGACAGAACAAGGTATCGGTGGCAGGCCGCGAAACTATTGATGTACCCGAAGAAGTAGATCTCCGAGATGGTTTCATAAGTGAATCTGAATTTGACTTGCTTCTGTCGGAAGCACGGAAGGCATACCCATTTGCTGGTGAAGGGGGTGGTAGCGCTCAAGCTTCGGCCAATGGTGGAGGGTCCAGTGGCTCAGGTCCCGGCAATACTGGGGCGGCCAATGCTTCAGGTTCCGGAAATACTGCGTCGGCGAATGCGGCAGGTTCCAGCAATACTGGGGCGACCAATGCTTCAAGTTCCGGCAATACTGCATCGGCGAATGCGGCAGGTTCCGGCAATACTGGGGCGGCAAGTGGCCTTGGAAGCGATACGATATAGAAGCCTGAGCCATCAATGTGAACGACTCAAAACTCGACAAAGGAAAACCGTCTCGACTGGCGCAGTGGGATGCATTGAGTGACTACCCAGCGCACGTATCATCTCTTTGGCATATCCCTGCGGGCGAAACCCTCCGACGAGCCATCTCACGCGTCAGCACACGTGGTGTTGCTGCAGATTTAGGTTGTGGTCCGGGCTACTGGCTGGAAACGTTGTCTGAGGCGAGAACAATCCACGCAGTTGATTTTTCTTCGAACATGTTGAAGCAAGCGCGTGAACGCGCGCCTGAGCAAACTGAATTTCATCAGATGAACCTGCGCGATCTCATCTTGCCCTCGGCTGCTGATTTGGCGCTGTGCTTTAACGCCCTGATGCCCGAGAGCCACTCTGACGCTTTAGACACTTTGAGCAAAGTATTCGCGTCAGTTGCTCCGGGCGGCCAGCTTGTGCTGGTTGTACCCTCTCTAGAAGCTCTCTTGTACTCAGCGAATGCCATTCACTTTGCAGCTGCGCATGACGGGAAGGAAAGAGAGTCATTGCAGATGCGTATGGACACTTGGTCAGCATGGTACAGCAACCCGTTGGGCTATGTTCTGAACGGCAATGAAACGGTGGTGAAGTACTGGATAAAGGAGGAGGCCGAAGAGGTCTTCAGAATTGTTGGTGGAACTTTGGTTCGTGAGTACTTCCGTTTGGACAATGTGAAAAACGCAACCGGCGAAATGCCCCCACCGGATTGGCAGCAACCTTGGTATCACGGATGGATATTGACCAAGGAATAACACACGGCATTGCTAAACATTCGGTTGTACTGTCCCAGAAGAGGGTCTGTACCCAAAAGTTTCGGTGACCTGTAGGCCCGGCTTTTAGGGACCACGATTTCTGCGCATAGCTGTGGCCGAGGCCCCGGATCGGGGTCCGGGGCGGGGGCGTCTTGGTGGGCAAGGCCCCGCCCTCTCAAACATTTCAGGGCGAAGGAGCGCCCGGGGGTGGTGGGCAGATTGCCCACCCTACGGGTGTGCTCGCTTGTTTCGTCGGGGTCCCGGGTCTGCGCCCGGGGCGGGGTTTTGAGGGGGTCAGCGGGGGAGGTTCTGGACCTGCGTGATGAAATCCTCGCCGCGTTTTTCGAAGCTGTCATATTGGTCGAAGCTCGCGGCCGCCGGGGCGAGGAGGACCGTGTCGCCGGGTTCGGCGTCGGCGGCGGCGCGTTTGACCGCTTCTTCCATCGTCGTGCAAATCTCCGCCTCGGGGGCGAGCTCGAGGGCGAAGGCTGCCGCTTCGCGGCCGATGACGTAGGCTTTGCGGACATTGGCGGATGGGTCACGCAAGGCGTCGAGGCCGCCCTCTTTTTGCAAACCGCCGCAAATCCAGCGGATGTTTTTGAACGCCTGAAGCGCGCGGGCGGCGCTGTCGACGTTGGTGGCCTTGCTGTCGTTGACATACGTCACGCCCCCGATTTCGGCAATCAGTTGGGAGCGGTGCGGCAGGCCGGGGTAGCTGCGCATCCCCGCTTCGATCTCGCGGGGGGCCAGTCCGAGGGCGCGGCACACGGCGTAGGCGCAGCAGGCGTTCTGGTGGTTGTGGGCGCCGGGCAAGCCCTTGATGTCGCGCAGGTCGATGGAGGCGATCTGGCGGGTCTTGCGGGTCTCTGACAGGAAGCCTTTGCGGGCGTGGACGTTCCAGCCGGGGCCGGTGAGTTTGGTCAGGGTGGAGATGCGGATCACGCGATCATCGGTGGGGCCTTCGGCGAGTTGGCCTGCGAGGTAGCGGCCCTCGGGCTCGTCGGTGCCAATGATCGCGCGGTCGGGGCCGCCTTCGGCGAAGAGGCGGCGTTTGGCGGCGAAATAGCCCCCCATCCCGGCGTGGCGGTCGAGATGGTCGGGCGAGAGGTTGGTGAAGACCGCGATGTCGGGGGTGAGGCTGCGGGCGAGATCGGTTTGGTAGGAGCTGAGTTCGAGCACGACCACGTCGCCGTCTTCGGGGGGGTCGAGGTCGAGCACGCCCCGGCCGATATTGCCCGCCAGTTGGGTGCGGCGGCCGGTCTGGTCGAGGATGTGGTGGATCAGGGCGGAGGTGGTGGATTTGCCGTTGGAGCCGGTGACCGCGACGATGCGGGGGGCGGTGTCGAAGCGGGCCCAGTCCGGGGTGGCGAAGCTGCGGAAGAACAGGCCGATGTCGTTGTCGACGGGGATGCCGTGTTCGTAAGCGAGGGCGAGGACGCGGTTGGGGGCCGGGTAGAGATGCGGGATGCCGGGGGAGGTGATGAGCGCGGCGAGGGCGTCCATCTCGGCGGGTTTGGACAGGTCGGCGGCGGTGAAGCCCTCTCCTTCCGCGCGGGCGCGGGCCTCGGGGCTGTCATCCCAGACCCGGACGTCGGCCCCGCCCGCCCGGAGCGCGCGGGCTGCCGAGAGGCCCGAGCGGCCGAGGCCGAGCACGCCGATGCGCGCGCCTGTTACGCCTTGTACTGGAATCATGCCCTGCTCCCTATTGGCCACCCTTTGCGCGCCACTCTCCCCCGGCAGCGGGGCGGGTGCAAGCGACAGAGCGCGGGCCCCTGCCCTGCGGGTCTGTGGCGGGGCGGTGTCAGGGGTCCGGCAGGGCGTCGAGCATGCTTCGGTAGCCTGCGATAATCGGATTGTTTTCAACAAATGGGTTCTGAATAATTGCACATATTATGATTGGCTTGGGCCCTTCTAACTGCTCCGGCTAGCAAGCACGTAAAAGAAAAATCTGAGTGACATAGTAATGTTGGTAACGCAGGTTTCAGCTTTCCGTTCCGGGAACTCTAGGAGTACTCGTCCCTCGGGAGCGCCAAGTACTCCACCATTTATCCAGACTCGAGATCTGCCCCACCTTTTCGAATTGTAACGATCTCGAACGCAGTGAGAAATTTTTCTCTCGGCGCGATAGTCATTCGTGAGATTTTTTTTGGGGGTGACCCAGCGACCTAGACTATCCGGTTTGCGCCCAAAACACCTCTGCTGGCCTATCAGTATCATCTCGGAGATGCTCAACAGGTCATCTCTCCGAAGAAAGAAGAGCTGTCGTCTGTATGAATCCGAAACGCAGGTGAAACACATGTATTCAGCAAGTTGGCACTCATCAAAGTACGCTGTAACGTCAGCCAAGGATGCACTGTTTATGTCCCATTGGTTTGGCCCAAAGTGATCTCGGCCAACTTCACATTCCTTGTCGCTGAGAAAAGCCTTTGTGAAGTCTACTTGCATATATGAAGAGCACCTTTCCTCCATTTCATTCGACGCGCATAAGGCTAGGTCGATTATGAAACAACTTGCGTGAGGCTAGAAGACACAGTTTACCTGCGCAAGATTTACATCAGTAACAACCGGTGCGGAGTATAGCTTTTAACCCCATGTTTTACCCATAATCACCGTTCCTACCTAAGGCGCCGCCGTTGTCACGCCCGGCTTTGCCATCCTCCCGCCTTCCAAGAGCGCACCACAAATGGCTCCGCGCCAGGCATCATTAGTGGGCGGATTGACCACCCTACGGGAATGGGCGGTAAGGTGGCCCTCCCCTGTCTTCTTTGGGTCACAAGTACCCTCGGAGGTTTGGAGGCAGAGCCTATATAGCGCGCCAGGGGCGCGCGGAGATTACTAGTGCCGGGCCAAGGCCTTGAGCGCCGCCAGCGCCTCCTCCGCCCGGTCCGCCGGGACGTAGGCGTGGTCGTGGTGGTAGGCGGCGACCATGTTGCAGGGGATGTTTGCGCCCGCTAGGGCTGCGCTCACCGCTGCCGTGAGGCCGACGCCGTCTAGGGCGGAGTGGACGGTGAGCGTGAGACAGGCCATGGGCAGGGAGGTGTCGAAGCCTTGAGCCAGCGCCACCTCCAGCGGCAGGATCAGGGACGTGCCCTCAGCCTCCTCGTAGCGCGCGCGGGCGGCGCTCATCAGCTCGTCGGTGGGGCCTTGGGTCGTGACGAACACGAACGGTCCCGGATCGAGCTTGGGGGACATGGCGGCGATCATCGCGGCGGTGTCTTTGACGGGGTCCGGCATGGCGCTCACCACGGGATCGGGGCGCGGTCGCGGAAGAAGCCGCCGGTGGGGCCATCGTCGGGGAGGCGCGCGAGCCAGAGGGCGGTGTCTGCGCCTTCTTCCGGGGTGCGGGGGGCCTCGGGCCCACCCATGTCGGTGTGGACCCAGCCCGGGCAGCAGGCGTTGACGAGGATGCCGGGGGGCAGGTCGCGCGGCAGCGCTTTGGTGAGCGCGTTGAGGGCTGCTTTGGCGATGCCGTAGGCGCCGGGACCTTCGAGGCCCTCGGCGAAGCTGCCCCAGCCCGAGGAGACATTCACGATCCGGCCCCAGCCCTGCGCCTGCATGTGCGGGATCGAGGCGCCGATCAGGTGGTAGGGGGCATGGAGCATCACCTGCAGCGAAGTCTCGAAGCCCATCGGGTCGGCGGTGAGACTGTCTTCGATCAGCACGCCCGCGTTGTTGATCAGCACGTCGATCCCGGCGATCTGTTCGAAGGCGGGGGCGTAGGTTTCGGGCTCATCGAGGTCGAGATGGACCCATTCGACGCCGAGATCGGCGGCGGCGCGGCGGCCTTGGTCGGGCTCGCGGGCGCCGATCACGACGCGGTGGTCGCGGCGCAATCCGGCGGCGATGGCGCGGCCAATGCCACGGTTGCCGCCGGTGACGAGGGCTGTTTCGGGAGCTTGCATGGCGGGATTTTGGGCAGATGTTCGGGGCGTTGGCAAGGGGGCCTCGGCGGGGCCCGCCAAGATGTGTCCCATGTCGGTCTTGCGGGTGCTGCGCCCCTGTTTTCCTTTTGACAAAAATATCCCGATGGGGCCGGGGGAAGCAGAGCTTCCCCGAGCGCGCGCAGCGTGCTTCGCCCGGCCGGACGCGGGAGCGTTCGGAACCGCTCAGCGCGGATCAGCGGACCTTGAGCGTGGCCAGTCCGATCATCGCGAGGATCAGGGAGATGATCCAGAAGCGGATCACGATCTGCGGCTCGGCCCAGCCCTTCTTCTCATAATGGTGGTGGATCGGGGCCATCAGGAACACGCGTTTGCCGGTGCGTTTGAAGTAGAGCACCTGGATGATGACCGAGAGCGCTTCGACGACGAAGAGGCCGCCGACGATGGCCAGAACGATCTCGTGTTTGGTCGAGACCGCGATCGCGCCGAGCGCGCCGCCCAAGGCCAGCGAGCCGGTATCGCCCATGAACACCGCCGCCGGGGGGGCGTTGTACCACAGAAACCCGAGGCCGCCGCCGAAGAGGCCAGCGGTGAAGATCAGGATTTCGCCGGTGCCCGGCACGTAGTGGACGTCGAGATACTCGGTGAAGTCTACCCGGCCCACGGCATAGGCGATCACGCCCAGCGTTCCGGCGGCGATCATCACCGGCATGATCGCCAGACCGTCGAGCCCGTCGGTGAGGTTCACCGCATTGGCCGCACCGACGATCACGATGATCGCGAAGGGGATGAAGAACAGGCCCATGTTGATCAGCACATCCTTGAAGACCGGCAGGGCCAGCTTGTATTGCAGCGCCTCGGGGTGGTTGAGCGAGGCGGCATAGGCCGCGGCGGCGGCGATCAGCAGGCCGAGCCCGATGCGCACGCGGCCCGGCACGCCAGCCGTGTTTTGCTTTGAGACCTTGGCGAAATCATCGGCAAAGCCGATGGCGGCGAAGCTCAGGGTCACGCCCAGAACGATCCATGTGAACGGGTTGTCGAGCCGCGCCCAGAGCAGGGTGGAGGTCGTCAGAGCGCCGACGATCAGCAGCCCGCCCATGGTCGGCGTGCCGGCCTTGACGAAATGGCCCTCGGGGCCGTCATCGCGGATCGGCTGGCCCTTGCCCTGGCTGCGGCGCAGCACGTTGATCAGGGGCCGCCCGAAGAGAAAGCCGAAGACCAGTGCCGTCAGGAACGCGCCGCCCGCGCGGAAAGTGATGTAGCGAAAGAGGTTGAAGAAATCGCCCCCGTCGGACAGGGCAGTCAACCAATAGAGCATCCGGGGGCCTCTTTACGCATCATCTTGGGGTCAGGGTTGCAGGGCGGCATGGCCCATTTTGCGGATGGCGTCAACGACGGCGGCAAGGTTCATCGACAAAGATCCCTTGACCATGACCACATCGCCACTGTCGAGCCGGCCCCGGAGCGCGCCCGCCAGCTCCGCGCTGGTCTCGCACCAGAGGCCGCGCTTGGCCTCGGGCAGGGCCTCGAAGAGATGCCACATCAGCGGGCCGATGCAGTGGATGCGGTCGATCTCCGCGATGCTCGGCAGGTCCGCCAGCGCCGCGTGCAGGTCCGGGCCGGTGGGGCCAAGCTCCTTCATGTCGCCGACAATCGCGATGCGGCGGCCTTTGGAGACCCGGCCGATGTCATGGGTGACGCGCGCCGCCGCCAGCACGTCCAGCGCCGCCTCCATGGAGGTCGGGTTGGCGTTGTAGCTCTCGTCGATCACCTCCAGCGTCAGGCGCTCGTCGATGGGATCGAGGCGGATCACGTCGCGTGCCCCCCGGCCCTTGAACGGGGACCAGCGCCCGAGGCTCTGGGCGGCGAGCGCCAGATCGGCGCCAAGTGCGGCCGCCGAGGCCAGCGCGCCGAGGCCGTTCATCGCGAAATGGCGGCCCGGCGCGGCGATCTTGAAGAGGAGCGGCGCATCTTGCATCTCGGCCTGCACCACTGTCACCGTGTCTTCGATCTGCACGGTTTTCAGCGTATAATCAGAGGACTGGCGGCCAAAGCTCAGGTAGTCGCGGCCCACGCCCTTGGCCTTGGAGACAAGGATCAGCGCCGTGTCGATATCGGCGTTCAGCACGCCCACACCGCCCGGCTCCAGCCCTTCAAGGATCGAGGCCTTCTCGACGGCGATGCCCTCGATATTCTCGAACGCCTCCAGATGCGCCGCCGCCACCGTGGTGATCAGAGCCACATGGGGGCGGGCCATGCGCGACAGGGGCGCGATCTCGCCGGGGTGGTTCATGCCGATCTCGATCACGGCGAATTCGGTGTCTTCGGGCATCCGCGCCAGTGTCAGCGGCACGCCCCAATGGTTGTTATAGGAGGCCACGGAGGCATGGGTGCGGCCCTGATCTGTGAGGATATCGCGGAGCATCTCCTTGGTGGAGGTCTTGCCGACCGAGCCCGTGATCGCCACGACGCGGGCACTCGTGCGGGCGCGGCCTGCCCGGCCCAGATCTTCGAGCGCCGTCTGTACGTCATCTACCAGCAAGAGCGGTGCGGTCTCATCCAGCCCCTCGGGGATGCGCGAGACCAGCGCGGCGGCGGCGCCTTTTTCCAGCGCTTGGGCCACGAAGTCATGGCCGTCGCGGGCCGCCTTGAGGGCGACGAAGAGATCGCCGGGCTGCAAGGTGCGCGTGTCGATGGAAATCCCGGTGCAGGTCCAGTCGGTTGTGCTGCGCCCGCCCGTGGCGGCGGCGGCATCGGCAGAGGTCCACAGGGTCATGTCAGCGTTCCGTTCACGTTGCCATCGAGGGCCGCCACGGCAATCGACGCCTGTTCCGCGTCATCGAAAGGCAGCACGTCGTCGCCGACGATCTGCCCGGTCTCATGGCCCTTGCCCGCGATCAGCAGCGCATCGCCCGGCTCCAGCGCATCCACCGCGCGCAGGATCGCCTCGGCACGGTCGCTCACCTCGGTCGCCTCGGGGCAGCCCTCCATCACAGCGGCGCGGATGCGGGCGGGGTCCTCGGTGCGGGGGTTGTCATCGGTGACGAACACCATGTCGGCATGGGCGGCGGCGGCCTGCCCCATCAGCGGGCGTTTGCGCATGTCGCGATCCCCGCCCGCGCCGATCACGGTCACAAGGCGGCCCATCACATGGGGGCGCATGGCTTTGAGGGCGGTCTCGATGGCGTCGGGCGTGTGGGCGTAATCGACGAAGACCGCAGCCCCGTTGGCGCGGGTGGCGGCAAGCTCCATGCGGCCTCGGACGGTGGTGAGGTGCGGGAAGGTGTCGAACACCTCGGAGGGCGCGCCGCCGCAGGCGATGACGAGGCCCGCCGCAAGAAGCACGTTCTCGGCCTGGAAATCGCCAATGAGGTCAAGGCGTTTGAGGTAGGTCTTGCCCTTGTAGGAAAAGCGCAGGTCCTGCCCGGTGGCGTCCATGCGCTGGCTCTGGAGATGCAGGTCGGCCCCGTCGCGGCCCACGCTCAGCACCCCCTGCCCGCGCGCGGTGGCGATGGCGAGCATATCCAGCCCGCGCGCGTCGTCGATATTGATCACCGCGATGCCATCCTCAGGCAGCACGCGGGCAAAGAGCGCGGCCTTGGCGTCGAAATAGGCCTCGAAGGTCTTGTGGTAGTCGAGATGGTCTTGGCTGAAATTGGTGAAGCCGGCGGCGGTCAGCACCACCCCGTCGAGGCGGCGCTGGTCGAGCCCGTGCGAGGAGGCCTCCATCGCGGCGTGGGTGATCCCGGCCTCGGCGGCCTGCGCGAGGGTGCGGTGGAGGGTGATCGGCTCGGGGGTGGTGTGTTTGAGCGGTGCGGTCCATGCGCCTTCGACGCCTGTGGTGCCCAAGTTGACCGCTGGCAGGTCCATCTCGATCCAGATCTGGCGCGTGAAGGTCGACACGGAGGTCTTGCCATTGGTGCCGGTGACGGCAGCCATGGTCGCGGGCTGGGCACCGAAGAACAGTGCGGCGGCGCGGGCGAGGGTTTCGCGGGGGGTGTCCGTGAGGGCGAGCGCGGCGTCCGACGCGGCGAGGTCCTTGGCGGCGATCTCCGCGCCTTCCGCGTCGGTGAGGATCGCGGCGGCGCCCATGCGCAGGGCGTAGGTGATGAACTCCGCGCCATGCACGCGGGTGCCGGGCATGGCGGCGAAGAGATGCCCGTCTTTGACATCACGGCTGTCGACCGACAGGCCCGTGATCTCGGGGTTCGCGCCGCCGCGCGCCATCAGGCCCAGATCGGAGAGGTGTTTACTGCCGCTCATCGCCGTCCCTTTGCGGGTTGTTGGTTGCGGGTGAGCATAGTCAGGCAGGCGGGGCGGCTCAAGTGGCCGGTGGCGTCATTTGCTGCGCAAGCGAGAGACGCTGTCTCTCGCGCTCTCTGGGATATTTTTGGCCAAAGGAAGACAGGGGCGCTGCGCCCAATTGACCAATGGGGCACGCCGCCCCCCCGGCCCCGCCTGCCACTGGCGTGTCCCACGTCGCCAATCCGGGCGCGCCCCGGGCTTCCTTTGGCAAGATATATCCTGGGGTCTGGGGCAGAGCCCCAGGACGCGCCGCAGGCGTGTTCGCTTTGAGGCGGGATCAGTTGCCGGACGTGTAAGTCACCTCGGCAAAGCCCGGCGGGGCCTCGGTGGGGCGCAGGCCGAGAAGCGGGGCGATGCGGCCGATCATTTCCGCCGCCACCGGGACCGCCGTCCAGCCCGCCGTGCGGGACGGCTTCTCGCCGGAGGTCTCGACCGGCTCGTCGAGGGTCACGACCAGAACGTATTTGGGATCATGGGCCGGGAAGATCGTCGCGAAGGTCGCGATGGTCTTGTCCTCGTAATAGCCACCGCGCGGGCGGGGCTTGTCTGCGGTGCCGGTCTTGCCGCCCACCACGTAGCCCGGCACCTCGCCCATAGACGCCGTGCCCGTGGTCACCACCGCGCGCAGCATCTCGCGGGAGGCCGCCGCCGCGCGCTCGCTCATCACCCGGCGGCCCTCTTGCGGGGCGTCCTGCTTCAGGAGGGTCGGTTTGACATAGCGCCCGCCATTGGCAATCGCGGCATAGCCCGCTGCGAGGTGCATCGGCGATGTGGATATGCCGTGGCCGTAGGAGATCGTCACCGCGCTGACATCGGTCCAGCGCTCCGGGTAGAGCGGGTCGCCCGTGGCCGCTTCGACGATCTCGAAAGGGGTCGCGTCGAGCATACCGAGATCGCGCATCATCTGCTGTTGGCGCTCGGTGCCGATCATCAGCGCCAGCCGTCCGGTGCCCCGGTTGGAGCTTTTCACGATGATGTCTGACACGGTCAGCTTGCCGTAATTCTTGTTGCGGAACTCGCCGATCCGGTGCCTGCCCACCTTCAGCGCCTTGCCGGTGTCGATGATCGTGGAGGCGTTCACCAGACCCAGATCCATCGCCTGCGCGGCCGTGAAGATCTTGAAGGCCGAGCCCAGCTCATAGACGCCCTGCACCGAGCGGTTGAAGAGCGGGCTGTCGGCCTGATCGCCATTGACCAGCGGGCGGGGGCGGTCGTTGGGGTCGAAATCGGGGAGCGAAACGACGGAGACAATCTCACCGGTGTGCACATCCATCAGCACAGAGGTCGCGCCTTTGGCGTTCATCAGCTTCATCCCGCCATGGAGCACGCGCTCGGCTGCCGCCTGCACTGAAAGGTCCAGCGACAATTGCAAGGGGCGGTTCCCATTGGCCGGATCGCGCAAATACTGGTCGAAATACTTCTCGACGCCCGCCACGCCGATCACTTCCGCCGCACTCACGCCCTCCTTGCCATAGGACGCGCCGCCCATCACATGCGCGGCCAACCGTCCGTTGGGGTAAAGGCGCATCTCGCGAGGGCCGAACAAGAGGCCCGGCTCGCCGATCTCGTGGACCGCCTGCTTTTGCTCGGGAGAGATCTTGCGCTTGATCCACAGGAATTTGCGGCTTCCGGTGAAATCGCGCACCAGCCGGGCGCGGTCGAGATCGGGGAAGATCTTCACCAGCGCGTCCGCCGCCCGTTCGGGGTCGATCATCTGCGGCGGCTGCGCGTAGAGCGCGTGGGTCTCCAGGTTCGTGGCGAGGATGCGGCCCTTGCGGTCGACGATATCGGCGCGGGCCGTGGAAATCTCCGCCCCCGGCGCCACCGCGCGCGGCTCGCGCGGCTCGGACATCGCCAGCAGGCCCATGCGCCCGCCCACCACCGCGAAGGCGCAAAAGAACAACAGCCCCAGCACCAGCAGCCGGCCCTCGGCGCGGTTGCGGGCCGCATCGCGCATCTGCTCATGGCGGATGCGCTTGTTCTCGCGTTCGATCGCGTCGGGGTTCTCGCCGCGGCGGCGGGCGTCGAGGATGCGGGCGAGCGGGCGGAGCGGCGTGCGGATCATGGCCGGTCCTCCGCAGGCAGCACCGCATCGCCGCTGAGATAGGTCGGGCTCAGCGCCGGAAGCACGGGCCGGGGCGGATAGGGGATCTGGTCGGCGCGCCCGAACTGGTCGGCGCGCAGCGGCATCAGGCCAAGGCGGTCGAAATTCAGATCGGCCAATTCGCGCAGCCGGTCGGGGCGGTTCAGATAGGCCCATTCGGCCTTCAGAACCGCCAGCCGGGCATGGGCGGCGCGGATCTCGCGGTGCAGCTTTGCAGTCTCGTCGAGCGCGTCCTGCGTGGCGTAATTCTCGCGATAGGCCCAGAAGGCAAGGCCGATCACGGCGAGGGTGGTCAGGATATACAGGAATGTTTTCATGCGCTTAACCCCTGAACATCAGGCATTGCAAGCTCTTTGGCGGAAATCTCTCCAGCCGGGGCCTCGGTGCGCCGTGCCACGCGCAGCCGGGCGGAGCGGGCGCGCGGGTTGGCGGCGATTTCCTCTGGCGTGGCGGAGATCGCCTTGCGGGAGGTTTGGGTAAATTGCGGGTCGGGCCGCTCGGTTTCGGGCGCGTGGCGGCTGCCGCGCCCACCGCCGCCGGTGCGCGCGGTGAGGAAGCGTTTGACCATGCGGTCCTCGACCGAGTGGAAGGTCACGACCGCGAGGTGCCCGCCGGGTTTGAGGGCGCGTTCGGCGGCCATCAGACCGCGCCACAGCTCGCCATATTCGTCATTCACGGCGATGCGCAACGCTTGGAAGCTGCGGGTCGCCGGGTGGGACTGGCCCGGTTTGGCGCGTGGCAGGCAGCTTTCCACGATCTCCGCGAGGCGCAGGGTCGTGGTGATGGGTGCCTCGGCGCGGGCGCGGAGGATCGCTTTGGCGATGCGGCGCGAGGCGCGTTCCTCGCCATATTGGTAGAGGATGTCCGCCAGCAGTTTTTCGTCCGCCTCGTTCACCAGATCCGCCGCCGAGGGGCCGGACTGGCTCATGCGCATGTCCAAGGGCCCGTCCTTCATGAAGGAAAAGCCGCGCTCGGCCTGATCGAGCTGCATGGAGGACACGCCAAGGTCGAGCACGATGCCGTCGAGATCGGTGGCGTAGTCGTCGAGTTTCGAGAACACGCCCGGTTGCTGCACGAGGCGAGGCCCGTAGCTTTCGGCCCATGGCATCGCCATTTCGAAGGCGAGCGGGTCGCGGTCCACCGCTGTGACCTTGTCCGCGCCCGCGTCCAGAAGCGCGCGAGTGTAGCCGCCCGCGCCGAATGTTCCGTCGAGCCAATGGCCCTCGATTGGGGCGCAGTGCGACAGGATCGCGTCGATGAGCACGGGAATATGCGGCCCGCCGCCGGCCATTTAGGAGAGATCCCCGTCGAGATAGACCGAGGGGTCCACATCCGGGTCGAGCCCTTCGGCAGCCTCTTCGGCCTCGACCATCGCGTCATACGTGTCCGGATGCCAAATCTCGAACGTATCGCCAGAGGCCGCGAAGCGCGCCATGCCGTCAAGACCGAGCTTGTCGCGCAGTTTGGCAGGCAGAACTATGCGGCCGGTGTTGTCGACTTCGGTTTCGATGGATTGGGTGGAGTAGAGCCGTTCCATCGCCTTGCGCTGCGGCGCGCCACGCGGGTGTTTGGCGATCTTCTCGTCGACCTCGTCCATCGCTTCGATGGTGAAGCCTTCGAGGTAATTGCGGGTCTTGCCGCCATAGACGAGGATCAGGCGCGGCGGCAGGCCTTCGGTCCAATCGGGGTCGCCCTGCTCGATGACACGGCGAAACGAGGCCGGGATGGACACCCTGCCCTTCGCATCGACCTTATGGTCGCTTTCGCCTCTGAACCTGCGTGCCACGCTGCGGTCCTGTCCCTTTGTCCCCTGCCCCGTCTCAAGGGCCTTGAAAATGGAAACGGCGGGTTGATCTGCTGCCACTGATCAACCCGCCGCCCTCGTCCCGCTGTGCGGGGTGTCCAGCCGCGCGCGCCACCTGGGGGGATGTCTGCTCGCTCGCGCGCCGGATCTCTTGGTCGAAGGAAAGCGGAGGCCTGTATGAAACCTGCTTGTTATTTTGTTTCAGCGTGGGCTCTTTGGGTTGGCCCTTGTCTGTCGCTGTCTCTGCTCTCTTTCGATGCATTAGGTATGACATGGGAATTCATGGTCGCCAATAGTTTTTTATGGGCGAGACTGTCCAGATGTGGTTCCAGAAGGGGTCTCTGAACAAGATATTGTGGCAAAATTGGCCAAATTTCGGGCCTAATTTGCGACCCATTGACATATTCATACTATATCTTGTGTTTTCTGTTCAGAGCGCAACGCGCCCATAAATTCCCAAAAAACTTGCATCACGGCGGGAACAGACCTCTTTGTTCTCATATTGTTCTGTGCATATCAAGCGAAAATCACCGAAATTGATTCGAATCGCGCGTGGCCGGCACGTGCGGGACCATAAATTCCCATGTCGGAGGCGTCGCGGCGCCGCCCTTCGCAGCTTGGAACTTGTGCGCCGTCGCCGCGTTGGTCTTTTAAGCAATGTAAAGGAGGACAAGATGAGTAATCTGAAGCATGAATTCTGGACACGCATGGAAGATGTGCAGGCCGGGATGCTCGGCGCGGCCACTGGCGAGCGCCTCATTCCCATGGCCCCGAGCGTTGATGAAGACCTCGGTCATTTCATGTGGTTCATCACCGCACGCGACACCGATCTGGAGACCGCCACGCGCAGCAGCGCGACGCCCGCCCGGTTCGTGGCAGCCGATTCCGACGCCGGGCTCTATGCCGATGTGGAAGGCACGCTGGCGCAGGTCGAGGATGACGAGACGCTCGACAAGGTCTGGAGCATGTTCTCCGCCGCATGGTTCGAGGACGGCAAACACGACCCGGACGTGCGCCTGCTCCGGTTTGCGCCGGACAAGGGCGAGGTGTCGACCACCGAACAGAACGGTGCGAAATTTCTCTACGAGATCGCGAAGGCCAATCTGACCGCCGCGACCCCGGATGTGGGCGCGCAGGGCAAAGTCAGCTTCTGAGCACCGCGCGGCGCGCCAGAAACCGCCGCGGCGGGCGTCACGCCAAGCCGCCGCGGATCAGCCCCTCGGCGATCTGGCCATACGCCTGCGCCATGGGGCTGTCGCCCGCCGCGATAGGCGTGCCGCCATCGCCCGCAAGCCGGGTGTCCAAGTCGATGGGAAGCGCACCCAGCAGCGGCACGCCGAGCTTTTCGGCCTCGGCCCGCACGCCGCCCTGCCCGAATATGTCGTGGGTCGTGCCGCAGGTCGGGCAGGTGAACTGAGACATGTTCTCGATCAACCCCAAGACCGGGGTTTTGAGCGTGTCGAACATATTGAGCGCCTTGCGCGCATCGAGCAGCGCCACATCCTGCGGGGTGGAGACCACGATGGCGCCGGTCACATCAGATTTCTGGCACAGCGTCAGTTGCACATCGCCCGTGCCAGGCGGCAGATCGACCAGCAAGACGTCCAACTCGCCCCATTCCACCTGACCCAGCATCTGTTGCAGCGCGCCCATCAGCATCGGGCCGCGCCAGACCACCGCCTTGTCCGCCTCCAGCATCAGGCCGATGGACATCAGCGTGACCCCATGGGCGTGGAGCGGGATGATCGTCTTGCCGTCCGGGCTTGCTGGACGCGCGGAGACGCCCATCATGCGCGGCTGGGAGGGGCCGTATATATCCGCATCCAGAAGCCCGACGCGGCGGCCTGCTTTCGCGAGCGCCACGGCGAGGTTCGAGGACACGGTAGATTTGCCCACCCCGCCCTTGCCCGAGCCGATGGCGAGGATGCGCTGCACGCCGGCTGGTTTGCTCGGCCCGGCCTGCGGTTTGGGGTGGCCGCCGATCTTGAGGCTGGGCGGCGGGGTCTGCGGTTTGGCGGCGGGGCCATGGGCAGTGAGAACCGCGGAGACCGCGGCCACGCCTGGAAGCGCCGCGACGGCCGCCTCGGCGGCCTTGCGGATGGGCTCCATCCGGGCGGCCACTTCGGGGCTGGGCGCTTCGATCACGAAGCGCACGGCGCCGTTTTCCACCGACAGCGCGCGGATCGCGTCGGCGCTGACAAGGTCTGTGCCATTGGGAAGCGTGATTCTGGCCAGCGCGGCCCGAACCTGATCCGTGGTGATCGCCATGAGTTTTCTTTTTGCCCCCGAATTAAGCAGCTTTCCCTCTAACGTGGCGCAGAAATTGGGCAGCGCAACCCTAGCTTGCTCGCATGCGCAGAAATTAGCCAAGTCATTCATCTTTCAAGAGAAATAACGCAACGTCGCGTATGCGGATCTTGCATAGCTGCGTTGCAGCATTGAGTGTTGTGCACGCGCAGCATCGACGTATCTTGGTGAGCAAGACAACACAGCAGCGAGACTGGAACGGCAACGCACATGGCCTTCTTCATCGACACACATTCCCGCGAAGCTGGCCTCGGCGCCCGCTTCATGGCGTCCGCCGCAGACATTCTGAACGGGGCCGCGAAACTCATGGCGCGCCGCAACGTCGCGCGCATAACCTTCAACGAGCTTGCCTCCCTGTCGAACGCCGAACTGGCCGACATGGGTATCGCACGCTGCCAAATTCGCCGCATCGCGCTGGAAACAGCCCGCAACGCGGTTTGACCGAGATCCTGGTCGTGCACCTCCTCCCGCGCGGTCAGGTCAGAACAGATACTCCTCTCCTCCTCCCTGGGGTGTCTGTAATTCAGCGGCGGCAGGTCCTCTCCTCCCTTTAGACCTGTCGCCGCCTTTTTTTCTCACAGCAGATCCGGACCCCGCCGCGCTTTTGTGCGGCGTTTTGCATTTCTGTGCACCGGTGTGCTCGTGGCAGGTCGGAGGACCCTCCGGGGGGAGTTTTTCTGGCAAAGTGAAACGCAGGGCGGGTGCGGGATTGGGAACGCGGGAAACACGCGTCACCCGCCCCGGGCCTGACCCGGAGCCTCGCTGGAAAGCGCGCGATCTCTGACATTGAGGTCCCGGGTCAGGCCCGGGACGGGTGGAGTTGGAAGCCTTTGGGGCGCAGAGGTCAGAACGGGATATCGTCCGCTGCCGTGATGAAGCTCGCGACCACCTTTTTGGTGCCCGCCTTCTCGAAGGCAATCTCCAGCTTGTCGCCCTCAATTCCGACAATCGCGCCATAGCCGAATTTCTGGTGGAACACGCGCTCGCCGGTTTCGAATTTCGATGTCGCCTCAAGGTCGATTACCGTGCGGCGGGCCTCTTGCGGTTGGCTCACCGGGCGGCGCTGGCTGTTGGCTTGCAGGCGTTTCCAGCCCGGCGAGTTATAGACATTCGCTTCCGCCGCCTTGTCATGCAGGCTGGAGGTGCGGCCCGTCGTGGCCGCTGCGCCGTAGCCGCCACCGTAGAGGCCGGGGGGCGTCAGCACTTCGACGTGTTCTTCGGGCAATTCGTCGATGAAGCGGGACGGCATGGCCGATTGCCATTGGCCGAACACCATGCGGTTGCCCACGAAGGAGATCGTACAGACCTCTTCGGCGCGGGTGATGCCGACATAAGCGAGGCGGCGTTCCTCTTCGAGGCCCTTCAGCCCGCTCTCGTCCATGGAGCGTTGTGACGGGAAGAGGCCGTCCTCCCAGCCCGGCAGGAAGACAGCGGGGAATTCGAGGCCCTTCGCGGCGTGCAAGGTCATAATTGAGACCTTTTCGCCCGCATCGTCGCTCGCGTTGTCCATCACGAGGGAGACATGTTCGAGAAAGCCCTGCAGGTTCTCGAATTGCTCCAAGGCTTCGACCAGTTCCTTGAGGTTTTCAAGGCGGCCGGGGGCTTCGGGGGTCTTGTCGTTCTGCCAATGCGCGGTGTAGCCGCTCTCGTCGAGGATGATCTCGGCAAGTTCGGTGTGCGGCGTGTTCGGGTCGCCGATCATGCGGGACCAGCGGGCGATGTCGTTGCAGAGCGTGCCCAGCGCTGCGCCGCCTTTGCCCTTGATCAGCTGGGCCTGCACGACGAGGCGCGCGCCTTCCAGCAGGCTGACGCCGTTGGAGCGCGCAGTCATCTGGATCGTCTGCTGGGCCTTGTCACCGAGGCCGCGTTTGGGGGTGTTTACGATACGCTCGAAGGCCAGATCGTCATCGGGGGAGGTCACGATACGGAAATAGGCCATCGCGTCGCGAATCTCCATGCGCTCGTAAAAGCGCGGCCCGCCGATCACGCGGTAGGGCAAGCCGATGGTGAGGAAACGGTCCTCAAAGGCGCGCATCTGGTGCGAGGCGCGCACGAGGATCGCCATTTCGTCAAGGCCGATGGGGCGCATCCCGCGCGTGCCCCGCTGTGCGGCCTCGATCTCTTCGCCGATCCAGCGGGCCTCTTCCTCGCCGTCCCAGTGGCCGATCAGGCGAACCTTCTCGCCGTCGGGTTTGTCGGTGAACAGCTCCTTGCCGAGCCGGTTTTCGTTGCCCCGGATCACACCAGAGGCCGCCGCGAGGATGTGGGGCGTGGAGCGGTAGTTTTGCTCAAGCCGGACCACATGCGCGCCGGGGAAGTCCTTCTCGAAGCGCAGGATGTTGCCCACTTCCGCGCCACGCCAGCCATAGATCGACTGGTCATCATCGCCCACGCAGCAGATGTTCTTGTGCCCCGCCGCGAGCAGCCGGAGCCACATATATTGGGCGACGTTGGTGTCTTGGTACTCATCGACGAGGATGTAGCGGAACCAGCGCTGGTATTGCGTCAGCACGTCCTCGTGGGTCTGGAAGATCGTGACCATGTGCAGCAGAAGGTCGCCGAAATCGCAGGCGTTCAGGTCCTTGAGCCGCTGTTGGTATTGCGCGTAGATCTCCACGCCCTTGTGGTTGTAGGACCCGGCATCGGCGGCGGGGACCTTGTCCGGCGTCAGCGCGCGGTTCTTCCAGTCGTCGATAATACCCGCCAGCATCCGCGCTGGCCAGCGTTTGTCGTCGATATTGGAGGCGGAGATCAGTTGTTTCAAAAGGCGAATCTGGTCGTCGGTGTCGAGGATGGTGAAGTTGGATTTCAGGCCCACCAGTTCGGCGTGGCGGCGCAAGAGTTTGACGCAGATCGCATGAAACGTGCCAAGCCACGGCATCCCCTCGGCGGGTTGGCCAAGGAGCGCGCCCACGCGGTTTTTCATTTCGCGCGCGGCTTTGTTGGTGAAGGTCACCGCGAGGATTTCGTTGGGGCGGGCGGTGCCGGTTGTGAGCAGGTGGGCGACACGGGCCGTGAGGGCGCGGGTCTTGCCGGTCCCTGCCCCGGCCAGCATCAGGACCGGGCCGTCCAGCCGTTCCACCGCCTCGCGCTGCGCCGGGTTCAGTCCGTCGAGATAAGGCATCGGGCGCTGCGCCATGGCGCGGGCGGAGAGGGAGGCGGCGCCTTCGAAGGCGTCCATATCGTCGTAACTGCTCATGGAAAGCAGTGTAGCGCGGAGGTTTGGGGAAGGAAAGCGCCGTTCTTTGTTTGTTCGCAGGGGTTTGGACGGGCCTGCGGCCCGTGCGGGAGCTCTGCTCGCACACCCTCGGAGTTTATCTGGCCAAGTGAAACAGGGGAGCCAGCGCCCAGTACCGTGACTTGGGACGCATGGTTGGCTGGCATTTTTGAGAGGCTCTGGACATTTGCAATGGATAGGCCACAAATCCGGGACATGGAATTGCACAGCACCTACCCGGCCCTTGACGATCTGAAGAAACGTGCGCGGCGGCGTCTGCCCAAGTTTGTGTGGGAATATCTCGACAGCGGAACCGGGGATGAGCGCACCAAGGCGGCGAACCGGGCGGCTTTGGACAAGCTGGAGTTCCTGCCCTCCATTCTGCATGGCGATCTGGAGTACGATCTGAGCACCTCGCTGCTCGGCTTTGACTACAAGATGCCCGTCGGGATCGCGCCCGTGGGGATGTCCGGGCTCACATGGCCCGGCGCGGAGCGGGCCTTGGCGGCGGCGGCGGTGTGCGCGGGGATACCCTATACCATGTCTACCGTCGCGGCGGCCTCGCCCGAGGATGTGGCGGACGTGATTGGAGATCAGGCATGGTATCAGCTTTACCCGCCGCGCGACATCGAGATCCGCAAAGACATGCTCGCGCGGGTCAAAGCCACCGGGTTCAAGGCGTTGGTGCTGACGGTTGATCTGCCTGCGCCGTCGCGGCGGGAGCGGCAGACGCGCTCAGGACTGACCTCGCCGCCGCGTCTGACACCGCGTTTGCTGGCGCAAGTGATGATGCGGCCCGCATGGGCGCTGGCGACCGCGCAGGCCGGGCAGCCGAGGATGCGCACGCTCGACAAGTATATCGAGGGGACCGGGCGCGAGAGCCTGCCGCCCACCGAGCATGTGGGCTATCTGCTGCGCGCATCGCCGGATTGGGACTATCTGCGCTGGCTCAGGGATGCGTGGGACGGGCCTTTGATTATCAAGGGCTTGCTGCGTGCCGAGGATGGACCCAAGCTGAAAGAGGCGGGCGTGGATGCGCTCTGGGTGTCGAACCATGCCGGGCGGCAGTTCGATGGCGCCCCGGGGGCGATTGACTGTCTCGCGGATATTCGGGCCGTTTGCGATCTGCCGATCATCTTCGACAGCGGGATCGAGACCGGGCTCGACATCTTGCGCGCAATCAGCCTCGGGGCCGATATGGTGATGATGGGGCGCGGCTGGCATTTCGCGCTCTGCGCGCTGGGGCCTGAGGCCGGGCCGGATCATCTGGCGGAGGTCTTGCGCCGCGATCTGATGGCGAATCTGGGGCAACTCGGCGTGCGCTGCCCCGCGCAGATGCCAAAGCCGCGCGCAAATGAGACATAAAGTGTCGCGGCTCAAGAGATTGGCGTGACAATCTTGCGGACGCTATGCTGTGATGGCGCAAACAGCGCGAAGGGCCCGGATTAGCCGATTGATTGGCGTCACGTATTCGTCATAGTCCGCGCCAACAGACCGACAAAAGGACCGCCACATGCCGGAATTCAAGAAAATCCTCATTGCCAACCGCGGCGAGATCGCCATTCGCATCATGCGCGCCGCCAACGAGATGGGGAAGAAAACCGTTGCCGTCTTTGCCGAGGAAGACAAGCTCGGGCTGCACCGGTTCAAGGCCGACGAGGCCTACCGGATCGGCGAGGGGCTGGGGCCCGTGGCGGCCTATCTGAGCATTGACGAGATCATTCGGGTCGCCAAGGCCAGCGGCGCCGATGCGATCCATCCCGGCTACGGTCTCCTGTCTGAAAACCCCGATCTGGTTGATGCCTGCGAGCAGAACGGGATCACCTTTATCGGGCCGCGTGCCGAGACCATGCGCGCGCTTGGCGACAAGGCCTCGGCGCGGCGGGTTGCCATTGAGGCCGGGGTGCCGGTCATTCCCGCCACGGAAGTGCTCGGGGATGACATGGAGGCGATCAAGGCCGAGGCCGGGGAGATTGGCTTTCCGCTCATGCTCAAGGCCTCATGGGGCGGCGGCGGGCGCGGGATGCGGCCCATTCAGAACGCCAAGGAACTCCCTGAGAAAGTCATGGAAGGGCGGCGCGAGGCCGAGGCCGCCTTTGGCAATGGCGAGGGATATCTGGAGAAGATGATCACCCGTGCGCGGCATGTGGAGGTGCAAATCCTCGGCGACAAGCACGGGGGCATGTATCACCTCTATGAGCGCGACTGCTCTGTACAGCGCCGCAACCAGAAAGTCGTGGAGCGCGCCCCTGCCCCGTACCTCACCGACGCACAGCGCGCGGAGATTTGCGAGCTTGGCTACAAGATCTGCAAGCACGTCAATTATGAATGCGCCGGGACCGTCGAGTTCCTGATGGATATGGACGACGAGCAATTCTATTTCATCGAAGTGAACCCGCGCGTGCAGGTCGAGCACACCGTGACCGAGGAAGTCACCGGCATCGACATCGTGCAGGCGCAGATTCTGATCGCGGAAGGCAAGACCATCGCGGAGGCGACCGGCAAGCCGACGCAAGAGGATGTGACGCTGAACGGGCACGCGCTGCAAACGCGGGTGACGACGGAAGACCCGCAGAACAATTTCATCCCCGATTATGGCCGGATCACCGCCTACCGGGAAGCCACCGGCATGGGTATCCGACTCGATGGCGGCACCGCCTATTCGGGCGGGGTGATCACGCGCTATTACGACTCGCTCCTGACCAAGGTCACCGCTTGGGCCCCGACGCCCGAGATGGCCATTGCGCGTATGGATCGCGCGCTGCGGGAGTTCCGTATCCGGGGCGTCAGCACCAACATCTCCTTCGTGGAAAACCTGCTCAAGCACCCGACCTTCCTCAATAACGAATACACCACGAAATTCATCGACGAAACGCCGGGGCTGTTCCAGTTCACCAAGCGCCGTGACCGGGGCACCAAGGTGCTGACCTATATCGCGGATATCACCGTGAACGGGCACCCGGAGGTCAAGGACCGTCCAAAGCCGCGCGCCGATCTCAAGGACCCCAAGCCCCCCGCCTCGCGCGCCGAGCCGATGATGGGCGCGCGCAACCTGCTGGAGCAAAAGGGGCCCGAGGCTGTCGCAGAGTGGATGAAGGCACAACGCCAGCTTCTGATCACCGACACCACGATGCGCGACGGGCACCAGTCGCTTCTGGCCACCCGGATGCGCTCTGTGGACATGATCAAGGTCGCCCCCGCCTATGCCTCCAACCTGCCGCAGCTTTTCTCGGTGGAATGCTGGGGCGGCGCGACCTTCGATGTGGCCTACCGGTTCTTGCAGGAATGCCCGTGGCAGCGCCTGCGCGATCTGCGCGCGCAGATGCCGAACCTGATGACGCAGATGCTGCTCAGGGCGTCGAACGGCGTGGGCTACACCAACTACCCTGACAACGTGGTGCAGGAATTCGTGCGCGTGGCCGCGCAAGGGATCGACGTCTTCCGGGTCTTCGACAGTCTCAACTGGACCGAGAACATGCGCGTGGCGATGGATGCAGTGATCGAGAGCGGGAAGATCTGCGAGGGCACGATCTGCTACACGGGCGATATTCTCGATCCCGACCGCGCCAAGTACGACATCGACTATTATGTCGGGATGGCCAAGGAGCTTGAGGCCGCCGGGGCGCATGTTCTGGGGCTGAAGGACATGGCGGGCATTCTCAAGCCGACCGCCGCGCGGCAACTGATCCGCGCGCTGAAACAAGAGGTCGGGCTGCCGATCCATTTCCACACCCATGACACGGCGGGCGTGGCCTCCGCGACGATTCTTGCCGCCAGTGAAGCGGGTGTCGATGCGGTCGATTGCGCGATGGATGCGCTCTCGGGCAACACCAGCCAAGCCACGCTCGGCTCGATTGTGGAAGCGCTGCAGCATACCGACCGCGACACCGGGCTCGATATCGGCGCGGTGCGCGAGATCAGCGACTATTGGGAGAATGTGCGCGACCACTACGCCGCGTTCGAAAGCTCGATGCAGGCCCCCTCCTCCGAGGTCTACCTGCACGAGATGCCTGGCGGGCAGTTCACCAACCTCAAGGCGCAGGCCCGCTCGCTGGGGCTGGAGGATCGCTGGCACGAGGTCGCGCAGACCTATGCGGATGTGAACCAGATGTTCGGCGATATTGTGAAGGTCACGCCGTCCTCGAAGGTCGTGGGCGATATGGCACTGATGATGGTGTCGCAGGGCCTCACCCGCGCCGATGTGGAGGATCCGGATAAGGACGTCGCCTTCCCCGATAGCGTGATCGACATGCTGCGCGGCAATCTTGGCCAGCCTCCGGGCGGCTTCCCCGAGGCGTTGGTGGCGAAGGTGCTCAAGGGCGAGAGCCCCAACACCGAACGGCCCGGCAAACATCTCGAACCCATCGACCTCGAAGCCACCCGCAAGGACGTGATCGCGCAGCTCGAAGGCAAGACCGTCGATGACGAGGATCTGTGCGGCTACCTGATGTATCCCAAGGTCTTCCTCGATTACATGGGCCGCCACCGCACCTATGGCCCGGTGCGCACCCTGCCCACGAAGACGTTCTTCTACGGCATGGAGCCCGGCGAGGAGATCAGCGCCGAGATCGACCCGGGCAAGACGCTGGAGATCCGGATGCTCGCCATGGGCGAGACCGACGACAACGGCGAGGTGAAGCTGTTCTTCGAGTTGAACGGCCAGCCCCGCACGATCCGGGTGCCGAACCGCATGGTCAAATCGGCCACCGAGGCAAGGCCCAAGGCCGAGGCCGGAAACGCCGCTCATGTAGGCGCGCCGATGCCGGGCGTTGTGGCCTCGGTCGGCGTGAATGCGGGTCAAGAGGTCAAGGAGGGCGATCTGCTGCTGACCATCGAGGCGATGAAAATGGAGACCGGCATCCACGCCGATCAGGACGCGGTGGTCAAGGCGGTGCATGTGGGCGCGGGCGCTCAGATCGACGCCAAGGACCTTCTGGTGGAGTTCGAATAAGGAGGGCGTGGGCGCGCGCGGCGAGGGGCGAAAAAAGTTGCCGAAACGGGCAATTTCCTCTTGCAGCGCAGCGCCGCGCACCGTATCTCCCACCTCACCCAAGGACGCGGGCGTAGCTCAGGGGTAGAGCACAACCTTGCCAAGGTTGGGGTCGTGAGTTCGAATCTCATCGCCCGCTCCAACAAACCTTCTCATAGGTATTCATACCGGCACAAATGCGCTGATTTGGCGTGATTTTTAAGGCTGGTCATTGAATATACCGAAACACTGAAATCCGTGGATTCGCGGTGATTTGTTGGACAAATGTTGGACACAACACCCTTTCCGGCGTTAGAATCTCACAAAAGTGTTGGACATCCTCCTTTGCGGGCTGATTTTACGGATTTGTTGGACAATGCCCCTGACCGATGCGGAAATACGAGGATTCTCGCCAGTAAAACAACGGTTTCGCCATTCTGATGGTGGTGGATTGTTCGTTGACGTCATGCCCTCAGGCAAGAAGGTCTTCTGCCTCGCTTACCGGAGCAATGGCAAACAGCGAACGGCAGTGATCGGAGAGTATCCCACAGTTCGTTTGGCCGATGCCCGGTTGCGTGCCGCCGTATTGAAGCTATCGCTACGAGATGGAGTTGACCCAAAGCAATCAGTGGACCAGGCGAATTACCCTTCCTGTGAAGAACTATCGTCGCCGCTCTAGGTGTTTAGTCCCAACGAGTGGTGGGTTGGGTCGACGTTGAACCGTTTTGGTTCTGATGTCCAAATTTTGCAGA
>CBFHJA010000012.1:0-103538 GCA_965656085.1 uncultured Aliishimia sp. | reverse complement strand
GTATCGCTTGAACTTCTTCTTCGGTTTGTCGCCTTCGACCTCCGGTAGCCGGCTGATCCCATGCCGTTGCAAACAGCGGTGCAACGAAGACCGTGTCAGATGCGGGATGCTGGGCTGCAGCGCATAGAGGCAATCATCCAAGGGCAGCAAAGTGTGCCGCCGGAAGGCAACGATGACGGCCTCCTCTTCGATGCTGAGAACCGTGGAGTGGACTTCCTTCGGTCCCATCGCAGCGTCTTGCACACCGTCGCGCTTGCGCCACTTGGCGACGGTCTTGACGTTGATACCCAACTCCCGGCTTAGCGCCGCGTTCGAAGCTTTCGATCGCTGTATGAGAGCTCGTACAGCGTGCGTGGTCTTGGCGCTCCCGTGAAGAACTTGTCCCATAGTGCATCCTTCTGATGGTCACAGATCAGTAGACCACCACATGCTGGGACTAAACACCTAGGGGAGCCACAGAGCCTATCTAGTAGACAGCTTGAATGACACCCCAACTTGAATCGACAGCGAAACCACCAAAAGCATTTCAATTTCTGCTCGCATCGCGCACGCTTCGAAAGAGTCGAACTGATGAGGGCGCCGAGATGGCTGTTTTGAATAGGTATTTGATCGCTCTCGCGGCTCTCTTTTTTGTGCCCTTAACCGCTTTGGCGACTGAGTTAGAGCCAAGGGTTGCTTTCATTACCAAAGTACAGGCCGGAAGCGACGGCCTGACCCGGCAGTTTTTCGGGTCGGTCGTGGCGCGCCAAACGGTTGATCTAGCGTTTCAGGTCGGCGGGCAAATCATTGAGCTTCCGGCACAAGAAGGAGAGTTCATTCCCGAGGGGAGCCGTGTTGCGGCGCTGGATCTGGAGCCATTTGAACTGCAACTTCGTCAGGCGGAGCTGCAATTCGAGCAGGCGGATCGGACGTTTGCGCGGCTTGAACAGTTGGGCGGGACGGTGAGCCAGGCCCAGCGAGATGATGCGGAGACGCAGGTGGGACTGGCGCGGGTGGCCCTGCGCAATGCCGAGGTGGCGTTGGAAAATGCGACACTGACCGCGCCCTTTACCGCGCTGGTGGCCAGCCGGAACGTGGCCAATTTCACAACGATTGGAGCAGGGACGCCTGTCGTGCGGCTCCATGATATGTCCGAGCTTCGGGTCGAGATCGATGTGCCCGAGGTGCTGTTCCAGCAGGCGGGCGACGATGCGGATATCCGCCTTGAAGCGCGGTTCCCGACAAGCGACAAAACCTATCCGCTGGAGGTGCGCGAGTTTAACGCTGAAGCGTCGAGCGTCGGACAGAGTTTCCGTGCGACGCTGGCGCTGGCGCCGGGGCAGCGGGTGAATGCGTTGCCGGGAAGCTCGGTGACGGTTCTTGCAACGATTTTTGAGGACGATCCGGAAATCCTGATCCCGCCGACGGCCATTCGCCTCAAGAACGACGGGTCGGCGACGGTGATGCGTTTTGTGCCCGGCGATGGGGCGAGCGGGACGGTTGAAGAGACGCCGATTTCCATTGCGGCGAACCGCGACGGGTTGGTTGTCGTGACCGCTGGGCTGTCGGCTGGGGATGAGATCGTGCGCACCGGGGCTGAAGCGTTGAGCGATGGTCAGACCGTTCGCCGGTTCGAGGGGTATTGAGGTGACGACGGCGACCCTGTCGATCGCTCGTGGCTCGATCAACCAACCGATCCTGACATGGCTTTTGATCCTGATCTGCCTCTTTGGCGGGATCTGGGGGTTTTCGTCGCTTGGGCGGCTGGAAGACCCGGCATTCACGATCAAACAGGCCGTTGTTGTTACGCAATATCCCGGTGCTTCGGCCGAGCAGGTCGCGCTCGAGGTGTCCGAGCCATTGGAGGCGGCGATTCAGCGGATGGCGGAGGTGGATCGGGTCATCTCGACCAACCGCCCCGGCGTGTCGCGGCTGGATGTCCTCGTTGAGGATACCGTGCCGGGGAGCGATCTGCCCCGTATCTGGACCGAGCTGCGCGAGCGGATCACCAATATTCAGGGCGAATTGCCGGACGGGGCGCGCACGCCCTTTGTCGATGACGGGTTTGGTGATGTGTATGGCATCTTCTTTGCCGTCACGACGCCCGGTCTGTCGGACGGGGAAATATATGATCTGGCGTCGTTTCTGAGGCGAGAACTTCTGTCTGTCGAGGGCGTGGCGGATGTTGCCGTGGCCGGGTTGCCCGAAGAGGCAATTTTCGTTGAACCAGATCTGGCGCTGGCCGCCAATATCGGGGTGAATCCACAGGTCTTGGTGCAGGCCATAGCTAACGCCAATTCGGTGGCGTCAGCCGGGTCGGTCGATGTTGGGCAAGGGACGCGGACGTTGATCGAGACGCCCGAAGGGTCGAGCTCCGTCAGCGAGATCGCGTCGCTGACTATCGGCTTTGGTGGCGAGGTCATCAACTTGATCGACATTGCAGAGGTCAGTCGTGGGCGCGTGGCGAACCCGGGTCAGATTATCCGTTTCAACGGTGAAGAGGCCTTTACGCTCGGCATCGCGGGGATCAGCGATCAGAACATCGTCGAGATCGGCAATCGGGTGGACGCGCGTCTGGCCGAGTTGCAGTCCGACATCCCTTACGGGATCGACCTTCATCCGATCTATCAGCAGCACATTGTGGTCGACGAATCGTCGACCGGGTTCCTGATCAACCTTGCGATGTCGGTCGGGATCGTGGTGCTGGTTCTGGGCCTCTTCATGGGGCCGCGGGCGGCGGTTGTTGTGGGTACGACGCTGTTGCTAACAGTGGTCGGCACTTTGTTGTTCATGGCGATTTTCTCAATTGAGATGGAGCGGATTTCGCTCGGGGCGCTGATCATCGCGATGGGGATGCTTGTAGATAACGCCATTGTTGTCGCGGAAGGCATGCAGATCGCGATGCGGCGCGGGAAGGCGTCGCGCGAAGCCGCAGAAGAGGCCGCGGGCAAGACGCAGATCCCTCTGTTGGGCGCCACTGTCATCGGGATCATGGCCTTTGCCGGGATTGGGCTTAGCCCGGATTCGACGGGTGAGTTTATGTTCTCGCTGTTTGCGGTGATCGGGATTTCGCTTCTGCTTTCCTGGGTGCTGGCGATCACGGTGACCCCGCTTTTGGGGCACTATGTGTTTGAGCAGGGAACGGGCGGGGAGGTTGATGCCTATGGCGGGCTTATCTTCCAGGCTTATGCCGCACTTTTGCGGGGTGCGCTTCGGGTGCGGTGGTTGGTCCTTCTGCTCCTCTTCGCGGTGACGGCGGCCTGTTATGTGGGCTTTGGACAAGTTCGGCAGCAGTTCTTTCCGAACTCCAACACGCCTCTGTTCCTGACGCATCTGACGCTCCGCCAAGGCACGCCGATTTCGGAGACCGCCGAGCGGATGGCGATCCTAGAAGCGTTTCTCAATGAGCGCGATGATGTGACGTCTGTGGCGAGCTTTACAGGCGAGGGCGCGACGCGGTTCTTGCTGACCTACGGGTCCGAGCCCCCCAATCCGGCCTATGGGCATCTGATCATCCGCACGCCATCGCTGGAGGAGATCCCGCCGCTGCAGGCCGATCTTGAAGCGTTTGCCGCCCAAGCCATTCCCGAAGGCGAGTTTCGGACCGAGCGAATGGTTTTTGGCCCCGGCGGGGGCAGCCCGATTGAGGTCCGCTTCTCTGGCAGCGATCCGGAGGTCCTGCGCGATTTGTCCGATTTAGCGATTACGGCCATGTCCGAGGCGTCGCCCGATATTCTGAGCCCGCGCATCAACTGGCGCGAGCAAGAACTCGTGTTAAAGCCGGTCTACAATACGGACCGGGCGCAGGCGGCAGGTGTGACACGCGATGATGTTGCGCAGCTGATGCGGTTTGCAACCGATGGCGAACGCACCGGGTCATACCGCGATGGCGATCGATCCTTGCCAATCATTCTGAGGCAGTCGCCGAACTCGGATGTCGGCATTCTGGATCAGGTTATTGTCGCGCAAGACGGACGCACCCTTTTGCAATTGGAACAGGTCGTGGATGGGTTCGAGTTCCGCGTCCAAAACACGCTCATGATGCGCCGCGACAGGCTGCCGACGATTACGGTCGGCGCCTCCATTCCGCCCGAGCGCACGGCGGCGGAGGTTCACGCTCAAGTTCGAGCCGCGGTCGAAGCCATCCAAATACCCTCCGGTTACCGGATGGAATGGGGCGGGGAATTCGAGAACTCGGCCAATGCGAATGCGAGCCTTGGGGCCCAGCTGCCGGTGACGATCCTGATCATGGTGCTGATTTCGGTCCTGCTGTTCAACGCGCTGCGTCAGCCGCTGATTATCTGGCTTCTGGTGCCGATGTCGGTGAACGGCGTCGTGCTGGGGCTTTTGGGGACGGGTTTGCCGTTTACGTTCACGGCGCTTCTGGGGCTGTTGAGCCTGTCGGGGATGCTGATAAAAAACGGGATCGTTCTGGTGGAAGAGATCGATCTGGTGAAAGCCAAGGGGGGACCGTTGCGCGAGGCGATTGTGTCGGCGTCCACGTCGCGTCTGCGGCCTGTTCTGCTGGCGGCGGCGACGACGATCTTGGGGATGATCCCGCTGCTGGGGGATGCGTTCTTTGTGTCGATGGCCGTTACGATCATGGGTGGGTTGGCGTTTGCATCGGTCCTGACGCTGTTGGCGGCTCCGCTCCTTTTCGATGTCTTCTTTGCAGGACACAGAAACTAGCGGCGTTATCTTCAACGCAAGTCCATGAGATATTGTCTCGATTAGCTAGAGGGCGACCGGCTGTTTTCCTCACACAACGGAAGATCGTGCCGGTTTTCGCTGGAGACCGCTTTGCGTACTAAGCCTGCATCCGGCGTTTTCAGTCGAGCTAGGTGTCTAATTTTCGTCAGAACGAAACCTGCCGTTCGACGCCAATTCAGCATCTGTGATTGTGGGCTGATTGTGTTGAAAAACGCTGCAACCCGAAGATCGCCTCGAAATATTGGAACAGTGTTCCTTCAGATCGCTCCCTCATAAACCATGTTTTCAGAACATTGCATTTGCGGGATGTTGTTTTGCCGAGATGCCCTCGCCCGGTTGGACAACGACATTTTCAATACAATCGGCTCAAAGCCGCCGTTAGATCGGTCGCAGCAAGTCAGGTGGAGAGGTCACAGGCCTCCGGTAAGGACGGCCCCTAACCGACCTTGCGAGTGGTTCCAGATGCTGCAGTCGCATCAAAGGCCGACAAATAAGCGTGCAGATGCTTAAAATCTAGCCTCGACCAATCCATTCAAGCCGAACCGCTGGCTCCGAACGCCTCTGCCCGGCCATCGCGTTGCATCTTGGGAGCGATCGCCTTTATGCTGTGCCTATCCGAAAATCATCAAGTTGCGAGCATATGACAGCCCATGCAAAGAATCCCTCTTTCCAAGAGGTCACGACCATTGAAACCGCCGAAGAGCTTTCCAAGATTGCGTTCAGTTTTATGGCGTCCAAGGCGCTTTTCGCAGGACTACATGTTGATCTTTTCACGGTGCTTGCAGATGGGCCGATGACACCGGACGCCATTGCTTCGGCGACGGGCGTCCCGGTCAATCGGATCGTGATGCTGACCACCGCCTTGGCGAGTATCGGGGTTCTAGCGTGGACAGATGACGGGCGGCTGAAGAACGGCGGCGCGGCTGATGCCTTTTTGTCGAGCAAGTCAAAATACGATTTTGGCGACTACCTGCGCTATCAGATCGATCAACAGATGTACCCGTTCCTGCTGCAACTGAATGCGGTGATGCAGGACAACCTGGATGATAGTGCCATCGCCTCTTATCGGCATTGGATGGCAGATGAAGAACAGGCCTCCGTCTATTCCGAGAGCCAGCATGCAGGCTCGCTCGGCCCCGGACGATCATTGGCGCGCGAGGTCGATCTGACCGGGGCCACGCAGCTTCTGGACGTCGGCGGGGGTACCGGCGCGATGACGATCAGCCTGTGTAAAGCCTATCCCGCGCTGCATTCGACGATCATCGACTTTCCAAATGTCGCTGAGATCGGGTGGCGCTTTGTTGCAGAGGCCGAGTTGGTAGATCGCGTACGCTATATCCCGGGCAATGCGATCGAGGTCGCCTGGCCCGGCAATCAGGATGCGATCTTGATGTCGTACCTTCTAAGCGGTGTTCCTGGTGGCGCGGTTGAGACACTGATCAGCAATGCCTTCGCAGCCCTGGCACCCGGCGGGAAGCTGATGATCCATGACTTCATGGTTGAGGAGGACCGCTCTGGCCCGGCGCTGGCGGCTCTTTGGCAATTGCAGCACATGGCCTTTACGCCTGAGGCCCGCTCGCTCTCAGTGGGCTGGCTCGTGGCGAAAGGGCGTGAGATGGGCTTTCTCACGGAGGGTGGGCAAAACCTGATCCCCGCCATGACCAAGCTTGTTGTCCTTGAAAAGCCTGCCTGAGCCATGCCTGTCCTCCATCTTCACAGCGAAGCACTGCAAGAGGACTGGCTTGACGCTTACGGGCATCTGAACGAGGCCTATTACCTCGTTCCGTTCAGCAACGCGACCTGGGCGTTGCAGGCGGAACTGGGCATTGGCACTGCGTATTTTGAGGCGACAGGTTGCGCGTTGTATACGTTGGAGACACATTTGCGCTATGTCGAAGAGGTCCGCGCTCCCGCGCAGCTTGACGTAGAAAGCATGGTGCTCGGGGTCGATGACAAGCGACTGCATGTTGGTCATCGCTTGCTCGTCGGGGCGCGGGAGCGCGCGACCTTCGAATGCATGCTTCTGCATTACAATACGCGGGCTGGCGGCGTGGCCACCTTCAGCGCGGCGCAACGCGCGGCTTTGAAGGCGGCCCTCGTCGATACCAAACCAGCCTGGGCGGGACGCGCACTACGGAGTTTGGACTAGACTTACAGCGCTTCGCGTTTCAATCGGCATCCAAACTTGAGCCATTGATTGATCCCTGACCAATGCGTTCCGGCGTAGATAGCCGTCATTCAACGGAGATGCGGCAACGTCTATGTGGACTCAGAAGCTAACTGCCACGTTGCAGCACTGGTCGGTTTTCCGAGCAATGAGCCGCCGTTGAGCACGGCCCAAAGCCAACCTCCGCAACATGATCGACATGCTGCGGTGCGGCCCGTCGAAGGAGACATTCGCTGCGAGTGCGAATTTTGGAGTTGGTCCGACTCACAGTTTGCGGAGGTTTTGTTGAAAACACATGCTTGATCGTCGATCGATCGGCTGATTCAATTCTTTCAACGAAAGGGAGGATTTGGGATGCTGGGACCAAGGCAAGAAGCGCAGGCAGCTTTGTTCTACGAGTTCTCGCCAGAGGATCACGTTCCCCATAATCACTTGGTGCGTTCGATTGATCGTTTTGTTGACCTGACGAGCGTCCGCGCTCATCTGGCGGATTTCTACAGCCATACGGGTCGCCCCTCCATTGATCCAGAGCTTCTGATCCGCATGGTTTTGATCGGATATTGCTTCGGCATTCGATCTGAGCGGCGGCTTTGCGACGAAGTACATCTGAACCTCGCCTATCGGTGGTTCTGCCGCCTCGATCTGACGGACCGCATCCCGGATCACTCAAGTTTTTCCAAGAACCGCCATGGCCGGTTCCGCGAAAGCAATTTGCTGCGCCATGTGTTTGCGACGACAGTTGCGCGTTGCATGAAGGAAGGCTTGATCGGTGCGGTGTTCAAGACGAGTTTACACTCGCAGCCACCGCCCAGAACCTCCGACAACGCACAAAGCTCAAACCGCTGAAGCCCGCCGCTGGTTGAACCGGCGGCTTTGCCACAGACATCTGAACGAAAATCAGATCGATACCTCAAACAAGCCAGCCGAAATCAGGGACTTTGTCAGCAAAATCAGCCCAGAGTTACAGGTGCTGCGAAATCTTCGAATGACTGCAATGTTCACGAAGCGGTCAGGCGCGAAGAATGTATTGCAGTTGCACTGGACCGTGCCCAATCTTCGTTTGCCCCTCTAGCCTAACGTTTTCCAAGCCTCTCGAGCACGTTGCGCGTGATCTGCTCGACCTGGCTGTCTTGACGGATCAGGCCAGCGACCCATTCGCAGGTTGCGACGGTGAATATCTCGCCCTTGCCACGCCTCCAGGAGACGATCACTCCGTTTCCCCGCTTGCACGCGTCGAGTGTCTCGGGTGTGACCTCGCCATACAAAACTTGGGCCTTGAACGACGCGTCGGCCGATCCGATGTAAAGCGTCTCGCCCCAAATGCCGTGGTCCGCCTCGATGTTGGTGGCCAACCCCATCGCAAGTATCTCGATCTCCGGAACAGCCCCGTCGGTACATGTTGGGTATGGCAACCCGTCGTCGAAACGATAATCCAGCCCATCGACCTCATAGCCGAATATCCGCGCGCCTGCGCCAAGACTGTCGCCATAGCCGACACCGGCACCGTCAAACGCCCAGTGGTCATCGCGATAGACCGTGAAGCCGCCCGCGCCGCCGCCTACGCAATTGCCAAGACCCGCATAGACGCCGCGAAGGGCGTTGACCCCGAAGGTCAAGGCGCCGGGGCGGCCCACGGGTGCGATCTCGAAGGCGCCCGAGACGAGATGCTCCTGCTCCGTCCCCATCAACGGATCCTGATCCGCGATGTACTTGTAGCAGACTTGCGTGCGCCCCTCGTCCTCGATCCGGGTCTGCCACAGGAAATTTCCCGCGAACCGCGCGACATTGCCGCCGCCATCGACATAGGCGTCGACCGCGTCGCGCATCTCTGCGCTCCAATATTCGTCATGGCCGACAAACACGGCGCAGGCATATCGTTCCAGCAGGTCCGGGTCGCGATGCAGATCATGCAGCGCGATCACGTCGAATTCATAGCCTTCCCCCTCGGCCCAGCGGGCAAAGTGGCGTTCATAGCTGGCCCAGCCTGCCGATGCGTATTTCTTGGAGTAGCCATAGGCATAGGCCCATTCCATGTAGGGATAGCGCACCATCTCGCCCGGTCTGGTCGGCTGTTCGCGTAGCGCACGTGGGGCGCCTTCTGGCAATTTGCAAAAGCCACGGGTCCAGGGGCGTTGAGTCGAGACGGTGGGGGAAAAGGCGTTGCCGTCCGGTCCTGTGATGCCCTCGTAGTGGTTCGAGCCGCCCCAGCAATTATAGGCCAACCACGTGCCCGTCGCACACACCAGCACATAGGGCGGTGGCGGAGCGTCGGACGCGCTTCTGACCAGTATAATATGATGTTCTTCAACCAGATCATCACCGCAGCGAGCGCGAAAGGTCATCAGATAGCCGCCCGGCGTCCAACTTTCGGGAATGGTGAAGGCGTAGGTCTCTGGCCAGCCGCAGCCCGTGACCGAGCAGTCAGCCGGTGTCGGATGGTGCACCCCCGGCAGGCCCGTTTCCGTCAGGAGCTGCTCATAGATCAGCCCGTCGCGACCGATCTCGAGATCCCATTCCGGGGCCGTTGTGGACACATGCAGCGCCACCCGGTCGCCGGGGGCATAGCTTATCTCGGGCGTGTAGCCCCAGATCTCAAGCACCCGGTCATCGCGCGCCGGCCCGATGTAATAGTGATCAAGAATATGGCGCGCCTTGGCCCGGGTGCGCGGTGTGATGGCTGGGCCGGTCTGGTCTTGGGTCATGTGTCTACTCCGGCAGATATGTGTCCGACCAGCTTTCGGCGGCGGCGCTCGTGTCGATCATGCTTTGGATTTCAACCTCGCCATAGCCCAAGCCCGCAAGGATCTTGCGCGTGTGTTGTCCGTATTTCGGCGCAGGTTCTGGAATGGTGATCTCTGCCTTGCCCGGGCGCACAGCATTGGGCGCGACCAGATCGACCCAACGGCCCATCGGGTGGCGGTCGTGGCGGACGGCGCGGAAGGTTGCCTTGCAAATGTCGATCGCGCCTTCGCTTTCCAGCTGAAGCCCAGCATCGCGGGTGTCATGGAGCGAGCCAAGCGGGGTGACGCCCGCCGAACTGCTGGCAAAGGCGCGTGCCCAGTGGGCGGCTGGCCTTTGCGCAAACCGGCTGGACAGCGCGGCTGCGATGTCGGCTGTGGTCCCGACGAGATCGGACAATTCCGGCACGCGGGCCAAGGCTGTCTCCCGTTCTGTCGGCGCGGCGAAGAACATCCAGCGATCAGACGCGGCGTAGCAGCGGTAGAATGGCCCCCATCCATGCGTCTCGCGCCCCGAAGGTTCATCAAACGCAGGGCGGCCGTCGTAGTCATACATGAACTGTGCCTGGATCATTTCGCCAGCCGCAGCCAGAGAGGCGCGGGCAATTCCGCCCTTGCCGGTCAGCCTGAGCCGTTCCAGCGCCGCGCCCAGCGCCACACAGGCGCAATGCCCCGTGAGCGCATCGATTGTGCCGAAATGGGCGTGCTCTTCGGGTGTCTCCGGCCCGCCGCCAAAGCGGGTCATCACACCGGTTGCGGCCTGCGCGAGATCATCATAGCCGAGGTGATCCGATTTCGGCCCGCGCCGTGGGCCGCCCCACGCGTCAAGCTGCACCAGAATAAGGCGTGGATTGATGTCCTTCAGGCGGGCCTCGGTCAGTCCCAAGGCAAGGCGTTGTTGATCGCTGCCGTTCATCGTGATCACATCCGCCCCGGCCACCATCCGCCAGAACGCCTCCTGTCCTTTCTCCGAGCGCAGATCGAGCAAGATACACTCTTTGCCGCGTTGCGCGTGCAGCCCGAATACGATGGCGTTCCATGGATCGACCGAAGGCCGCACAGGCTGCACCAGTGTAACCCGCGCCCCAAAGCGCGCCAGCGTCGATCCGATGGTCGGCCCGGCTATGACGTTAGTAAGGTCGAGAACCTCTAGCCCATCAAGCCAGCCACCTGTGCCATCGCCGCCGATGTCTGGTCGCGGCGGTTCGGCAAGAACTCTGGCAAGCTCACTGCGGAATTCATCTGCCTCTGGCCCGGCGGTCTTGTTCATCGCGTCCTGATCACAGGCGAGCCAAGCCACATTGCCCATCTGACGCATCTTCCCATGGCGGGGATCGTCCAGCTCGACGACCAGCCCCGAAGCCAGCGCATGGTCGTCCGCCAGCCATTCAGCGGTGCTGCGCTGCGCCGTGGCGGGGGCCTTGGCCGCCCCGAACAGCGCTTCCCACTCATGCGACGGGCGGGTCAGAAACGCGGCCTGCATCGCGTCCGAGAGCCGCTTTCGGTCTTTCTTGCCAACGGGATAGCTGCGCAGGGCCCACTCTGCCGGCCACTCCGCCCGATCGACATAGACATCGAAATCCGGTAGCTCTTCCAGCAGATTGCCCAGCCCCAGAACCTCAAGCACCCGTTGGGGATGAGTCACGATCGAGCAGGACACGATATAGAACCCGCGCCCATCGGCACAGGTATAGGTGCGGTAGAAAGGGTCGAGAAACTCCGACAATTCGCCAAAGCTCAGATCATTGGGCAGCCCTTCGCGCGCGCGGCGCTCCAGTTCCAATTCGCGGGGGGACTTGTAACGGTCGGGGTAGTCCTCGATCTGCTCGCAATTGTAGACGAGCCCCTCCAGCAAGGCCGAGGCCAGCGGCACCTCGATATGCTCGCCCCCCATCCGCTCTCTTGCCGTCAGGGCAAACAGCACGGACATCGCCCCGAATGCTGCGCCATAGGCCGAGGCCAGCCCAAGCGGCGTGAAGGACGGATTGATCCCCATCAGCCGACGGTTCAGCCCCATGTCGGTGAATTGCCCTGTGCGCGCCGCGATCACCGCTTCCCACGCGGCAAGACCGGCGAACTCAGGATCGGTCGACGCAAACCCCGGCAGCGAAAGCGCGATGAGATCGCGGTTCAACTGCCGCAGCGCCTCGGGGCCAAGCCCCAGCCGATCCATCACGCCGGGGCGAAAGTTTTCGATCACCACATCGGCACGGCGCACCAGTTCATACGCCGTGTCGCGCCCGGCCTCGGTCTTGAGATCAAGCGTCAGCGCCCGCTTGCCGCGCGACAGCATGTCAAAGGCAGGGTCCTGCCATTTCGGCCCACCGGGCGGGTCGATCCGGATCACCTCGGCGCCAAGATCGGCCAGCATCATGCCGACCAGCGGGCCTGCAAGGTAGTGCCCAAAATCAAGGACGCGGATGTGGGAAAGGGGACGATTGTGCATTGTCGCAGGACCCTGATCTGGATGTGTTTGCTGGGCACTCTAGAAACTTGCGTCGCCGAAGATCATACTCATCCTGCCAATATCGGGATCAGTTCTGCCAATGCGTTCCATCACCGTCTCCGTCTTCCTGTGTGATGCCTTTTCCAACATGGTGCTGGCTTGTCTTCTTGAGCCCCTGCGCGTGGTCCGCGATCAAACAGGCGCTGAGATCAGCTGGAGCATTCTGACAGACGGTGACCGCGCGGTGACAAGCTCCAGTGGGCTGAGCGTCTCACCGGAACTGAAGATCGCCGACGCGCCGCTCCCCGATCTGGTGATCCTCGTGGGTGGTGATATGTTTCGCGACACAAAGGCGGCAACCGCGCCTCGTCTCCTTGGGCGGTTGATGCGAGGTGCGACTGTGATTGCGGCCGATACCGGTGCTTGGGTGCTGGCGCGCGGCGGCTTTCTGAAAGGCCGTAAGGTGACGCTGCACTGGCAACTTCTCGAAGAGTTTGCCGAAGAGTTTCCCGACATCTCGGTGCGGTCCGACCGTTTCGTACAGGATGCCGGTGTCTGGACCTGCGGCAGTGCGGCAGCGGCCCTTGATCTGATGCTGCACTATATTCGGGACCAGTTCGGTGCTTCGGTCGCCTTCGATGCCGGCGCAATGTTTTTGCACGACAATTCCAGACGGCACGGCGCCTCTTATCCTGATCAGGCGATCTCGCAAGCGGTGTCTTCAAAGCTCAAACAAGTCCTGGCCCTGATGTCCGAAGCGATCGAAACACCGCAGCCGATCCCTGTTCTCGCGAAACAGGCCCATACATCCGAACGAACCCTGCGCCGTCTGTTCTGGGATGAACTTCAGATTACACCCGGGCGATATTACCTGCTTCTTCGTCTGGCGCGCGCGCGTGAATTGCTGCGCTACAGTGATCTCGCACATGGCGAAATCGCTTTGCGTTGCGGTTTTGCGAACGCAACGACCCTCGTTCGCAGCTTGCGGAGAAACTTCCCAAACGATCTGCGAGAGGGATGCCGGGGACATCCACGATCTGATCAGACAGCGCACGACCCAAGTCACGGCTGAGTATCAGGCATAGATGAAATTGATCTCCTTGCACCAAAAGCGGTCCTGAACGTAACCACGCCAAAAGGCCGCTTCATGCACTTTCCTGACCCTCTCAACAGTCTGATCAATGTCAACTCTGTCCGCGCCGTTCGCGTTCATGCGGGGCGCAGCGAACGGACCTTTGCCGTCACTCGTGCGTCTTGCAGAAAACGGCGGCTTTGAGCCCAAAATGGATGTGACGGGGGATCCTGACGGTGCTCAGCTTGTCAGCTGGTGTTGGAATAATGCCCTCACAGGTAAGAAGAACTGATCCACACCGTGTTGAGTTCATTGAAATCAAAATCCTTCAAGCTTAAGAATTCCGGACCCAGAACCAAAGAATAATCTGCGCGACACATTAAAGTCCTAGTGATGGGGATAGAATGCCGACTAGCTTACGAGGCTTCTTTGTTGCGAGCGATTAATCTGAAAACTGCAACAGCGCCTAACAGCGTGAGCCAACTAGCTGGTAAAGGAATTGACGGCGGAATTGCGTTTGTCGTTGTATCGGCAGCGCCATTATTTCCGACGAATGTGAAGCTTGATGCATTCGTTGCAGAGTCGAGATTTGATGTCAAAAAGTTAGTAAAGCCAATGTACGTAGAACCATCACCGAGAGAAATGGGGGTACATGATAAGAGGCACAGGCGATCAATTTCCCCAATCCCGAATTCGCGAGCAACAATAGAATTGGCAATAAATGACCCAGAAACTATTTCGCCACCTGATACAGTAAAGGTGTTCGAAACGACGTCAGTCCATAGTGTAGCATCATTTCCTGACAAGAAGGGTTGTCCTGAAAGGTCTGCTGGGACAGACTCAATGAAAACAGAGCTCGCGGGACCAGTGGAATTATCTGCAAGTCCTACAATCCGACCTGTCACAACACCATCGATGTTCCCCAAAATATCTCCAAGCGGGGTTCCCGGGGTTCGACTGAAACTGAAGTGGAAGGTCAACGCACTGGCTGGCATCGCACCGATGGTTGCGACAAAAACCGCCAATATCCAAGCTATAGTCCTCAACATAAAACTTACCCCCAATCCGCATCAATCAAATGTTCATCTTATCACAAAATGCTCAATGGAACAAGGGGCTTACTGCAAGGCGCGATGCATTGCCAAGACCTATGCAACGCAAACCGTGGCCTTTGGCACAAACTGCGAAGCACCCGCAAACCTTCACAAATCTTGGGCAAACGCGGTTTGGTTTTTTCACGTCTTTGGCCGCAGATCGAGGAGTGGACATTGGCGCGCCGCGCTGCATCAGGCAGGTTTGGGCTCTCTCCCGGCATTAGCAGCACCCAGCTTGAAGGTCCGCTGTCGGGAAACGAGCCAAACCTTGCAAAGTTCACTTTCTGCGCACTGCCGACATACGCGGAACCTCCTGTCACAGCCGCAGCGAACGGCAGAAAGGTCCGCACAGCAGACCTTGATCGACCCCGCAGAGAAGGTCCGCTTTCCGCCAGACCCTCGCCGAGCACACACTCCGCTCCCCAAATCCGGTCCACATTCCCACGCCACGCATCCCGGATCGCGCCCCCGCCCCCACCGGACGGTGGGTTAACAAGGGGTAACCGGACCGTGCGTATGTACAGCTGCCATACGCCGAGCCATACGCGGAGCCATACCCCGTATGGCAGCCCAAAATCGGGCGTTAACACTCTGATTCGCAATTGAAAAACACCCGCCCGCGGCATTACGCGGGGCGCGTCTTTCGCGCCAGCGCCGCCTCCAGCCCGTCCAGCAAAACCGTCAGGCCGAAGTCGAAATGCGCGTCCGCATCCGCGTCCTCCAGCGCGTCCACCAGCGTCTCCATCACCGGAAAATCGCCTTCTTTCAGGCTCTTGACCAACTCCTCCCGGTCCCCGATCCCGAGCCAGCCTTCGATCTCGTCATAGGTGAACGCCTCCACATAGGTCAGCAGCACCCGCATCCCCTGCACCGCCATGCGCGGCGAAAAGCCGGCGCTGCGCAAGGCCGTGAGGAACGCCTCCTGTAGCGCGTGCTCTGCGGGCACCCACTCCTCGTAAGTCTCGTAAATCACGAACAAATTCCGATGCCCCAACGCCATCGCCCGCATCGCCACGCACACGCCCCGGACATCCTCGCGCCACTGCTGTGTGGGCGCCGGCGGGGCGAAATCCGCCAGCATGTTTTCGATCAGAGCGTGTAATAGCGCCGACTTATTCGCAAAATGGTGGTAAATCGCCATCGGGTCTACGTTCAGCGCCGTTGCTAACCGCCGCATTGTAAAGGCTTTTTCGCCTTCGGACTCGATGATGTCCGACGCCGCCTGCACGATCTTCTGCTGGCTGAGCTTCGGACGGATCTGCATTTTGCCTCCCTGGCGCTATTGACCACCTCTACGACGTAGACTACTCCTCGTCTACGCAGTAGAGCAAAGTTTAAGTGATATCGGTCTTGCAGTTACCAGATTGCTATTTCCCCCGGTCAAGAGTGGCTCTGCTGCACACCTTCCCTCACGCAGCCAAGCGCAGAACCAGTTTACGCATGAAATCAACGCCCTGTTCGAACTGCGCAACACTCACGAATTCGTCCAGCTGATGCGCCTGATCCACTGAGCCCGGCCCGCACACGACTGCAGAATAGCCCGCCTCCTGAAACTGGCCCGCCTCGGTGCCGTAGCTCACCACCCGCTGTGCATTGTCGCCGGTGATCGCGCGGGCGATCTCTTCCGCAACTCCGTTGGCTTCGGGTCGCAGGGGCGGGACGCGAAACGACACGTCGAGCATGATATCCGTCGTCTCGGCCTTGGCTTGCATTGTGCCGCGCACCTGCTCCGCATAGTCCCAATACGCCTTTTGCAGAGCGTCCGGATCATCGCCGGGCACCGCGCGGAAAGACATGATGAACTTGCAATCTCCCGCCATGATATTGTGCGCAGTACCGCCTTCGATCATGCCCACATGCCAAGAGGTATAGGGCGGCTCGAACATCGCGGCCATCTCCGAGGGCTCGGCCGCCGCCGCGCGCTCGTTCATTTCGTTCGCCCATTGGATCAGCCGTGCGCCCTCGTGGATCGCCGAGACGCCCTTGTGGGCCAGCGAAGAATGCATCTCGAGGCCCCGCACATGGGTTGGAAAGCCATAGCCGCCCTTGTGGCCCGTCACGACGGTCATCAGCGAGGGCTCGCCCACGATCACCGCCTTGCCCTTCGGCAGCACCGGCTGCATCGCCTCGATCATCGGCGGCGCGCCAGTGCAGCCGATCTCCTCGTCAAAGGAGAGTGCGAGTTGCATCGGCGTCTTGAGCCCGGCGTAATGGCCCTCCACCAGCCCCCAGATTGCCAGCGCGTCGAAGCCCTTCATGTCGGAGGTGCCGCGCCCGAAATACTTTCCGTCGCGCTCCACCACTGTCCATGGGTCCGAGGTCCAGTCCTGCCCGTCCACCGGCACCACATCGGTATGGCCAGAGAGCACCACCGCCCCCTCCTCCCATGGCCCCACATGGGCAAAGAGCGCGGCCTTGTGCGGCTGCTCGGGATCCACCCAACGATGCGCCTCGATGCCGTGCCCGCCGAGATAGTCCTGCACCCAATCCACCAGCGGCAGGTTGGTGTCCCGGCTCACCGTCGGAAAGGAAATGAGCTTGGTCATCAGCTCTAGCGGGGTCAGTCTTTGCGGCATGGGGTCCTCCGGGTTTCACATGAACTGTAGCGATCTGTCCGCCGACCTCAATGCGCATTCGGCCCCGAGGCGGCATGACGCCGAGACCGGGTCGGGCCTGCGCGGGTGTCTATCTCGTTTCAAGGCTTGAAGCCGGTGCCCTGCCCTCGCTAGGATGCCCGGACATGCCAGATGGGAGACCACCATGCCGACGATGGCCGCCACGCGTCGCAGCTTTTTCACCGCAGGCTTCGCCGCCGCCGCCCTCGGCCTCGTGCCACGCGGGGTGCAGGCCGCGCCCGACCAGATCGACGTGGTGAAATCTCCGACGTGTGGGTGCTGCAGTGCATGGATCGAGATCCTCGAAGGGGAGGGCTTCGTGGTCTCGGTACGGGATGTCGATCAGGGTGGTCTGATCGAAGCCAAGATCGCAGCAGGCATTCCCCCTGCCATGGCCTCCTGCCATACCGGGCAGATCGCTGGCTACGCGATCGAGGGCCATGTGCCGCCCGCCGATATCCGCCGCCTGCTGAAAGAGCGCCCCGATGCGATCGGGCTTTCGGTTCCCGGCATGCCCTATGGCTCACCCGGGATGGGACCACAGAGCGCGCGCGAGGCGTATGACGTCCACCTGATCCGGCATGATGGCAGCACCGAGGTGTTCACCCACTACCCCGCCGCGGCGTGACGAGGGTCAATACCCGCTGTCGGTCTCCAGAATGAGGTGGCCCGGCTCGACCTCACGGTAGACCGAAGGTTCGGGCTCATAGCCCACCGGGTGGATAGGTGACGGGATTGGCTTGAAGTTGAGGTCTTTTTCCGACTTCCGCTTGCCCGGGTCGGCAATCGGCACCGCGCGCATCAGCGCCTGCGTATAAGGGTGCTGAGGGTTCTCGAAGACCCGGGCACGGGGGCCAAGCTCGACGATGCGGCCCAGATACATCACGCCCACATAATGCGAGACGCGCTCCACCACGGCCATGTCATGGGAGATGAACAGGAACGACAGGTCCATCTCGGCCTGCAATTCCATCATCAGGTTGAGCACCTGCGCCTGCACGGACACGTCGAGCGCGGAGACGGCTTCGTCAGAGATGATGAGCTTGGGGTTCAGCGCGAGCGCCCGGGCGATGGCGACGCGCTGGCGTTGGCCACCCGAGAGCTCATGCGGATACCGGCGCATGAAAGAGCGCGGCAACTCCACCCGGTCGAACAGCATCTCGATCCGTTTGGTGACATCGCCGCCCTTCAAAGTGCCGAAATTGTGGATCGGCTCAGCGACCTGATCGGCCAGCTGCATCTGCGGATTCAGCGAGGCGAAGGGGTCCTGAAAGATCATCTGCATGTCGCGCCGCTTTTCGCGCAATTGCGAGGGCGAGAGCGCCAGAATGTCCGTTCCCGCGAGGTCGATGGATCCCGAGAGCGGCTCCACGAGGCGCAGGAGCGAGCGCCCGGCAGTGGACTTGCCGCAGCCCGACTCGCCCACCAAGCTTAAGGTCTGGCCCTTGTTGATCGTGAAAGACACGTCCTCGACCGCATGCACGTTGGCGACCGTGCGGCGCAGGAAGCCCCCCTTGACCGGAAAGCGCGTGGTGAGGTTCTTGACGGTGAGCAGCGTTTCCTGCGTACCGGGAATCGGTGCGATCTGCTGGTCCTTGACGCCGAAGAGTTTCATCGGCTCCGGCGCAGCCTTGCCCTGCATCTCGCCGAGCTTGGGCACGGCGGCGAGCAGCGCCTTTGTGTAAGGGTGCTTTGGGGCGTTGAAGATTTGCTCGACCGGGCCTTCCTCGACCTTGTTGCCGCGGAACATCACGACCACGCGGTCGGCCATCTGAGCCACGACCGCCATGTCATGAGTGATGAACATCACGGCGGTGCCGGTCTCGCGCTTGAGGCGGTCCATCAGGGCGAGGATTTCGGCTTGGATGGTCACGTCCAGCGCGGTGGTGGGCTCGTCTGCGATGAGCAGGCGGGGCTCGCAGGCCAACGCCATGGCGATCACCACACGCTGGCGCATCCCCCCCGAAAGCTCATGCGGGTATTGCTTGAGGCGGCGTTCCGGCTCGGGAATCCGCACCTGACGCAATAGGTCCAGCGCACGTTCGTCCGCCTGCTTCTGGCTCAGACCCTTGTGCAGGCGCAGCCCCTCGGTGAGCTGCCGGCCCACTGTGAAGACCGGGTTGAGCGCGGTCATCGGCTCCTGAAAGATCATCCCGATCTCGTTGCCGCGAATGGAGCGCATCAGGTCCTGCGGGGTCTTGGCGAGGTCGATGGCCTCGTGATCCTTGCGGTCGAACAGAAGCTCACCGCCCGCGATGGTGCCGCCGCCGAACTCCACAAGGCGCATCAGCGAGAGCGAGGACACCGACTTGCCGGACCCGGATTCGCCCACCACGCAGACGGTCTCGCCGGCCTTGATATCGAAGGAGACATCCTCGACCCCGACGACCGGGCCGTCCTTGGTCTGAAATTCCACCCGCAGGCTCTTGATCTCGGCGACGGGTCTGGTGTCGGTCTGGTCTAGCATCTGGCCATCCTGTTGGAGCGCGCCGCTCCATGCCGGGCGGTCGTTGCCAAGAACGCTATGCGCAAGCGGCTGGCAGTGTCAAATGCGATGCAAGATTTCCCGCAGGTCACGTTTTTGAAAGGCTTGCATTTTCGCCAAAAGCTGTTTCGATACGCATATTCGGTTTCGGGGGATGCCTGCACCTGTATTCTTGCATGCGCACAAGCACGCCCAAGCCGCAACGAGCCGGCCATCCTGCATGGCCTGAAAAAAGGCGCCTCCCGGGGCGTTCAACAAGGAGAGTATAATGAAACTCAAGACCCTACTCATGGGGGCTATTGCCAGCACTGCGCTTGCACCGATGGCATTCGCCGAGCGCGCCAGCGACGGCAATGTGTCGATCATCTACTGGCAAGCACCGTCGATCATGAACCCGTTCCTGTCGGGCGGCACGAAAGACGTTGAGGCAGCCTCGATGGTCATCGAACCGCTCGCACGCTATGACGAGAACGGCAACCTCGTGCCATGGCTCGTGGACGAAGTGCCCACCGTGGCCAATGGCGGTGTCTCCGAAGACCTCACTTCGATCACATGGAAAATCACGCCGGGGCTGACATGGTCCGACGGCACGCCCTTCACCTCGGCGGATGTCAAGTTCACCTACGAATACTGCACCCATCCCGAAGGCGGCTGCGCGCAGCTGACCAAGTTCGACGGTGTGACCTCCGTGGACACCCCCGACGATCTGACCGTGGTGGTGAACTTCGACAAGCCGACCCCGTTCCCCTATGGCCCCTTCGTCGGCGGTGAAAGCCCGATCATCCAAGCGGCCCAGTTCGCCGATTGCATGGGCGCGAAAGCCCCCGAATGCACGACCGAGAACTTCAACCCGATCGGCACCGGCCCGTTCGTGGTCACCGAGTTCCGCCCGAACGACGTGATCACCATGGCCGCGAACGAGAACTATCGTGACCCGGCGAAACCGGCCTTCGCGACCGTGACCTTCAAAGGCGGCGGCGATGCGACGGCAGCGGGCCGCGCGGTAATGGAAACCGGCGAGTTCGACTACGCGTGGAACCTGCAGTTGGCGCCCGATGTGATCGCGAATATGGAAGAGGGCGGCATGGGCACGCCGGTGGCTGGCTTCGGCCCGCTCGTCGAGCGCATCATGCTGAACCAGACATGGGCCGATCCGTCCCTGCCGGAAGGCGAGCGCTCCACTGCCGCGCATCCGCACCCGTTCCTACGCGAGCCTGCGGTCTACAAGGCGATGTCCATGGCCATCGACCGTCCGCTGCTGGTGGAAATCGGCTATGGGCAAGCGGGTAAAGTGACCTGCAACTGGGTCCCGGCTCCGGCGATCTACAACTCCGAGACCTTCGATTGCTCCACGCAGGACATCGAAGGCGCCAATGCGATGCTCGACGAGGCCGGATTTGTCGACACCGACGGCGACGGCATCCGTGAAGCCAATGGCGTGCCGATGTCGATCCTCTACCAGACCTCGACCAACGCCGTCCGTCAGGACTTCCAGGCGCTGATCAAGGATTGGTGGAGCCAGATCGGTATCGAAACCGAGCTGCGCAACGTGAACGCATCCGTGTTCTTCGGCGGCGACCCGGGCTCCCCGGACACGTTCCAGAAGTTCTACGCGGACGTCGAGATGTACGCGAATACTTTCAACGGCACCGACCCGCAGGCCTATCTGGGCAACATGCTCTGCGACAAGGCCCCGCGTCCGGAAACCCAGTGGCAGGGTGAGAACATCTCCCGCTTCTGCATGCCGGAATATGACGAGCTCTATGCGACTCTGACCACCACGGCAGGTGCAGAAGAGCGCGGCGAGATCGGTCGCCAGCTCAATGACATGGCCGTCGAGAACGGCGCCATGATCCCGCTGGTGCACCGGGGCCGGCTGTCCGCGCACGCGAACACCCTCGGCGGGGTTGTCCTGAACGTGTGGGACTCTGAGCTGTGGAATGTTGCGGACTGGTACCGCATGGACTGATGAAAAAGCAGGCGGCGCGGGGCTTTGCTCGCGCCGCCCTTCTCTTTTTTGGAGCGCTCCACTTCCGCAGCTCCTACACTCATCCGATCCAACGACAAAAAGACTGACGCATAAAGGCGCCGCGCATGCTCACCTACATGATCCGACGACTGGTCCTCGCAGTCCCGACGCTTTTATTCATCAGCCTAGCCATTTTCATGCTCCTGCAACTCGCCCCGGGCGATCCCATGGCGCAGGTGCCACTCACGGTTCCGCCTGAGGTAAAGGAGAAGATGCGCGAGGCGCTCGGCCTCGGTCAGCCGCTCCACATCCAGTATTGGAAGTGGATCGTGCAGTTCTTCTGGATCGAACCGCAGGTCCTAATGGACTATATGTTCGGCACCAGTTTCTCCGAAGGCAAACTTCGCGTGATCTCCTGGCAGACCCGCTCGCCGGTCATGGACATCGTAATCCAGCGTATCCCGCAGACCCTGTGGGTGGTTGGCGTGGCCTATGTGGTCGCTGTTCTGATCGCGATTCCGATCGGCATCTACTCGGCCTATCGGCAATACTCGACCTTCGACAATGTCGGCACCTTCGTGTCCATGGTCGGCTTTTCGATCCCGCCCTTCTTCACCGGCCCCCTGCTGATCGTGATCTTCGCGGTGCAGCTCGGCTGGCTGCCCTCGGTCTACAACACGGTGCATGTCGTCGAGGACTGGGCCTCCTTCAAGGTCCAGTTGGCCCAGATGGTGCTGCCGGTGATGGTGCTGGCGCTGCAGATCACCGCGCAGCTCAACCGCTTCATGCGCGCCTCTATGCTCGACAACCTCAATCAGGACTATGTGCGCACCGCCCGCGCCAAGGGCCTCAAGGAACGCACCGTGGTCCTGTCTCACGTGGTGCGCAACTCGATGATCCCCGTGGTCACTGTGATCGCGCTCAACGTGCCGAACATCTTCGGCGGCGCGATCATCACCGAGGTGATCTTCAAGGTGAATGGCATCGGCCAACTTCTGATCACCGCGCTGCAGGCCAACGACCTGCCGATGGTGATGACGCTGACATTCATCTTCGCCATCCTGATCGTCGTGTTCAACATCATCGCCGACATGCTTTACGGTCTGCTCGACCCAAGGATCCGCTATGACTGACAATCCGAACACCACCGAGGAAGAAATCGTCACCTTCGGCGCGCTACAGGACAAGGAGCCTGCCAAGGAGGCTCAGTCGCAATGGAAAGAGGTCTGGCAACAATTCCGCAAGCACAAGGGCGCGGTCTGGGGTGGTGGCTTTCTACTCTTCATCACCCTCGCGGTGATCTTCGGGCCGTGGATCTGGACGCTCGATCCGCAAAAGCTCGACATCCGCTCTAAGGATATGCGCCCGATCTTCGTCTGGCTCTGGGATCAGGATGCCAAGGTGTCTTGGGGCCACCCGTTCGGCACGGACCAGCTTGGCCGCGATATCCTCGCGCAGCTTCTGTCCGGAGGCCGAGTGTCGATGGCGGTGGGCTGGATCGCGATGGTACTCTCGGTGTTGATCGGCACGTTGATTGGCGTGAGCGCGGGCTTTTTCCGCAAGATGGACGGCCTTCTGATGCGCTTCACCGACCTGGTGCTGTCGCTGCCGATCCTGCCGATCACGCTGGTGGCGGTGACGCTGTTCCGTGAGCCCTTGCGCGGCCGGTTCGGCCCGGAGGGCGGCATGTTCATCCTGATCGTGGCGATCATCGGCGTGACCTCATGGATGCAGACCGCCCGGATCGTACGCGGCGATGTGCTGGCCCTGAAGGAGCGCGAGTTCGTGCTCGCGGCGCGCTCCATCGGCACCTCGAACAACGCGATCATCCGCCGCCATTTGCTGCCAAACGTGATCTCCCCGATCATGGTGTCCGCGACCCTCGGGCTGGCGACGGCGATCATCACCGAAAGCGCGCTTTCGTTCCTTGGCGTGGGCTTCCCCTCGGACTTCCCCACTTGGGGCAAACTCTTGGCCGATGCGGTGGACCGGATGGAGCAATTCCCCGAACGGGTGATGCTTCCGGGCATTGCGATCTCGCTGACGGTGCTGTCTGTGAACTACCTCGGCGACGGGCTCCGCGACGCGCTCGATCCCCGTATCCGCGGACGCTGACCTTGCCCCTGCCCTCGCCCCACCCGGGGCCTCGCAGATCAATGCTGCGTCCACCAGCCTCCGGGAGTTCTGACAGAGCCTCCGGAACCGGGACGAGAGGTTGCTGTCAGGAGGCTTGGAGAGCGCGCAGTACGGCCTGACGATCCCGCCCTCAGCAGTAGCGCTCTGGCCCGATCCATTGCGCGTCCGAATAGCGGTCACCGTGGGCCCAGCCCACTGGCAGCACGGTCTCGATGCGCTCCAGATCGTCCGCAGAGAGGTTCAGTTCCGCCCCCGCCACGCATTCGCGCCAATGCTCCACCGAGCGCGTGCCGGGGATCGGGATCACATGCTCACCCTGCGCCAGAAGCCACGCATTGGCCAGCGCGGCGGCGCTGGTGCCCATTTCGGCGCCCAACGTTCGGAACGCATCCGTGATCCGCAGGTTTTCGCGCAGGTTCGGCTCGATGAAGCGTGGATTCCGGGCGAGGAAAGGCAGGCTCGGAATGGCAGCGGGCGCAATCGGATTGTCGGTCAGCAGCGACCTGCCAACCGGTGAGAAGGCCACCATGGCGACGCCCAGAGCGGCACAGGCCTGTACCAGCCCAAGCTCTGGGTAGCGTGTGGAGAGCGAGTATTCCGACTGCACGGCAGCCACGGGGAATGCGGCATGAGCGCGGCGCAGCGTTGAGGGCGCGACCTCGCTGAGGCCGATAGCGCGGGTCTTGCCCTTCTCCACCAACCGCCCGAGATGCTCCGCAGTCTCTTCGGGCGTAAAGCGTGGGTCGCGGCGGTGGGCATAGAACAGGTCCACACAGTCCACCCCAAGCCGTTTCAACGAGCCGTCGAGTTCGGCTTCGAGGTGTTCGGCGGAGTTGTCGAAGCAGCGGTTGCCGTCGGCGTCGCGGGTGATCGTGGCCTTGGTGGCAATGATGAACTCGTCCTTCGCACCGGGATTGGCGGCGAGATAGGACCCGATAGCGCGCTCGGATTTGCCCATGCCGTAGACATTCGCGGTGTCCAGATGGGTCACGCCCCAGTCGCGACACGCGTCGAGAATGGCATGGCTTTCAGCTTCGTTGGTGGGCCCGTACATGTCCGAGAAGGACATCGCGCCATAGCCGATTGCGCCGATTTCCGGCCCGTTCGCCCCGAGTTTACGCTGTTTCATTAACCTGCCTCCCCTGCTGCTCCGGTGTTCTAGCGCTGCCGTGCGCCGCCGTCCACCGCACCGGGGGTATAAGGCGCTGGCAATGCTGGAAAATTCCCTGTTGCTGCGCGGGTTTTGGGCGGTATGCAGTTGTATTCGCATAACACATTGATTTGAATGGGTAAATTTCATTGCATTTTCCCACTGAGCGGCTATGTCAAAAGATAGATCAGTGAAAGACCGCGCCCCGATGAACCCGATTCAAGACCATCCGCTCCGCTACCAGCTTGCCAACGAACTGCATGCCCGCCCGTTCCCGGCCATGGAGCCGCCGCATATGGCCGCCTTCGTTGCGTTCAAGCAACCCGGCAAGTCCGCCACGCGGGACCGGGCGCAGGACATGGCCCATCTGATCGCGCTTCTGGACCGCCACGGCGCGCCGCACCCGCAACCCGACGCCACGCACTACTACGGTCAGATCGGGCGGCACTACCTGAAGTGGGAACAACACACCGAATTCGTGACGTATACCGCCTTCACCGACGGGTTGAGCGAAAAGCCCTTCGATCCAGACGTCTTCGAGGTTTTCCCCACCGACTGGATCGAAAGCGCACCGGGACAGCGTGTGACCTCCGCGCTGTTGCGGATCGAGGGGCGGCCCACGGATTCCGAGATCAACGAGAAGCTCGGCGGGTGGTTCGTGCCCGAGAGCCTTGCCGTCTCGCGAGTGCTCGACGACGATGCCGTCGTGGCCGGCGATTTCCGCATCGACAGCGCCGGGCACATGCGCTTCGTGGTCTTCGCCACGGAAGGTACCGGCGAGCGACGGATCGGGCGCATCGTGCAACGGCTCTGCGAGATCGAGATCTACAAGTCCATGTCCATGCTGGGCTTCGCCCGCGCCCGCTCTATCGGCACGCAACTCAACGATCTCGACACCCGGCTCACCCAGCTCATGGGCCGCATGGCCGGTGGCGGCGCGCCTGCCGAGGAGACCCTCGACCAACTTCTGGAGATCAGCGCCGAGCTGGAAAAGCAATCGGCGGATTGCTCGTTCCGATTCGGGGCGACCGGGGCCTACGAGGCCATCGTGAACCAACGCATCGACGCGCTGCGCGAGGATCGCTTCAAAGGGCGTCAGAGCTTTGCCGAGTTCATGATGCGCCGCTACGAGCCCGCAATGCGCACCGTCAAATCCGCCGAGCGGCGGCTGGGGGCCATGTCGGGCCGCTCGATCCGGGCCGCGAACCTGCTTCGCACGCGTGTCGATGTGGAACGGTCGGCGCAGAACCAGGCGCTCTTGGAGAGCATGGACAAACGCTCGGACCTGCAACTGCGACTGCAGCGCACGGTCGAGGGGCTCTCGGTGGTGGCGATCAGCTATTACGCGGTCTCGCTGGGTTCTTATGCGCTCTACCCGTTGCAAGAGGCGACAGGGCTCAGCAAAGGGATGCTGACCGCAGCGATCACCCTGCCGGTGGTGCTGCTGGTCTGGGCCCTGATCCGGCGGCTCCGGCAGGAAGTCGAGAAATAGATCGCCACGCCGCGGCTCGGCGTGCCGCAACTGCGCTGCCCCGCCCCAGACAAAAACACCCCGCCCGAGGGCGAGGTGCTATCATCTTACAACGTGGCCGGTTTCAGTCGATCAGCGGCAACAGCTTGTCCAGCGACTGCTTGGCGTCGCCGTAGAACATCCGGGTGTTGTCCTTGAAGAACAGCGGGTTCTCGATACCGGAGTAGCCCGTCCCCTGCCCGCGCTTGGACACGAAGACCTGTTTGGACTTCCAGCATTCCAGAACCGGCATCCCGGCAATCGGGGAGTTCGGGTCTTCTTGTGCCGCCGGGTTCACGATGTCGTTCGAGCCGATGACGATGGACACATCGGTGTCCGGGAAGTCGTCATTGATCTCGTCCATCTCCAGCACGATGTCATAGGGCACCTTCGCTTCCGCCAGCAGCACGTTCATGTGCCCGGGCAGACGGCCCGCCACAGGGTGGATCGCGAAGCGCACGGTTTTTCCCTTGGCGCGCAGCTTCTTGGTCAGGTCCGCCACAGCAGTCTGCGCCTGCGCCACCGCCATGCCGTAGCCGGGGATGATCACGATGCTGTCTGCCTCGTTCAGAGCCTGCGCCACGCCCTCGGCCTCGATGGCGACCTGTTCGCCTTCCACCGCCATCTGCTCACCTGTCGCGCCGCCGAAGCCGCCGAGGATCACCGACACGAAGGAGCGGTTCATCGCCTTACACATGATGTAGGACAGGATCGCGCCCGAGGAGCCCACCAGCGCGCCCACAACGATCAGCAGATCGTTGCCAAGCGAGAAGCCGATGGCCGCCGCCGCCCAGCCGGAATAGCTGTTGAGCATGGAGACCACGACCGGCATGTCGGCTCCACCGATGCCCATGATCAGGTGGTAGCCGATGAAGAGCGCCAGCAGGGTCAGCAGAACCAGCGTCCACGAGCCCGAGCCGCCCAGATACATGATCGCCAGCAGCAGCGAGCCGGCCGCCGCCGCAGCGTTCAGCATGTGACCGCCGGGGAATTGCTTGGCACCCGTGTCCACTTGGAACGGCAGAAGCGAGGAGCCGCCAGCCAGCTTGGCATAGGCAATCACGGAGCCGGTGAAGGTCACCGCGCCAATCCAGATGCCGAGCACCAACTCGACCCGCAGGATGCCGATCTCGACGCTGGTTTTCTTGGCGATGAGTTGACCAAAGGCCGACAGCCCTTCCACAGTGTCCTTCGCCAGCGGGAAGAGCGGCAGTCCGTTCGGGCCCGCAACGGCTTCGCCATCATAGGCTGCACTGAGCGCCGCCACGCTGTTGATCATCAGATCGGCGTTGAAGCCGACGAAGACCGCCGCGAGACCGACGAGCGAGTGCATGATCGCCACAAGCTCCGGCATCTGCGTCATCTGCACACGGGTGGCGAGTTGGTAGCCCACCGCAGCACCGCCCGCGATGAGCACCAGCGATGCCAGCCACAGGCCGGAGCCGGGGCCGAACATCGTTGCCAGCACGGCGACCGCCATGCCCGCAATGCCATACCATACCGCGCGTTTCGCGCTTTCTTGCCCGCTCAGACCGCCCAAAGACAGGATAAACAGGACCGCCGCGACCACATAGGCCGCAATCGTGAATGCGTTTTCCATTGTTCCCTACTCCTTACGACTTCTGGAACATGGCGAGCATGCGCCGTGTCACGAGGAACCCACCGAAGATGTTCACCGAGGCCATGAAGACCCCCAGTGCGGCAAGGAGGGTGATTAACAGGTTGCTCGATCCGATCTGGATCAGCGCGCCCAGAATGATGATCGAAGAGATCGCGTTGGTCACGGCCATCAGCGGAGTGTGCAAGCTGTGCGCCACGTTCCAAATCACTTGGAAGCCGATAAAGACCGACAAAACGAACACGATGAAGTGCTGCATGAAGGAGGCTGGCATACCGGGGATGAGCCCCACGCCGAGCACCAGCGCACCGGCGACGCCCAGCAGCGTGACCTGTGTCTGGGTCTGCTTCTTGAACTCGGCAACCTCTTGCGCGCGTTTTTCTTCGGCGGTCAGCTCCTTGGGCGCTTCCTTCTTCGGCTGCGCCGCGATCGCCGCCACTTTCGGCGGCGGCGGCGGGAAGGTCACGGCCTTTTCATGCGTGATGGTCGCGCCGCGGATCACATCGTCATCCATGTTGTGATTGACCACACCGTCTTTTTCCGGCGTCAGATCGGTCATCAGGTGACGGATGTTGGTGGCGTAGAGCGAGGACGATTGCGATGCCATGCGGGACGGGAAATCCGTGTAGCCGATGATGGTCACGCCGTTCTCGGTGACGATCTTGTCGTCCATGACGGTGAGTTTGCAGTTCCCGCCCTTCTCGGCGGCAAGGTCCACGATCACGGAGCCGGGTTTCATCGCCGCGACCATGTCCTCGGTCCACAGCTCAGGGGCTTCGCGGTTCGGGATCAGCGCGGTGGTGATCACGATATCCATGTCAGGCGCAAGCTCGCGGAACTTGGCAAGCTGGGCTTCCCGGAATTCCGGCGAGGACACCGAGGCATAGCCGCCGGTAGAGGCACCGTCGGTCTGCTCTTCCTCGAAATCGAGATAGACAAATTCGGCGCCCATCGATTCGACCTGTTCGGCCACTTCCGGGCGCACGTCGAAGGCGTAGGTGATCGCGCCGAGCGACGTTGAGGTCCCGATGGCCGCAAGACCCGCAACGCCCGCACCCACGACCAGAACCTTGGCCGGGGGCACGCGGCCCGCTGCGGTGATCTGACCGGTAAAGAAACGGCCGTAGTTGCTGCCCGCTTCGATGACGGCGCGGTAGCCCGCGATATTGGCCATCGACGACAGCGCGTCCATCTTTTGTGCGCGGGAGATCCGGGGGATCATCTCCATCGCGATGACGGTCGCACCCTTCTCGGCGGCATCGTTCATCTTGTCTTCATCCGCGACCGGGCTGAAAAACGAGATCAGCGTCTGGCCTTCGCGGAGTTTTTTCATCTCGGCGTCACTGGGCACGCGCACCTTGGCCACGATCTCGGCGTTCTTCCACAGGGTGGCGGCGGTCTTGACGACCTCGACCCCGGCGGCCTCGTAATCGGCATCGGCGAACCCGGCGGCCTCGCCCGCTCCGGCTTCGATGACGCAGTCATGACCCAATTTCTGAAGTTCCTTGGCGCTGTCCGGGGTCATCGCCACGCGATTTTCGCCCTTGAACGTCTCCTTTGGTGTTCCGATTTTCACCGAACATCCCCCTTCTCGTCTGTCTGGGGCCAAGACATGGCCCATACATGGCTGAATTCCACTAGTGCGGCGCAGGAAAATGCACAAGAGCCGGGGCGGCATACATAAGTATACCTTTCCCTAACGTCGGGTCGTTGGCGCTTTTGTCACAGCCAGCGCCGCGTTTTTGCCGCGTAGCGCGCAAATTCGGTCGGAAACGCCGCTTCGAGGCGCGCTTCCTCGGCCACGATGAAGCGCGTCTGAATCACCCAGATGAACACCGGCACCAGCAGCACCCCCGGCAGGATATCCCAGCGCAGGGCAAGCCCTGTGAGGATCACCGCATCGGCGAGATAGATCGGGTTGCGCGAGAACGCGAACGGGCCGGTCTCGACCAGCGCCGTGGGCGGCTGGTGCGGGATGATCGTCGTGCGCTGGCGGCGAAACTCCCACGCCGCCCAGAGGATCAACGCGCAGCCCGCCGTCACCAGCCCGGTCCCGAGCCAGCGCAGCCCCGGCGATCCGGTCTCAAACGGCACCAGCGCCCCAAGCCCCCAGACCAGCACGGCAAAGCCCAGCAGCCACAGGGGGGGCATGTCGATCAGTTTGGACAGCGGCAGGTTCATTCCCGGCACCTTGCGGCGAAGCGGCGCCGGGCACAAGAGCACGCGCGCCCTGAGATGGATCAATTCGTCGCCCGGCGGATCGGATACCCTGCTCACCATCAGGCGCGCCCCGAGCGCTCAAACAACCGAAGAGGTCTTGATGTCGAAAATCATCCGAATACCGAAAGACGCCCTGATCGTGGTCTGCGATGCGCAAAAAGCGTTGTTTCTGACGAATAGGGGCGCCGTTGCTGAGCCGCGCCTGGAGATTGAGAGCCATCTGGACGCCGCGGACTTGCCGCGAACCACGGAGGAGTCCGACCGTCCGGGCCGGCGCTTCGATGGCGGCGCGGCGGGCGTGTCGCGCAGCGCGATGGAGAGCACGGATGTGGGCGCACGGCAAGCCGAGGCCTTCGCCGACGCGGTCGTAGGGGCCATGGCCCGCCGTCACGCGCGACACCCGATCAACGAGCTGACACTCGCCGCGCCCCCGTCCTTTCTCGGCCTTCTGCGCCGCGCCCTGCCGGAGGATCTGAAAACGCAGGTCACGGCGGAGTTGGACAAGGAGCTTGCAGAGATGCCCGTGCCGGAAATTCAGAAGGTCTTGTTGAAGAGCCTCTGAGCGCGCAGCAGGAGAGCCGGGACATCCCCGGCCTTGCCGCCCCATCCCTGCCGCCACGTCCCGCCGCCCCCCTCTTGTGTCTCCGGGCCGCGCCGCGCAGGCTGCGCGCACCGGCATATCAGGGAGGACAGTTCATGGATCTTTCGGGCAAACACGCGTTTATCACCGGCGGCGGCACGGGCATCGGCCTTGCCATCGCACAGGCCTTGGCGGAGGCCGGTGCGGCAGTCACCATTACAGGGCGGCGCCAAGAGGTGCTCGACGCGGTGGCCGGGCCTAGGATGACCGGGCGGGCGATGGATGTGCGCGACGAGCACAGCATAGTCGACACGGTGGCGGCGGCGGTGGAGGCCAGCGGGCCGATCCAGATCTGCGTGGCCAACGCGGGCATCGCCGAGGGCAAGACGCTCCTGAAGATGGACATGGACTATTGGCGCAACATCATGGCGACCAATCTCGACGGCGCGTTTCTAATGATCCGCGAGGCGATGCGATCGATGGAGACCACCGATTGGGGCCGGGTGATCACGCTGGCTTCGGTAGCGGGACTGCGCGGCCTGCCCGGCGCGCCGGCCTATACCGCCTCCAAACACGGGCTGATCGGGCTCACGCGGGGCTTGAGCGAGGATTACATCCGCACACCCTACACGTTCAACGCGATCTGCCCGGGCTATGTCGACACGCCGATCGTGGAGCGCAACACGGAATCGATCTCGCAACGCGCGGGCGTGAGCGAGGAGGAGGCGCGCGGGATGATGGTAAAGGTGAACCGCCACAAGCGCCTGATCCTGCCCGAAGAGGTGGCGGCCACGGCGATGTGGCTTGTGGATGCGCGCTCTGCCTCGGTGAACGGACAGGCGATCGAGATCGCGGGCGGCATGATGTAGCGATTCACGCTTTGCTAACCCTGCTCTGGCAGGGTTGGGGCATGACTCGCAAACACCTATCACTGCCCGGCGGCACCTATTTCTTCACCGCGCGCCTGCTCGATCCCGGCTCCGACCTGCTGATCCGCGAGGTCGGCCATCTGCGCGCCGCCACCCGGGCCACGAAAGCCCGCCACCCGTTCCGCATCGACGCCGCCGTCATCCTGCCGGCCACGCTCCACATGATCTGGACCTTGCCGGCCGGGGACGCCGATTACTCGAACCGCTGGTCCATGCTCAAAGCCACGTTTTCCAAGGGCCTGCCGAGCCCCGACGGGCGCGATGCAGCCCGGGTGCGGCGCGAGGGCAAGGGGATCTGGGAGCCGGGTTTCGACACGCATCTCATCACGAACCCCGCCGATTATGCCCTGCGATGCGACTTCATCCACTCCGCGCCGGTCGCCGAGGGGCTGGTGCGGACGCCGCAGGACTGGCTGCATAGCTCCATCCACCGCCACCGCGACCCGCATTACGTGCCCGAAACTCTGTCCTTCGATCCACCCGAGCGTGGACAAGAGGTGCTGCACGGCCTGATTCTACCAATGGCAAAAGCCAAAGTGCAGCAGCCCCGCCAGCGCAGCGCCTGACGGCGCCCACAGCAAAGCCGCGTTCCAAAGGCGCAGGCGCCCACTCCCAGGCCCCTTGTTTTCCTTCTGACAAAAATATTCTCGGGGGCAGAGCCCCTTTTTTGGCCCGGATCGCGCCAGCGACCGGAACCCGGACAGCCCCGAGACTACGCGGACCGCAAAACGCCCGGCCGCTCGCCCGCAGCCCAAGCGCGCGCCGCGTCCCCCAAGGCCGAGAAGAGGGGCCGCGAGACCGGATCCTCGGCGGCCTTGTATTCCGGATGCCATTGCACCGCGAGCGCCAAACCCGCCGCGCCGTCGATATAGATCGCCTCGGGCGTGCCGTCGGGTGCGTGCCCGTCGACCGTCACGCGCGCACCGGCTGTCTTGATCCCCTGCCCGTGCAGCGTGTTGGTCATAACCTCGGTCGCACCCATCAGCCGATGGAACGGGCCGCCTTCGGCAAAATGCACCGGATGGCGCAGGGCGAATTTCTCCTCAAGCGTGCCATCCGGGGGCATGCGATGGTTCATCCGACCCGGCAACTCGCGGATCTCAGGGTGCAGCGTGCCACCCATCGCGACATTGACCTCCTGAAACCCCCGGCAAATGCCCAGAAACGGCTGCCCGCGTTCGATCAGCGCCCGGATCAGGGGCAGCGCAACCGTGTCGCGCTTGCGGTCGAAGGCGCCATGCGCCTCGGTCTCTTGCTCGCCATATTCCTCAGGATGCACGTTCGGGCGCCCACCGGTGAAGACAAACCCGTCGAAGGCATCGAGCAATTCGCCCGTCGTGACCAGACCCGGATCGGAGGGAATCATCAGCGGCATACACTCGGCGACCTGCGCTACCGCCTCGGTATTCATCATCCCCACCGAATGGGCCGGGTACTGATCGTTGATCAGGTAGCGATTGCCGATGATCCCGATGCGAGGCCGATGTGTCGCGCGCGCCATAATGCCCTCTGAAATTGCTGATCCTGCATACATAGAGCGCAGTTCCGAAAAGGTTAAGGCCCCGCCGTGCAGACAGGGCCCTGCATGTGTGCACATGCTCAACAGATAAGCGTGTCAGATCTCTCCGATCAGCCCGGCGGCCTCGATCCCGGCCATGGCCGCAATCGCGTCATTGTCGGAGGTATCGCCAGTCACGCCAACCGCCCCGATCACCGCGCCTTTCTTGTCGCGCACCAGCACCCCGCCGGGCACCGGTACGACCTGCCCGCCGAAAACCCCGTTGGCGGCCGCCATAAAATAGGCCTGTTGCTCGGCCCGCGCCATCTGCGCCGTGCCCGCCATGCCGAGCATCACCGACCCATAGGCCTTGCCATGGGCAATGGCAAACCGCCCCGGCGCGGCCCCGTCGGCGCGCTCGAAGGCCTGCACATGCCCGCCCGCATCGAGCACCACCACCGAGAGCGGTTTCAACTCAAGCTCCGCGCCATTCTCCAGCGCTTTGCGAATGATCGTCCGGGCCTTGCGCAATGTGATTGCCATCTGGTCACAACCTTCCTGTTTTCGTTTGGTCAAAAATATCCCGGGGAGTGTGAGGGGCTGGCCCCTCGCTCCCGCCCTCTCAGCTTGCGGCAGCCTTCAATTCGAGGCGACGCCGGTGCAGCACCGGCTCGGTATAGCCCGAAGGTTGCACCCGCCCTTCGAAGACCAACTCGCACGCCGCCTTGAAGGCAATCCCGTCAAAGCCCGGCGCCATCGGATGATAGAGCGGGTCGCCCGCATTCTGCTCATCGACCACGGCGGCCATCTTCTTCATTGCGCCCATGACGTCGTCCTTGCTCACCACCCCGTGGTGCAGCCAGTTGGCGATGTGCTGCGAGGAAATCCGGCAGGTGGCGCGGTCTTCCATCAGAGGCACGTTATTAATGTCGGGCACCTTGGAACAGCCCACGCCCTGATCGATCCAGCGCACCACATAGCCGAGGATGCCCTGCGCGTTGTTCTCCACCTCGCGCATGATCTGCTCATTCGTCCATTTCTGGTAGGAGGCCAGCGGGATATCCAGCAGATAGTCGAGATGCGCGCGCCGCCCGCCGGTGCTGAGCTTGTCCTGCACCGCCAGCACGTCGATCTTGTGGTAATGCAGCGCGTGCAGCGTCGCGGCTGTGGGCGACGGCACCCATGCGCAGGTCGCGCCGGCCTTGGGATGCTCGATCTTTTGCTCCAGCATCGCGGCCATCGCATCGGGTGCCGCCCACATCCCCTTGCCGATTTGCGCGCGCCCTTTAAGGCCGCACTCCAAGCCTATGTCTACATTAAGATTTTCATACGCGCCGATCCATGTCTTGCGCTTGATGAAGTCCTTGCGCGAGAACGGGCCGGCTTCCATCGACGTGTGGATCTCGTCGCCGGTGCGGTCGAGGAACCCGGTGTTGATGAAGGCCACGCGGGATTTGGCGGCGCGAATGCACTCCCTGAGGTTCACCGATGTGCGCCGCTCCTCGTCCATGATCCCCAATTTCACGGTGTTCTGCGGCAGCCCCAGCGCAGCTTCCACGGCGGTAAAGATCTCGTCCGCGAAGGCGACCTCCTCGGGCCCGTGCATCTTCGGCTTGACCACATAGACCGAGCCTTCGGTGGAGTTGCCCCCGTCCCGGCCCAGATCGTGCATCGCGATGAGCGTGGTGATCATCGCGTCCATCAGACCCTCATAGGTCTCGTTGCCGTCCGCATCGAGGATCGTGGGGTTGGTCATCAGATGGCCAACATTGCGCACCAGCATCAGCGCGCGGCCCTTGAGCACCAGCTCGCCGCCATCCGGGGTCTCGTAGGTCCGGTCCTCGGCCAGACGGCGGGTCATCTCGGAGCCACCCTTCTGGAAGGTCGAGGCCAGATCACCCTTCATCAGCCCCAGCCAGTTGCGATAGGCCAGCACCTTGTCCTCGGCATCGACGCAGGCGACCGAATCCTCGCAATCCATGATCGCCGAGATCGCGCTTTCGATCTGCACATCCGCCAGCCCGCATTGGTCGCGCGCCCCGATCGGGTGGGTGCGGTCGAAGACCAGTTCCACATGCAGCCCGTGGTTCTTCAGAAGCACCGCGTTTGGCGCCTTGCGGTGGCCCCGGAAGCCGACGAATTTCGAGGGCTGCGCGAGGGGCATGTCATCGACCATGAGCGCGCCGTTCTCGACATGATAGCGCCGCGCGTCCGCATGAGAGGTGCCGACAATGGGGAAGGCTTCGTCGAGGAACACGCGGCTGCGTGCGATGACCCGCGCGCCATGGCCCCGGTCATAGCCGCCCTTGGGGGGCAGCGTGCCCATCGCATCGGTGCCGTAGAACGCGTCGTAGAGACTGCCCCAGCGCGCATTGGCGGCGTTGATGGCAAAGCGCGCATTGGTGATCGGCACGACAAGCTGCGGGCCGGGGGTGAGGGCGATCTCGGGATCCACATTGGCGGTGTCCGCGGAGAAATCCGGGCCTTCATCCACGAGATAGCCGATCTCCTTGAGGAACGCTTTGTAGCGCGCCGGATCGCGCGTTTCGTCCTTATGTTCGATGTGATAGGCGTCGATCTTGGTTTGCAGATCGGCGCGCATGTCGAGCAGCGCGCGGTTTTTCGGGCCCTTGTCGCGGATCAGATCGGCCAGCCCCGACCAGACCGCATCGGCGCCCACGTTCAGGCCCGGAAGAACGTCTTTCTCAACGAAGTCAACGAGCTGCGCGTCGACCTTGATCCCGTGTTTCTCTGTATACATTGATATACCCCTGTGGCGTTTGCGCACAGGTAGAACAAATGTTTCCGATAGGCAACAAGCCCGGTCAGATTATCTGGCCAATTTCTCCGCCGCGCCCTTGGAGCGGCGGCACCGCTCCGAACAATAGCGCACCTCGTCCCAAACCTTCTCCCATTTCTTGCGCCATGTAAACGGCAACCCACAGGTGGCGCAGGTCTTGGTCGGCAGGTCGGATTTACGACGCTGTTTCGGCATGCCTTACCCTCTCTCGGCTGCGTAGGGTGGGCAATCTGCCCACCACAGTCTTCACCGCCTCACCCAAAGTCAAACCCCATCTGCCGCGTATCGGCTTTGGCGCTGCGTTTGCGGGGCGCGCGGTCATTCACGAAATGGCCTTGAGGGTCCTTGCGCGAGGCGTGTTTCTCGATCACCCGCGCGGCCTCATCGCGAAACGCGCCGCCCTTGCGCACCGCCCAGATCGCCTCCCGTGCCGCCCGTGCCGCGCCCGCCACATCCACGATGGGGGCTGGATAGCGCAGCCGGGACGCGTGCTCCCAGCGCCACGGCTCCTGCAGGAATTCCAGCGGCACCTCTGCCAGTTCCGGCACCCATCGCCGCGTGAACACCCCCTGCGGGTCCTGGTCTTTGCCTTGCTTGACCGGGTTATAGATGCGCACCGTGTTCATCCCCGTCGTACCCGACTGCATCTGCACCTGAGACCAGTGAATGCCCGGCTCGTAATCGGTGAACTGCCGGGCCAGATGCAGCCCGGTCGCGCGCCAGTCGAGCCACAGGTGGTAAGAGGCCACCGCCTGCACCATCGAGCGCATCCGGAAGTTGAGCCAGCCGGTATGGTTCAGAAAGCGCATACAGGCATCGACGAAAGGGATGCCGGTCTCGCCCCTTTCCCATGCCTCGCGGCGGTCCCGGTCGTCGCCCCGCAGGCCCTGATATGCCGAGTGCAGGCAGCGAAACTCAAGCGCGGGTTCGTCCTCGAGCTTCTGCATGAAGTGATCGCGCCATGCGAGGCGGGCCTGAAAGGACTTGAGCGAGCCGCCCCAGCCCTCGCGCGTGCCGCGCACCTCACGCTGCCGCCCAGCACAAGCCACAGAGGCCTCCCGGCCCGACAGCGTGCCGAAGGCCAGATGCGGCGACAGGCGCGAGCAGGCCCATTCGCCGTCCAGCGGCGAGGACATGGCTTTGCGGTAAGTGCGCCCTCGCTCGGTCAGAAACCCGCCCAGGAGCGACAGCACCTCTTCACGCCCGCCGCGCTGGCGTGCCGGGCACTCATCTGCAAGCAGATCAGGGATTGGATCGGAAGGCGCCGAGACCCAATCCACTGCGGCCCGCACCTCCGCCAAGGGCGCGCGCAGAAACGCATTGCGCCGCGCCGCCCAGCGGTCACGGGTGTCGAGGCGGCGCACAACGCCCGATTGCGGCACTTCGGTCCACTCCACGCCACTGGCCCGCGCCCACGCCGCCACCGCCTTGTCGCGCGCATATGTCCAGCCGTTTCCGGTCTCCTCATGGCTCACCAGCCGCACGGCCCCGGTCTCGGACCGCAAATTTTCCAAAATTTGCGGGGCCCGGCCCACCCGGATCACCAAGCGGCCGCCAAGCTGGGCATCAAGGTCTTGCAGGCACTCAAGCAGGAAATGCCACTGCCGTCCGGAGAAATCCGGCTCGGCCCACATCTCTGGATCGATTATATAAAACGGCAGCACAGGCCCCATCTCCGCCGCCCGCACGAGCGCCGGGTGGTCGGCCAGCCGCAAATCCCGTTTGAACCACAGAATGGATGTCATGCGCCTTCAGATAAGCGGAGCATGACGGCTGTCAAAAGCTCAGCTGCGCTTGCGGCGCCATGCGGCCAGCCCGGCGACACCGCCGAGCAGCAGCAGCCCTGAGGCTGGGACAGGAACCGGGGCCGCAGCTTCGAAGGTGACCTCGCTCAAGAAGACCCACGAGCTCCCTCGGCGATTGATGTCGAAGGTAAGCGTGTTTGACGGCGCAACGCCCGTCAGGTCGATCACATGCGCGAAGGGCGCGCCGCTTGCCGGATCTGATACCAGCGACAGGAAACTGTCATTGATCTCAACGCTTCTCGGAGGCAGCACCCCGCCGTCCCCATTGGAATCGTCAAAATGGAACGTGACCGACAGGAAGTCCTGCGCCCCGTCGAAGAAAAACGTGATCCTTGGGTCGATCGAGACCCACGCCACATAGGGTGTGGCCGCCGCTTGCCCCCCAGCGTTCCAGTTCTGGGTGGGAATGATACCGTCTGTCAAATCACCCGTGCCGCCGCTGAGCAAGGCCAGTTCGGAGCCAACCGGCGCGCCGGGGCCGTCATAGCTCTCGTCTCTGTAGCTGAAGCTGCCGCCGACCCCGGAGCCCTGACCGTTTTGCATGGTGTAGCTGGTGGGATGAACCGAGGCGCTCTCCGCGCCCGTTGCAAGCAAGGTAGCGGCCGCAGCACTGGCTAAAATGGATCTGAACATGGCAATGTCTTTCTATGTAAGCGGTCGCGTCAGGCAACTTTGGTTAGTCAAACGTTAACAGACGCGCAGGTCCCTGCAAAAGCCCTACGAGAGAAACAGTTAATTTCCGGAGCAGACAGCGCAGCGCCCCCATCCCCGCCTGAGGTCTGGTCACCGCCCGCCTTTGCGCCTACCTCTTGGCACAACAAGGAGACATGACCCATGCGCGACGCCGCCCCTCAGACCTTTTACCTCAAAGACTACACGCCCTTTGGCTGGGACGTCGAAGAAGTTCATCTGACCTTCCACCTTGCCGCGAACACCACCCGCGTTGTCTCTCGCATCCGCTTTGCGCCGACCGAGACGGCAGCCCGCGAGATGTTCCTGCACGGCGAAAAGCTCGACCTGCAATGGGCCAAGATCGACGGGGCCGTCGTCACCCCCACCCTCACGGACGAGGGTCTGACCGTCACAGTGCCCGGCCAGCCCTTCACATGGGAGGCCGAGGTCGAGATCGACCCCGAGAACAATACCGCGCTGGAAGGGCTCTATATGTCGAACGGCATGTATTGCACCCAATGCGAGGCCGAGGGCTTCCGCAAGATCACCTATTACCCTGACCGCCCCGACGTGATGAGCACCTTCACCGTGCGCATCGAGGGTGATTTGCCGGTGCTGCTGTCGAACGGCAACCCCACCGGTCAGGGCGAGGGCTGGGCCGAGTGGCATGACCCGTGGCCCAAACCCGCCTATCTCTTCGCGCTCGTGGCCGGGGACCTCCGCGCCACCACCGGCAGCTTCACCACCGCCTCGGGCAGGGATGTCGAGCTGAACATCTGGGTGCGCCCCGGTGATGAGCCCAAGACCCCCTTCGCCCTCGAAGCCCTCATCAAGTCGATGAAGTGGGACGAGGACGTCTATGGCCGCGAATACGATCTCGACGTGTTCAACATCGTCGCCGTGGACGATTTCAACATGGGCGCGATGGAGAACAAGGGGCTGAACATCTTCAACTCGTCGGCCGTGCTGGCCTCGCCCGAGACCGCCACGGACATGAATTTCGAGCGCATCGAGGCGATCATCGCCCATGAGTATTTCCACAACTGGACCGGCAACCGCATCACCTGCCGCGACTGGTTCCAGCTCTGTCTGAAGGAAGGGCTGACGGTCTACCGCGACAGCCAGTTCACTGCCGACATGCGCTCGGCCCCGGTGAAACGCATCTCCGACGTGATCGACCTGCGCGCGCGCCAGTTCCCCGAGGATCAGGGCCCGCTCGCCCACCCGGTCCGGCCCGAGAGCTTTCAGGAGATCAACAATTTCTACACCGCGACGATCTATGAGAAGGGCGCCGAGGTCATCGGGATGCTGCACACGCTCGTCGGCCCTGATGCCTATTCCAAAGCGCTTGATCTCTACTTCGAACGCCATGACGGGCAGGCCTGCACGATCGAAGACTGGCTAAGCGTGTTCGAGGACAGCACCGGGCGCGACCTGTCGCAGTTCAAGCGCTGGTATAGCCAAGCGGGCACACCCACGGTGAACGTCGAGGAGGACTTCACAGACGGCACCTACACGCTGACACTCTCGCAATCCCTGCCCGCCTCCGCTACAACGCCCGACCCCCAGCCGCAGGTGATCCCGGTGGCGGTCGGGTTGATCTCCCCCAACGGCGACGAAGCCGTGCCGACCACGGTGCTGGAGCTGACCGAGGCCCGGCAGAGCTTTACCTTCGAAGGGCTGGGCGCAAAGCCGGTCCCCTCGATCCTGCGCGGCTTTTCCGCCCCGGTGATGCTTGACCACAGCCCCGACAACGCCTTCCTGCTGGCCCATGACACCGACCCGTTCAACCGCTGGGAGGCGGCGCGCAGCCTCGCCAAATCCTCGCTGCTCGCAACGATCCGCCACGGGGCCGCCCCCGACCAAGGCTATCTCGACGGCATCGCGGCGGTGATGACCGAGGCGGGGCTCGACCCGGCCTACCGCGCGCTGATGCTGGGCTTGCCGAGCCAGTCGGAACTGGCGACCGCGCTGTTCCAGTCGGGTGACACGCCCGACCCGCAGGCGATCTACACGGCGAGCGAGGCGATGAAGGAGGCGCTGGCGGACCGTCTCGCGGATGTGCTGCCGAGCCTTTACGCGGCGCATCAGGTGGACGCGCCCTACGCGCCCGATGCCGAGCAATCGGGCAACCGCGCGCTGGCCAACGCCACGCTATCGCTGCTGACCCGGCGCGACGCGGGCGCGGCGGCACAGGCGCAGTTCGACAGCGCGACCAACATGACCCAGCAAATGGCCGCGCTGGCCTGCCTGATCCGCGCGGGCGAGGGCGCGGCGGCGCTCGCGGCCTTTGAAGAGCAATGGAAGCACGACCGTCTGGTGATGGACAAGTGGTTCGCGCTGCAGGTGATCGAAGCGGACCCTGTGAACGCGGCGGCAGAGGCCGACCGGCTCACGGGCCACCCCGATTTCAACCACCGCAACCCCAACCGCTTCCGCGCGGTGTTCGGCGCGCTGGGGATGCACCATGCGGGCTTCCACCACGAGAGCGGCATGGCTTACGGCCTCTTGGCGGACTGGCTGATCCGGCTCGACCCGCTGAACCCGCAGACCACCGCGCGCATGTGCACGCTGTTCCAGACGTGGAAACGCTACGATCCGCGCCGCCAAGAGATGATCCGCGCCGCGCTGGACCGCATCGCGGCCACCGAGGGTCTGAGCCGCGATACCAACGAAATGGTCACGCGCATCCTGAAGGCCTGACCGGATGTGTCCCACGTCTGACGCATGGCGCCCTCGCCCCTGTCTTCCTTTGGCCCGAAATATCCCGGGGTCTGGGGCAGAGCCCCAGCGCGCGCGCGCAGCGCGCGCCCCCCGTCCCGCCCGATGACGGAGGCGCCGCTCTACCGCTTCCGGCGCAAGGGCCGCTCTTGGTCCACGCTGATCGCGCTGCTGATCGCATGGGCGCTGCTGCTGATCGGCTGGACGGTGTTCGACGCGGCCCCGCTGCTGATCGGCATCCTGTTCGTCCTGAGCCTGCCGGCGGTATGGGATTTCTACGCCGCGCGCACCGCCGGAGCGGACCTCTATCCAGACCGCATCGACTGGTTCTCCGGCACGCGCTCGGTTTCGGTGCCCGTGGCGGAAATCGACCATGTGCGGCTCGTGACCCGGCTCGACCTGACGGTGCGCGCCGCCGTGGTGCTGACCAATGGCACCAAGCTGCGCCTGCCCGCCGAGGCGACGCCGCCCTCGGAGCCTTTCGAGGCCGCGCTGAAGGAGGCCGGGCTGCGGAGCGAGCGGCACCACTTCACCTTTATCTGAGTCGCCCCTCACCCCCCGCACAGCACGCGTTTATGCCCAAAACCGCCCGGCGGTGTTTCCCGATACGCAAAAATCCGCCCATGGCGCGGGGGATGTTCAGCGAAGATATGCCTATCTGCACGCTGGGCGCGTAGCGCTTCCAGAGATTACCGTGAAACCATCGCGCACACGCCACGTTTCGGCCCGAAAGCGCGGGCAGTCTGGGCCGCAACGACCAAAGACACATATGAGGCTCCCACCCTTTGCGAGACGTGATTTCAAACCGACTGTCCGGGCTTTTGCCCCGCGCCTTTCAGCGCCGCACCCTCCGCGTGCCGGCACAGGCCCCCATGTGCCCTGCGACGCTCGAGGCGGCGGGCGTGATCGATATTCCGATGCCGAACCCCACCGCCGAGGACCGGCTGCGCAGCGCGTGGCAGGATCACGGGCTCAAGCTTGCCCGGCAGGAGGACTGGGACAAGATCTCCGGTCTGCTGCACTGTGCCGATGCGCGGCGCAAGCTGACACCGGGCGGGATGAGCGTGGCGGACCTGATCGCGTTCGGCGCGCGGGCCGATGTGGTCGGCGCGGTGGAGCACGCGCTCGCCGAAGACGAGGACCGCACCAGCGCTGTCCCGTTGCGGGCCGGGATCGCGGCGCTGGAAACGGTTCACGCCGAGCGCAAGGGCGATCCGATGATCGCGGCTGTGGTGGCCCGTGCGCATCTCGATATCGCGCAGGCTTGGGCCGCGATTGCGCAGGTTTGGCGCACGGGGTCGGACATGACGGCGGCCACGGGGCCGGGCACCGCGTCGGGCACGGCCTCCCGCCTCGCGACCGCCAGCGCCGTCAGCGCCGCCCATCGCGACCGCGCGGCGGATATTCTCGCCCCCTTCGCATCCGCCCGCAGGGACACACCGCTTGTGCTGCGGACCCATTGCGCCCTGCTCAAGGGCAGCGGCGCATCGCCCGATTGCGTGGCGGCGGCCTTCGAGACCCTGATCGACCTCAGCCCGATGGACACCCGCCACATGCGCGCGCTCGGCACAAGCCTGCTGCCACGCTGGAATGGCGACTATGAACGGCTCGAACTCGAAGCGCGCCGCACGGCGGCCCGCCACATGCAGATCTGGGGCGCGGGCGGCTATGCGTGGGTCATGCTCGATGCGATCGCCGCCGATCCCGAGGCCTGCGCCCGGCTCGATGTGGACTATTTCCTCGATGGTCTGCGCGACATCCTCGCGCTGCGCCCCGATCAGGCGACGGTGAACCTGCTGGCCGCCTATGCCTCGGTGACGATGGCGCCGGAGACCGGGCAGAGCGCCGCCGACCGGACCCGCGCCCGCATCCGCGATGCCAGCGGCTGGATCGTCTGCGATTACATGACCGAGTTGCACCCCGTGCCATGGGCCTGCGCCGCGCAGGGCGTGGATGTGGCCCCGCGCCTGCGCGCCCTTGACGGGTTTGCCCGGGGCGGCGCCGCCAAGGCGCGCGAGGTGCTGAGCGGGCTGTTCCTGCGCGAATTGGCGCGCGGACAGAGCGTTGTGTTCACCGAAAACGGCCCGCGGCTGGAGACCGCGCCCGTTTGACAGGCCGGGGCCGCCGCACCGCGCGCCTGTCTCAGCCGCCCAGACGGGACGCCGCCGCGCGCAGCAGCATCCGCGCATAGACCCGGTGCGGGCCCTGCAGGACATGAAAGACCGGCCCGAGCCCGCCGCCGCGCGCTGGCAGCACCACCGAGCCGAACCACAGCCGCGTGCCGTCCGGGCCGGTCGCGGCGTGGAGCCATGACTTTGTGCGCCCCGATGTCTCGGCCAGAAGCAACTCGTCCGTGCGCCGCGCCTCCACGGTCCAGACCGCGAACCGGTCCGTCATCCCCGCTGCCAGCGCCATCGCGTCGGCATCGCTGCTCGGCGCGCCTGCCACGAGCCCCAGCACCATCCGCTCGGCGCGGAACAGCCGCGTGGTGTAGAAGGCCGACACGAAATCGCGCAGATATTGCGTGGTCGGCACCTGCACGGAAAACGCATCGGTATACAGACCCTCCCGCGCCACGAAAGGCGCGATCAGGCTGCCGTCGGGTGGCTCCATCTGGCGGATCGAACGCATGCCGCAAGCGTGGCGCGCCCCTGCACGCCGGGCAAGCGCGCAATGGGTCGCGCCCCCGGCCCGGCCCGGCCATCGCGCCGCTTTGCCGCAGCCTTCGCGCCGGTCTTCTGCCTCTTGCACCGGCCCCGGCCCTGCCCTATCACGGGCCGCGTTCAATCCCGGAGACAGCCATGCTCGACCTGACCTATGAGACCCCGAAACCCAAGGTGATTGCGGGCGCAAAGCAAGACTGGGAACTGGTGATCGGCATGGAGGTCCATGCGCAGGTCTCGACCCGCGCCAAGCTGTTCTCCGGCGCGTCCACCCAATTCGGCGCCGAGCCCAATTCCAACGTCGCCTTCGTCGATGCGGGCATGCCCGGCATGCTCCCGGTGATCAACGAGGAATGTGTCGCCCAAGCGGTGCGCACGGGTCTGGGGCTCAAGGCCGAGATCAACCTGCGCTCCGCCTTCGACCGCAAGAACTACTTCTACCCCGACCTGCCGCAAGGCTACCAGATCTCCCAGCTCTACCACCCGATCGTCGGCGAGGGCGAGGTGCTGGTGGAGCTTGGCGAGGGCGTCGCCCGCCGCGTGCGCATCGAACGCATCCATCTCGAACAGGACGCGGGCAAATCGATCCACGACATGGACCCGCATATGTCCTTCGTGGACCTCAACCGCACCGGGGTCGCCCTGATGGAGATCGTCAGCCGCCCCGATATCCGCTCGCCCGAAGAGGCCGCGGCATACATCGTCAAGCTGCGCCAGATCATGCTCTACTTGGGGACCTGCGACGGCAACATGCAGAACGGCAACCTGCGCGCCGATGTGAACGTGTCGATCTGCACGCCGGGCGCGTATGAGCGCTACATGGAAACCCAAGACTTCAGCCACCTCGGCACCCGCTGCGAGATCAAGAACATGAACTCCATGCGCTTCATCCAGCAGGCGATCATGGTCGAGGCGAACCGCCAGATCAAAATCGTCGAGGGCGGCGGCGAGGTGGTGCAGGAAACCCGCCTGTTCGACCCCGACAAGCAGGAAACCCGCTCCATGCGCTCCAAGGAAGAGGCGCATGATTACCGCTATTTCCCCGATCCCGACCTGCTCCCCTTGGAGATCGAACAGGCATGGGTGGACGACATCGAAGCGCACCTGCCGGAACTGCCCGACGCCAAAAAGGCCCGTTTCATCGCCGATTTCGGCCTCGCCGATTATGACGCCTCGGTGCTGACCGCCGATCTCGCTTCAGCCGCCTATTTCGAAGAGGTTGCCAAGGGCCGCGACGGCAAGATGGCCGCGAACTGGGTCATCAACGAGCTCTTCGGACGGCTCAAGAAGGAAGAGCATGACATCACCGAAAGCCCGATCACCCCGGCGCAGCTTGGCCAGATCGTCGACCTGATCGCCTCGGACGCGATCTCCGGCAAGATCGCCAAAGAGGTCTTCGAGATCGCCTACACGACAGGGCGCGACCCCGCCGAAATCGTTGAGACCGAAGGCATGAAACAGGTCACAGACACCGGCGCGATCGAGGCGGCCGTGGACGAGATCATCTCCGCCAACCCCGCGCAGGTCGAAAAGGCCAAGCAAAACCCCAAACTCGCGGGCTGGTTCGTGGGTCAGGTGATGAAGGCGACGGGCGGGAAGGCAAACCCCAAAGCGGTCAATGAGATCGTGACGGCCAAACTCGGCCAGTGACCCGATGCGCGCGCGCGACCCGCTCAGCACCCATAACGAGCGGGTCAAGCTGCGCGCGCAGTTTCTGAACGCGCTGGCGCTGGCCTTTCTGGGCTTCGCATTTCTGCGCCCGTTGATCGACGGCACACTCTCGATTAACCTTTTGACAGTATCTTACAGCGTGACCGGGCTAGCTTTGCACGCGGCGGCGCACTATATTCTGAGATACTTGGAAAAGGAGGACGGATAACATGGACAGTCTAAGTCTGCTGGCGATCCCGGCCTTCGCCCTTGTCTTGGCGGCCTACCTGATCTGGGACACCCGCCGCACGGCCCGCCGCAACGAGCGCCGCCACCCCGCCGAGTAAACGCCCGGGCCCATAGGGCGGGCACTCTGCCCATCCCCTGCAACGCCAAAAAGGTGGGCAGATTGCCCACCCTACGATTTCGCGCGATAGCTACGCGCGCAACGCCCTCCCCCACAGATGAGTCCGGCATTTCAACCCTGCCGGGATGTCATTGGAAAAATTAACTAAAATAGGAATGGCCAGATTGACCCCGGCCAAGCCGCGCCGTACGCCTGCCCGATCTTAATGGGAGTCCAATTGATGTTAAAATACGCACTCGTCATCGCCGCTGCCTTTGCCGGAACGCAGGCAACCGCAGCGTCGCTGTTCCAACTCGACGCATCCTTCACGATCACGTCGACATTCGGCGACTTCCCGGCTCCGAAAACCTTTGAGTTGGCCTATGTCTACGATACAGCCTTGGGCTTTTCGGAAACGCCCAACCTCGTCTCCAGCCGTGTCACCGTCGACGGCATGACCTATACCGGCACCGGAACGGGCTACGTTTCCTTTCGGGACCAAGTGCCCACCTCACCCCCGACGGATCGCTTCGATGCCTTTGATACCTTCTCCTTCGCGCTGGGGAGCGTGACGATAGAGACCGTGGGCCTAAACCTCGAAGGGCCCGAAACCGTGTTCGATGCGGCGGGCGGGCACGTGATCGCCGAGCTTGCCGATTATACGATCCTCGACAGAGGGTCTGTGACTTTCGTCGATGCCGGGGGCGGCCGCAAAAACGTTGGAAATTTTGACGAGCTCATAACCTTTTCCGTGACCGCTCTCGCACCGGTGCCGGTGCCTGCAGGTCTTCCGCTTGCCGCCTCCGGCCTTGCCCTGATGGCCGCGCTCCGCCTGCGCCGCCGCACCCCGGCCTGAGCCTGCACGCTCCATCATCGCCTAACGCCGTAGGGTGGGCAATCTGCCCACCACCAACCGTCAAGGTGGGCAAATTGCCCACCCTACATGGCGCGCACGTCTGGTGTGCGGTGAGTGCGTTGTCCTCCGGTGAAACGGTTTGGTAGAACGCCCCCGAGCGCCGTGGAGATCGGGAGGACAGCCATGACAGACCAACACAAGTTGAGGAAAATCCAGACCCAAGGCGTGCATCACATCACGCTCATCGGCGCGGACCGGCAGACCTCGCTCGACTTCTGGGAGGGCGTGCTGGGGATGCCCTTTATCTTCGATCAGCCCAATCTCGACGACCCGGACGAGGGCCATCTCTATTTCGACCCCGGCGACGGGCGGCTGATCACGATCTTCACCAATGAGGCGCGCAAACCGGACCCCTCGGCTGTGCCCGAGGCCACCGGGTCGCTGCACCATCTTGCGCTCAACGTGAGCCAAGCGACGTTCTGGCAGATCGCCGAGCGGCTCGACGCGCGCGGTGTGTCCCATTCCGGCCCGGTGGACCGGGGCTTCATGGACTCGCTCTATTTCCGCGACCCGCTCGGCCTGCGGCTGGAGCTTGCCAGCTACCGCTTCGAGCCGCCCGAGGGGTGCCGTCATGCGGATGTGATGATCGAGGCGCACAAGATCCGTGTGGCGTGCGGCGACCGCAACATCGACCGGGTGCATCTCGCGGATGCCATCGAGGCGTTAACCGCGCAGCGCCACAGCTCGCTCTCCACGGACCGCGCCCCGAAACACGGCTACGGCGGCAGCGGCAGCGATTGATCTTCCCCGGCGCGCTTTCTAAGCTGGCCGCACGATGACCACCCCGCCCTCCCCACACCGCGTCCTGCTGCTCGGCGCCACCGGCACGATTGGCCGCGCCACCGCGCGCGCTTTGCTGGAGGCGGGCCATGCGCTGACCTGCCTGATCCGCCCCGCCTCGGACACCCCCGCCACCCGCGCCCGGCTCCCCGGCGCGCAGATCGTGACCGGCGATCCGACCGACCCCGCCAGCCTCAACGCCGCCCTTCAAGCCGCCCCCTTTGACGCGCTGATCTGCTGTCTGGCCTCCCGCACCGGCCACCCGGCGGATGCCTGGGCCATCGACCACGCCGCCACCGTGCAGGCCATAGAGGCGGCAAAGGCCCATAGCGTGCCGCACTTCATCCTGCTCTCCGCGATCTGCGTCCAAAAACCCCTGCTCGCCTTCCAACACGCCAAGCTGGCCGCCGAAGAGGCGCTCATTGCCAGCGGCCTGACCTACTCCATCATCCGCCCCACCGCCTTCTTCAAATCCCTGTCGGGCCAACTGGACCGCCTCAAGGCCGGCAAGCCGTTCCTGCTCTTCGGCGACGGCACACTCACCGCCTGCAAACCGATCTCCGACGCGGATTTGGGCCGCTTTCTCACCACCTGCCTCACAGACCCCACCAAACAGAACGCCATCCTGCCCATCGGCGGCCCCGGCCCGGCCCTGACCCCGCTGGACCAAGGCAAGACGCTGTTCGAGCTGCTAGGCAAAGAGCCCAAGTTCAAACACGTCCCCGTCGCCCTCATGAGCACCATCATCGCGGCCCTGAGCACATTGGGCCGCGTCGCCAAACCCATGGCCGACAAGGCCGAATTCGCCCGCATAGGCCGCTACTACGCCACCGAATCCATGCTCGTGCTGGACCCCGCCACAGGCCGCTACGACGCGGACGCCACGCCCGAATACGGCACCGACACCCTCCCTGACTTCTACGCCCGCGCGCTGGCCGACCCCTCCCTCGTGGAGCGCGGCGATCACGCGGTTTTCTGAAAGCCTCCCATGACGGACACACCGATGACGGACACCCCAATCGCCGCCCCCCACCGCTCCCGCCTGATGCGCGTGGAGCCGCAATGGATCGACTACAACGGCCACCTCAACATGGCCTATTACAACGTCCTGTTCGACCGGGGCGCCGATGAGCTGTTCGAGGCGTTCGGCTTCGGCCCGGACTATGCCAAGGACACGGGCAACTCGACCTTCACCGCCGAATTCCACGTGTGTTACCTGCGCGAGGTGCATGAGGGCGACGGCGTGCATGTGGTCTCTCAATTGCTGGACTTCGACGAAAAGCGCTTCCACTTCTACCAAGAGCTGTGGCACGAGGATGGCTGGCTGTCGGCCACCGGCGAGGGGTTGGGGCTGCATATCGACCTAAGCGGCCCGAAAGTGGCCCCGATGCCGCCCGCGCAGGCCGCCGCGATGCAGGCGGTGATGGACGCCCATGCGGCCCTGCCGCGCCCCGAACGGGTGGGCCGCACGATGGGCATCAAGCGCTGATCGGCAATCCACCGCCCACGTTTACCAAGCTGTTAACGAAGTGGTGACAATTTGACGGGTAGGCTGGTACTGTCCTGACGATTGGGGACCCGGACCATGGGGGCGATGCGATGACAGACCAGACAACCCGCGCCAAGATGGAGCCGAGCGGGGGCTTCCGGATCACGACCGCGCTCGAAAAACTCTTCGGCCCGGATCGCACCGGCGCTCCGGCGTGGTCCGAGCCCCAAAAACCACGGCGCCCGGCGGCGACCTTCACCACAATCCGCCGCGAGGCCCCCGCCAAACCCAACACCCCACCCCGCACCTGACCCGCCGCTACCCGCGCCCCGCCCCGGGCCTGACCCGGGGCCTCGCCGAACAGCGTGCACACCTGAGAGTTGAATAGCCCGATCCTCTCGCCTACCGTCCCCCCAAGGGGAAATGGTGACTGGGTAGATGGCAAGAGCACTCGAAGCAGGAAAACTGATCATCGGCGCGATTGCTGTCTCGGTCGACCCGACCGGAACGGCCGCAACCGCCCTTGGCATCGACACGGTTTTGCAGATCAAAAACTGGCTGACCGGCAAGCCAGACCTCGCAAAGCTGGCCAAACGGCTCGACAAGGACTTCCAGACGGAACTGGCAAGCCCCCGCTTCGATAAACCCGCAGACGCCCGCACGATCCTGCCGCAAATGCTCGAAGCGTCCATGCCGAGCGCGCAGACCATCGCAGCCTGCGGCCTCGATGCGGAGCAGATCCTCGCCGCCATGCACAAGACGCTGTCTGACAAGGACAGCGAATACCGCAAGTATGAGAACGTCAAAGCCTTCGACGCGCTGGTTCGCCCACTTCTTGAGACGGCCTGCAACGACCCCGACCTCGAAGCGGCCTTACGCCCACACCTGACGCGCATTCTGCATCAAAAGCAGGACACACAAACCAGACTTCTAGAACAACTCATCGCGCAAACCCAAAACAACCCCGGCCTGAGTCTCGAAGCCCGCGAACTCGCGCGCACAGAGAGGCTCATCAACCGAATTGCCGAGAAACACCTCGCCAAAACGCCAGACGACCCGCTTCTCGCGTTGGAAGAAATCGGGCGCACCCTTGAGCGGTTCGCGGAGCAATCCAAACGCACCCAGCAAGGCTCAAACCTTGACCAGAACGTCCAAGACAGCCTGTCACGCTCGGACGCGCTGGCACGCGAGGGTAATATTCCCGCCGCGCTTGACGAGATCACGCAGGCCGAAGCAGAGATTGCCGATCAGGAACGAGCGTTGACCGCCGCACGCGAGACGCTTTTGCGGCAACGCCTGATGCTTGCCGATCTTGACAGCGACCCGCTCGCCGCCGCGCAGTGCGAGGTCTCGCTGCTGCGCCTTCGCCTCGGACATGCCCCCAAGATTCAACAAATCGTGGATCGCGCAAGGGAGCTGGAAGCAGACTTCAACCGTTTTGGCAATTACTTTGCAGGCCTGACAGCGCGGGCCTTGCTTCAAGATGCCTATGAGAGAGCGGCCCCCGAAGACCACCCGGATGTCGTGCTCGGTCAATTGGCCAATGCAACCGCATCGCTAGCACAACATGCATCCGAACAAACTCTCTTTAGCGAGGCGATTGGGCTCTTTAAGGAACACGCAGCTATGGTGCCCAAAAGCCTCCTGCCTGACGCATGGGCCACGGCACAGAACAACCTCGGCACGGCTCTGCAAGACCAAGGCATCCGCACTGAGGGGCAAGACGGCGCGGACCTGCTCGCCGAGGCCGTCGCCGCCTATCGCAGCGCACTGGAGATCCGCACCAAGGGCGCGCTTCCCGTGAACTGGGCCACGACACAGAACAACCTCGGCGCAGCCCTGCAAGAGCAAGGCAGCCGCACCGAGGGCCCCGCCGGCGCGGACCTGCTCGCCAAGGCCGTCACCGCCTATCGCAGCGCGCTGGAGGTCTACACCATGGGCGCGCATCCGGTGCACTGGGCCACGACGCAGAACAACCTCGGCAATGCCCTGCAACAGCAAGGCAGCCGCACCGAGGGCCCCGGCAGAGCGGACCTGCTCGCCGAAGCCGTCGCCGCGTCTCGTAGCGCGCTGGAGGTCCGCACCAAGGCCGCGCATCCCGTGGACTGGGCCATGACACAGAACAACCTCGGCAATGCCCTCTCAGAGCAAGGCACCCGCACCGAGGGCCCCGGCGGCGCGGACCTGCTCGCCGAGGCCGTCGCTGCCTGTCGCAGCGCGCTGGAGGTCTATACCCGCGACGCGCATCCCGTGCACTGGGCGCTGACGCAGGAGAATATCGCGCTTGCTGAGGAGGCGTTGGCGGAGCATCACACCACGTCGGATCCGCGTCCGCATCTGGAGGCCGCATGGGAGGCCGTGACGGCGGCGCTCACTGTCTTTGATCCGGTGCATATGTCCTATAACCATGCCAAGGCCACGCGGCTGCGGGACGACATCGCGGCCAAGCTGGAGGCCTTACCGCCGGGTTAATGCAGCGTGCGTATGTACAGCTGCCATACGCCGAGCCATACGCCCAGCCATACGCTGTATGCCCCCGCTTTTCCCCGTCCCGCATCGCTGGTATACCCCCGCAAAGCAGCAAGGAGAGGCGTGATGGCGGGGTTTGAATACAAGGTCGTTCCGGCGCCGGGCAAGGGGGTGAAGGCCAAGGGCGTGAAGACGCCCGAGGATCGGTTTGCCCATGGATTACAAGAGCTTATGAATGAGCTTGGGGCCGAGGGTTGGGAGTACCAGCGCGCCGACACCCTGCCCTCCACCGAGCGCTCCGGCCTCACAGGGCATCACACGGTCTGGCGCCACATGCTCGTCTTCCGCCGCCCGCGGGTCGAGACCGCACCGGAGCCCCCTGAGGAGCCCCTGAAAATCGAGCACAAACAAGAGGTTGCACCCGATCCAGAGCCCGCTCCGGAGACGCCAGAACGTCCCGCAGGCCAGCCCGGCGCAACGGTGATGCTGCGCGACAACGGCGTCGAGGAAACCAGCGACGTGGCCGGCACCACCACCAGCCTGACCGCCCTTGTCCGCGCCCGGAAGATGAAAGAACCCGACAAACCGGGCTCGGAGCCCTCAGACGTCTAGATCAAGCGCCAGCGCGTGGATGGCGCCCACCAGTTCAGGCCCGAGCGCGCTATGCACGGCCCGGTGCCGGGCGATGCGGCTCTGGCCCTCGAAATCCCCGCTGCGCAGGCGCACGTTGAAATGGCTCTCCCCCGCCGCCGGCGCGCCCGCATGTCCGGCATGTGACGCGGAGTCATCGACCACGGAAATCTCCCGCACATCAAAGCACTCGCGCAGCGCCGCCTCGATCCGGTCCCGCATTGTCGTCATTTTTTTACCTCGCGCCTCTTCAATCCCCGAGCCGATAGTCTAGTATTTGGCGTCCGAGTCGAAAAGGGACCCCTTATGCGCAAACCCGACCCATTTGGTTTTGATATGTCCGTGTCTTCGCAGAAGAAGAAAAATCCGCGTGGGCGGCGGAGCATGTCAGGCGCGTCGGAGACCTCGCAGCGGGTCTGCGATCACGAGGGCTGCGAGCAGCCCGGCAAATTCCGTGCGCCCAAAGCGCCCGATGTGCTCGACGACTACTACTGGTTCTGTCAGGAGCATGTGCGCGAGTACAATCTCAAATGGAACTTCTTCGACGGCAAGACCGAGGCCGAGATGAACGCCCAGATGAGCGAGGACAAGGTCTGGGAGCGCCGGACCAAGCCGCATACCGATCCCGAAACCCGCGCATGGGCGCGCCTCGGCATCGACGATCCGCATCAGGTGCTCGGCGCCAATGCCACCCGCAACAAGGGCCGCAATGGCGGCACCGGACGGCGGCTGCCGCCCACCGAGCAACGCGCCATCGACATTCTCGACGCCAAGAGCGACTGGAGCAAGAAAGAGGTGCGCAAGGCCTACAAGGCGCTAATCAAGGTTTTGCATCCGGACATGAACGGCGGCGACCGCAGCCAAGAAGAGCAGCTACAGCAGGTCGTCTGGGCGTGGGATCAGATCAAGGACAGCCGCAACTTCAAGGATAGCTGAGCCGCTGAGTCGCACGCGCCCCGTGTGAGCCCGGCTTGGCCCACCCTTTCAACGCGCCCGTTGCCCACACCCGGTACAACCACAGGGTGCTAGCGCCACCGGGCCGCACCGCCTCAACGTGCGAAATCGCAGTCCACGGCCCGGAATCGCACTGCTGCGCGCATTCGGCATGGGGCACGCGGCGCGGCCATGTTAGACTGGGCCAACACGCAAAGAACCGGGGACCGACCCAGATGAACGCCAAAGTGCTGGTCGTGGATGACAACGCGGATGCGCGCATGATGCTCTCCGAAGCGCTCGCTTATCTCGGCATCAATCACAGCACCGTGAAATCCGCGAGCGCCTGCATCTCTCGGCTGGTGGCCGACCCGTCGGAGTTCGATCTGGTGCTGATGGATATCCACATGCCCGCGCTCAGCGGCGCCGATGCCTGCCAGTGGATCAAGGACAGCGACCTGCCCCGCCACCAAGGCATCCCGATCATCGCGGTGACCGGCGATGCGGCCTTCACCGACCCCGGCGCCGCGCCCGGCTACGGGATCACCGATGTGCTGCGCAAACCCTTCTCGCTGGACAGTCTGCGGTCGGTTCTGCGCAAGCATCTCAGACAGATGCGTCCGAACTGACCTCACGTCGGGCTCAGCGTGCGAAATTCCACCCCTTTCCCTTGCACGCCCCCGCGATATGTTGCACCACCACAAGGATGCGGGCCGCACCGGGCGGCGCGCGAGACAGATCAGACATAAGGCAGGCGAGCCATGGCGGACGGGTCCATCGATATCAGCGCGAAACCGACAGAAGAGATTTCTGTGCGTGAGGTCTTTGGTATCGACACGGATATGAAGGTGCACGGCTTTGCCGAGAACTCCGACCGCGTGCCGGACTTCGATTCGACCTACAAGTTTGATCCGGACACCACGCTTGCGATCCTCGCGGGCTTCTCTCACAACCGCCGCGTGATGATCCAAGGCTATCACGGCACGGGCAAATCGACCCATATCGAACAGGTCGCCGCCCGCCTCAACTGGCCCGCCGTGCGCGTCAACCTCGACAGCCACATCTCCCGGATCGACCTGATCGGCAAGGACGCGATCAAGCTCAAGGATGGCAAACAGGTCACCGATTTCCAGGAAGGCATCCTGCCCTGGGCGCTGCGCAACCCCTGCGCCATCGTGTTCGACGAATACGACGCGGGCCGCGCCGATGTGATGTTCGTGATCCAGCGCGTGCTGGAAGTGGATGGCAAGCTGACGCTGCTCGACCAGAACAAGGTGATCACGCCGCACCCGTATTTCCGCATCTTCGCGACGGCCAACACCGTGGGCCTCGGCGACACGACGGGCCTCTATCACGGCACGCAGCAGATCAACCAGGGCCAGATGGACCGCTGGTCGCTGGTGGCGACGCTCAACTATCTCTCCATCGACGCCGAGAGCGCGATCGTTCTGGCCAAGAACCCGCATTACAACAATGAAAAGGGCCGCAAGACGATCAAGCAGATGGTCACCGTCGCGGACCTGACCCGGACCGCCTTCATGAACGGGGACCTCTCGACCGTGATGTCGCCCCGCACCGTGATCGCATGGGCGCAGAACGCGGAGATTTTCCGCAATGTGGGCTATGCGTTCCGCCTGTCCTTCCTCAACAAATGCGACGAGCTGGAACGCCAGACCGTGGCCGAGTTCTACCAGCGCCTGTTCGACGAGGAACTGCCCGAAAGCGCCGCCAGCGTTAGCTTGGGATGAGCGCGGGGCGGGCACGTTGGGCCGCCATCGCGACTTGCTTCGGCGCTTTGCTGACCCTGACGGCCTGCGCCGCGCCGCCGCCCGGCGTCGTGCCCAGCGAGGTGACGGTCTCCGAGCCGGTGGCGCAGCTCGTGGCCCGCAATTCCTTCCGCGACCTGAGCGCAAATGCGCGCTGCGAAACGGTGAACAAGCTGGTCTTCGCGCTGGTCTCGGAATTCGGCGAGAACCTGCCGGAGTTCTCCAGCACGGAGCGGGCGGGCGCGATCCTGATCCATGGCACGATGGGACAGTTCTTCGAAGAGCAAGTGAGCGCGGAGCTGAACCGCAAAGGCGTGACGGGCTTTGCCGCGCAGCGCGCACAGGCGTCGCTCTTCGAGGCCTATGTGCAGTCCTATATCGGCATGGACTACCCCAATGGCTCGCCGCAGCGGCGCGCCCAGATTGGCCGTGTTCTGACCGATCTGGAGTTCTGCAACCGCGATCTCGCGGGCCTGCCCTTCTAAGACATCCCCTTTGACCCTTGCCGGAAAACCTGCCACACCAAGACAACCCAGCCCGAGACGATTGAGATGAGCACAATTTCCGCCTTGCTGCACTGCACCGTCCCCTTCATTCAGGAGGCAGCTTCGTATGGCCGATAAAAACGTCACAAATGAGCTTTTGCTGGAAACCCTCAAAGCGATGCAGGCCAAGCTGTCCGACATGTCGACCGATATTCAGGACGTGAAAACGGACCTGCGCAGCATGGTCCGGCACCTCGATCTTTCGGAAGGATGAGACCATGAGCAAACCCTCCGACAATCCCGCCGATCCGTTCAAGAAGGCGCTCGCCGAAGCGTCCAAGGTCATGGCCCATGACCCTGAGCTCACCGTGTCCTACTCGGTCGATCCCTCGGGCCTGTCCGGCGATTCCATGCGCCTGCCGCAGGTCTCGCGCCGCATGACACGCGAGGAGGTGCTGCTGGCCCGCGGCACTGCTGACGCGCTCGCGCTCAACCGGCGCTATCACAACGAGAGCACGCATTCCCGCTATGTGCCGCAAGGCGAGATGGCGCGCGATCTCTACGAGGCGATGGAGACGGCCCGCTGCGAGGCGATGGGCGCACGCGACATGCCGGGCACGGCGGGCAATATCGACGCCAAGATCAATCACGATGCCCTGCGGCGCGGCTATGACCAATGCAAGGAACCGGCAGAGGCCCCGCTGTCGGTCGCGGCGGGCTATCTCGTCCGACATCTCGCCACGGGCCGCGAATTGCCGCCCGGTGCGCAGAATGTCATGGAGTTGTGGCGCCCCTTCATCGAACAGCAGGCGGGGGGCACGCTTGAAGATCTCGACGACATGCTCTCCGATCAGGCGGAGTTCGCCAAATTCGCCCGGCAGGTGATCTCCGATCTGGGCTATGGCGATCAGCTTGGCGACGATCCCGACCAGATGGACGAGGACCAGAGCGAGGACGCGGAAGAAAGCGGCGAGGACGAGGAAAACCCCGACAGCCAGGGCCAGGATGACGAGGGCGAGGAGGATGCCGAGGGCACCCCCGAGCAGAGCCAAGAGGACCAGCAGGACGCCGCGCAGGCGCAGGTCTCGATGGACGACATGGCCGATCAGGAGATGGGCGAGGAGGCCGAACTGCCCGAAGGCGAGGCCCCGCTGGAGCCCCCGGCCCCGCAGCCGGTCTCCGACGCCGATCCCGATTACAAGGTGTTCAACAGCGCCCATGACGAGGAGATCACTGCCGAGGATCTGGCCGAGCCGGTGGAGCTCGAACGCCTGCGCGCCTATCTCGACCAGCAACTTGAGCCGCTCAAAGGCGCGGTCTCACGGCTGGCCAACAAGCTGCAACGGCGTCTGCAAGCCCAGCAGAACCGCTCGTGGGAATTTGACCGCGAGGAAGGGATGCTCGATGCGGGCCGCCTTGCGCGTGTGGTGGCGAACCCGACGACGCCGCTCAGCTTCAAGGTCGAGAAGGACACCGAGTTCCGCGACACGGTGGTGACGCTTCTGCTCGACAATTCCGGCTCCATGCGCGGCCGCCCGATCTCCATCGCCGCAATCTGCGCCGATGTTCTGGCCCGCACGCTGGAGCGCTGCAACGTCAAGGTCGAAATCCTCGGCTTCACCACCCGCGCGTGGAAAGGCGGGCAGGCGCGCGAGCAATGGCTCAACGAGGGCCGCCCGCAACAGCCCGGCCGCCTGAACGATCTGCGCCACATCATCTACAAGGGCGCCGATGCCCCGTGGCGCCGTGCCCGCGCGAACCTTGGCCTGATGATGAAGGAAGGCTTGCTGAAGGAGAATATCGACGGCGAGGCGCTGGAATGGGCGCATCGGCGGATGCTGGCCCGGCATGAGGCGCGCAAGATCCTCATGGTGATCTCCGATGGCGCGCCCGTGGATGACAGCACGCTCTCGGTGAACCCGGCCAATTACCTCGAAAAGCACCTGCGCGATGTGATCGCCATGGTCGAGAAAAAGCGGCAGGTCGAGCTACTGGCGATCGGCATCGGCCATGACGTGACGCGCTATTATGACCGCGCGGTCACGATCACCGATGTGGAGCAACTGGCCGGCGCGATGACCGAGCAACTGGCGGCCCTGTTCGACAGCGACCCCCGCGCCCGCGCCCGCGTCATGGGCCTGCGCCGCGCGTCCTGACCCCTGACCAATCCGGAGGGCGGGCAATCTGCCCACCTCCCGCCCGGCCCGGATCGTGGGCACATTGCCCACCCTACATTTGACGTGATTACCCCGGTTTGCCCGCGAGCACCGCTGCCCGCGCCGCCTCGGATGGCAGATCGTATTCGCTGCGCATCACCTGCCAGCGCCCCTCCGCCCGGCGAAGGTCGGTCAGGCACAGATGCGGCGCGCCAACCAGTTGGTTGCGCGGGCTCAACAGGTTCGTCTCATAGGTGCAACGCAGATGGTCCGGCGAGGTGAACGCGGCCACCCGCACAACCCGCACAAGCTGCGCCACATCGCGCACCGCATAATACTCCCGCGCTTGCGCGAAGAGCTGCCTCAGGTCGTCCTGCGAGGTGCAGACCACCGTGTCGCCCGCGCTGATCACCGTGTAGGGAAGCCCGATCCAAGCGGCGAAACCGTCGAAATCATCGCGCATAAGCGCCGTGCCGGTCTCCGCCAGCCCTCGCTCCATGATCGCCATGGCTTGCAGCGGGGTGCCGATGGCCGCGTCCCCGCCGCCTCCTGCCGGATCAAGCCCTGTTTGCTCGCCTGCGCCCACCCCGTGCTGCGCCACACCCTGCGCCCCAGTCACTGCAGGGTCCTGCTCCCAGCTTTGCTTGCTCATGACGCGCGGTTTTTCACGGAGACGGATGCCTCCGGGTCGATCAGCACCTGATGCTTGGCATCGGTGGGAAACAGATCGTACTCGCTGCGCCGAACAAGCCAGCGCCCGTCCTGCTCCTGCACAAGCTGGGTCAGACAGAAGAAGGGCTCGCCCTGCAGCGTGTCCCGCCCGGTGATCTCGCGGGTCTCGTAGAGACAGCGAAGCTGGCCGGGCTCGGGCTGGCTGATGTCGCGGATGACCCGGATGAGGTCAGTGACCCCGTGCCGGACGTAAAAGGCACAGGCCCGGTCGAACATGGCCCGCAGACGGGCGGCGTCGGTATAGCGCGCGTGCCCCTCGAAACAGTGAATGTCGTAGGGAAGCCCAATCCAGCTTCGGAACCGGTCAAAGTCTTGCGCCATGAGACCATGGGTGATGTCTGTCAGACAGTGTTCCATGAGCGTGCGCGCTGTGTCTTGTACCAAACCAACCATATAACCATCCTTCGTCTCCCGTGCGCCCCTTGGCCTTGCTGATGTGGCGCGCTACACGTTGCTGCGACAGGAGTTTACCTCACCATGTTTCAGAGTTTCGCCCAGACTGCCTCTCCAGATCAAGGCCCTCCGCGACTACACGCATTACGGGAAATCCTTGAAAAAGAAGGACTTGACGGATTCATCATCCCCCGCGCCGATGCCCATCAGGGAGAATATGTGGCCCCGCGCGATGATCGTTTGGCGTGGCTGACCGGATTCACGGGCTCGGCGGGGTCGTGCATCGCCCTGCGCGACGTGGCGGGCGTGTTCATCGACGGGCGCTATCGCACGCAGGTCAAGGCACAGGTCGCGCTGGATCACTTCACCCCGGTGCCATGGCCCGATGTCGAGCCGGGCCCGTGGTTGCGCGAAAAGCTCCCGCAGGGCGGGCGCGTGGCCTATGACCCGTGGCTCTATACGGCGGGGCAGCTGTCGGCCTTGCAGGAGGCGCTGGCCGGCAGCGCGATCACGCTGGTGCAGACCGACAACCTCGTGGACCGGATCTGGAACGACCAGCCGGACCCGCCGATGGGCGCGGCCACGGTGCACCCGTTCGAATTCGCGGGCGAGGTGCATGATGCCAAGATCACCCGCCTTGCCGCGACCCTGAAGACGGATGGCCACGCGGCGGCGGTGCTGACCTTGCCGGACTCGATCTGCTGGCTGCTGAACATCCGCGGCGCCGATGTGCCGCGCAACCCGGTCCTGCACGCCTTCGCGATCCTGCACGCCGATGCCAGCGTGGACCTGTTCGTGCATCCGGAGAAAATCGCGGATCTGGGCGATCATCTCGGCCCGATGGTCCGCACCCACCCGCCGGAGGGTTTTCTCGACGCGGTGGCGGCGCTCGACGGCAAGGTGCTGCTCGACAAGACCACCGCGCCGGTGATCGTGCAGGACAGGCTCGGGGAGCGCGCGGTTCTGGGGATGGACCCGGTCGCCCTGCCCAAGGCGCGCAAGAACCGCGCCGAAATCGACGGCTCGGCGGCGGCCCATCTGCGCGATGGCGCGGCGGTGGCGGAGTTGCTCTGCTGGCTCGACGCCCAGAAACCCGGCACGCTGACCGAGATCGACGTGGTCAGACGGCTCGAAGCGGCGCGGCGCGAGGACAACGCCCTGCGCGATATCTCCTTCGAGACGATCTCCGGCACCGGCCCGCACGGCGCGATCATGCATTACCGCGTGACCGAAGAGACCGACGCACGGCTACAGAACGGCCATTTGCTGGTGCTGGACAGCGGCGGGCAATATCTCGACGGCACCACGGATATCACCCGCACGATTGCGATCGGCACGCCCCCCGACGAGGCCTGCGCCTGCTTTACCCGCGTGCTGCAAGGCATGATCGGCATGTCCCGCCTGCGCTGGCCGGCCGGGCTGGCCGGGCGCGATATCGAAATGATCGGGCGGCTGCCGCTGTGGATGTCCGGGCAGGATTTCGATCACGGGCTCGGCCACGGTGTCGGCGCGTATCTGTCGGTCCATGAGGGCCCGCAACGCCTCTCCCGCATGTCCACCGTGCCGCTGGAGCCGGGCATGATCCTCTCCAACGAGCCGGGCTATTACCGCGAGGGCGCCTTCGGCATCCGGCTGGAGAACCTCGTGGTGGTCGAAGAGGCCCCCGCCCTGCCCGGCGGCGACGATCACCGCAAAATGCTGCACTGGCGCACGCTGACCTTCGCCCCCATCGACCGGCGGCTGATCGTCAAGGAGATGCTCAGCCCCGAGGAACGGGCGTGGATCAACAGCTACCACATGCAGGTGCTCGACAAGATCGGCACGCGCGTCAGCCCGAAAACACGTTCATGGCTGGAAGCGGCCTGCGCGGCGCTGTAGGCTGTCACGCGGATGTTACAACGCCCCGGCATCAGACCGGGGCCAGAACAAAACGAAAGCGAGGGGCAGATGGCCGACCATATCCGGATCACGAAGGCAGACGGACGCTGGAGCGTGCGCGCGGGCGGCGCGGTGCTGGGCGAGAGCGCGAATGCCCTCGAACTCAGCGAAGGCGATTACCCCCCGGTGATCTACTTTCCCCGCGACGACATCGCGATGGCCTTTCTGGACCGCACTGACAAGACCACCCATTGCCCGCATAAGGGCGACGCGAATTACTACTCGGTGGTGACCAAATCCACGACGCTGGAAAACGCGGTCTGGACTTATGAGAGCCCGCTCGAAGGGGTTGCGCGGATCAAGGACCATCTGGCGTTCTACACCGGCGACGGGGTGACGGTCGAAAAGATCTGACCGGGTCTCTTGGGGTCCGGACGCGCCTGCGGCGCGCGGGGCAGCTCTGCCCCGTGCCAAAAAAGTTAACGCACCCCCACCGTACGCCCCGTTAACCACCGCCTTAACGCACCGTGCGTATGTACAGGTGCCATACGCCGAGCCATACGCGGAGCCATACAGGGTATGTACCTTGTTTTTATGGCGTTAACCCCTGTTTCGGGAGGTTGCGCGCACTTCGCGCCACTGCGCAACGCACGCTGCGTTAACCTGTCGGCTCAGCTATGCTCCTCCGCCGCCGTCGCCGCCAGCGCGCGGTTATAGGCCTTCAGCGCATCCACATGGAACAGCGCGCCCAGCACATCGGGCTCCTTGCCCTCCTGCGGCGGCCCCTTCAGCACCGGGATCACATTCACCCCCGTGCGGTCAAAGAGCGGCAAGGCCGCCTCCAGCGTGGCCGTTTGGGACACGAAAATACCGTTCGAGATCAGCGTCTTGCACATCTCCGGGTCTGCCGCGCGCGGATCGTCCGTCTTGCGCATCACCGCTGACACGGTGAACATCGCCAGCAAATAGGCTTGCGGTCCGGCAGCGAGATGGATGCCGCGCCGCTCCAGTTGCGTCAGGAAGAAGGAGCGGTCCACAAGCCGCGCCGAGAGCGCCGTCGACATCGACACCGCGACCATCACCGCAAGACCCGTCTGCCAGTCCCCGGTGAGTTCGAACACGATCAGCGTCGTTGAGATCGGCGCACCCAGCACAGCAGCCGCCACCGCGCCCATCCCGGCCAGCGCATAAAGCGTCACCGCCCCGGACCAATCGGGAAAAATGCCTGTCGCAACAAGGCCATAGCCGAGGCCGACGAGCGCGCCGATCATCAGCGAGGGGGAGAAAACCCCGCCCCCCATACGCCCCGCCATGGTGATGGCAACCGCCACCGTCTTGAGCATCGCAAAGACCACCGCATCCCAGAATCCAAGCTGCCCGGTCAGCGCCAGCGAGGTCGTCTCGTAGCCCACACCGATGATATGCGGATAGAAAATCGCCAGCGCACCCAGCATCGCCCCCGCCACCGCCGGGCGCAGATAGCGCGGCAATCCGCTGCGGCGCTGGACATGATTGCCCAGATCCTCGGCCCAGAAAATTGAGCGCATCATCGCCACCGCCACCAGCCCGCTGAGCAGGCCGAGCATCAGGAAGGCCGGTAATTCCACATAGAATCCAAGGGCATCGCCGCTCGGCAGAGCGAACTCCGTCACCCCGCCATATTCCAGCCGGTTGATCACCGTGCCCGCCACCGAAGCAATGACGATAGGCGCGAAAGCATGGATGGCAAAGTGGCGCAGCACCACTTCGAGCGCGAAAAGCGCGCCCGCGATAGGCGCGTTGAAGCTCGCCGAGACCGCCGCCGCAACCGCGCAGCCCAGAAGGTCGCGCCCCGTAATCCCGTCGGCGGCAATGCGGTTGCTGATCCATGTGGAGATCACGCCCGCGAGGTGCACCACCGGCCCCTCCCGCCCGGACGAGCCGCCCGACGACAGCGTGATCATCGAGGCCAGCGCCGAGGCCAGCCCCGCGCGGGTCTCCACCCGTCCGTCCTGCATCGCCGAGCCTTCGATCACATCCGCCACCGACCGCGCACGGCCATCCGGCGTGAACCGGTGCAGGATCAGCCCGACCGTGAGCCCCCCGAGGATCGGCAGAAACAAGATCCAATACCACGGCAGGCTTTCGGCAAAGCTATGAATATATTGAACATCTTCCGTTCCATAGAGCAGCGCCTGTAGTGTTTCGATGCCCTTGCGGAAGAACAATGCGGCGGTGCCGGCGGCGATCCCGATGATCAGGGCGATGAACCAGAACTGCACTTGGCTCGGGCCCCGCCTGCGCATCACCTGCCAGCCATCGCGGCAGGCCGTGACCGCATCGCGCGCCTGTTGCGACAGGAAGGAACGGGAGCGCTCGGACATCTAGCGCCCACATCCCGCCGCGCGCCGGCGAGCAGGCGCGGAGGGCAGCGAGAAAACGGCTGGGCATGTCATACGACACCGGGACGGTCAGAAAGTCTATGGACTCACAAGAGGCGGGATTGTTTGGGAAAAGTCCAGACCATCCCCTGCGGCATTTCGGGGCGCAGAACGCTTTTTTGCCCGCTCCGCGGCTATCCGGCGAGCAACGCCCGCGCCGCGCCCCGGGCCTCTTCGGTGATCCGGTCCCCGGACAGCATCCGGGCGATCTCGTCGACCCGGTCCGCCTGCGCCAGCGGCACCACTGTGGAGGTCGTCATACCCTCCGCCACCGATTTTTCGACGCGCCAATGATGTGCGCCAAGCGCGGCGACTTGCGGCGAATGGGTCACGACCAGCACCTGCCCCTCCCGTGCCAGCGCCGACAGACGCCGCCCCACCGCATCCGCTGTCGCGCCGCCCACACCGCGGTCGATCTCGTCGAAGATCATCGTAAGGCCCGTCTGGTCCTGCGTCAGGCACACCTTGAGCGCCAGCAGGAAGCGGGACAGTTCCCCGCCCGAGGCGATCTTGCCCAGCGGTCCGGCGGGCGCGCCGGGATTGGTCGCCACCGTGAAGGCCACTGCGTCCTGCCCGTCCGGACCGGGCGTGTCATCGCCGATCTGCGTAGCAAAAACCGCGCGCTCCATCTTGAGCGGCGCCAGTTCGGCGCTCACCGCTGCGTCAAGCCGGCGCGCCGCCGCGCGCCGGGCCTCGGTGAGCGCGTCGGCCACCTCGGAATAGGCCGCTTCAGCGCTGCGCACTGCCTTGTCGAGACGGGCCAGATCGGCATCTCCCGCATCGAGCGCCGCCAAACGGGTGCGCAGGTCCTCGGCCAAATCTGCCAGATCGTCAGGCGCCACGCCATGTTTGCGCGCCAGCCCGCGCAGCGCGAAGAGACGCTCCTCGGTCTCTTCGAGTTCCGCCGGGTTGAACCGCATCGACTCGATACAGCTTTCCACCCCGCTGGTGGCCTCGGAGAGTTCTGTGAGCGCGCGCAAGATTGCGGCCATCGGCGCGTCGAGCTGTCCTTCGGCCTTTTCCGCCACACCTTCGAGCCAGCGCAGCGCGTCATTCATCGCGCCTTCCGCACCCTCATAGGAGAGCGCGGCCTGTGCGCGGGCGACATCATTGGCGATCCGCTCCGCGCCCTGCATCAGGCGGCGACGGGAATCGAGTTCGGCCTCCTCGCCGGGCGCGGGCTCAAGCGCGTCAAGTTCGGCCACGGAATGGCGCAGGAAGTCCTCTTCGGCGCGCACGGCCTCCAGCGCCTCTGCTGCCTGTGCCTGTGCCTTGCGTGCCGCGCGCAGATCTGCCCAGGCCGCGCACACCGCCGCGCGGGTGTCTTCGAGGCCGCCAAACGCATCGAGCGTGTCGCGGTGCCCCTTGGGGTCGAGCAGGCCCCGGTCGTCATGTTGGCCATGGAGTTCCACCAGCACATCCGACAGCGCGCGCAACACCTCCCCGCTCGCACGGCGGTCGTTGACCCACGCGGTCTTGCGTCCGTCGACGGCATTGACCCGGCGCAGGATCAATTCCTGCGTGCGCTCCCAGCCGGCCTCCTCCAGCACCGCTTGCGCCGGGTGATCGGGGGGGAGGTCGAACCACGCGATCACTTCGCCTTTCCCGGCGCCCTGACGCACCAGATCGGCGCGTCCGCGCCAGCCCAGCACGAAGCCAAGTGCATCGAGCAGGATCGACTTGCCCGCCCCGGTCTCGCCGGTCAGCACATTGAGGCCGGGCTGGAACGCAAGTTCCAGCCGGTCGATAATCAGCAAATCCCGGATATCCAATCCGCGCAGCATGACAGCGCCACTCCGTAAGGCGGGCCGCTCAGCCCACCGCGTCTAGGTTACAACCATTGGCCCTGAATCATCTGCCGGTAAACCTGTGCCAGCCAGTTATCCCCGCGCACACGGGCATCCAGCCCGGCACCGGTCAGAAGCGCATAGCTGTCCTCGTACCAGTCCGTGGATTGATAATTGTAGCCGAGAATCGCGCCCGCTGTCTGTGCCTCATCGGTCAGTCCCAACGATAGATATGCCTCGACAAGCCGATGCAGCGCTTCGGGCGTGTGCGTCGTGGTCTGGAAATCCTCAACGACAACGCGGAAGCGGTTGATCGCCGCTGCGAAGTGATCGCGCTTGAGGTAGTAGCGACCGATTTCCATTTCCTTGCCCGCCAGATGATCGAAGGCGAGATCGAATTTCAGGACCGACGAGCGGGCATATTCGCTGTCCGGGTAACGCTCAATCACCGCGCGCAGCGATTGCAGTGCCTGAAAGGTCAGGCCCTGATCGCGGCCAACATCGTCGATCTGGTCATAGTAGCTCAGCGCGAGCAGGTATTGCGCATAGGCGGCATCTTCGTCATCGGGATAGAAGTCGATGAAACGCTGTGCCGCCGAGCGGCTGTTGACGTAGTCCCGGTCCGTGTGATGCGCGAAGGCCTGCATGATCAGCGCGCGCCGGGCGAGATCGCTATACGGGTAGAGCCGTTCGATCTCGGAGAAATAGAAGGCGGCATCCTCCGGGCGGCGGCGCTCCAGTTCAAACTCACCTCGCTCGAAGATCTGGAGCGGCGTAAAGGATTCGAGCGGGATCTCTTCGTTGGAGAACCCACCGCCCGCGCCACAGCCCGCGAGCACGGCACATAAAACGGTCGCGGTGATCCATTTACGTGCGCTTCGGCGCGTGTCAGGCCTGTCTTTGCCTGTCATGGCGCGGTTCCTCACCCTCGATAAAGGCCCTCACAGGGCTCACCTGTGATCTGTTAGCACAATCAAAAGGAGGGCAAAATGCCGATTTGCGCCCGAACACACAGAGTTTGTCTCCCCGATACGTCGAGGGGCTCAGGCAACTTGCGGGATTTCGTCCCAGTGCAAGCCATAGCCCGGCAAACGCGCGGCCTGTTCAGGGCCGCAGCAGATCATCCGCACCGCATCCGGGGTCACGAAGAGGCAGCGCAACAACTCGTTGGTGATCGAGTGCCCGGCGCGTGTGCCTGTGTAATGGCCGATCAGCGGTGCTCCCGCGAGCGCGAGATCGCCGAGCGCGTCGAGCATCTTGTGGCGCACCGGTTCGTCGGCATGACGCAGACCACCCGGAGAGACCACGCGCGGGCCATCGAACACGACCGCGTTCACGCCCGGATGGCCACCCAGCGCCAGACCGTTCGCCTGCATCGCGTCGACATCAGCTTGACGGCAAAAAGTGCGGCTGTCGCTCAACTCGCGCGCAAAGCTGCCATTGCTCATGTTGAGAATTTTCGACTGGCGCCCGATGGCCTTATCCTCGAAGTCGATATGGAATTCGATCTTCATCACCTCGGATGGAGCGATCCGTGCGGTTGCATCGCCGATCGTGACCGAGACAGGCTTGAGCACTTCGAAGGCCCGGACCGGTGCGTGCAGCGTTTGCAAACCGCGTTGCATGATGCCGCGCACGAAGGGCACGGCGGAGCCGTCGAGGATCGGCACTTCCGGACCGTCGATTTCGATCAGCGCGTTGTGTACGCCGCACCCGGCCAGCGCGGCCATCACATGCTCCACGGTCGAGACCGAAACGCCGGAGGCATTGACCAGTTTCGTACACAGCGGAGATTGCAGCACCACGTCATACCGCGCGGGGATCAGCGTGTCGCCAAACGCGATGTCAGTGCGCTTGAACCATATGCCATGCTCGGCGGAAGCCGGACGGATCGTCAGACGCGCAGAAGCTCCTGAGTGCAAGCCTGCCCCCACGAAGGTTATCGCTGATTTTACTGTCGTCTGCACGTAGCCCTATCCTTGCGCTTTTTCCGCCTGTGTCGTGTGACATTTTTCTGATGGTGCAACTTACGCGGTGGCGGCGACCCGCTCAACTCACTCTTTGCAACGGTCTGAAACAATGAAACACCGCTTCACAGACGCTTTAAAGTAACAGTGCAATCCATTGTTTAAAAAGAGTAAAGGCCGCCCGGAGGCGGCCTCAATGCTGTAATATTCTCGCGCAGATCAGTTCGCCTGACGCCTCAGGAAGGCCGGGATTTCGATCTTGTCATCATCCGGGTCCTGCGCCTGGGTCGGTTTGGGCGCCGGCTGCGGGGCAGGTGTAGCTCGCTGCATTGGCGGCTGGGCCCGTGGCGTCGGCGCGGCGGATTGTCCGCCCTCTCCATGCCCGGTCATGCGGTTGATCAGCGAGTTAATGCCAAAACGTGGCTTGTCCGACGTTGCCTGTTGCGGAGCCGCGTTCGGTGCAGCGGCGCGCTCGGTTGCAGCGCGCAACCGGGCCATTGCTTCGGGGGACGGCGTTCCAGGGGCCGGCGCGCGGGGAGCGACGAACTCCTCAGGCTGTGCTTCCAGTGTGTCCGGGGTCGGTTCGAACGCGGCGGGTGCGGGCTGATAGGCGGGAGGTGGCAAGTCGTCATCGGCTGCGTCCGGCTGGTCAATGCCTTCAAAGAGCGACGGCTCTTCCGCAGCCACAGCCAGATCAGCCGGCGCCGGCTCCGGCATCAGCGCCGGTGCAGACGCCGCCACATCCGGAGCCTCGTGTTGCGCGGGAGCCGCAGGTTGCTCGCTTGCCACAGACACTGTCTGGGTCAGCGGCGCGCTCATGGACCGGCGCGGTACAGGAATGTCACCCGCACCTTCGCTGGCATCAATTCCGGTGGCGACCACGGAAACCCGCATCGTGCCGGACATCTCCGGGTCGAGCGTGGAACCGACGATGATGTTGGCATCCGGGTCCACTTCTTCGCGAATCCGGTTCGCAGCTTCATCAAGCTCGAACAGTGTGAGGTCATGCGCGCCGGTGATGTTGATGAGAACGCCCTTCGCTCCACGCAGGCTGATCTCGTCCAGCAGCGGGTTCGCGATGGCCTTCTCGGCAGCCTGAATGGCGCGGTCCTCGCCTTCGGCCTCGCCGGTGCCCATCATCGCCTTGCCCATCTCATCCATCACCGCGCGCACGTCGGCGAAATCAAGGTTGATCAGGCCCGGGCGCACCATCAGGTCCGTTACGCCTTTAACGCCCTGATAGAGCACGTCGTCTGCCATCGAGAAGGCTTCTGTGAAGGTGGTTTTCTCGTTGGCGAGGCGGAACAGGTTCTGGTTCGGAATGATGATCAGCGTGTCGACGACCTTCTGAAGGCTATCGACGCCATCCTCGGCTTGACGCATCCGCTTTGCGCCTTCGAACTGGAACGGCTTAGTTACAACGCCCACGGTCAAGACGCCCAACTCGCGTGCGGCCTGCGCAATGATCGGCGCTGCGCCGGTGCCAGTGCCACCACCCATACCAGCAGTGATGAAGCACATATGCGCGCCTGCAAGGTGGTCGACGATCTGCTCAATGCTTTCCTCCGCGGCCGCAGCACCGACGGACGCCCTTGCTCCCGCGCCGAGGCCCTCGGTGACTTTGACACCGAGTTGGATGCGCTGTTCAGAGGCTGATTGCTGCAGGGCCTGTGCGTCGGTGTTGGCCACGACGAAATCGACCCCTTCGAGGTTCTGTTCGATCATGTTGTTGACCGCATTGCCCCCGGCTCCACCCACACCAAACACGGTGATCTTGGGTTTGAGATCCGCCTGACCGGGCATGGAAAGGTTCAAAGTCATCGCTGGTCCGCCTGTTTTTACTGGCCCACGCCTGTCCCGCGGCGCAGGTCTTTGCTGCCTGAAGCTTTCGGTTAACATACAATCCGACCTGCCGAACGTCACCCAAAAAACACATTTTCACCACAAAATATGGGCAAATCCCTGCACGCTCTCCCTCGATTTGGCAAAAAACACCATATGTGGGGGATTTAATGCAACAACACTCTAGGCGCGCAGAGATAAAGGCCCTGCAACGAATCGCGAACATATCGCGATTGGAACGATCATACTGTCGGGGCGACTGCTCAATCTGCCGCCGGGTCTCTGTCGGACCTTGTGGATAAGTCTATCGTTTCAAAGACAAAGCGCCACCTGATTCGCGCGCTGCCACCGTCTATTTTTTCGCAGTCAGTCCATCTGCCGTCCAACTCGGCACCGGCTCCAAACAAGCCATGGCGTGACGGGCGCGGCTGTTCACCAGTTGTCGCGGAACCAGCGCACCGCGCGGCGCAGGGAGCGCTTTGGGTATCGGTCGGCGGGGATGTCGAAGTCCCACCATTCATCCTGCGGATTTGCCGCGAACAACGACAGGCCTACAGCAGATGCGAAGCCCGCCCCGGTGGCGGCCTGCGGTAGGCCATGCACCCGGAGCGGACGGCCGAGGCGCACTTGCTGGCCGAGAATGCGCGAAGCCAACATGTCGAGACCGGGAATCTGGCTCGCCCCACCCGTCAACACGATCTGCTGGCTGGGCAAATGGTCGAACCCTGCCGCATCCAGCCGTGCGCGCACCTCTTCGAGGATTTCTTCTACGCGCGGGCGCATGATCCCTATCAACTCAGCCCGCGAGACCGTGCGGCGGTCGTGGTGGTAGTCGCCGGTATCGGAGGTCAGTTCGATCATCTCTCGGTCATCCATGCCAGTGGCATGCACGCCGCCATAGAATGTCTTGATCCGTTCAGCGGTCGCGGTGGGAACCTGAAGACCCAGTGAGATATCCGAAGTGACATGATCACCCCCCATCCGCACCGCATCGGCATAGATCATGTGTTTCTTCATGAAGATCGAAAGCCCGGTGGCCCCGCCCCCCATATCGATACAGGCTGCGCCAAGCTCCTGCTCATCCTCAACCAAGGCCGCGATACCGCTGGCATAGGAAGAGGAGGCAATGCCGGCCAATTCCAGATCGCAGCGCTTGATGCAATAGGCCAGATGCTGCACGGCCATCGCGTCCACAGTGAGCATGTGCATATCAACCGAGAGAGTGTTGCCGATCTGTCCGCGCGGGTCGATCAGGCCGGAACGGTGGTCGAGCGCGAAATTGACAGGCTGGGCGTGTAGCACCTCACGGTCCGCGCCGTAATCGGGCACATCACAGCCCGCGAGCACGCGTGCAACGTCTTGCTCGGCGACCATCTGGCCGTCGATATCAAGCTGGTTGTCGAGCCCGTAAGAGCGCGGCTCGGCGCCGGAAAAGCACGCAATCACATGGTCTACGCGGATGCCCGCCATCTTCTGCGCCGCCTGAAGTGCGGTGCGGATCGCGCGCTCGGTTTCTGGCATGGAGACGATCTCGCCGAAGCTCACACCGCGCGAGCGGGTCGTGGCCGCGCCAATCACCCGGAAGCCCGCCTGCCCTGCCAATGCGCCGATCTCGGGCGTCTCTACCAGCTGCGCACCCCCATCGAAGCGCAACACCAGACAGGCGATCTTCGAGCTGCCTACATCCAGAATAGCCACCACGCCCCGCTGCAAGGCCTGCTTTCGCATGTTCCGCATACTGCGTTGGCTGGCATAGAGATCCATCATCCGTTCCGTTCCCCTGCCCTAGTTCTGACCAAGCGCGCTGTTCTGCGCGCGAATTTGAAACCATGTGTCGGTGGCGCTCTCGGCGATGCGCACGGTGGGCCGGTCTTCGAGCCGGAAATCCACCTGCACCAGATCGCGCGCCAGAAGGTCCTGCGCCATGTCGAGCGCGATCGCCCGCTCCAGCGCCCGCCGCGCGCCGGTCTCGGGCAGCAGGATGCGCTGGCCGCGGTCGAGCACCACATCCCAACGCCGCTCGCCCATCCGCACAAGACCGCGCAACCGCTCGCCGAAGGGTTCAGCGGCACGCACAAGCTCCAGCGCCTCGGCCACCCGCCTGTCCGCCCCGTCGCCTGCGATCAACGGCAGATCGGGCCGTGCCAGCCGTGTGTCCACCAGCGCCACATGCGCGCCGGTCTCATCGACCAGCGTGACCTTTTCGTAGCTGCGCCAGACAGCGGCAGGCACCCGCTCGGTCACCTGCACATCCAGCACGCCACCCGCGCGGATACGCACAGAGGCCGACTTGACCGGGTCTAGCCCGGTGATCGTCTCGCGCAGGGCCTCGAGGTCGATATCGAAGGAGGAGGCCGGAAGGTCCACCGGCATCAGGTCGCGGATGTCAGCGGACACCTCTTCGGAGGCTCCGTCGACCTTCATCACACTGACCATGAATTCGGGGCGCGTTTCGATCTTGGTACGGATCTCGGCGACCTTCTCGATCAGCACATCCCGGCGCGTGTCGTCGGAGAAATAAACCATCCCCGCCGCCAGAGCAGCGGCAAAAGGCACCCCAACTCGCAGTCCGAAGCGGATGCCCGGCGTGAGCAACCAACGCTCGATCCGCCACGCCCAGCGGGACGGAGCAGGATCAGCTTTCGGCGTCTTCGGCTTGCGGGCGATCAGCGGTCGCATGAGGCATCCTCCACCAGCATTTGGCACAGATCGGGGAAGGAAATCCCAACGCTTTGCGCCTGTTCAGGGGTAAGCGAGGTCGGCGTCATGCCGGGCTGGGTGTTGGTCTCCAGCAGGATCAGCCCTTCTGCGCCCCGGCTTTCGTCCCAGCGGAAATCGGTGCGTGAAATCCCGCGGCACCCCAAAACCTCATGGGCGCGCAGCGCATAGTCGAGGCAGAGCGCGGTGATCTCGTCCGGGATCTCTGCTGGCACCACATGGCGCGAGCCGCCCGGTGCGTACTTGGCCTCATAGTCATACCAGCCGTCGGTGATGATATCTGTCACGGCCAGTGCGCGACCGTTCAGCACAGTCGTGGTCAACTCCCGCCCCGGCGCGTAGGTCTCGACCATCACCGTCTCCGGCATGGTCTCGGCAAGTTGCGGCGGGCCCTTCCCGGCCTCTTGGACAATATAGATGCCCACGCTCGAGCCTTCATTGTTCGGTTTGACGACATAGGGCGGCGGTATCACATGCCCTGCGCTCACCTCGGCCTTCGCCGCGAGCACGGACGTCATAACCGGGAGCCCGGCGCGCATGTAAACCTCCTTGGAGCGCTGTTTGTCGAGCGCCAGCGCGGAGGCCAGTACGCCGGAATGGGTGTAGGGAATCTGCAGCCATTCGAGCAGACCCTGCACACAGCCATCCTCACCCCAGCGGCCATGCAGGGCATTGAAGACGACATCGGGATTTTCGGCTTGCAATACGGTTGAGAGGTCGCGGCCCGCATCGACCTCGATTACCTCATACCCGGCCGTGCGGAGGGCGTCGGCGCATCCGCGCCCTGTCGAAAGCGACACCTCGCGCTCGGCGGAGGGGCCACCCATGATCACCGCCACACGTTCGGGAAGCCTGCTCGACCTGCCCACTTCGTGCCTCTTGTCCCGGACCTTTTGCGGTCCGTGTTCGTTGCTGTTTTCAGCGTTTTAAGACGCGCTGTCCGGGTCTTGGTCCAAACCTGCTTGCAGACCGGTTCCGGGGGCGAATTCACCCACGCGCATGATTTCCCACTCTAGCGTGATGCCGCTGCGCGCGTAAACCCTTTTCCGGACCTCTTCACCCAAGGATTCAAGGTCACGCGCGGTGGCCGCCCCGGTATTGATCAGGAAGTTTGAATGCTTCGGAGACATCTGTGCACCACCGATCCGCGCGCCGCGCAAACCCACGTCATCGATCACCTTCCACGCCTTGAGATCCTGCACATCATCGGCGCGTCCGGTGCTCGAATAGCCCGCCGGGTTGCGGAATGTGCTACCGGCGCTGCGGTCCTTGGTTGGCTGGCTCGCATCGCGCTTGGCGATCTGATCTTGCATGAGGGACGCCAGCGCGTTGGGATCGCCCGGCGGCGCGGTAAAACGCGCGCAAACCAGTACCGCACCGTCCGGCAGAACGCTCTGGCGATAGGCAAACTGTAGATCCCCCGGCCCCATCCTGGCCCGACTGCCATCGCGTAGGATCACGTCAGCACTTTCAAACACATCTGCTACGTAACGGCCATAGCAGCCCGCGTTCATTCGCACTGCGCCGCCGATACTTCCGGGGATCGTGCGCAGAAAGGTCAGGTCCAGCCCTGCCTCTGCGGCGGCCAGCGCAACGCGGGCGTCCAATGCGGCAGCGCCCGCGGTCACGGTCGTGCCGTCGATCTCGATCTGGCCAAAGCTCCGCGGGCTGAGGCGGACGACCACAGCGCGCAGCCCTCCATCGCGCACGATCAGATTCGAGCCCACGCCCATGGGAAATACACGCACCTCACTGGGCAGGTCAGCAAGAAACGCTGCAAGGTCATCTTCATCAGCGGGTTGGAACAGGTAGTCGGCAGTTCCCCCAACACGCAGCCATGTCAAGTCATGGAGCGGGCGGTTTTCCGTCAAACGGCCTCTGGGCTGCGGCATTGCTTGCATGGCTTCCCTCACGTCTTACTGCGCAAGGGTGTAGACCGAACCGCGGGGAAATGGCTACAGCGCTGGAACGGAAAAGGGGATCAGGGGGCGCGGGTCAGCCGATCTGGTCTTCGATCTGCTGCTTTTGCGGATCATTGAGGTGGATCAGGAAGCCGAACACGACGCCGAGGCTGACCGGCCAGAGCGTCGCGTTGGCAACGAGCACCGCTTTGCTCGCGGCAAGAACATGCGGGTAGTCGCCGAGAAACACCACACACGCCCACGCAGCTGCGGAGGCGAAGACCAACGCGAGAACCATAGACGGACGTCCGCGCCAAGCTATGCAATAACCGAGCATGTAGCCCGTGACGCCGAATAACCCGGCCAGAAATAGGCTGAGAATGGTTTCAATGGCTCCGAAGTCCGCACTCATGGCATCGCCTCTTGGCTGTCTACAAGATCTGCGAGACGAATTGCCGCGCGTCAAACTCGACTCACCATAGCACATCCCGTACACAACTGTATACCGACTAGTGCCTATTTTTGAAGCGATCTTGAAAAAGCACGGATTTGACCCGGCGCGTCAGATAAATCACCGGCCAGCGCAACACGCTCATGCCCGCGACGAGGACGAACAACCCGATCCACGGGCCGTTTTGGTAGGTCACGAAGCCAAGCAGAGGAATACCGAGCGTGATCAGCACATAGGCGCGCTGCCAATGATTGTCCTTCGACGGCGTCATAGCAAGGATATTGGCAACCAGCGCCCAAAGGCAGACGAGGATCAGCGACAAGTTCATTTCGTCTCCTCTCTTGGAGAATATCCCTTCGCACGGGCCCGCAACCGGGACCAGAAATAGCGCAGCGGGTTGCGATACATCGAAAAGAAACCTGCGCAAGCCAGCAACGTCGCCCAAGGAGCAACCTGAACCCAGATCATACCGATCAGCACCGGCGCCGCCAGCAGCAGCGCCAGTCCCGGGCCATATTGCAACCGCATCGGCAACAGGGCGACCAGCGCGCTCGCAAAAACCCACCCGATACAGAGCCAGAGCAGGATCATAACAGGCGCGCCGCGATGCTTGCGGCGAAGGTCGCCACGGACAAGATCAACCCAGCCCATGGCCAGAAGGCCGACACACTGAACACTGCTGGCCCTTGCTTGCGCTTGAGCCCTATGAGCGCGGCATTGACGATGGCAAACACTACCAGCAGCGCCAGCGTGGTGATCTCAGCCAGAATGGCTACCGGCAGTGTCATGGCACTCAGGACAACGAAAGCGCCCACCAGCAGAGAGGCCAGCACCGGCGTGCCGAAGCGGGCATGGGCGGCGTAGAACACCCGAAATTCCGGCGCGCGGCGTCCCAGCCCGAACAGCACACGGCTCGCCATGACGATCTGCGCCAGCACCCCGTTGAGCGCAGCGGCCACCGCAATGGCGCCGAGAAAAGCCGGGTTGCCCCCCACCCCAGTCTCCCAAACAAGCGCAAGCGGGCGTTCGGACGCCCCAAGAACCTCCCGCGGCACAGACCGCACAGCGGCCCATGAGACCAGCGCATATAGCACGGCGGTGATTGCCAAAGCATAGAGAATCGCGCGCGGCATCGTGTGGACCGGGTCCTTTGCCTCTTCGGCGGTGTTCACCATGTCGTCAAAGCCGATGAAGGCGAAGACGGCGAACAGCGTGGCCGCCGCGATCCCGCCCCATTCGGGCGGCGGCGGGGGCAGCGCGTAGTCGGCAACCGGGGCGGCGCTGAACCCCGCCCAGATCACCAGAACGAGCCCGATCACTTCGATCAACGTCAGGACAGCGGCGAAGGCAAGGCTCTCGACCACACCGATGATGGCAATGGCGGTGAGCATAGTACCCAACCCCACCACGGCCACGATGAAGGGAATATCCACAAAGGAGGTCAGGTAGCCCACCCCGCCGCGCAGAACAGCCGCGGCTGCGACGGTGCCGGCCACGATATTGATCAGCCCGACCAGAACCGCCAGCCAATGCTGCTTCAGCCCGATCTCTACATAGCTGCTGTCGCCAGCGGCCTCCGGGATGCGGGCGGACAGTTCGGAAAAGGACAGCGCGGTCGGCAAGGCCACCAGAGCGGCGATTAGGAACGCCATCGGCGCCCACATCCCCGCCGCGCCCGCCGCTGCACCGGTCAGCACATAGATCCCGGCACCGACCATGATCCCGACACCGTAGGCTGTGAGCAACCCCGGCCCGATCCTGCGTTTCAGTCCCGAATCTACGGTCATGTCGGCCCCTCCAAGCTTGGCTTTCTGTCTGCGCGCAGATCACCGGTAAAGGCAAAACACGATAGCCGGTTGAGGCAGATCAGGCCGCACCCTTCATCAGCCGCGCTGGAAGGGCATTTGCCCAACCGGAGATCGTCCCGGCGCCGAGGCAGACCACCATGTCGCCGGGGCGGGCCTGCTCGCGCACGAGGCGCTCCAGATCGCTCTCGTCCATCACCGCGCGCGCATGGCGATGCCCATGCCGGATCAGACCGGCCACCAGATCGTCGCGTGTCGCGCCTTCGATCGGGTCCTCCCCGGCGGCGAACACCTCGGCGATGCCCACCACATCCGCCTCGTTGAAGCACGCGCAGAAATCGTCGAAATGGTGGTGCAGACGGGTGTAGCGATGAGGTTGGTGCACAGCGATCACCCGGCCTTCGGTGGCTTGGCGCGCGGCTTTCAGCACGGCGGCGATCTCGGTCGGGTGGTGGCCGTAATCGTCGATGATCGTCACGCCATCCACTTCGCCCACCTTCGTGAAGCGCCGGTTCACCCCGCCGAACGCCGCCAGCGCGGCGCGGATTTCCTCGGCCTTCATGCCCAGATGGCGGGCCACGGCAATCGCACTGAGCGCGTTCGACACGTTGTGATCACCCGGCATCGGCAGGGTGCAACCCTCGATCACCATGTCCTCATTCTGGAGCAGCACGTCGAAATGCGCGCTGCCCTTGGCATAGCTAAGGTTCACCGCCCGCACGTCAGCCTGCGCGTTGAAGCCATACGTCACCACGCGCCGGTCGGTGATCTTGCCCACCAGCGCCTGCACGTCCGGATCGTCGGTGCAGCACACGGCCAGCCCATAGAACGGGATGTTCGACACGAAGTCGTAAAACCCCTGATGCAGCGCCTCTTCGGTCCCCCAGTGCTCCATATGCTCGGGGTCGATATTGGTGACGATGGCGATGGTCGCAGGCAGGCGGTTGAAGGTGCCGTCGCTCTCGTCGGCCTCCACGACCATCCACTCGCCCTCGCCCTTGCGCGCGTTCGAGCCGTAGGCGTGGATGATCCCGCCATTGACCACCGTAGGGTCGAACTTGCCATGGTCGAGCAACGCCGCGACCATCGTCGTCGTGGTGGTTTTGCCGTGGGTACCGGCCACAGCGATGTTGGAGCGCAGACGCATGAGCTCGGCCAGCATCTCGGCGCGGCGGACGATGGGCAGGCCCCGGGCGCGGGCGGCGTCCAGTTCGGCATTGCCCGGCTTGATGGCCGAGGAGATCACCACGACCTCCGCATTCTCGACATTCTCCGCGCGTTGGCCTTCGAAGACGGTCGCGCCCAGTTGTTCGAGCCGGTCGGTGATCTTCGAGCGTTTCAGGTCAGAGCCCTGCACGACATAGCCATGGGAGAGCAGCACTTCGGCAATCCCCGACATCCCAATCCCGCCGATCCCGACGAAATGAATGGGGCCCACATCTCCGGGCAGTTTGGTGGCTGCTGCGTTCATGACAGGTTCCCTTTCGCGGCGAGGGTTTCAACGAGGGCGACAAGGCGATCGGTGGCGTCCGGGCGACCGTGGTCCAGCGCGGCGCGTACCATCTGCTGCGCGCCTGCGGCGTTCTCCAACACCAAACGGATGTTCTCGGCAAGGGCCGAGGGGGTAAATTGCGCCTCCGGCATCGAGATTGCCGCACCGGCCTCGATCAGCCCCCGCGCGTTGGCGGTCTGGTGGTCAGCGGCAGCGGCAGCGTAGGGCACGAGGATCGCCGGGCGGCCGATAACGGAGATGTCGGCAAGGCTGGACGCCCCGGCGCGCGATATGACGAGTTGGGCCTCTGCGAACTGGCGCGGGACATCGAGGAACGGTTTAACCTCGGCGCGCACACCGATGCTTTCATAGGCTTTTGCCACGCGCGCCGCATCTTCCTCGCGGGCCTGTTGCACCACGAGAAGGTTCTCCAAAAGCTCGGAAGGCAACTCCCCGATCGCCGCCGGAACCACATCGCTGAGGATGCGCGCGCCCTGACTGCCGCCGATCACCACGATCTTCATCGGCCCCTGCCCCGGCGCGCGGTAGGGCGCGGCGGCTTGCGCCAGCACCGCGGCGCGGACCGGGTTGCCCACATGCTCGCCGCGCGCGCCCTTGGGCAAGGCGGTCGGCCATGTGCCGCAGGCCACCACGCTCACGCGCTTCGCAAAGACCGCGTTCACGCGTCCCAGCACGCCGTTTTGTTCGTGGATCATCCGGGGGCGGCGCAAAAGCCAAGCCGCCGCCATCGCCGGGATCGCCGGATAACCGCCGAAGCCGACCACGACGGCAGGCCGCATGCGCAGCATCTTTGCCGCCATGCCCAGCACGCCCGCGAGAATTTTCAGCGGTACAAGCACTTTGGCCAGCGCCCCGCCTCGCGCAAAGGTCGCGCTTTGGATTTCCTCGATCTGCACCGCGTCCGGGAAGCCGCCAGTGTAGCGTGCCCCGCGCGCGTCGGTGGAGAGTGTCACCTCCCAGCCTTTTGCCAGCATCGCTTCGGCCAGCGCCTGAGCGGGGAACATATGCCCGCCGGTGCCGCCCGCGGCGATGATCAGCCGGGGCGCGGTCACCGCGCGCGGCTCAGTATGTCAGAGAACTGCCCCTGTGGACGGGTCCGGGTGAAGGCCAGCAGCATCCCCACGGCGATGCCCGAGGCGATCACCGACGAGCCGCCATAGCTCACGAAGGGCAGCGTCATGCCCTTGGCCGGGAGCAGCCGCACCGCCACACCCATATTGATCATTGCCTGCACGCCGAAGACGCAGACCAGCCCGGTCCCGGCCAGCCGAATGAACGGGTCACGCTCGCGCATCAGCCGGGTCAGCGAGCGCACCACGATCGTGGCATATAGCGCAATGATGACGAGCACGAGGATCAGACCGTATTCTTCGGCGGCCACCGCGATGATGAAATCGGTATGCGCATCGGGCAAGGACCACTTCACCTCGCCCTCGCCCAGCCCCACGCCAAACAGCCCGCCCTCGCGGATCGCGTTGGTGGCATAGCCAAGCTGCGTGGTGGGGTCTACATCGGGGCTCAGGAACCCGTCGATCCGGCGCGCGAAATGCTCGGAGCTGGAATAAGCCACGGTGCCCGCGATCACCACCATCCCGGCCATCGCGACCAGCAGAACCATTGGCGCACCAGCCACGAAATACATCACGCCCCAGCCAAAGAGCACGAGGCAGGCCTGCCCGAAATCGGGCTGCAAGGCGAGCATGAGCACGATGGTCACGCAGAGGATGAAGGACCACATCCGGCCCGGCGGCCCGTTGAGATCCTGCGCGGCGGCCATCATCCATGCCGCGACCACAATAAAGCCCGGCTTGAGAAATTCGGACGGCTGCAGCGACGCAAAGCCCAGCGAATACCAACGCGTCGCGCCCTTGCCGAAATCAGTCCCGAAGAACGGGAGCAGTGCCACCGCGACGAAGGCCGCCAGAAAGCCAAGGATCGCAAGACGCCGCACGAGAATTGGCGACATCAGCGACACGATGAGCATGGTGAGCAAGGCCAGCATCCCGAAGAACGCCTGCCGCTGGACGTAGTGAAAAGGTTGATCAAAGCCGTTCTTGGCCGCGAGCGGTGGGGAGGCCGCGAGACCGAGCAGGATACCGACGGAAAACAGGAGCAGGATACACGACAGCGTCCATTTATCGACCGTGCGCCACCATTTGGGAAGAATGGGCTCCGCATCCCGCATGGGAACGGACCCGTAGACCATCTCAGTCATTGCAAACCGCCAATCTGCCTCGAAACGCCCCGTTCGCGGGGTCTATCGCCACAGTGTAGCGGTTTTTGCGCTCTCTCGCCAGAGTTTTTGCACCCTTGACCCCCGCGCGCCGCTGCGCCAAGCGGGCGCCATGCAGATCGACACCCTCATCCTTGGCGCCGGGGCCGCCGGCATGATGTGCGCGGCCCATGCCGGGGGCCGGGTGCTGGTGGTTGATCATGCCAAAAAACCGGGCGGGAAGATCCGCATCTCGGGCGGCGGGCGATGCAACTTCACCAATCTCCACACCGCCCCGGACCGTTTCCTGTCGCGCAACCCGCATTTCTGCAAATCCGCGCTGGCGCGCTACACGCAATGGGATTTCATCGACCTCGTGGACCGCTCCGGCATCGCGTGGCACGAAAAGACCCTCGGCCAGCTTTTCTGCGATGATAGTGCAAAACAGATCATTGCGATGCTGCTGGACCTCATTGCGCAGGCCGGGGCGGAGATGTGGCTGGAGACCAGCATCGCCGAGGTGCAGCGCACGCCGGACGGCTTTGCCATAAGTTTGGTGAAGAACGACCGACAGGTGGTTGTTCAGGCGCGCAATCTCGTTCTGGCCACCGGTGGCAAGTCGATCCCCAAGATGGGCGCGACCGGGCTGGCCTATGACCTCGCCCGGCAATTCGGGCTGGCGGTGACCGAGACCCGCCCCGGCCTTGTGCCCTTCACCTTCTCGGACCGCCGTTTCGCGGACATCTCGGGCGTCGCCACCTCGGCGCGCGTGACGACAGTGGACGGGACCTGTTTCGAAGAGGCGCTTTTGTTTACCCATCGCGGCCTGTCCGGCCCGGCAGTGCTGCAGGCCTCGTCCTATTGGCACGAGGGCGAGGCGGTGCGCGTCGACCTTTCACCCGCCGGGCTCTTCGAGAGCCTGCGCGCGCAGCGGCAGGCGCAGGGGCGGCATGGGCTGAAGACCGAGCTTGCGCGGCACCTGCCCAACCGGCTGGTGGAGTTCCTCAGCGCGGAGGTCGATCTGCGCGGAAACCTTGCGGATCAATCGGATACGGCGCTGTCTTCACTTTGCGCCCGCCTGCAGGACTGGCAACTTACCCCCTCGGGCACCGAAGGCTACCGCACCGCCGAAGTCACCCTTGGCGGGATCGACACGGACGCGCTGTCGAGCAAGACAATGCAGGCCAAGGGCGTGGCCGGCCTCTATGCCATCGGCGAGGCGGTGGATGTGACCGGATGGCTCGGCGGGTACAATTTCCAATGGGCGTGGGCGTCGGCAATGGCTGCTGCGCGGGCAATGGCCTGACAACCCAGCGCCCTTTTGGCGCGAGGCCCCGGATCGGTCCGGGGCGGGCTCACTCTGGAATACCCGTCCAGGACTTGATCCGGGACCTCGACGGGCAACGCGCCCTCCGCCTCAGAACGCCTTGAACGTCATCGTGGTCAGCGAGCGCTCGATGTTCGGCACATCTACGAGCATATCGTTGACGAAATGGCCCACATCCGCGCTTTCCGGAATGTAGACCTTCATCAGCAAATCGTACTCGCCCGAGGTCGAATACATCTCGGAATAAAGTTCCTTGAGCGCAAGCGCATCGGCCACCTGATAGGTCGTGCCGGGCTTGCAGCGAATCTGGATGAACACGCAGGTCGTCATGGGCCAAGGTTGGCATAAGCGCCACGGGGGCTGCAATCGCGAAACGCCTCCCCTTCCCTCGCGGCGCGGCGCGGGGTAAAGGCCAGATCAACAAGGAGCAAAGCCATGCGGACAGCCAGCCTCACACGCAAGACCGCCGAGACCGACATCTCGGTCGAGATCACTCTCGACGGGACCGGGGCCTATCACAACCAGACTGGGGTCGGGTTCTTTGATCACATGCTGGACCAGCTTGCCCGCCACGCGCTGATCGACATGACAGTGCGCTGCTCGGGCGATCTGCATATCGACGATCACCACACGGTCGAGGATGTGGGCATCGCCCTCGGTCAGGCCCTGAGCCAAGCCATGGGCGACAAACGCGGGATCGTGCGTTATGGGTCGTGCCTGTTGCCGATGGATGACGCGCTGGTGCGCTGCGCACTCGACCTGTCGGGGCGACCCTTTCTCGTCTGGAATGTAGATCTGCCCACCGCGAAGATCGGCACCTTCGACACCGAACTTGTCCGCGAGTTCTTTCAGGCCTTCTCGACCCATGGCGGGATCACTTTGCATGTGGATCAGCTCCACGGCGTCAACTCGCACCACATCGCCGAAGCCGCGTTCAAAGCCGTGGCGCGCAGCCTGCGGGACGCGCTCGAAGTGGACCCGCGCAAGGCCGATGCCGTGCCCTCGACCAAGGGCATCCTATGAGCCTGACGGTTCTGATCGACTACGAGAGCGGCAATCTGCACTCGGCCCATAAAGCCTTTGAGCGGATGGCGGGCGAAGTGGATGGCGGGGAAATCCTCGTGTCAGGCCATGCCGAGGACATCGCGCGCGCGGACCGCATCGTTCTGCCCGGCGACGGCGCCTTCCCGGCCTGCATGGCGGCGCTGAAGGGCGCGTCGGGGGCCTATGACGCGCTGATCGAAGCGGTCGAGGTCAAGGCGCGGCCCTTTATGGGTATCTGTGTCGGGATGCAGCTCATGGCCCGCGCCGGGTATGAATACGAAGTGACCAAAGGCCTTGGCTGGATCGACGGCGAGGTGCACAAGATCACGCCCGCCGATCCCGCGCTGAAAGTGCCGCATATGGGCTGGAACGATCTGGTGATTGATACCCCCCATCCGGTGCTCGATGGTGTGGCCACGGGTGATCACGCGTATTTCGTCCACTCCTACCAGATGGTGATGGGCGACCCGTCCCAGCGGCTGGCGCATGTTGATTACGCAGGCGATGTCACGGCCATCGTGGCCCGCGACAACATGATCGGCACGCAGTTCCACCCCGAAAAGAGCCAAACGGCAGGCCTGCGGATGATCGGAAATTTCCTGCGCTGGTCGGTGTGACCGATCCGGGCATGGTTTGCGCGGGGTCATACTGGCCTGCCGCTCTTCTGGTATAAGGAGCGCGAAGACCGTTTCGGAGGACCCAAGCCATTCACGCGATTGCAGACACGGAACAGTTAGTGGCGGACGGGGTGATTGCCCCCGATCAGGCGGCCGAGATCGAAGCGCGGGCACGGGCCACGATGGTCCGGCTGGCGGTCAACAGCCTGCTGTGCCTTGGCATCCTCGCGGCGACGGGCGGGTTCATCGTCTGGCTTGGCACCCCGGCCTCGGTGGCCACACTCGGGCTGGTGGCTCTGGGTCTCGGCGCTGCGATCCTGCGCTTCGGGAGCGCTCTGTTCGACATGTTCGGCAATGCGGCGGCGCTGATCGGGGCGGGTCTGCTGATCGGCGGTGCCAGTATCGAGCTCATCGAGAGCTATTCGGACATCGCGGGCCCAGTCATGGCTGTGGCGGGGCTTGCCGTGGCCGCGGCCCTCACGTGGCTCTACACGGCCCATCTGCATCAGGCGCCCTTTGTGACAGGGGCCATCCTGCTGATGGGGGTGGCGATGCATCTGGTCGGCATCGGCTACCTGATCTCTCAGGCCGACCTGACCGGCCTGCCCGTCGCCCTGTTCTACCTTTATGCGGCCACGCTGCTGGCCGGGGCGGGATGGCTGATCGACATCCGGCTTGTGACGGCGCTTGCCATCGTGCCCTTTGCCCAAGCGCTCGATACCGGCACGATCTATTTCCACGCGGCCTATGTGTTCTACTCGCCGGAATCCACACTCTCGATCCTGCAAATGACGGCGCTGATCGCCGCCTGCCTGTGGATCGCCGTGCACAGGCCCGATCGGACCGCCCGCCATGCCCGGGTGCTGGCCGTGCTGGCCTTCATCGTTGCCAATCTGTGCGCGCTGGTAGGTTCGCTCTGGGGCGATGTGGTGGGCGAAACGGTCTGGGGGCCACGCGCTGATTTTGGGCGCGCCGATATGGACTGGGAGCAATGGCGCGCCGCGATGGACTGGGAGCAATGGCGCGCCGCGATGGACGCATTCCGGAGCACTGCGCTCGTTCTGTCCGAGGGCCTCTATTCGGTTCTGTGGGCCGTCGCGTTGGTCGCGATTGTGGCCTGGGCCGCGCATACCGCGCAGCGCGGCCTGTTTAACACCGCGATGACCTTCGGCGGAATTCATGCCTACACGCAGTTCTTCGAGAGCTATTTCGACGAACCGCTGGCCTACGTGATCGGCGGTCTGGCCGCCATCCCGCTGGCTTGGGGGCTGTGGCGGCTGGACCGCTGGATTGCCACGCGGCACATGCGCCGCGTGACGGACCCGGCAGCCTGACCGCGCAAGCCCTGCTCAGTCGACCCGCCTCCATGTGCCGCCATCGCGGCAGATGCCAAGCACGCAGCCTGAGATCGCCAGCGCATTGCCATTGAGCTGCATCTTCGAGTTGTAGGTCTTGTCCCGGTCCGGAGACCAGACCTTCCCTTTCCCATAAGCCCCGCCGCCCTGCGCCTGCATGTCCCAGATGATCTTGCGGCCGTTATTGGGGCTGTCGAGCGGTGCGCCAGACGCGTCGAAGCTTTTGACGAGCGTGCCACAAATCGCGCTTCCACACGGTGCGATGCGGATATGGCCAAAATTGCCGTTGTCGTCCTTGGCGGTTTGCCATGTTCCGTGCACCGGATCGGCCTGGGCTGCGCCAGCGATCAGGACCGTGGCGAGCGTGAGCAAAAAGCGTGTCATGTGAATGTCCTCCCGTGTTTGACGCCAGAGTGCGGCAAAGGGTCCGGCGCAAGCAAGCCTGACCACGCGTCGCCCCGTTGCATCACCCGCGCCGCCATGGCAGGAGCGCGGCCAGACAACAGGAGCGCAGCGCCATGATCCTCTACCCCGCCATCGACCTCAAGGACGGACAGGCCGTGCGGCTGGTGCATGGCGACATGGACCGCTCGACGGTGTTCAACGATGACCCGGCCGCGCAGGCGCTGGAGTTCGTCCAAGCGGGCTGCGAATGGCTGCACCTCGTGGATCTCAACGGCGCCTTTGCCGGCACCCCGGTCAACGCCGCAGCGGTCGAAGCGATCCTCAAGGCCACAGACGTTCCCGCACAGCTTGGTGGCGGCATCCGCGACATGGCGACGATCGAGATGTGGCTCTCCAAGGGCCTGCAACGGGTGATCCTCGGCACGGTTGCGGTGGAAAACCCCGCTCTGGTGCGCGAGGCGGCCCGGGCCTTTCCGGGTCATGTGGCGGTGGGCATCGACGCGCGCGGCGGCAAGGTGGCCACGAAAGGCTGGGCGGAAGAAACGGACGTGGACGCCACAGACCTCGCGCGCAGCTTCGAGGATGCAGGCGTGGCGGCGATCATCTACACCGATATCAACCGCGATGGCGCGATGGGCGGCCCGAACATAGAGGCCACTGAGGGGCTGGCCCGTGCGGTCTCGATCCCGGTGATTGCGAGCGGCGGCGTGTCCTCCCTCGCCGACCTTCAATCCCTCAAGGCCACAAGCGTGATCTCCGGCGCGATCTCGGGCCGCGCCCTCTATGATGGCGCCATCGATCTCAAAGAGGCCCTCGCCGCTCTGAAGGAATGACATTCCTGTTTTCCTTTGGCCAAAAATATCCCACGGGGGTCCGGGGGTGTGAAACCCCCGGCGGCTTGCCGAAAGCGCCCCGGGCCGCTAAGGCAGACCCATGCTGAAAACCCGCATCATCCCCTGCCTTGACGTCGCCGATGGCCGTGTGGTCAAGGGCGTGAACTTCGTGGACCTGATCGACGCGGGCGACCCGGTGGAGGCGGCCAAAGCCTATGACGCGGCGGGCGCGGACGAGTTGTGCTTTCTCGACATTCACGCCACCCATGAAAACCGCGGCACGATGTTCGATCTGGTCCAGCGCACCGCCGAGCATTGCTTTATCCCCCTGACAGTGGGCGGCGGCGTGCGCACCTCCAAGGATGTGCGCGATTTGCTGCTGGCAGGCGCGGACAAGGTGAGCTTCAACTCCGCCGCCGTGGCCGATCCCACGGTGCTGCGCGCCGCCGCCGACCAGTTCGGCAGCCAGTGCATCGTCTGCGCCATTGACGCCAAGACCGTTTCCCCCGGCAAATGGGAGATTTTCACCCATGGCGGTCGCAAGCCCACGGGCATCGACGCGGTCGCGTTCGCCCGCACCGCGGCAGCGCAAGGGGCCGGGGAAATCCTGCTGACCTCGATGGACCGCGATGGCACCAAGGCGGGGTTCAATATCGCGCTCACCCGTGCAATCTGTGATGCTGTGGACATCCCGGTGATCGCCTCGGGCGGCGTTGGCACGCTCGACCACCTTGTCGAAGGGGTCACGCAAGGGCATGCCTCTGCCGTACTTGCCGCGTCGATCTTCCATTTCGGCACCTACACCATCAGCGAGGCCAAGGCGTATATGGCCGCTGCAGGCATCCCAATGAGGCTCACATTACGCACATGATGCAAGGCAAGCGCTATGAACCTTGACGATCTTTTCGCCACCATCGAGGCGCGCAAGGGCGCGGATCCCCAGACCAGCTGGACTGCCAAACTGCTGGCCAAGGGCCCGGAAAAATGTGCCGAGAAATTCGGCGAAGAGGCGGTGGAGGCGATCATTGAGGCGGTCAGGGGTGATCGCGAGGGACTCACTGCCGAAGCTGCCGACGTGCTCTATCACCTGTTGGTGATGCTGGCCGCGCGCGACGTGGCACTGGCCGATGTGCTGCAGGAATTGGCCCGGCGGCAGGGCGTGTCCGGTTTGGACGAGAAGGCCTCCCGCTCCAACTGAATATCGCCGCGCATCTTTCCGCCTTTTGTTGACTGACACGCGGCCTGCCGTCACCCACCGAAAAACTACGCTGGACCAAGCTGTGGTGGGAAGGTCACCCAGAAACGCCATGCATCGCCAGACACGGAGCTTACGCGGGCACTGCATGGCGGGAAGAGCGCTTGCATGCGGCGCATCCTGAACCATGCAAGCATTTGTCAGAGTTTCGAGGAAATAACCCCGGTGTTGAACCCGCCCATGCGCAGCTCTCCGAACAAGCGCTGATACTCGATTTTCGGACAGCGGTTCTGCACCACGTCGAGCCCCGCTGCCTCGGCCTTGGCCGCCGCCTGCTTGTGTTCGACACCAATTTGCATCCAGACCGTTCTAAGCGTCGGGATATACGTCATGGCCTGATCCACGATCTCCGGCACGAACTCAGAACGGCGAAAAATATCGACCATGTCCACCTTGGCGGGCAGCGCGGTCAGATCGGCATGGACCGGCTCGCCAAACAGGGTTTGACCTGCGAGCGCTGGGTTGATCGGGATTACACGGAACCCCTTCAGCTTCAGATAGCGCGCGACATAGTAGGACGGGCGCACGGGGTTGGCCGAGACACCGACCACCGCGACACATTTGGTCCGGCGGAGGATATCCTTGAGAAAACGGTCGGAATACTGGGTCATGACCTCCGCTTAGCCGTGCGAAGGGCCTGGCGCAAGGCAGAGAAAAAAGCGCCCTCGGCGATATTTTGAGGGAAGCCGAGGGCGCAAGTACGGAACGAGGGACAGTGAATAGAGACCGGACGTTCCAGAACCGAGCCTCTTGATCCGGATATATGCTGCCACCGGATACGGCCAAAAGGTCTCTCAGAGATGTGAACAAGTCTTTAAGGCCGAACTGCGAAACCGGGCTTATCCACAGGAATTTGCGCTACACCCCGGCAATTCCGCCGCGACCAGAGTATGGGCGCTCAATCAAAGATGTCTTCCACCAGATCGACGGCCTCTTCAAGCAGCTTGCGCCACACACCCTTGCGGCGCTTGCGTTTGACCGGCTTGTAGGCCTTGAGCGGCCTCTGGTGCGAGATCGCCGGTCGGCGGCGCTCGACCAGTTCGCGATCTCCGCTGCGATCCTTGGGCAGACGCTTCAGATCATGCAGCGGCGCGCCGCATTTCGAACAGGATAACTCATGACTCTCGCGCCCCTTCAAAACCAACGCGGCGCGCGTGCCGCAATAACAGCAGGTCGCGATCTTGTGCGGGTGCGCCATGGGTATTCGTCCTCAATGATCCTGTGAGGCATATAGGGCGAGCGCGGCGGCGTTGGAGACATTGAGCGAGCCAAACCCGCCCGCCGCGTCAATCCGCACCAGCGCGTCGCAGGTTTCCTTGGTCTTTTGCCGCAGCCCTGGTCCTTCTGCGCCCAGCACCAGAGCCACGGGGCGATCCTTGCGGCCCCGCAAATGGCTCTCGATGGTCTCGGCAGCTTGCCCGTCGAGCCCCAATACCTCGAAGCCCATCGCTTGCAGCAATTGGATCGTCTCGGCCAGATTGCGGACCCGCAGATAGGGCTGGCGCTCCAGCGCGCCCGAAGCGGTCTTCGCCAGCGCACCGGTCTCGGGCGCGGAGCCATGGCGCGGCGCGATCACCGCTGAAGCGCCTAAGACCTCTGCGGAGCGCAGGATCGCGCCGACATTGTGCGGGTCCGTCACCCGGTCGAGCAGGATCACACGTGGGGTGACGGCGCCGATCACCACATCGTCGAGCTTGCCCCAGTCGAGAGGCTTGACTTCTAGTGCCGCGCCTTGATGCACCGAGACCGGATCGATCGGGACTGAAAACTTGCGCGGATCTTGCATCTCGGGCGTGATCCCCGCCTCGGCGATCGCGTCCTCAAGCTTGGCCTTGGCGTTCAGCGTCACCACCAGCCGGAGCTTTTCGCGCGCCGGGTTCATGAGGGCATCACGCACCGCATGCAGCCCGAAGAGCCACACGGTCTCGGCGGCAGAAGCCTTCTTCGCCTGCTCCTTCTGCACGACCCATTTGGGCTTTTTCATGTCAGCGCACTCCGTTTGAAAAAACCGCCCTTTTGCGGTTGACGCATGTCAGGAGCGCTTGTAATCACGCCGGCACGTCGGGTGCAACGCACTTGGCCTCGGTGGGCGACAGGCCGCAAGGTGTGGCAGGGGACTGTAACTCCCTCGGGGCGACCCACGCCTGGTTCGATTCCAGGGTCGCCCACCATTTTTCTCTACAAGTCTTGGCGTTACGAAAGACAGGGCGCCGGAGGCATTTGTGCAGCACTGCCCCTAAAAGACACCGTTCTTGCTCGCGTCACAAGAGATCGAAGCGGCTCACCGTGAAGATGTCATCCTGATAATCGGCATCCCCGCCACCCAGCATGTCCTCGAAACCGATCGCGAGCGCCTCTCCGCCTGCAACCGTACCGGAAACTGCGTGCTGCAATCCGTCGCGATTCAGATCCTCAGACACGGCGTGGAATGCGAGTACGTCGGCGACTGCGCCATTGATTGTCAGCAGCGCCTCCACTGGATCGTCGATCCGGGATTGTGCGCCGCTCAATGACACGAAGTCGAACACATCTGTCTGCGCAAGGCTGGATGCCAAGTCGGCTGCATCCGGTACCAGAAAGAAGCCCAGCATATGGCCGTCCTCGACATCGGTCACCCGCACCGCCGCCGCACTTGCCGCGCTGGTATTAGTAAAGAGCAGACGCACATCGGTGATCTCACCGGAGGGCGTGACTTCATAAACCCCGAGTGCGTTCTCGAATGCCGAGCCTGAGCGCGCCCTGTCGAGCGTGACTTCAAAGCCGGTTACACCATCGCCCGTCAGAAAGGGCATATTGGCGATTCCGTTCGCCATGCCCGGCGCAATGGAAACGCCCTCGCGCAGGGACGGAAGAAAGCGCTCGAAGGTCAATACCGTGTCGCCGGCCTCGTAAACCACCATGACATCGCCGTGAGCAAGATCGCCAGAAAGGCCGAAGGCGCCGTCTTCAAAACCATCGCCATCCACATCGACACTCAGCCGCGACGGGCTGAAACTGGCCGTGATCGACGCCCGGTCGAGTTGCATGCCGGTGATCACGATGCGGTCGTCTTCGCCGAAATCGGCGATCAGATCCCCCGACAGCGCGGCGAGGCTTCCCCGCACGGTGCTGGCGCCCGCGCCGAGCACGAAGATTTCAACGTCGTTTGTGATCTGCAGGGTTTCATCGGCGACAGCGACGATTTCGAGTTCCGGCCTGTCGTCCACGAAGATGGTGAAGCTGCGATCAATAGCGAGCCCGTCTGGATCGCGCGCACGCAACGTCACGTTGTGCACCGGGGCCGTTTCATAGTCCAGCCGCGCACCCTGCGCGATCACAAGTCGCCCGTCTTGTACCGCGAAGAGACCCTGCGTGCCGCCGATCACGGACAGGCTATGCCCTGCAAGCGTGTCGGGGTCGCTCACCCAGACCGTGCCAACCTGTGTTCCCGCATCGGAATGCTCCGTCACGCGCACCGACGATAACGCGATATCCGTGGGAGCGAGCGGAACCAGTTGTCCCGTGCGCGAATAGGTGAAGAACGCCTCGGTACTCATCTCGCGGTCGTCGAAGCGCAGACGTTCGATGCCAAGCAACCGATCCCGGTCCCCATGCCCTGTGACACGGAAGTCCTCGAATCTCCCCGAAAACAACCGGTAGTCGCGCGCCAAGCCTTCGAACACCGCCGTGTCGACGCCCTCGCCGCCATCCAGCGTATCCCAGCCGCCACCACCCACAAGCGTGTCGTTGCCCTGCGCACCGGAAAGCACATCGTTGCCGAACGCAGCATCCAGCAGGTCGTCTCCCGCGCCGCCATCCAGCGTATCGAGGCCGGGGCCGCCAAACAGGCGGTCATTGCCGGTGTTTCCGAAGAGTTGGTCATCCCCGAACGCGCCGTAAAGCGTGTCATTGCCCCCATGCCCCGCCAGCACATCCGCTGCTGGCCCGCCGTCGAGCATGTCGTCGCCGGACCCGCCTATCATGTTGTCCTGCCCAAGATAGCCGAACAACCTATCGTCACCCGCACCCCCACGCAGCAGATCGTTGCGGAACGTACCGGAAATCCGGTTGTCGGCATCGTTGCCATTCAGGGTGAGACCCGGTGCGTATTGCTCTGCAAGCAGGTTTTCGAGTCCCTCCGGCAGCGAGTATTCCTGTGCCACATAGACCGTGTCGATCCCGCCGGAGTCGCTGATCTCCACCAGTCCATCGCCCAAGTAATAGATGGTGTCTTCTGGACCGCCCGATTGCGCCGTATCCGGATTGATCCGCAAATCCGGACCGATCTCGGCTTCGGCGCGGGCGCGCAGGTCCTGAACGAGATCGGGCCGGTCGTCAGCAAGATTGACGAGGTTCATGACATCCGCGTCGACGGCGAAAAGCTCCTGCTCCCCGTTTTCATACAGCGTGTAGCGATAGTCTTCGGTGCGCAGGGAAATCGAGCCGTTCACCCATGTGACAGCTTGGGCATCCTCGAGCGTGTCCGTGCCCGTGATCGCCTGCGCCAATGACGGTTGCATCGCCGGGTTTTCGGGCAGTCCAAGGAGTTCGAGCACCGTTGCGGGGAGCGACGACAGGTTCACGGGCGCGTCGATGATTTGCGCCTCTGTACCCGGCACTGCGATGCCCAGCGGCGCCCGCGCCGCCTGTTCATAGGTCGTGTATTTGTGCCACAGACGGCCTTCGCCCAGGTGATAGCCATGATCGGACACCACGACCACCACCGTATCATCGCCATGGTCGCTGGCCTCGAGATGCGCAAGCATCTCGCCCAGCTTGGCATCTGCATAGCTCACGCTGGCGAGATAATGGCGAACCAAGGGCTCCCAGGCATCCGCTGCCAGCACGTCCGCGTGAAAATTCGCGGTGACCATCGACAAGAACATCGCCCGATCCGCGGTGTCGATGAAATCAGGCAAAGGAACCTCAATATCGGCATAGAGCTCAAGAAACTCCTGCGGAATGATCCAGTCTGCATGCGGACGGTAGATGCCGGCAAACATGGCAAACGGCGTATCCCGGTCATAGTCCGCCAAGAACGCGCCCACGCTGTCGGCAAGCGTGTCATCGCTCAGCGACGCATCAGTTGAGCCATATTCGAGGTCCTGTACAGAGGGCAGGTTCATCGTGGCAGGGGCGTTGCGCAGACCATCGGATGGCAGTCGCACATCCGACACCTGATCCGCCACTTCCTGCGCAAGGGTATGGTAGACTTTCCCGCCCAGAGCGGTTGTGAAGCCTGCTCCCTTCAGGATCCCAGGTAGCGTCTCGGTGGCAAGGTTCACATGCTGTGACAGATCCTGCGCATTGCTGATCACCCCGGTCTCCCATGGTGTCTGTCCGGTAAGCATCGCTGCTCGCGACGGGTTGCAGATGGCAACATCGGCAAAGGCTGAATCGAACGCGGTGTTTTGTGCGAGGAAACGGTCGAGATTTGGCGTAACCGCAATGTCCCGATAGAGTGGCCATGCAGAAAGACTGAACAGATCGTCGATCGTTACAAAAAGCAGATTGGTCATGCTTGTCCCGCAGATTGCCTTTGTGGGCGGCCGTGCCCGTGACAGGCCTTAACGCATCCAAGGTTAATATACCGTATACCCAGAGGGCCGCCGCAAGGTTGTCGCAAGGCACCTGTCCGAAAATCGCCACCAATTCCGACACGCGAACTGTGACGCGCCGTTGCAGCACAAGCAAGAGGTATCAGACGTACACGGACCCCGATAATGTGGTCCCTTGCCGGAATGCACATCTGAGGGCACTTGCCAAGGAACGCTACATAACCAGACCTTCCCGACCCACACGAGACCGGACCGCGGCTCAGAAGATGAAATCACCCGCGTCGAGCTGGGCCTTCGTCATGTCGTCGATGCGCAAGAGGCCGCCGAAGTCGAAATCGATGAACAGATTTGCGCCCACCTCATACGCATCGTCGATCACATCCTGCGCCGCCGTGTAGCCGCTCTCGCTCAGGTCGAGCTTGTCGATATCGTCGTCGAACTCGCGGATGATATCGAAGCCGCCGCCCAGATTGGCGAAGGACTTGAACACGAACTCGTCGCGCAGCCCGTCGCCGTCAAGGAAGCTGAACCCGCCGAACAGCACGTCGTTGCCGGCCCCGCCCCAGAGCCGGTCGGTGCCGTTGCCGCCGACGATCAGGTCGTTGCCGCTGCCGCCATACACCACGTCCGCCGAGCCATCCGCGCGCAGCTCGTCATCGCCGAACGAGCCGTCGATGAAGTCCTCGCCGAAGGAGCCGGTGATCACGTCATTGCCCGCGCCGCCGTAGATCTCGTCGAAGCCGAGCCCACCCTCGATCACATCGTCGCCGCCCTCGCCATCAAGGATATCTTCGCCGCCGAGCCCTTCGATGAAGTCATTGCCGAAGCCGCCGAGGATCGTGTCGTTGCCGCCCGATCCGGTGAGCGTGTCCCAGCCGTTGCCGCCTTCGATCGTGTCGTCGCCGGCCTGCCCGATGATGACGTCATTGCCGCCGCCGCCGATGAGGTGGTTGTCGGCGCCGTTGCCCACGAGCCGGTCGCTGAAGGAGGTGCCGATGAGGTTCTCGATGCTGACGAAACTGTCGACGCCTTGCCCGCCGAGCACATCGGCGGAGCGTGTCAGGAACACCGCAACGCGCCCGCCCACGCCGTCGTAGCTGACCGTGTCGCTGCCCGCCCCGCCGTCGAACGTGTCGTCCCCGGCCCCGCCGAAGAACAGATCGTTCCCGCCGCCGCCGCTCAGGACGTTGTTTCCGCCGTCGCCCGTCAGGGTGTCGCCGAAGCCCGAGCCGGTGATGTTGTCGAAATTGGAGATCGTGTCGCCCGTGGCATGACCGCCACTGGCGGAGTTGGTGGCGAGATCGACCGTGACGCCCGCATCGGAGCTGGCATAGCTCACCGTGTCATTGCCGGTGAAGCCAACGAGCGTATCCGCGCCGTCGAGGCCTTCGATGATGTCGTCCCGGCGGCCGCCGAAGATCGTGTTGTCCCCGGAGGTGCCCTGAATGTTGAAGGTATCGAGGCCGAAGGCGGACATCTGCGTCGCTTCGAAATTCTCGAAATTCTCAGCCGTTGTCGTCAGACCGCCGACACGCTCGAAAACGCCCGTGGCCATGTCGAAGTTTACCGCAGCGCCATAGGTTCCGCTCCAGATCAAACTGTCGGTACCGGTGCCGCCATCGAAACTGTCGCCGACATCCGAGAAATCGCCGCTGGCCGTCCGGAGGATGAACAGATCGTCGCCCGCCCCGCCACGCACGGTGTCGGCCCCGTCGCCATCGGACAGAAGGTCGTCTCCGGCGCCGCCTTCGATGATGTCGTCGCCAGCGCCCCCGTCGATGAGATCCCGGATCGACGTGCCGGTGATGGTTTCGCTATCCGCATCCCCGGTGATCGTCACCGTATCGCCCGCGCTGGTGCCATAGCCGCCGTCAAAGGTGATCCCGGACAGGTCCACAGCGGTGGCCGCATCCATGAAGAATTCGACGTTGAACTGATCCGTTGCAGTGGCACGTAGATCCACGCCGATGGTCTGGAGACCAGACAACACCGCTTGGGCGACGGTCAATTGCGCTTCGTGGAAGCCGGGGTTGAAGCTTGGGCTGATGAAGCCGAGACGTTCGACATCGCTCAGGATCGCGCCGCGCAGATCAACGGTGAAGTCGGTGCTGGACTGGTTTTCCACGACGAGGCTGTCGACCCCGGCACCGCCATCATAGACCTCGCCCGGGACCACATGCGCGGGGATGTTGCCGGAAAACAGGGTGTCATCCCCTTCACCGCCGTAGAACTCGTCGAGTCCGCCAAGGCCGCGCAGACCGTCATCGCCAGCGCCGCCGATCAGAATGTTGCCGCCGCTGTCGCCGATCAGGTTGTCGCCAAAGTCTGAGCCGGTGACATTCTCGAAGTTCGAGATTGTGTCGCCCGCTGCATGGCCACCCAACGCAAGGCTTGCTTCAAGGTTGATTGCCACAGCCGCATCGGAGCTGTCATAGCTCAGCGTGTCCGTCCCGTCGCCGCCGTCGAGGAAGTCAGGACCTGCGCCGCCTTCGATTGTGTCGTCGCCCCCGTCGCCGAAGATATTGTCGGTGACGGAAGAGCCGGTGATGGTCTCTGCGTCGCCGTCCCCGAACACCGTCAGGCGGTCGCCGACCACCGTGCCAAATCCGCCGTTGAAGCCATAACCGGAGAGATCCAACGTGGTCTCGGCGTCCATGAAGAACTCGACATTGAAGCTGTCCGTGCCAAAGCGTTGCTCGACGCCGATCTCGCTCACGCCGGCTCCGAGAAGTTGGGCGACGTTCGCGGAGACATTCAGATCGCCGGTGGCGGTCGTGAACGTGGAGAAGAGCAGGCGCTCGATGCCGAGGAATGTGCTGCCCCGCATGTCGTAGCTGCGCTCCGCCCCGGTGCCGACCGAACTGGCCACGAGCGTGTCGATGCCGAGATTGCCCAAGAAGACTTCACCGCTCTGCAGGTCGGACGCCGTTGCGCCGAGCAGCAGCGTGTCATCGCCGTCACCGCCGACCAGTTGATCGAGGCCAGCGCCGCCATTGAGAATGTCGTTTCCGCCGAGACCGTTGATGACGTTGTCCAACGCGTCGCCAGTGAGAATGTCATCAAAGCCCGAGCCGAGCAGGTCTTCGAAGTTCGAGATCACATCGCCGTCCGCGTCTCCACCCAGTGTAAACCCGCTGGCGAGGTTCACGATCACACCTGCGCTGGAATTGGCATAGCTGAGGATGTCCTGATCTGCGCCGCCATCGAGAATGTCCGCGCCCGCCCCGCCTTCGATCTGGTCAAACCCCCCCGCGCCAGAGATGGTGTCGCTCCGGGTCGAGCCGATGATATCGTTGAAGCCTGCATCGCCCTGCACGATGATCCGGTCGTCGCCGAAGTCCCCGAAGGCTCCGGTAAAGCTCAAACCGCCGAGGTCGAGGCCGATCCGGCCCGACATGAAGATCTCCACGATTGCATCGCGGATCGTGGGTTCATTCGTGAAAAAATCAGGCTCTTCCCCAAGGTCATTCACCGTCGTTATGCCGGATGTCACGAACTGATCTGCCGTGAGCTGTATCGTCGTGACAGCGCCACTATCATCGCGTTCAAATTGCAAAATCTCGATCTGTTCGACAACACTGTCGCGCAGATCGTATGTGCCTTCACGGGTAAAGTTCGTGGTCAGCGTGTCGATGCCCGCGCCCCCATTGAACACGTCTCCGGGGCCAACACTGAAGGGATTGTCCATATTCAGCGTATCATCGCCCGCCTCGCCGAAGAGCTGATCTTCCCCTGCGTCAAAGCCTTTGAGACGATCGTTCCCCGCGCCACCGCGAATAATGTTGTCGCCGGAATCCCCGGTCAGGGTGTCATCGAAAGCTGAGCCCGTCAGGTTCTCGAAATTGCTGATCGCATCGCCATTGGCATCGCCATTGAATGCATCGTTCGCGGAAAGCCGAATGTTTACGCCGGCACTCGAACTGGCATAGCTCAGCGTGTCGATGCCCGCGCCGCCGTCGAGGACATCACCGCCCGCGCCACCTTCGATGACGTTGTTGCTGGCATCGCCTATGATGGTGTCATTGCCCGCGCCACCGTTGACGTTTTCGATCCCGGAATAGGTGTTGCCGAACGTGTCCGTTCCAGCTTCGAGATCGATGTTGAAAGCGAAGGAATTCACGATTGATCCAGCGATCTGGAGCGTGTCCGTGCCTGTACCGCCGATGAACTGGTCAGCGCCCAGATTGCCTTCAAGGATGTCGTCGCCCGCGCCGCCGTCGAGAATGTCGTCAGACACCCCCGACCCGACAGCGCCGGTCGTTGTGTCGCGCAGCACATCATTGCCCGAACCGCCACGCAGCACATCGTTGCCGTTGCCGCCGTCGAGGATGTCATCGCCTTCCGCGCCGTAGAGCACATCGTCGCCCGCGCCGCCGCTGATGTCGTCATTGCCGAACACATCGGAATTGTCGAACGCATGGCCCGTAACCGACACGTTGAGCATGTAGCTGGCGCCTGCTGGCACGGAGGTCAAAATGTCCGTTTCTGAGATCCGGATAAAAAACGTCTGCCCGGAGCCTGTCGTGTTCGTGAATTCCACGAAGGGATCATTTCCGGCCGCTTCTTCTGATCCGAAAGCGCCAAGCATATCGAGGTCGCGGTCGCTGAACGTCAAGGCATTGCCCGAACCATCCAAGATGTCAATACTCAGGTCTTCTGAGCCGCTTTGGTCGGTAAATCCATAGTCGAGATCCACCGTAAGGGTTTCGCCCGCGCCGACAAACACCGAAAAGACCTGCAATTCGCCCGCACCGATCGCGGCGACGGAGGTGTAAGGAACCGACGTCGCAGTCTCCACATCGGGGTTTTCGCGCTGACCCCAACGCTGGAAGTCGTCGATATTCAGCGCGTTGGCGATGCTGTCGATGCCCGTGGTGCCATCGACGACGAAAAGCTCGTCATGATCCCCGAAGATCACGTCATCGCCATCCCCGCCCGACAAGACCTGCGGGTCGGGCACGCCCGTGCCGGTCAGATGCTGAGCGATGATGATATCGTCGTCCGGCGTTCCAGTGAGGTCTGACGACCCATCGACCTGTGTGATGATTGTGCTCATGACGTCGCATTCTCCAAAATGTGTTTGTTCGGCTCGGACGCGCTTAGGAAGCGCCCAAACAAGTCATTTACGGGGGGTGCCGCGTTGCGCGGCTGAAGCAGCAAAAGGCTTTGTTGTTATGTCCATCCCAGTATTCGTAATACCTTGATCGGCACCGCCAAGGTTGTCAACGCGCAATGCCGTAGCACGCGGCGTGTGTGCCGCCGACCCGGCCCGCCGCGCCCGGCCTGCCCAAAAGTTGACGCGGGCGGACCGTGCGGTAGGTTAAAGGGCAGGTTAACGCACCGTGCGTATGTACAGCTGCCATACGCGGAGCCATACGCTTTGCCATACGCTTTGCCATACGGCGTATGTACCTTGTTTTTATGGCGTTAACCCCCGTTTCGGGGCTGTCAGCGGTTTTCGGCGGCCAAGCATCGCACGCCCCGTTAACCGCTCACGCCGCCAGCTTGCTCCCCAGCCGCCCCAGCATCTCAAGACACCGCGCCAACTGGTCGATTTCGACATATTCATCAGGCTTGTGCGCCTGCTCGATAGAGCCCGGCCCGCAGACCACGACATCCATGCCGAGCGACTGGAAAATCCCCGCCTCTGTGCCGAACGCCACCACATCCGCGTCATTCGCGCCGGTCAGTTCCGACACGATCCGCCGCGCCTCGTTGTCATCCGTCGGCTCCAGCCCATCGACCTCGCCCATCACCTCCGTATGGATCCGAGCCTCCGGCCAGACCGCCTGCATCTGGGGCAATAAAATCTCATGAACATAAGACCTTAGGTGTTCGCGCACGAAGGCCCCGTCCGCCGTCTGCACCGGGCGCATCTCCCATTCCACCGAGGCGTGGTCGGCGATGACATTGTGGGCAATCCCGCCATGCACCGAGCCCGTGTTGATCGTCGTCCACGGCGGATCGAAGCGGCTGCCCTTCGGCGCGCGGGCCTTCAGCGCCTCGCGCAGTTCCATCAGCCGCGCCACGTAGCGCACCGCGTATTCCACCGCGTTCACCCCCGCATCGGGCGCCGAGCCATGCCCCGCAAGCCCTTCAAAACGCGTGGTATATTCGCAGCACCCCTTGTGCCCCTCGATGATCCGCATCTCCGTCGGCTCGCCGATGATCGCCACCGAGGGTTTGATCCCCTTGGCCTGCAGCGAGTCCACCAGCGCCTGCGCGCCAATGCAGCCGATCTCCTCTTCATAGGTGAAGGCAAAATGCACCGGGCGGCTCCGGACCATCTCCGCCAAATGCGGCGCCATGCTGACCGCGGCAGCGATGAACCCCTTCATGTCGCAGGTGCCACGCCCGTAGAGTTTGCCATCGCGGTGGATCATGTCGAACGGGTCGTTGGTCCAGTCCTGATCGGTCACGGGAACCACATCCGTGTGGCCCGAGAGCAGGATACCGCCATCCACTTCCGGCCCGATCGTGGCGAAAAGGTTGGCCTTTGTGCCGTCCTCGTTGTGGTACAGATCGACCCGCGCCCCGGCCTCTTCGAGCCAAGTGGCGAGGTTGCCGATCAGGCCGAGATTGCTGTCCGCCGAGACCGTCGGAAAGGCGATCAGCTCGTTCAGCAGCGCGATTGTGTCGTCGAGTTGTTCCATGTTCGTCCCCCGCAGCGTCAGTCCTTAACAAACATCTTGCGCGGCACATTGCAAAGCGCTTCTGCCGGGCCGGTCTCGCGGATCAGGATCGTTTCGGTGGTCTCCAGCCCCAATCCTGCCCCACGCCATAGGCCCCACCACGCGGGCGCGCCGTCAAGACCGAGGATAACCCCTTGATGCGCATAGAAAGACCAGCCGTCATAGCCCGTGAGCCATGCCTGATTGGAGGGGGCGGAGACACACAGCACGTCGATCCCGGCGGCCTTCATCGCGGCGCGGGTCTTGGCGACGCGGCGGTCGTATTCGGCGGCACTGAACGGGGCGCGTCCTTGGGGCATGAGGGTCCTTGCAGCAATCGGGTTGGGGGCAACTGCTCCATTCTTGACAGCCTGCGCAGATATGTGTTGCCGTTCCCGACACTAGCGGCGCGGCGCGCGACATGCCACCGACACTCATGCGCAAGCGGAGCCAAGATGAGCCTGACCCTGTCCCATATTCTGGCCGCGCGGCGGGTTCTCCGGGGGGTGGCGGATGCGACGCCGTTCGTGCCCTCGCCCTTCATGAGCAAGGCCTGTGGGCAGGAGTTCCTCCTGAAGCTTGAAAACATGCAGCCCATCGGCGCGTTCAAGCTGCGCGGGGCCTACAACGCGGTGATGGGGCTGCCGGATGGCACCGCCGGGGTCACCTGCTGCTCGACGGGCAATCACGGGCGCGGGGTGGCCTATGCGGCGGCGAAGCGGGGCATCCGGGCGGTGATCTGCATGTCCGAACTGGTTCCGCAGGCCAAGGTGGAGGGGATCCGGGCGCTGGGGGCGGAGGTGGCCATTGTCGGCACCTCACAGGACGATGCGCTCGCCGAGAGTCAACGACTGGTAGCGGCTGAGGGGTTAGTGGAAATCTCGCCCTTCGACGATCCGCTGGTGATCGCGGGCCAAGGGACGATCGGGCTTGAGATGCTGGAGGCACGGCCCGATCTTGGCACGCTGCTTGTGCCGCTCTCGGGCGGCGGGCTGGCGGCGGGGATTTGCGTGGCGGCCAAGGCGATCAATCCGGAGATAAAGGTGATCGGCATTTCGATGGATCGCGGCGCGGCCATGCACGCCTCGATTGCCGCCGGGCACCCGGTTGAGGTCGCCGAAGTGCCGAGCCTCGCGGACAGTCTCGGGGGCGGGATCGGGCTGCAGAACCGCCTGAGTTTTCCGCTCTGCCGAACGCATCTCGATCACATTGTTCTGGTCACCGAAGAGGAGATCCGCGACGCGATGCAGGTGCTGTTCTACGAGGACCGGATCGTGGCGGAAGGGGCCTGCGTGGTGGGGATCGCGGCGGCCTTGGCGGGCAAGCTGCCCGCGCTGCACGGGCCGGTCGGAACGGTGATCACCGGACGTAATCTCGACATGGAAATGTTCCACCGGATCATGGCCGGGGAAGACATACAGCTCGGCGATAAGCTGTTGAAAGGAAAGCGCTATGGGGCATGATGTGAGCGTTGTGACGGAGGCCGAACTGCGCGCGGCGGTGGGGCTCGATCTGACCTGCGTGGACGTGATCGAGCGGGCCTTCGCGGCGCTGGCTTCGGGCGCGGTGGTGATGCCGCCGATCCTGTCGATGGAGATCCCCGGCGGCCATGACGAGGTCGATATCAAGACCGCCTATATCCCCGGCTTCGAGGGCTTCGCGGTGAAGGTCAGCACCGGCTTTTTCGGCAATGTCGACCTCGGCCTGCCGAGCCTCAGCGGGTTGATGGTGCTGTTCTCTGCCAAGACGGGCCGCGTCGATGCGGTGCTGCTGGACAACGGGTACCTGACGGACCTGCGTACGGCGGCGGCCGGGGCGGTGGCGGCGCGTCATTTGGCGCCCGAGACCAAGGTTTTCGGGGTTCTGGGGGCCGGCCTTCAGGCGCGGTTGCAGGCGCGGGCGACGCATCTGGTGCGGCCTTTTGAGCGGGTGTTGGTCTGGGGCCGGGATGCGGATAAGGCAGAGGCCTGCGCTGCCGAGATCGGGCGGGATCTGGGCGTCGCGGCGCAGGCTGTGAGCGATGCGGCAGAGGTGGTCGCGGCGAGCCAGACGGTGGTGACCACAACGCCCGCCCGCGCGCCGATCCTGCAGGCCGAGTGGTTGCATCCGGGCCTGCATATCACCGCCATGGGCTCGGATGCGCCGGAGAAGAACGAGATCGCGGCGCAGGCACTGGCGCGGGCCGATCTATATGTTGCGGACCGGGTCAGCCAATGCGCGACACTTGGGGAGTTGCGCAGCGCTCTGGCGGCGGGCGTGATGTCGGCGGAGGGGGTGCCGGACCTCGGCGAGATCGCCACCGGCGCGCATCCGGGACGGCAGACGGAGGCGCAGATCACGATCTGCGATCTGACGGGAACCGGGGCGCAGGACACGGCGATTGCCAGCCATGTGATGACGGTGCTGGAGGCGGTGGGGACGGTGATCCGGGCGTAAAGGTTAACGCGGCGTTCGCACGCAACACCCGAAATGGCGAAAAACCCCTGAAACGCGGGTTAACGCCCTAAAAACAAGGGATGGGCGTGTATGGCACCGCGTATGGCAAAGCGTATGGCTCCGCGTATGGCAAACGTATGGCAAAACCGCGATTCGGCCCTCGTTAACGCACCGTGCGGTGCCTCTGCGTTAACCATTTGAACGCGGCGCGTGGTGGGCCTCCCGGCAGCTTTGCGTCGTGCCACAGGCACGCTTTGAGCGTGACGAAAAGCGCCTGCCGGCCCGACAGAGCCCCACGCTGCCCCGCCGGGTGCGCCCGGCATTTCTTGCAAGACATGCCATATGCGTCAGGCCGGGCGGTTGCGCCTGAGGCTGTAGAGGTTGGAGACCAGCAGCGCGCCGATCACCACCGTCCCGCCCAGCAGCGCCCATGCGCCGGGATGCTCGCCGATCACCGCCCAGACCAGAAGCGGGGCCAGCACCGATTCCAGCAAGATCAGCAGCGCCACTTCCGCCGAGCCGATATAGCGCGGCCCAAGGGCCAGCAGGCAGGTCGCCGCGCCGATGAACGCGCCATGGGCGAGAAACAGCGGCCATTGCGCGGCGAAGCTCTCGAACGGGGCGGTGATGACGGCCAGCAGGCACGCCGCGCCCAGAAACGCCACCGGGATCGCCGGGATCATCGAGGTCGCGCGCACCTGCCGCACCGCCGTCAGCGCTGCCCCATAGGCCACCGAGATATATACCGCCCAAAGATCACCCTTCCACGAGGCGATGCCGGATTCGGTGGAGCCATAGGCGATGATCCCCAGCCCGCAGATCACCGCCGCCATGGTCAGCACCATGCGCGCCCGGATCGGCTCGCCGAGAAAGACGCGGCTGAAGAGCGCGGCGAAGATCGGCATGGAGGCGAAGATAAACACCACATTGGCCACGCTGGTCTGTGTGACCGCCAGCACGAAGGCGGGGGCGGTGGTGCCGATCAGCACCGTGTAGATCAGCCCCGCGCGCCCGGTGCGGCGCACCGCCGCAAAGCCCGCGCGGCCCTGCGTGAGCAGCACGAAGACCAGCACCAGCGCCCCGGCCGTGAGCGCGCGCCAGAACGCGGTGACCATCGGCTCGGCGTCGATCACGCGCACGAAGAGCGCGTCGGGCACCACCAGAAGCACGCCCAAAGTCGTGATCAGCAATCCTTTGAGATGATCGGTCACTCGCCCCCCTCTCTCTGCGCGCAAGGTCTCTTTAGCACAGGTCCATAAGCTCTGGAATCCTGCGCCGGTGTGGGCTAAAGGTGCCCCATCCCGAGCAATAAAGGCATTGTGCGCTGCTGTTTGGGCGGAACGGAGCAAGACCCGTTGGCCCTATGTGGCACTCGCGCACCAAGCTCCTTTCCTGCACTCCACACCGGCGGCGCGCCCGCCCCGAGCACAAGAGGTGAGCCATGCTCAAGAACGACCAACTCGATCAGTGGGATCGCGAAAACTTCTTCCACCCCTCCACCCATCTGGCCGATTTCGCCCGCGGCGACGCGCCCAATCGGATCGTCACCGGCGGGTCCGGCTGTCATATCGAGGATCGCGACGGCACGCGGCTTCTGGACGCTTTTGCCGGGCTCTATTGTGTGAACGTGGGGTATGGACGACCTGAGATCGCCGATGCCATCGCCGCGCAAGCCCGCGAGCTTGCCTATTACCACGCCTATGTGGGGCACGGCACGGAAGCCTCCATCACGCTCGCGAAGATGGTTCTGGACCGCGCGCCTGCGGGCATGTCGAAGGTGTATTTCGGGCTCAGCGGGTCGGATGCCAACGAGACCAACATCAAGCTCGTCTGGTATTACAACAACATCCTTGGCCGCCCCGAGAAGAAGAAGATCATCTCGCGCTGGCGCGGCTATCACGGCTCGGGGTTGATGACAGGCTCGCTCACTGGGCTCGAGCTGTTCCACAAGAAGTTCGATCTGCCGCTGGCGCAGGTTCTGCACACCGAGGCGCCGTATTATTTCCGCCGGGCCGATATTGGGCAGTCGGAAGAGGCCTTCGTGGCGCATTGCGTGGCGGAGCTCGAAGCGCTGATCGCGCAGGAAGGGGCCCACACCATCGCGGCCTTCATCGGGGAGCCCGCCCTCGGAACCGGAGGGCTGGTGCCGCCGCCCGCCGGATATTGGGCGGCGATTCAGGCAGTGCTGGACAAGCACGACATTCTGCTGATCGCCGATGAGGTCGTGACCGGTTTCGGGCGGCTGGGGTCCATGTTCGGCTCGGAGCACTACGGGATCCGGCCCGATCTCATCACCATCGCCAAGGGGCTCACCTCGGCCTATGCGCCGCTGTCGGGGAGCATCGTGGGCGACAAGGTCTGGGCGGTGCTGGAGCAAGGCACCGACGAGAACGGGCCGATCGGGCACGGCTGGACTTATTCGGCGCATCCCATCGGGGCGGCGGCGGGCGTGGCCAATCTCAAGCTCATCGACGAGTTGAACCTCGTGCACAACGCGGGCGAGACCGGGGCCTATTTCAAGGCCGCCTTGCAGGACGCGGTGGGCGATCACGCCCATGTGGGCGAGGTGCGCGGCGAGGGGCTGCTGTGTGCGGTGGAGTTCGTGCAGGACCGGGCGAACCGGATGTTCTTCGACGCCAGCGAGAAGGTCGGACCGCGTCTGGCGGCGGCGCTAGTGGAGCGCGGGGTGATCGCGCGGGCGATGCCGCAGGGCGATATCCTTGGCTTCGCGCCGCCGTTTTGCCTGACCCGGGCGGAGGCGGACGAGGTCGCCGGGGCGTTGGCGGGCGCGGTGAAGGACGTGCTTGGCTGAGGCAGTTTAGTGGGCTGCGCCAAGCTGTGCGGCCTGCCGGGCCAGGGTTTCGATGGCGGGCCAGTCGCGGGCCTCCAGAAGGGTCTTCGGGGCCACCCAGCTTCCGCCCGCGCAGAGCACGTTCGGCAGGGCGAGGTAGTCCGGGGCGTTGGCCGGGGTCAGGCCGCCGGTGGGGCAGAAGGTGATCTGGGGCAGGGGGGCGGCGAGGGCCTTCAGTGCCGCAGCGCCGCCCGCCGCCTCGGCGGGGAAGAATTTCAGCATGTAATAGCCGCGCGCCAGAAGGCGCATCGCTTCGCTCGCTGTGGCCGCGCCGGGCAGCAGGGGCAGGTCTTCGGTCTCGCACGCCTTTAGCAGCGCATCGGTCGCGCCGGGGGAGACGCCGAAGCGCGCGCCCGCCGCCTTGGCCGCGCGCGCGTCCTCGGGGGTGATC
>CBFHJA010000011.1:0-108233 GCA_965656085.1 uncultured Aliishimia sp. | reverse complement strand
CCCTCATAAACCATGTTTTCAGAACATTGCATTTGCGGGATGTTGTTTTGCCGAGATGCCCTCGCCCGGTTGGACAATGACATTTTCAACGCAATCGGCGGGAAGGAGCCATTCGCGGCTAGCGCGAGATCCGATTTCTCTCCATGTGAAAGCGGACTTCCGAATATCGGTAATTTGCCTTAGATATGGTCTCGCCAGTCAGTGCGGAAACCCAGCTCGCGGCCGAACGTGAAAGCGTTACAAGCTCGAATGCCAAACTGGGCGCACACGTCTGGCACTTTTCGGTTTTTTCTCTGTGCTCGCGGCTTAGAGCGTTCGGTTGTTACGATAACGCGATTTTCAGGGTCGGAGAGAGCGTAGGCTATCAGGAATGGATCGCGTCCGATTTCCTCGATCTCGATGTCCGTCAAATCGGCTGCATAGCCCTCTTCAGTCACACGCCTGAGAAGGTCTATATCAACTTCCTCTGAAAATTTTAGCGCCGTCTCGGTTTCTACTTGTTTTGCCCAGGCGGCTAGCGCGTCCGACCCCGCCTTGAGCTCCTCATAAATCTCCACCGGTATCTTGATGCGGCCCTGCTCTCCAAAGTGGACCAGCCACTCCCAGTATTCGTCAACTTGGCCAATGCCATAGTAGTCTCGATTGGCATCGATCAACGTGTTCGCATCGAGGAGATAAAGGACTGCCACTTGGATTATGCCAAAAATCTCGGGCCACCGGCCTGCAATACGCTTTGAACATTTTTGGCGCTTACACCCAGAACTTTTCCGGCCTTGGTCGTGGTCAAGGCACCTGCACTGAGCATCCGATCAACCAATTGAACGAGTGCCGGACCGGCTCGATGTCGGCGAATAATCGGATACGTTGGCCCGGATTCTGCTTGTCGCGCGAGTTCGCGATCCCGTCCACGCTGGCTGAGAAAGCTCTGACGGAAGGTATCTGCTATGGATTGGTAGAACGCGAAGTTGAAGGCGCCACGCCTGTGCAGCTTGTACGCGACCATGGTGCCGCTTACTTTGCGGGCATGTGCAAACGCGCCGATCACCTGCACAGCCTCTGCAATGCCGTTGGCCTCACTGATTTCCAGTTGCTGTAGTTCCAAGCTTGGGAGAAGTAATTCCCCGGCGACATCATTGCAGAATTTCTCGATTTCACGTTCACCATCGCGTCCGCTTACTCCTGTGAGACCCAGCCACAGATGGGCTAGTTCATGAATCATGGTGAAGGATTGCGCACCTTTGGAATCGTTTGCATTTACCGCGACGAACGGAGCAACGTCATCTGCCAAAGCAAACCCGCGAAACACATCGACCGGTATCTCGGTATGGTGGCTGCCGAGGTTGTCCACAAACAGGACGAATATCCCGGCGGCCTCAATCTGGGATCGCAGGTAGGCGACCGCATCACCGATAGTCCGGCAGCGTCTGTAAGCACCGAGTTCAAATTCGATTGTTTCAGCGATCCGGCGCGCCAAAACGCTCGGCTGCTTGGTAGTGCGTGCAGATCCGATGAAAGGCAGTGTTTCAGCTTCATCCTCTTCTTCAAGGGTCGCGCGCACAAGGGATTGCCTAGCGCGGATGTCACGGACGACTGCATCGACCAGAGCGTTGTCCGTAATTGCAAAAGCTGCCGGTAGCGTCCTGAAATCCTGACCCCTGTCGCCCTGACGAGGTGGCGCAGAGAGATAGAAAGACAGCAAAGATCGCCGATACTGCTTAGACATTTTAACAAGCATCGCGCGCGTCGGAGCCACCTCACCCGCTTCCATCTGTTCCAGCCGGTCGATAGGTTCGACGCCTCGTGCCGTGTTAATCGCAAGCTTCTGCGCTGCCTCTTCGAGAGACAGCCCGGCAGTTTCACGTGCCCATCTGAGGATATCTGGATTGACATTCGGCATGGTGCGGTTCTACCAGTCTTTCGCACAAGTTATAGGACAAAATTTCTGTGCCGTCACTGCGGGGGCGGTACGATCTGAATGACCGGTTCGGGGAAGCCGCAGTGCGGCGTTGGCGGCCCACTTGCATGGCCGGAATGGGCCGTTCGCTGCACCCCGCTTCAATGGGAACGGCGCGGGCAACCCGGACGTGTGCAACTGCGGCTATTGCTGATGCCGTATCGGCTCGCAGGCCCGATGCTCTCACTGCCGGGGCGCAGCCGGTGTCGCCCGCGCGGTCATTCAAAGCCATGATGACCCATACAAGTCTGAGCGCGGTTTCGCGGCTCGGGGCCAGAGCGGCCATCTGCGGGTGCCGCGCAGCTTCTGGTCCCCGTGGCGCGCGGCTCGGCCTGTTCTCTGCAGTGGCAATGTGCCCGCGTTCCGGAGCTGGTCTCGGGCCAAATATCCCGCAATATCCGAGCGTTGGAGCTCAGAACAAGATATCGCCTGCGTCCAGTTGCGATATGCTCATATTGTCGATCCTGAGCAAGCCACCCAGATCGAAATCGATGAACAACGCCCCGCCTTGATCGTAGGCGTCGTCGCGCACCTGCGTCAGGGTGGTGTAGCCGCTGTCGCGCAGGTCCAGCTTGTCGATGTCGTCGTCGAAATCGCGGATGATGTCGAAGCCGCCGCCGCCGTTGTCGAAGGATTTGAACGCAAACTCATCCCGCAACCCGTCCGTGCCGAGGCCCGCGAAGCCGCCGAACAGAATGTCGTTGCCCGGCCCGCCCCAAATGACATCCGTGCCGTTGCCGCCGACGATCCGGTCGTTCCCGCCGCCCCCCGTGAGGATGTCCGCCGAGCCATCGCCCCGGATGTCGTCATTGCCGAAGGAGCCATCCAAGATGTCTTCGCCAAACGACCCGGTGATGGTGTCGTCCCCCGCGCCGCCATCGACCACGTCGAAGCCCAGACCGCCCTCGATGAGGTCGTCGCCGCCGCCGCCGTCGAACATGTCCTCGCCGCCGAGCCCGAACATCCGGTCGTTGCCGAAGCCGCCGATCAGCAGGTCGTCGCCGCCCGACCCGGTGAGGCTGTCCCAGCCGTTGCCCCCGTCGAGCCTGTCATTGCCCGCGCCGCCGACCAGCACGTCATTGCCGCCCAGCCCGATCAGGTGGTTGTCGGCATTGTCCCCGACGATCCGGTCGCTGAACCCCGTTCCGATGACGTTCTCGACGCGCACAAAGGTGTCCACGCCCTGTCCCCCCAGAACATCGTCAGACCGCGCGAGGAACACGGCCACGCGGCCCCCCACCTCTTCATAGGTCACCGTGTCGATGCCCGCGCCGCCGTCGAACAGATCGTTGCCCGCGCCGCTGATCATCAGGTCGTTGCCAGCCCCGCCGTAATGTTCATCGGCGCCCGCGCCGCCTTCCAGAATGTCGTCGCCGCCGTCGCCGTCGATGATGTCAGCGCCGCCGCCGGAGCGGATCGTGTCGGCGATCGCACTGCCGGTGATGGTTTCGGCATCGAGGTCACCGAAGATCGTTATCCGGTCGCCCGTGCCCGCCGCGCCATACCCCCCGGCAAAGCCGAGCCCGGAGAGACTGAACGTGGTCTCGGTGCCGAGCAGGAACCGGGTATCAAACTTGTCCCCGGCCGCGCGCGTGCCGACCTGAAGCGTGGTCAGACCCGCTTGGGCTACTTGCCCCGCTTCAAGCGTGACACTGAGATCGCCTGCCACCGGGGCGGACGCGAACTCGATCCGTTCGACCGAGTCTATGAACGCGCCGGTCAGGTCATACTGCCGCTCGGCGCCACCTCCGGATGAGGCGATGACAAGTGTGTCGGCCTCGCTGCCACCAAGGTAGGTCTCGCCAGCCACCGCGTGAGAGGCGAGAGTGCCAATGACGAAGTGATCATTGCCGCCGCCGCCGATATAGTCGTCGCGCCCTGCCAGACCGCTCAGCGTGTCGTCGCCCGAGCCGCCTTCGAAGCGGTTCTCGCCGCCATCCCCGATCACGGTGTTGGTCCCGGAGCCTGTGCCGATCCCTTCGATGTCGTTGAGCGAAACGAACAAACCACCGATCTGGTAGCCTGTCACGTTGACGCTGAGGTCAATATTCACGTCATCGGGGATATCGAAGACGGCCATGTCGAACCCGTCGCCGCCATCGAACCGGCGCGTCCCGCCGATGGAAGTCAAACGGTCGTTGCCGTCGTCGCCTTCAAGCTGGTTGGTGTTTGCATCCCCGCGCAGATCATCGTCGAATTTCGACCCGACAATGCTTTCGATAGAAATGAGCGTGTCACCGGCTGCATCGCCGGTGTTGTTCGCCGCAGTGAGCAGATCGACCACAACCCCACTTGCCGCACTTCCATAGCTCGCGGTGTCAGTCCCGATGCCGCCATTGAGGATGTCGCCGCCTGCGCCACCGATCAAAATGTCGTTCCCGAAACCAGCGAGCAATGTGTCATCACCGCCCAAACCGGACAGAATGTCTGTGTTGTTGCCGCTATCGAGGGTATTGGCCTCATCAGAGCCAGTCAGGATGTCGAAACCGCCACCTGTCTGGATGGCTTGCACGTTTTCAAGAACGTCCTCGCCGAGACCCGTGGATTGCCGCTGTGTGCCGAGATTCAGACTTGCAGTAATGCTGACATCGGTGTCGTAAACGATCGTGTTGAAACCGCCTTGCCCATCAAACCAGTTGTTGCCGAGGCCGAGCGTCGCTGTCGTGTCGCCGGACCCGCCGTCAAAAAAGGTAGTCTCATCCGTACCGATCAGTGTGTTCGTGCCGCTGGAGACAGACACCATACTGATGTTGATGAGCGTGTCCATTCCTTCGCCGGTGTCTTGCGCGCCAACGATGTTCAGATCGATTGTGATGTCTTGACCGCTGTTAAAGAAAGTGCGGTCAAAGCCTTCGCCGCCATCGATGATGTCGTCGCCAAGCCCGGCGAAGATGAAATCGTTACCGGCGCCAGCAATGATGTGGTTGTTCCCGCTATTGCCCTCGATGAAGTCGTTGCCACCGCCAGTCGTAATGTTTTCGATGTTGGTAAGCGTATCATTCCCCAGCGCACCGCTGGCGTCGCCGGACAAAATCTCCGTGCTGAGAGACACAGCCACATTGCCAATGCCCTCATAAACAGCGGTGTCGATGCCAGCGCCACCGTCGAGAAAGTCATCGCCGCTACCGCCAATAAGCGTATCGTCATCGTCACCGCCACGCAGCGTGTCATTCCCATCACCGCCGTCGAGCGTGTCGTTATCACGGCCACCATCAAGCGTGTCATTGCCGAAATCCCCGATCAGCTCGTCATCGCCCGATCCGCCCGAGATAACGTCATTCCCGTCTAGCCCCTTGATGCGGTTCGCGGAGCCATTGCCGGACAAAACATCGTCATAGAAACTGCCCTCCAGGTTCTCCACATCGCGGATCTGGTCGATGCCGTTGCCAATAGTGTCTTGCGCGCGCAGAATTGTGAGGTTGACCGTCACGCCTGCATCGGACGTCCCGTACTTGACCGTATCGTTCCCAGCACCGCCCTCAAGACGGTCATTGCCGTCGCCGCCATGCAGCGAGTCATCGCCGCCATAGCCGAAGATGTTATCGTCCCCGCCATAGCCGAGAAGAATGTCATTGCCGACGCCACCGCCTGTTTCTTCTACGATTGTGACGCCATCAATGATAATGGCCGCAGTGGCGAATTCGTTGTCACCCAAGATGACATCGTTGCCGTTGCCGCCTTCGATCACATCGTCGCCGCCAAAGCCTTCCAACTTGTGGTTTCCGGCACCGGTGGGTCTTAGGTAATCATCCGAAGCGATATCCTGATAGAGATCCCCGTCGAGCCAGCCGGGAATAACGGTGACGGCCAAACCGCCCATTTCCGGTCCGCCTGCGCGTTCAATCTCTATCTGCTCAACCGGATTAATGACCTGACGGAAGAAGTCTGTCGCGGCTGTTGCAGACCCGAGCGAACCCACAAGAAAATCATAGAACAGGTCCTTGTCGATGAACATCTGTTCACCAATTTCGTAGCCGAGCCCCCCGACGTCTTCTTGCGAGCCGATGACGTAGTCGGGATAGTCGTCCGTATCCCGAGGAAGCTGAAGGAGGAAGCGGAACGGGCCTTCTTCAGCGGGTGACGTCCCTGTTTTGACGGAGACGACATAGTCAACAGCAAAGATGATATCTTGACCAAGCACATTGGTAGTAACGTACTCCCGCGACTCGACAAAAAACTCAACCGCGTCTCTCGCGAACCCGTCAACGAGAGGCCGCAGTTCAGTCAGAATATCCTTTATGTCATTCCACTCTGGCGCATGGGTTTGCGCGATATCACCCAGGCTGGCTTGTTTGAGGATCTCATAGCGCAATGGGATCACGGCCATCAGATGCGGCAAAACCAAAACCTTTTGCTCAGCCGTCAGTTCGGAACCATCCACAAGGGCCTTGATCTGCGAAATCGCGTCGGCGGATCTATCCAGTGCTTCTTCTTGGTCATTTGACAAGCCGTTAGCGGGATTGATCGATGCAATTGGATTGAGCCGAAACGCAAGAAACGCTTTCGCAGCAAGGTCCAAGTTGACCTCGATCGCATCAATCCGGGTTTGAACCAATTGCACCTGGATCGTCTCAACGCCTTCAAGGATCGCTGATGTCGTCTCCAGCAGAATGTCGAGCTTCTGGTTGATGACTTCGTTGGGATCAGGCGCACCCGTGAGGATATCCGAGTAGAAATCGTATAATTCTTTGCCATCTTTGACGGCCGTCAATGCTGCAATAGGATTTGCCATAGTGTCTTCTCCGGGGTTGCAACGGGAGGCGTGCGGGATTGCGCCCGCGTCAACTTCTGAGAAATTGTACCCCCCTGCACTCGACCCCGACGAAACCGCGACCCGTGCCAACTCACTAGAGACATACAACCCCGTATTGTCAAAGAAACAATAAGGCTTTCAACTCAGGGGTGCACCGCCGGGACTTAGAGCGCGCCGCGTTCCTTCGCAGTCACGCAATGCCCTCTGACTTTTTGATTTCGCCTGTCGAAGCGCTGAAAACTGCATACCACGTTTCAGCGACATGCTCTGATCCCGTATTGGGCGAGGCTCACAGGTGCGTCTGAACGCTGAAGCTGTGCTCATAGCCGCACGCATTACAAGGCCTGCGACTGGCTCTGGGTCATCCAGAGAAGGCCTGCGAGCAGCAGTGCGGCGGAGACGGTGCAGGCGAGCGTCCGAACGGAGTTCCAGAAGGTCCAGCGCGGGACATAGGTTTGCAGCCAGTAGTCCCGTGTGGCGCCCGTTTCCATCTCCATGCCGGCAAGGGCCTCGTTCATGGGAACATTGCACAAGACGGTGACGCCGAAACAGCCGATGAGATAGACCAGCCCGGCCATCATGATCAGCGTTGCCGCAGGGCCGGACAGTCCGAATGCACCGTAGCCCGCAACAATCAGCGAAACTGGTGCCATGCCGAGGAACAGCGCCATGAACACCCAGCGAAACACCTCGCGGTTGATCACCTGCATGGCCTCGACGCCGCCATGGCCGCCGGTCAATGCGAGAGATCGCATGATGAAGTCGGAAAAGGCGAGAAACACGCCGCCCACGAGGGCATAGGCGAGGATTGCGAATTGCAGCAGAAAGAAGACGGCGGCCGACATTTCAAGAACTCCTTTTGAGGGTGATGCGGCAGGAAAGCTGTGAGTCCTGCCGCGTGTTGTGAGGATCAGGCCACGGCAGACCAGGCACCTGCGGCCATCGCGGTCTGTGCGAACTCTGCGAAATCTCGGGGCTTGCGGCCGAGGGCGCGCTCTACGCCGTCGCTTGTGTGCGCGTTGCGGCCATCCAGCGTCTCACGGGCGATCTGCGTGAAGACGTCGGCCACGAAGTCACCGCCAGAGGCCGCGACATTGGCGTGGAAGTCCTCAAACGAGATCGGGACATGCCGGATATGGCGACCCAGCGCCGTGGACAGCACCTCGGCCATCTCGGCGAATGTCATCAGGCGCGGGCCAGTGACCTCGTAGCGTTCGCCCAGATGTCCCTCTTCGGTCAGAGCAGCGACCACCACGTCGGCGATGTCGTCAATGTCGATGATCGGCTCAGGCATATCACCGCCAGGCATCGGCAGAACGCTCCCCAGGATCGGGTCACGCAGGTATCCTTCGCTGAAGTTCTGCGCGAACCACGCCGCCCGGACGATGGTGAAGGGCAGGCCGGACTTGCGGACGATGTCTTCGCCCATGCTGGCAAAATGCTCTCCGCGCCCGGAAAGAAGGACGATGTGCTCCAGCCCGCTTTCGACGGCAACCTTGGTGAAGGCTTCCAGCTTCTCCACGGCGCCGGGGAATGCGAGATCGGGGAAATAGGTAACGTAGGCCTTTGAAACGCCGCTCAGTGCGGGTGCCCAGGTTGCCGGGTCTTCCCAATCAAACGGGGTCTCGGACCGCCGGGCGCCGCGCCGGACGGCGAAGCCTTTGGCGTCGAGTTTGCTGGCAACGCGAGAGCCGGTCTTGCCGGTGGCGCCGATGACGAGAATGGGGTGGTCAGTCATGTTCTGTCTCCTTGGTTCAAGTTGATGACCAAGGTTTAGAAGCAGAGACCCGTGCCGGTATTGACCGCGCGTGCCAGGGTTTTGACATCTGTTGCCAACCCTCGCTCGCATGGGAAAACCACGCAAAACGAAAGACGGCGCTGGAATGTCCAACGCCGCCCTTCTCAATCACATCGTTCTGGTGTGGTTACTCTGTTTCATAGAGTGTGAACTGCATCTCGGCAGCTTCTTCACGAAGCGGCTTGCAAGCCGTGTATTCGGGCGATGCAAACCATGTCTTGGCCGTTGCGACATCCGGGAAGCGCACAATGGCAATGGACTGCATTGCGTTCTGCCCAACCAGCGCGCTGACCTTGTCGCCTTTGGCGATAAACGCGCCACCATGGGCCAAAACTGTTGGGCCCGCCGCGGTGGCGTAGGCGTCCATTTTCGCGGCATTTTTCACGTCGAAGCGAGCAACGATAAGTGCGGTCATGGTCTGTCTCCTTGGTTCAAGTTGATGCCCAAGGATTAGAAGGAGTGATCCGTGCCGGTATTGACCGCGTGTGCCAGGGTTTTGACATCTGTTGCCAATCCGCCGGTCGATGGATCCTTACATGCGTGACTTTCGATAGATCGCCGGTGTGACGCCCATCCAGCGTTTGAACGCGCGGTTGAAGGCGCTTTGCTCGGAATAGCCGGTAAGAAACGCGATCTCGGACAGCGCGTAGCGGTCTTCGTGCAGCATGGCTATGGCGATTTCGCGGCGTGTTTCTTCGGTCAAGGTCTGAAAGCTGAGCCCTTGTTCGGCAAGGCGCCGGTGAAACGACCGGGCGCTTAGGCCCAGCCTGCGCGCGATATCTGCCATCTTGGGCAGGCCTTCACTGAGGGCGCGGGCAATCTCGCTTTTTGTCCGCGACTGTAGCGCAGGCATGTCATCAATCTGCGCAAGTTCCTGATCGAGGTGCGAAACCAGAAATTGCGTTATACCCTCGTCGCCAAGGATGTTGGGTTCGGAAAGTGACTGATGGGAGAGCAGCATCGCATCTTCGTCCGCCCCAAAATGAACAGGACAGCCGAAATAGGCTTCGTGATGTTCAATTGTCTTGGGCGCTGAATGCTTGAAAGTGACCTCGATGGGTGAGAAAGGCCGTGGTGACACTTGCCGACCGAGCGATACGCCACTTGCCGATGTGGCCTCTATCGAGATGCGCATTCCAAGCCGACGCGGACCTTCCCGCTGCTGCACATACAGCATTCCGCGATCGGTCTCTTTCAGTTCGTACTGCGTGACACTGGTCCACAGTCGCCAGTACCGCGCCACCCGAGAGAACGAGCCAAGCAGATTGGGCGCGGCTTTCCACGCAAGGCCCAGGGCCCCATATTCGTCAGGCCGCATCGCCTCTCCGACGCGCAATGGCAAAGACGTTATGTCCATCTGCTCGGCCATCAATTCGATCATGGCGTAATAGTCATCGTCATCGAGCATGTGCTTGGGGTCCCATGCGCCGTCGGCATCCACGCCAACAGACGCCAGCACCGCCTTTGCATCAATGGCATCTCCGGCAACGCCAACGACTTTTCGAGCAAACAGAGAAGTGACCTGACCCATGGGCGCAGGCTAGGCCAGTCGAAACCACTATCCAAGCCTCTCCGCCCACGAATGGCCGCGTTTAAGGCTGCGCTGCGGCACGCCAGACTGCGCACCTGCAGAGATTTCTGCGCTGTGAGCGCGCGCCGCGAAAAACGGAGATTTCCGCTGTGGGCTCGTTCCAGCCGTTAGCGCGCTCTGCCTCGATGACCGCTGTGCGGGACGAAACCGACGTCCGTTATCCGCGTGTCTATGTCCGCTTGCTACTCCGCCTCATTCGAAACAACTCGAAACAAACGGCCTTTGGCTTTGCATGAAGAGGTTTGTGAGGTGAAGGAGAGCATCCCGTCGACACGGTTACGTGTCAGCAGGTTCACCGCCGAACATTGCCCAGAATTCATCCCTCGCGTTGCTGCGCGGGAATGGCTTTGCAGGTACCGGCACCTCCAGAAAGTTACATAGCGGCTCCCAGCCATCTGGCGGGGTGAAGATCAACAGTTTTTCGGTTGGCACAGTCGCGCGCACAGCCTCGTTGTTTCGCCGATACGCCTCGATGGAGCTTTCCCGATCGATGCCACCAAACACACGGTTTTTCAGCAACTCGTCCATGGTCGCAAACATATCGATCAATGGCGGCGGAACCGGCAGCGATCTGAAATGCAACCAGAACTTTCCTATAGTCTTCGAATAGCTGGCCCACCATTCCTCCTCTGGGCGCTCGGTATGCACAACCTTTGCGTCCGGAAAAGCATTAATCAGTTGTGGCCAGACCGCTGCCCCGGGAAAATCCACCTGTGAGTTGTACTCCGCAAAGACCTTTGTCCAGTCTACATCCCCACCCTCTATGTAAGAGCGCCAAAAGGCAGGCTGGTCGGCATTACCCATGACCTCCACCATATGATGGCATGGGCCAAGGCCAAGTTCCTCAAGTGCCATCTTGGTTGACATGGTCCCGGTTCGGCCAAAGCCGCTGCCTATGACTTTAAGTCCCATTAGTACATCCTTGTTGCGGCTACCCGAAGGCTCGTTGAAAATCGACCCGTCAGATTGCATTGTATGGCGTTGATTGATCGCGAACGCTTTGACTTATTCTATCACCCTGCCACGCGCCAATTCTGATAGCTACGCCTAAGATGAGCAACTGGTGAGCGTTTATAGAGTCATGGACTGCCACCGAGGCATATCGCAGCATCGGTGAGTCTGGGCTCGGAGCCGTCGTTGAGGCGCAGTTCGGCCAAAGACCGCTGCAGATGGCCGAACGTTTGCAGACCACGTCAGACACGAATCCAGTACCGTTGACTGACTAGTCACTCTACACTACGTTCGCTCCATGACCGCCCGAAAACAACAGATTATTGCTGCAGCAACAAAGCTGTTTCTCGACGAAGGCGTGGGGGTATCCACGGCACGCATTGCGAAAGCCGCAGGGGTATCGAATGGAACCTTGTTCAATGCCTTCGCAACCAAGCAGATCCTGATCGACGCAATCTACAAGAACGCAAAAATTGCCATGTTCGGGTCCGCGCCCTGTTTCGGCGATGCCCCGTACAATCGCAGCAACCTCCGCGCCAACTGCGACGGCTATCTGACCTGGGCCAGACAGAACCCCGACACCCGCCGCGTCATGCATCTCCTGCTTGATGCCCGCCTCGCCTCTGCGCAGACGCAGGCAGAGGTCAATGACATTGCCGCGCCCTATATCTTGTGGACGCAAAGAGCGCTCGATCAAGGCGTCATTCGCGGACCTAGCGTCTCCTTCATCGGTCAGCTGGTGTTCTTCCAGCTCGATCTCGTCATCAACGAAAACCTCGACAGGGCAGGCGAGGATCTGGCCTTCGAAATGCTCTGCACATCCATAGGATTGACCCAATGACAAAAGTTTTTCTGACCGGCGCGTCCGGTTTCATCGCCAAGCACATTTTGCGCGACCTGTCGGAGAAAGGATACCAAGTGCGGGCCTCCGTCCGGTCGGACAAGCGCAAGGCGGAGCTTGAGGCCCTGTTTCCCGATGCCGCGCTCGAATTTGCCACCCTTGATCTGACCAAGGATGACGGATGGCAGGACGCCCTGAAAGGCTGTGATGTGCTGATGCACACGGCCTCGCCCTTTCCGTTGACCGAACCGAAGGACCCCGAGGACCTGATCCGCCCCGCCGTTGATGGCACGTTGCGCGCCATGCGCGCGGCGAGGGACACCGGTATCAAACGCGTGATCCTCACGTCCTCCTGCGCGGCGATCTACAAGCAGGCCGGCAAGTCAAAGATGTCACCCTCGGATGAGACCAACTGGACAAGCCCGGAGGATCCGTCCGTCGGAGCGTATGAAGCCTCGAAAACCCTTGCAGAAAGGGCCGCGTGGACCTTCGTGGCGGAGCATCCCGACATCGCGCTGACGACCATCAATCCCGGGGCCGTCTTTGGCCCGCCGATGGACGCACGCTACGGCTCATCGCTCGAACTGGTTGAGCAACTCATGACCGGCAAAGTGCCCATGGCCCCGCCCATGGACTTGGTCGCGGTGGATGTGCGGGACGTCGCACGCATGCATGTCGCGGCCATCGAACTGGACACAACCAAGGGCGAACGCTTTGCCGCTGTGAGCGGGACATACCGCCTTCTCGACATGGGGAACATGTTGAAAGACTGGGATTCCTCGCTCAAGACACCGGGCCGAGAGGCGCCGCCGTGGCTACTGCGTGTCATGGGGCTGTTTTCCAAAGACGTCAAAGCTGTCACAGGCAATCTCGGGCGCACGCTCGCGGTATCAGGCGCCAAGGCCGAGAAGACATTCGGGTTCAAGTTCATCCCGGTGAAGGATGCAATCATCGCCTCCGCTGAGGCGGTCAAAACGACCACAATGCAAAAGGCCGCATGATGATGACGGCGTATCTTTGGACGACACCCAATGGCTACTAAATCTCCCTTGCGCTGGAGGAGATGGGGCGCGATGACGTGATCAGGCGGGGCGACATCGGTGCAGGCGAACAGCATGAGCCGGAAGCTCTGAAGATCCCGCCCAACGGCAAGATCCCTGCAATCGTTGACCAAGGTACCGGCCGTGTCTGATGGAGTCGGGCGCACGCCTTCAAGGCTTGGCAGAAAAATCCGGAAGGGTCGCCGGAACGCCCCTTTCCGGCCAGCGGGCTTGCTCACATGCAGCGTTTCTGCGCGGCAAAGCCATGTCGGCTTCCTCCGGTTTACCGGCCACCCTGCCTTTGCAAAATAACATGCACCGGCCTGTAGGCGCCGCGCAGGTGTAACGTGACGGCCTCCTGCGCGTCGTGCGCGCAAGCTGCGGGTTCCGGGCCAGTCTTCAAGAAAGCGTCACATGCTTGGTCTACCACCGCAGCATCTCCAAAATCGAAGACAGGATACACAAATGACTCGCATGCTTACCATCGCGACCCTCGTCAGCGCCCTCGGCGCGCCGCTCGCAGCACAAGATATCTCCGGCGCGCTGACGCTCTATACGTCCCAGCCCAACGCCGACGCGCAGGCGACCGTGGACGCGTTCAAGGCCGCCCATCCCGGCGTCGAAGTGGACTGGTTCCGTGACGGCACCACACGCGTCATGGCCAAGCTGCGCGCCGAGTTCGAAGCCGGTCAGCCCCAGCCCGACGTGCTGCTGATCGCCGACATGGTCACGATGGAGGGGCTGGAGGCCGAAGGCCGCCTGATGGCCTACCCCGAAGCCGACATCTCCGCCTATGACCCGGCGATCATGGATGATGAGGGGCATTACTTCTCGACCAAGCTGATCACCACCGGCATCGTCTACAACACCGCCGCCGAGATGATCCCGCAAAGCTATCTCGACCTGCTCAAGCCCGAGGCGCAGGGCCAGATCGCCATGCCCTCGCCGCTGACCTCCGGGGCCGCGACGATCCACATGGCGGCGCTGACGGCGCATGCCGATCTTGGCTGGGACCTCTATGAAGGCCTTGCAGATCAGGGCGCGATCCCGGAGGGCGGCAATGGCGGCACCTACCGCGCGGTTGCGGGCGGCGAGAAGCTCTATGGCTTCGTTGTGGATTTCCTGCCGATCCGCAACAAGCTGGACGGCGCGCCGGTCGAGTTTGTCTTCCCCTCCGAGGGCGTGTCGGCGGTGACCGAGCCGGCGGCCATTCTGTCCACGGCGCAGAACCCCGATGCCGCCAAGGCCTTCATCGACTTCCTGTTGTCGCCCGAGGGCCAGCAACTGGCCGCCGATCAGGGCTATCTGCCGGCGCATCCCGCGATCACGCCGCCCGAAGGCTTCCCGCCGCGCGACGAGATCAAGCTGATCGAGTTCGACCCCGCGCAGGCGCTTGAGAACGACATGGAGAACAAGGAACGCTTCATCGACATCTTCGGGGGCTGACATGGCGCGCTTGCGCGCCCTGTCCGACATGCAGCGCGGCGAGGGGGCGACCCTCGCCGCGCTCGTCCTTTTCGGGCTGGCGCTGTTCGCCTTCCCGCTGGGGCTGCTGCTGCGCGTCGCGCTGTCCGGTGGCGACGTGTTTGCGCTCGGCCCGCTGATCGACGCGCTCGGCAGCCGGTCGGTGCAGCGCGCGGCGTGGAACAGCCTCGAATCCTCAGCCGTCTCTGCGCTGGCGGCGATGGTGATCGGCACCGGTCTGGCGCTGGTCATCGGCCTGACGGATGTGCGGCGCAAGGGCGTGTGGGTCTTCCTGCTGCTGCTGCCGATGATGATCCCGCCGCAGGTCACGGCCATCGCATGGGTGCAGGCGCTCGGCCCCGGCAGCCCGGTGCTGGTCACGCTGGGGATCGCGCCGCCGCCCGGCAGCCCGCATCCGCTCCACACCCCGTTCGGCGTGATGCTGCTCTTGACGGTGCAGCATATGCCGCTGGTCTTTCTGGTGGTGCTGGCCGCGCTGAAGAGCCTGCCGCGCGAGATGGTGGAGGCCGCCCGCATCGCCGGTGCCCGGCCCGCGCGGCTGCTGCGGCGCATCCTGCTGCCGCTGCTGGCGCCGACGCTGGTGGCGGGGTTCATGCTGGCCTTCGTCTCCGCGCTGGGAAATTTCGGCATCCAGGCCATTCTCGGCATCCCGGCACGCTATACCACGCTGCCAGTGCTGATCTGGCGGCGCCTGTCGAGCTTCGGGCCCAGCGTGCTAACTGACATGGCGGTGATCGCCATCATCCTCGCGGCCGTGGCCTGCCTCGCCATCGCGGTGCAGATGGGGCTGGCGCGGCGGATGCGCGCGCAGGTCACCGGCCCGCCACAGGCCCCGCTCCAGATCGTGCTGGGCCGCCGCCGCCCACTGGTCGAGGCGGGTCTCTTTGCCTATGTCACGGCGACGCTGCTGATGCCGCTGGCGGCGCTGACGGCCACGGCACTGGTGCGCACCTATGGTTTGCCGCTGACGTCCGAGACTGTGACGCTGTCCAATTTCGCCGAGATCCTGTTTAGGCAGGCGGCGACCGCGCGCGCATTTGTGAATTCGACCCTGACCGCAGGGGCGGCGGCGGCGGTGCTGGCGGGGCTGTCGGTGCTGATCGCGTATTTTCTCGGGCGCGCCGCGTGGCTGCCCCGGCGTGTCGGCGGCGGCCTCGCGACGCTGGCCGATCTGGGCTATGCCATTCCGGGGCTGGTGATCTCGGTGGCGTTCATCCTCGCCTTCATCCGCCCGCTGCCGGTGATCGGGCTGTCGCTCTACAACACGCTGGGGATCATCTTCCTCGCCTATCTGACCGCCTTCCTGTCGATCGCGCTCAAACCCGTCACGGCGGCGTTCGGGCAGCTTGACCCGGCGCTGGACGACGCGGCGCGGGTGTCGGGCGCGCGGTTCGGCCAGCGGATCCGGCGGATCTTCGGCCCGCTTTTGGCGCCCGCGGCGGCGTCGGGGGCAATCTTGATGTTTCTCACCGCCTATAACGAGGTCACGGTGTCGGCGCTGCTGTGGTCGACCGGCAACGAGACCATCGGCACGACGATCTTCAACTATGAGGATGGGGGCTACACCACGCTTGCGGCGGCGATGTCCTGCGTGACGGTGCTGGCGACGGTGGTGCTGATGCTGGCGCTGGACCGGGCGGGTCGGCATCTGCCGCCGGGCGTGGTGCCCTGGCGGCTGTGATCCGGCACTGCATCTGTTCGTCCGTTGCGCTGTTCGGGCCGCCCCGTGTCAGCCCGGCAGCACCCAGGCCCCGTGCAGCGTCATGCCCACCGTCTCGCCATTGCGCAAAGGCCGGATGGCTGCGACGGGCAGCGGTTCGGCGATGCCGGCCACATCGGCCAGCGCCTCCCAAGCTCCGCCGCGATAAAAGACGTCGCGCAGGCGCGCGGTCGCGGCCGTACCGCCCGGGTCTGTCAGGCCGACATCGCCCGGGCGGATCATGATGCGCGCGGGTCCCGGGCGCGACGCCCCGGCAGCCCGGGCCGAGAGCGGTCCCGCCTGAGCCGTCCACGCCTCATCCGTTCCGGTCACCGCTGCGTCGAGCACCGCGGCCCGCCCGATGAACCGCGCCACGCTTTCGCAGGCGGGCCGGTCGTGGATCTCCTGTGGCCGGGCGACCTGCAGGAACCGGCCCTTTTCCATCACGGCGATCCGGTCGGCCATCGCCATCGCCTCGCGCTGGTCATGGGTGATGTAGAGCGTCGTGACGCCGGCCTGGCGATGAAACCCGGCGATCTCGGCCTCCATCCGCGCGCGCAGGTGCGGATCGAGATTGGCGAGCGGCTCGTCCATCAAAATGGTGCGCGCGCCGCCGGCGAGACAGCGCGCCAGCGCGGTTCTTTGCCTCTGCCCGCCCGACAAAGCGGCCGGCAGCCGGTCGGCGAAGGCGGTCAGGTCCACGGTCGCAAGGTGCCCCTCTGCTTCGCGGCGCGCGGCGGAGCGCGACAGTCCGCGCGCCTCGGCCGGGAAGGCCACGTTGTCGCGCACGCTCATGTGCGGCCAAAGCGCGTAGGACTGGAACACGACGCCCACCGCCCGCTCTTCGGGCGGCGTCTCGACCCCGGGGCCCGCGACAGGCTGGCCGTCGATGGCGATCTCACCGCGATCCGGGCGGTCCAGCCCGGCGATCAGCCGCAACAGCGTCGACTTCCCGCATCCGGACGGCCCCAGAACCACGAGGAACTCGCCTGCGGCGATGTCGAGGGAGATGTCGTCGACGGCCGCGTGGCGTCCGAATGTCTTGCTGAGGTGCGAAATCACGATGCTCAAGGTCTGCTCCGCCGTGGATTGGGCCGCACAGGGCTGCTTGTGCCCTATGTACCTCGGATCGACAACGCCGGTCATCAAAACTTCATGCTGTTTCGCACCGCCGCGATCGCCGGTGCACGGCATGTGCCATGCGCTTTTGAGGGCGGACCCGTGGCCTGCGGCAATTCGGCTTCAATGGTAAGTCTGGGCAAGGGCCGGTTGCAGCCACTGTCTGCTCATGGACTGCCCAAAGCCAATGTCAGACGGTCCCTGAGGTAGGGGAGCCGCGCTTGTGCTGTCGCGACATCGCCAAGATGAAGATCACCGTAGATCAGACCGGGCTGCGATCCGGCACGGGCCACTTCATGACCGTCCGGCGTTGCAATGAAACTGCCGCCCAGAAAGCACAGGCCGTTTTCTGTGCCGGCACTGTTGGCATAGGCCAGAAAGACCCCGTTCTCATAGGCCCGGGTCGGGATCATCTTCTGCGCGACCCAGCCCCATTGTGCACCAAGCGCGGTGGGAACGAGGATGACCTCTGCCCCCATAGCGGCCAAATGCCGTGCGGTTTCCGGGAACTCGGCATCATAGCAGATCAGCGTGGCGATCCGCACATCGCGATAGGTGAACAGCGTGCAGCCTTGGCCGGGCGTAAAGTGGTCCCGCTCGAACCCCGGCGGTATCGCCAGTTTGCGGTGGCCGCCCAAAAGCGCACCGTCAGAGCCAAGGCACTGCGCCGCGTTGTAGACCGCATCCCCGGCCTGTTCGGCAAACCCGTATTGGATGGCGATGTGGTGCTGGCGCGCCATTGCGGCGATGCGCTGCGCCGTCGGGCCATCGGCAGGCTCAGCGCGGGCCGCGACCTCATCGCCGATATTGTAGCCACTGGCAAAAAGTTCGGGCAACAAGAGCAGGTCAGCCGCTTGCGCGGCAACCTCGGGCAGGATGCCTTCCAACCAGTCCAGCCGGTCGCCCGGTGTGGGCAGCTCCGCCGGGGCCTGACCAACCGCAAGACGAAGCACGCGGCCCATGCTCATTGTTCCGAGATCAGCAGGGTGCGGGGGTAGTCGGTGATGTAGTCAAACCCGGTTTGCGTCACCACGATGCTGTCTCCGATCCGCCCCGCTGTCACCCCGTCCACCGAAATGCCGCCATCGACCGCAAAGGTCATGCCGGGTTTCAGGATCGTCGTGTCGCCTGCCTTCAACTCTGGGGCTTCAAGGTAGGCGACACCGATGGAGCGTCCGGTCCGATATCCGGTTTCATACCCGCGTGCGGCATAGACCTCGTTCGCGGCGGCGGCGACCTCTTGCGCCTCGATACCGGGGCGGATCGCGGCCAAAGCGGCTTGCTGCGCGTCGATGGCTGCCTGTTGCACGCGGGCAGCTTCATCCGTCACCTCGCCGATATGGAACATGCGGTCAAAGCCCAGCTTGTATTGTTTGAACTGCGCCATGTTGCAGAAACAGAAATAGACCGGATCGGCGCGTTGATACCGCCGGACCGAGGCACGCCTATGCACCATCGACGTATCGCGCCCGCTTTGCAGGATCTGAAGGTTGTGGATCATCGGCGAAACGAAGCGGTCCCACCCGCTGGCCGTGAGGAACTCCGCTGCCTTGTGCGAGCCCGCCTCGATCACCGCCAGCGCGCTTTCGTATTCCGGAACGCCCGCGCGCAGGCTCGCGTGGGCGGCTCCCATCATCGCGCCTGCAATCCGCCCCGCCTGTTTCATCACCTCGATCTCGAACGGGGACTTGATCATGCGCTGCGCGCCGAGGACAGGCGAGATATCCTTGATCGGCACACCGGGATACTGGTCATCAAGGAAGTTGCGCACGATGGCTGGGATCGACCCGCGCTCGACCCATGCCGCCTCTGGCGCCGTCTCAAGCGCCTCAGCCAGCGCGCGGCCCCAGCTGTTCTGGCCCATATCCTCCCAGGTGCGCACATCTTCGACCCACGTCATGGCGCTGACCATCTCGGATTCCATCAGCGGTGTGATGACGATGGGGCTGTCTTCGGCATCGACCACCAGCATCGTCGGGCGGCCGAATTCGATGCCAAGATAGCCCCAGAAACCGGCGAGATAGGCGATTGAGCTTTCATCGGTGAAGATCGCGCGGCGAATGCCAAGATCCCGCATCCGGGTCTGAAGCTCACTTGTGCGGGTGCGGGCCTGATCTAGCATGATACAATCCTTAAAGGGTAGGGCGAGAACCGCCTGATAGCCTTATCTGTATGCAGGCATAGCGCATTGGCAGGCTATTTTGCGACATATAGCGTGAGATTTGCCAGACATGTATGCAGCAATAGCGGGGCGCCATGAAGGCCTTCACCCGATACCGACGCCCCGAAAACCACAGCAGACACGATCCAAGCCGAAATCCTTCGGCGTGAGCCGCACCCCCGTGCGGGACGCGCTCAGCCGGATCAGCCATCTGGGCCTGATCGAAACTCGGAACGGTGTCGGCACAGTGGTCGTCGCCCTGACAGAGACGCAAATCCTCAGGTCCGAGGGGGTGTGAGGGCAGACCTCGGCCCGGTGCAAGTCAGGGGCAGGGCCTAAAGCGGTACATTGCTCAGCCGCACAATCGAGGTAGACCAGCCTTACTCGAATACGATTTCCGGGAGGACGACGTCCCAGCGGTCCCGTTTCAACTTCGCGCGATGCTCATCACCGCTGTCGAGCGCATGACGCGCAACGATCGCGCCGATGGAGGCAGACGAGATGCGCCGCCCATCGGCCACGGTCCATTCGCTCTTCATTGCGATCAACCGGCGGCCATGCCGGTCATGCACCCACCAGCGGCCCTTTTCTCGGGTCAGGGTGACAGGATCGCCCGTGCGCGCCTGTGCAATTGCCTTGAGACTGGGGTCATCCGCGCGCAATCGGCCAGCCCAGTCGATGAACACCTGTCCCATGTCCGGCATTTGGTAGGTCCTGTCAGGCGGCAAGTCCTCGACCTCGGGCAAAGCCGCGTGCCGCCGCAGAATACTGTCGCCTTCCGAGGGCACAAACGCGTGTGCGCCTTGTGTCATGACCGCAAGAGTGCGGCGGGCGCGGGTCATGGCGACGTAGAACAGGCGGCGCGGCGCATCGCGGTCCTCGTTTCGGGAGGGCCTGTCCCAGCCACCGTTCAGGATAACGACGTCGTCGAATTCCAGACCCTTGGCGCGATGCGCGGTCATCAACAACAACCCGTGCTGTTCGCCGCGGGCATCGCGCGACCATTCTCCAAACCACTCGACAAGGTCGGGGACAGAGGCAGACCCTGTCCCGATCTCCTGCACGAGGGCAGCCACGCCCTCGGCGATCAGGTCCGCCCAGCGATTGCGCGGCAGGGTGTTCACGACCGCCAACAAATCCGTCACGTCCAGCAGGCGCGTCCGGTCCCGGCCAATGCCGTCGATGAACTGCCGCATTTCGCGCAATCGCCAAACGCTTGGCAGGCGTTCATTGGCCATCTCGACCGGGATGCCTTGCGCCTCGGCGTAGGCGCGCACCGGAGCAAGCTGTCGCCAGTTGCGCGCGATAATCGCCGTGCGCGACCAGTTCCACCCGGGCTCCAAGGCCGCCAGCCTTTGCAACTCCGTCACTGCGGCCACGGCCTGTGCCCGGTCGCCGGGGGGGCATTGAAGCAGTTGAACGCGCCCATGCCCGACGGGATCACCTTGCGCCATTGCACCGCCTGCGGGTTCCTTGCGGCGCTTACGGTCAATTGTAATGTCATGGCCCAGTTTCATCCGGTCTGCCGCCCCGGCGATCACCGCATTCGATGCGGCGATGATGTGGCCGGTCGAGCGGTAATTCTCGACCAGGTATTCCGGCCGCGCCCGATAATCCTGTTCGAATTGTCGGATGTAGCGGATCGAGGCGCCGGCAAAGGCATAGATGTTCTGATCGTCATCCCCCACGGCGAAGAGGCTCAACTTCATGTCCTCGTCGTCAATCGTCCGTCCGGCGACGGCGGCGATCAGCGCGTATTCCTCCGCGCCGATATCCTGATACTCATCGACCAAGATCCAACGATAGCCTTGGATCAGCGTCTCGCGCTGCGCCTCTGCCTCGGTCTTGCTGAGCCCTTCGCCGTTCAACTGGCGCACCGCCTCCAAGACGATGCCGTCGAAATCACGGCTCTCCGCGTTTGAACCGGCGAAACTTGCGCCCACAAGCCGCATGGCCATCGCATGGCAGGTCGACACCGTCACGCCAAAGGCTTCGTCGCCGATCAGGTGCCGCAGACGTGCCCGTATCTCCACCGCCGCGTGGCGGTTGTAGCTCAGCACCAAAATGCTGCGTGGATTTTCACGGCGGACGCGGATCAGGTAAGCGATGCGATGCACCAGCACCCGCGTTTTGCCAGAACCCGGCCCGGCCAGAACAAGCACATTCGTGGCATCCCGATCGTCGGCGACAATTTTTTGCTGAACCGGATTGCCAAGGGACTCGACCACCTTGGCCCACGATGTCCCGGTGGTCTGGCGTTTGACCTCGGTCGCGCGTCCCTTCATCCAGCGGCCCATGAAGGCCTCTTGATCCAGTCTGAAGTAATCCTCGGACAGACGCGTGGCATCAGACATCGAGGACAGGCCGGTTTCCGCATAGGCCGCCATCACATGGGTCTGCACTGTCTGCTCGTCGTAGTGCTCCTGCAAGGGGGCAAAATCCTTAACGAGAAACTGCGTTTTGCCGGGCGACAGTTGCACAGTCATCGCCGGCCGGAACACGGTCAGACCTTTGCCCAGCGTCACCACATCCTGCTCATGCAACCACAGAAGCGCGCGGTCCATCAGCCGCGTCATCTGTTTGACCTGCCCGCGCAGGAAGGCGTCACCGGTGAGGCTTGCCAGCATGTCGCCAAGCGTGGTTTCGATCTGCTGGTCCTTGCCCCTCTGGCCCTTTGCTAGGCGTCCCAGAAGATGCGCGACCAAGGCCTCACCGGCCTGTCTGCGCAATCTGGCGGAGTGTTCCAGCACCGACCACGCGCGCTGCAAAGCGACGAACAGTGTCTCGCGGGACGCTTTGCGCAAGCGCACATTGCCTTTGCCACCGTCGAGATCACGCCCATCGCGGGCCATACCCCTCAGCAGCTTTTCGATCATGTCGGGGCGAACATGGCTATGACCCGCATCACGCAGCTTCTGGCTGGCAAGCTGCAAATTGAACGGCGTGCTGACCTGATCCTCGGCATCTGGCGCCTCTTCGCGCATCAGGGCAATCAGGTCGGTTTCGAGCCGCGTTGCCTGCACAAGCCGCTTGCGCGAGTCGTCCGGGACGCCGGAATGCACGAAGACCGTGACCGCCGTGTCGTTCTGCGCAATCCCAAGGCTTTCCAGATCGGCCAGGGCCTTGGTCAGCTGCCCTCCGGTCAGCCCGCTGACGCCTGTCAGCTCATCGGTGGATATCCCTTCGTCTGGCGGGGCGTTCATCAGGTGCCGGACGAGATCCATCAGCTGCGTGCGCCGCGTCCCCGTGATCTGCGCCTTGTCCATCCGCGCGCTTGCCTCATCAAGGCTGCGTACCCGGAGGGACGAAGGAAATACCTGAACCCGGTTTTCCTCACGCGACAACAGCTTGGCCTCTTCCAGCCAGGAAATCGCCGTCTTGACCCGTGTGTCATCCGTTGCGCTTTCGCGCTGGAACTCCCGGTCATGTTCCTGCCGCACGATCTCGCCCGAGGTGGCGACAACCACGCCTGTACTGTGCGTCCGCTGGTCCATGCGCCGCACGGCCTTCAGGATCGCGCCGATTTCCTTGCGGTCAAGCCGCGACCGTGCGGACAGCTGGAACTGCCGTTCCACATCGTCAGGCGCATAGAGCAGGACACAATTGGCATGGTCCCGGTCTCGCCCGGCGCGGCCGGCTTCCTGCAGGTAATTCTCAAGTGAGCCGGGAATGTCGCCATGCACGACAAGGCGGATATCCGGCTTGTCGATCCCCATCCCAAACGCGTTGGTCGCTGCGACGACGCGCAGATCGCCCACACGAAACCGTTCCTGGATGGTTTTTTTCTGATCCGGTGTCAGGCCTGCATGATAGGGTTCTGCCGACAGGCCTTGCTGTTGCAGGAATTGCGCAACGTCTTCCGTCGACTTGCGCGTGGCGCAATAGACCACGGCTCCGGACGCGCCCTCGGACGGCAAACGCTGTTCGATGACCGCCAGAATATCCGCCAGCTTTGTCCTCCTGCCCGTGGACCGCACTTCGAAACTGAGGTTGGTCCGCGACGCCCCGCCGTCGAGCAGCAAAAGCTCCGTACCAAGGCGCTGATGAAAATGGTCCCGGATATCCCGCACCACCTCAGGCTTTGCGGTTGCAGTAAGGCAAATCACCGCCGCCGGATCGTCGTCGCCCGCCGTTTCGCGAATGAACCGCGAGATGTAGCGATAGTCGGGCCGGAAATCGTGCCCCCATTTGGAGACGCAATGCGCCTCGTCCAGCACCCACAATCCGATCTCGCGCTGTTTCAGAACAGAGCGCACAGAGACGCTGCGCAACTGTTCCGGCGAGATCAACAGCATCGCGGCCTCCCCCATGCGCACCTTGTCCAACGCATCCTGACGCTCGGGCAGCGAGAGCATCCCGTTCACCGTCACCGCCGAGGATATGCCCGCGCGTTCCATACCGGCCACCTGATCTGCCATCAGCGCGACCAGTGGCGAGATCACGACCGTCAACGCGCCGGTCCGATCGAACTTGGCCAGCGCCGGGATCTGATAACAAACCGATTTGCCTGTCCCGGTCGGCAGGATGCCCAGCACGCTGTTGCCACGCATGCCTTCATCGACGATGCGCTCTTGCAAAGGGCGGCCATGCGCATCGGTGGGGGCCGGCCGAAACCCGTCGAAGCCGAACCAGCGGGACAAGGCCTTTACCGGATCACCTTTCTCCCGACACCAAGCGCAGCCCGACGCCTCGCAGGCCGTATCGCGCAGCCGTTTCACCATGCGCGCCGCGTCGGGGAATTGCAGTCTCACCCAAGGCGGCATGACCGAGTCGCCACCTGCGACCGAAATCCAGGCGAGCGCATAAGCCAGCGGCCATCCCGTTTGCGGCGAGCCCAACTGATCGAGCAAGTGACGCAACGCCGTGCTGCAGGTCTCGCCTGCCAGCAACCGCCCGATCACGTGCCGCGCGTGCTCCAAGGACGGCGCATCGGCACCACGCACATGGCTGAACAGGGCATCAAAGCCCTGACCTTGTTCGCCGCGTGTGGTGAGGACGTGATACGCGACGAGCATGTCCGGCGCTTTGGCATTCAGGGTCCGGAACGCCGCGATCTGGTTGGCCAGCACGTCAAAGACCAGCCGCGCATCTGCCTCCGGGTCGTTGACATGGCCCGAAAGCAACCGCCCGTCGTGGTAATGCTTGACGAGGTGGTGATACGGATTGCGCGGAAAGGCCAGCGGATTGAGCCAGAGCGTATCAATCGGCGCCTCCGCCAGTCTGGCCAACCGGGGACGCATGGCCGCCAGATGCGGCAGATCGTGACGCAGGATGTTGTGCCCGATCAGGTGCCTTGTGTCCCCAAGATTGGCCTCCAACCGGTCCAACGCGGCCGCTATACCCCCCTTGTGGCCTCGTATGGCTGGCGTCTCGTCACAGCGCACCGCCGCGAAATCAAAGACCCGCGCGGTTTTCGGATCGACTTCAAGGTCGACGGACAGGCATTGCGCCAGAAACGGATCGGGCTGTTGAACGGAGTTTAGCAGGACACACCAGTCAATCTTTTCAGATCAAGGACATATGTGGCCCGCAGTATCCATCACGGTCAAGCGAAACAGGCCCTATCCCTTTCGATGCCGCAAGACCTGTGCCCGTGCCGCACCGAAGGGCCGCCAATTGCTAGGAATTGACTGTCCCAAGCCACGGCACAGGCGGCCCATTCCGGCCATTGCCCATGACGGCACCCGCTGCAGCGCAGCTTCCCCCAAAAGCACCTGTAGCGCAGGCTCGGATAGACCTCTTCGCAAATACGTTGTCCCGACCGACTGCCAAGACAGGACCCAACCAATAGCGTCCGGATCAGCACCTCTGGACCGGGCGACGGGCGGCCTGCGTCGCGGACAAAATCAGCACGGCCCGACGGACAGTGCGGCGTGCTCCAATGTCCGCTCCCAGACTCCCGTCCAATCTGGAGCCTTCACGATCAGGCAGGTCTAGAAATTCGACAATGCGACGCCCTCCACTGTCACCCGGTGCATGAGGCGGCGGAATCCTTGGTAGTCGTTGATCGCCTTGTGCCAGGTCGCCCGGTTGTCCCACAATGTGACATCCCCTTCCTGCCATCGCACACGGCATTGGAATTCGGGCTGTCTGCAATGCGCATAGAGCATGTCGAGGATGGCCGCAGATTCGCCCGCTGTCAGACCTTCGATATGCGTCGTGAAGACCGGGTTCACGAATAGTCCACGGCGCCCGCTCAGCGGATGTGTGATGACAACAGGGTGGCGCGCATCTTGCGTTGCAGCGTCGGCATTGCCCAAACGCCCGCTCTTGGCCGCTTCGCTGTCCAGAGTGGTCGCGCCGAAGACATGACGGGACGAATGCACGGCTGTCAGCCCATCCAGAAACCGGCGCATGGGGTCTGACAAGGCCTCATAGGCGGCCGCCATCGACACGAACAGGGTGTCGCCCCCGTAGGGCGGCATTTCGATTGCATGCAGGATCGACCCCATGGCCGGAACCTGATCGTAGGAATGGTCTGTGTGCCAACCTTCGCCGACCGCCTCTTTCTGGTCCTTTTCCTTCAGGACTGTCGCGATTTCGGGATACCCGTCGACGGGCTTGAAGAAACGGTTGACGTTGATGGGGCCGAAGCGGCGCGCAAAGTCCAAGTGGTCTTCAGGAGAGATCTCTTGGCCCCGCAGCACGATGACAGAATGCTTGGCAAAGGCGGCATGGATTTCCTCGAACTGCGCCCCATCCCGCACATCGGCCCCGAAAATCTCGGCGCCCAAACCGCCGGTCAAAGGTCTGATGTCCATCGCGTCGCTCCCTGTTTGCGCATGGGGCAGAGTAAGAGATTGCAAAAGAGCAGAAAAACTGAATTATTCTGCCACAAAGGATGATTTTATTGATGGTTCGGTTTTCACTTCGCCAGCTCGTCTTTCTGTCCGAGACCGCCCGCTGTGGCGGCATCGCGCCTGCGGCACGGAACCTGAACATCTCACCCGCAGCGATCTCCTCGGCGCTCGACAAACTCGAAGCCGTTACCGGCCTGACCTTGTTTGATCGCTTTCCGGCGCGGGGTATGCGCTTGACCCGTGTCGGCGCGGAATTCCTTGCCGATGCCGAGGACCTGTTGAAAAGGGCAGGCGCCTTGGACCGACAGGCTGTCGAAATGGCCAAGGGGGACACCGGCACGATCCGGGTCGGGACACATTATGCTGTGGCCCAGCGGATCGTGCTGCCTTCGGTTTTGACAATCCGGGACCGCTTTCCCCGCGTACGTATCGAAGTCGTTGAAGATGATTTCCCAAGCCTTGTTGCTGCGCTTGATGCGGGCGAGGTGGATGCGCTTGTTGTTTTTAATCAGGGGCTTGATCCAGCGCGATTTGACGTCGAAACCCTGAAGGCACTTCCGCCCCTGGTCTTGCTGCCGGCATCACACCCCTTGGCGCATGCCGACTCTATCCAGTTGCAAGACCTAGCCGACATTCCCTATATCGCCGTGTCCCGCGCCGGTCCCGGGCCCAGCTATCTCGACTTGATGCGGGCGGCCGGACTTGACCCCGAGGTGCCGCTGACCTCGCAGTCGCGAGAAATGGTCCAAGCCTATGTTGGGAAGGGATTGGGCTTTACGCTCGTTGGCTTCCCGCCCGGCCGGAACCTGACGATTGAGGGAGATACGGTTGTCACCCGCCCCCTTGCGCAAGAGATCGGCCAGTTCGAGGTGGTCCTCGCGGTCCGGCGGGCAGCAAAGCAGACGGAAATGGTCACCGCCTTTCTTGACATCTGCCGGGCTCAGCTTTGACAGGCTGTCTCGCCAAAACCCCAAACAGCTGTCTCGTGCGCTCCCCCCAGCGTTCGGTGGGTTAACAAGGGGTAACCGGACCGTGCGTATGTACAGTGTATGTACAGCTGCCATACGCCGAGCCATACGCCGTATGGCAGCTCAAAACAGGGCGTTAACACATTGATTCGCAGTGGTAAAATGTCGCCAGCGGCGCCCCCGAACCCGCGCCCGGCAGCAGACGCCCCGTCAGGCGCGGCGGGCCATGCTGTACAAGGCCGCGATGGCCGCGGATGCCGTGCGGGTGCGGTCGTCGTCTGCCCGGCTGGTCAGGATGATCGGCACCTGCGCACCAAGAACAATCCCGGCAGCCTCCGCGCCCGCCAGATACATCAGTTGCTTGGCGATCATGTTGGCGGCCTCAAGATCGGGCGCCATGAGGATATCGGCCTGCCCTGCAACGGCGGAGACGATGCTCTTGGTCGCAACCGCACGCATGGAAATCGCATTGTCGAACGCGAGCGGCCCATCCAGCACACCACCGGTGATCTGGCCCCGATCGGCCATCTTGCACAAAGCGCCCGCATCCACCGTGGAGCGCAAGCGCGGTGTGATCGTCTCAACCGCCGAGAGCAGGGCCACCTTTGGCGCGTCGATGCCAATTGCATGGGCCAGATCAATGGCGTTTTGAATGATATCGGCCTTGGCCGCCAGATCCGGCGCGATGTTGATCGCCGCGTCCGTCATCATCAGCGGTTTGGGATAAGTCGGCACATCCATCACATAGACATGGCTCATGCGCCGCTCGGTGCGCAGCCCGCCGGACGTGGCCACCACAGCGGACATCACCTCATCGGTATGCAGCGCACCCTTCATGAGCGCATGGGCTGTTCCGGCACGAACCAAAGAGACCGCCACGTCCGCCGACGCATGACTGTGCGGGGTGTCGATCAGCGTCAAGCCGCTGATATCAAGCGCGTTTTCGTCTGCCACGGCCGCGATGCGGGTCTTTGGTCCGACCAGAACGGGATCGAGAAGGCCCAGATCGCGCGCATGAAGCGCGCCCGCAAGCGATGCCTGATCGCAAGGATGCACAACGGCGACGGGCAGCGGCGCCTGCGTCCGGGCGCGGGCCAGCAACTCACCATGTACGGCGCCATGCCGGTGCAGAACCAGATCGGGCATCGCGATCCTCGGCCTGCGGATTTTGCGGTCGGGCGCGATCACATGGGCCTGCCCGGTGATCACCGGCGTGCCGTCGCCGTTCGTACAGGTGCAGTCCAGCGTCAGCCGTTTCTTTTCAACATGCTTGTCCGCGACACTGACCCGCACGGTGACGGTGTCCCCAACCCCGACCGGTTTGAGAAATTTCAGCGATTGTTCAAGATAGATAGTTCCGGGGCCGGGAAGCTGTGTGCCCAGCACGTTCGAAATCAGCGCACCGCCCCACATGCCATGGGCAATGACCTTGTGAAAGATGTCGCCTTCGGCAAATTCGCTATCCACATGGGCCGGGTTCACATCTCCTGACACGACCGCAAAGGCGTCGATATCCTGTGCCGTCAGGGTCCGGACCAGTTCCGCGAAATCGCCCACGGCGATCTCGTCAAAGGGTCGGTTCTCGATGTATTCCAGCGCGTCAGACGACATGATGACCGCCATCGATATAGGCGACGTTCCCGCTGACCGACCGGGCAAAGTCGCTCACAAGGCAGGCCGCCATGGCCCCGACCTCGTCAATGGTGGTCAGGCGGTGCAGTGGGGCGCGGGCCTTGGCATCTTCCATCAGCGCATCGAAATGGTCGATGCCGGAGGCCGCGCGGGTTTGCAGCGGACCGGGAGACAGGGCATTCACCCGGATATTCTTGGGGCCCAGTTCAACCGACAGGTAGCGCGTCGTCGCCTCCAGTGCCGCTTTGACCGGACCCATGATATTGTAGTGATCCACGACCTTTTCAGCCCCGTGATACGAGACGGTCAGGATCGTGCCCCCCTCCTGCATCAGCGGCTCGGCGCGTTTGGCCAGCCGGATGAGCGAATGCACTGACACATCCATGGCAAGGGCAAAGCCCTCTTGCGAGCAGTCAACGACCCGCCCGTGCAGGTCATCGCGCGGGCAAAAGGCGATGGAATGCAACAGAAAATCGAGTTTGCCCCAGTCCTTTTCGATCCGCGCAAAGACAGCATCCATCTGCGCGTGATCCGTCACGTCAAGCGGCAGAAACAGATCCGCCTCTACCGTTTTTGCGACCGGCTCGACGAATTTCCGCGCCGTCTCGTTCTGATAGGTGATGCACAGGTCTGCTCCGAAGGCTCGGAACGCCGCAGCACATCCCGCCGCAATCGACTGCGCATTGGCAACGCCCACGATCAACCCTTTCTTGCCCTTCAGCAGTTCGTTTTCCGGCAGCATGGGCTACTCCATCGACACGTAGCTGCCCGGCGCCGGAGCCAGCGATTTTGCGATTTTCGGCGGTTTGATGCGTTTCCCCGAAAGATCTGCCAGCCATGCCTCCCAAGCGGGCCACCAACTGCCGTCTTCAAGCTTGGCGATATCAAGCCAATCCTCGGCGCTCAGGGCCTTGTCGGCATCCCGCGTGTTGTGGATCCGGTAGTGGCGGCGCGCGTGACCAGGTTCCGAAATCACCCCGGCATTATGCCCGCCATTGGTCAGCGCGAAGGTCACATCGGCATGGGCGAGGTTGTGGATCTTGAATACCGATTTCCATGGCGCAATGTGATCTGTTTCAGTGCCGACTCCAAACACCGGAACGCGGATATCACGGAGCGAAACCGGGTGGCCATCAACCATGTAACGCCCGACCGCGAGATCATTGTTCAGAAACATCTGACGCAGATATTCGGTATGCATCCGTGCCGGCATCCGGGTGCTGTCCATATTCCATGCCATCAGATCATTCATCGGCATATCGTCTTCACCGAGCAGATATTTGCGGATCATCTGCGACCAGATCAGATCGTTGGAGCGCATCATCTGGAACGCACTCATCATCTGATTGGCGTCGAGATAGCCTTGCGCCTGCATGACATCTTCGAGGAAAGAAACCTGGCTTTCGTTGATGAACAAGGCCAGCTCGCCCGGTTCACTGAAATCCGTCTGGGCGGCCAGAAGCGTCATGCTGGCCAGCCGGTCATCGCCATCCCGTGCCATCGCGGCGGCTGCGATGGATAGCAGCGTGCCGCCCAAGCAATAGCCCGTCGCATGGATCTTTGCCGCACCCGTTGCGGCGGCAATGTGATCGAGGGCGGCGCGGGGCCCCTGATCGAGATAATCCGTCATTCCGAGGGCCGCATCGCCCTCATCGGGATTGCGCCAAGAGATCATGAAAACGGTAAAGCCCTGATCCGTCAGGTAGCGCACCAGAGAGTTGTGCGGGCTGAGATCGAGAATGTAGTACTTCATGATCCAGGCGGGAACGATCAGGATCGGCTCCGGATGGACCGTGTCCGTCGTCGGGGCGTATTGGATCAGTTCGATCAGGTGATTTCTGAACACGACATCGCCCGGCGTGACGGCCACATTCGTGCCGACCTGGGCATTTCCCGCTATGTGATCCGGCTCCCGCAGGTCCTGCACCATGCGCGCCACGCCGTGTTGCAGGTTGATCCCGCGCGTCTCGAGGGTGCGCGCGATCACCTCTGGATTGGTCGCCATGAAATTGGACGGCGCTGCAGCGTCGAGCATCTGACGTATCATGAACGTCATGGCCCGATCATGGGCGGGACTCAAACCGGGCACGTCTGACGTGGCCTGATCAAAAAAGTCCTGTGCCAGCAAGAACCCCTGAGCCAGCGCCGCAAAAGGCGGCTTTGCCCACGCCTCGCCCTGAAAACGGCGGTCATGTTGCTGCGGCGTGATCGGGCGTTTCTCGGCCTCTTCAGGGCATCCTTGAGACAGGTACCCAAGCCAGCTGAGCCAATGGCTTGCGGCCGTCTGTGCCAATTGCATTTGCTTGTCGGGAGCCATGGCCAAATGGATATGCCAATCCGCGTACATGGCGAAAAGCGAGGCGGGCGAGCTGCCTTGCGTGAGAGTCGCAAGTGACTGGCGCATAGGCCGACTGCCCCGCGCCTGCGTCGATATCGAGAGCGCATCTTCCTGTTGCATCGAGGGACGGTCTTTCATCGGCACCAACTCCAAACAGTTTTGGCCGGACCTTAGGCGCGGGGCGTAACAATTACGCTACGATTGCCGCAGAGCAGAAAATTGCCCGTGCTCAGCGTCCGATATGACAGATAGGCGCAAAAACTGTGCAAAACTCGCACGCCGCCCGCGTTGACCGCGAACAGGTAACAGAACACACCCGCAGCGCAGGCATCACCGTCGAAACTGTCAAAGATGTCACTACAGTCGATTGCTCGGGCAGAAGGAGAGGCACGGACGGCTTGGGGCAGACCGTGTGAAGCGAATTGACCGGTGCACGGCGGCCCGCCGAAACCAGCCCTCCATGACGAGTTCGCGCCCCGCCCCAGGACAGGTCCGTCGGGGGCGCTGCCCAGCTTCTGCCAAAGTCACCCAGAATCCGACATTGGATTGAGGATTAATGTAGGCGTTTGCACTTCGCCAAGGGTAGGGTGAGGCAGCGATAGCTTGAAGGGCTGGCGGCCGCGGAGGCCTCCTTGAGAACGAGACATGGACAAAAAGCGTGACACCGCATTGATCGGAGACAGCCCGTCCGGCGGTGCGGTCCAAGTCTTCATGACCCCTCACGGTACGACACCCCGTCTGCCGCGAATCTCGCACGGCAAGGGCATCTACATGTGGGACGATACGGGCAAACGCTACATTGATGTCTCGTCAGGGCCGGTCACGAATAACATCGGCCATGCCAATCCGAGGGTGTTGGCTGCAATGCAGGCGCAAGCGGAAAAGGTGGCTTTCGCCTTTCCCGGCATCTTTGAAAGCGAAGCGAACGAACAACTCGCCGATCTTTTGACCGAACTGGCTGGCCCTGGCTATGAGCGCGCCTTTTTCGTCTCCGGTGGGAGCGAGGCCATCGAATCCGCCATCAAGCTGTGCCGGCAATATGCGTTGGCGGTCGGGCAGCCGCACCGTTGGAAAGTCATCTCCCGCGAGCCAGCCTATCACGGCGGAACCTTGGGCGCGCTGTCCCTCACGGGAGATAAAGTGCAGCATCAGGTCTTCGGACCGATGCTCCGGGAAATGCCCAAGGTCCCGACGCCATTCACCTATCGTCTGCCTCCCAACCATTCGCGCGAAAGCTACGCTCGCCACTGTGCGCAGGCCTTGGAGGAAAGGATTCAAGCCGAAGGCGCGGATTCCGTTCTGGCTTTCATCATGGAGCCTGTCGGCGGGTTGGCGACGGGGGCCTTGGTGGCGGAGGATGTCTACTTCGAAATGGTGCGCGACATCTGCACACGCCACGGCGTTCTTCTGATCTTTGACGAGGTGATGAGCGGCGCAGGGCGCACGGGCAAATTCCTCGCTGCGGATCATTGGCCGGACGCCAAGCCCGATATCGTTGTGCTCGCCAAGGGCATTGCCGCCGGGTACACGCCGATGGGCTGTGTGCTTGCGCCGAACGCGGTCGTGGAGGCTGTGGCCGGGGCTGGTGGGTTCATGAATGCCTTCACGTATTTCGCCAATCCGTTGTCCTGTGCCATTGGTCATGCGGTGCTGCAGGAAATGGTGGATCAGGACTTGATCACGAATGCGGCGCAGCGTGGCGCGCAGTTGAAGGCGCGGCTGGAAGACCTCGCGCGCACCAATCGTGTTGTGGGCGACGTCCGGGGGCTCGGCTTGCTATTGGCGGTCGAACTTGTGGCCGATCAGGAGACCAAACGGCAAATCCCACTGGATCTGCAGGCCCCGGTCCTGTTCCAAAAGATCGCGATGAGCAGGGGGCTTGCAACGTATTGCAGACGCACCAGCGGCGGGGCGTATGGCGATTGGCTGATGATCTCGCCGCCGCTGATTGTCACCGAAGAACAGGTGGATGAAATCGCGCTTGGGTTGGAGGGCGCGCTCACAGAATTCGAAGATACGATTGCACAGGCGGGACACTAGGTTGCACATCAATCGCGGTCAGGTCAGCAGAGAAATGCTGAAGAATGTCTTGCCGATCACCGGCTATCTTGACCGCGTGTCCGCCCGGCCCGGAGGCTCCATCGCCGCCCAGATCAGCGCGCAGGGAGGCGGCACCTACACGGCAGACATTGTCAGGATCGTCTCGGCAGATCCGAACCCCGATGGCCCCGGTCTGATATACGAAGCTCAGGATTTCGGTTTGGCGCCCAGCTATCCGGCGCGCAGTCAAGATATTGATCTGGGCTCTTATGCGCTGGTGCCGCAGGCGCCCTTTTTCACGGCGGCGCAAACACTATTCTCGGTCAACGTCCAGCCATGGCTTGTGGGCGGGGGGATTGGCGTGATCGCCAGCGCCTTGGACCGCGACGGCTTCGGCTGGGAGCTCGGCATGGATGGTCAGGGTGGGCTTGAGTTCACCTATGCCCCGGACGAGGGCTCAGCCTGCCATCTCCACATTCCCGGCGCGCTGCAACGCAAGACCTGGACCCGTATTTGGGCAGGGTACGACACCTCGAAAGGCACTCTGATCCTCGGCTGTCAGACCCTCGGGAACGACGCGGTTCAGACAACATCTTTGTCCGCGTCCTTGCAGCCGCTTCCAACAAACGTTCCGCTGATCCTCGCGGCGCGCAAGACTGGCAAGCTGTCCTGCGACCACTTCAACGGACGGCTTGAAGATCCCGCGCTCTTTAATGGCCTGAACTGGGCGGATGACATGCCCCCTCAGCCGGGTTCCGCGCCCCATGGCGCTGTTCTTGCGTGGTGGGATTTTTCCATTGGTATCGAAACCCAGAGCATTATCGACAAGGGGCCGCGCGGGATGTCGGGCCGATTGGTCAACATTCCCTATCGCGGCATGCGCGGCTCTCGCTGGTCCGGCCACGAGATGAACTGGCGCAACGCACCGCACGAATACGCTGCCATACATTTTCACGAAGACGATCTACATGATTGCGTCTGGGACACGGATTTCGCCGTCACGGTTCCTGAGGGCACGCCTTCGGGTGTCTATGGTGTGCGGCTGCGCAAGGACGGGGCACAGGACATCCTGCCCTTCTATGTTCTGCCGCCAAAGGGCGCGCCGCAAAACAAGGTCTGCTTTCTGGCCTCGACCTTCACCTATCAGGCCTATGCAAATCACGCCCGTGGCAATTGCGACACGGACATGCGCGCCCGGATGTCCGAATGGGGTGCGAGCCCTTACAACCCCGACGATTATCCGATTTACGGCCGATCAACCTATAATTTCCATCCCGATGGAACCGGCTTTTCGATCTCGTCCCGGCTTCGGCCAACGCTGACAATCCGTCCCGGGTTCCTGACCTTCACAGATGAGGCCGGGTCCGGTTTGCGACACTTTTCTGCGGACACGCACCTGCTTTACTGGCTGGAACAACGCGGGATCGGCTTTGATGTGATCACCGACGAGGATCTGGACGACGAAGGCGCAGGGCTGATCGAGGGGTATGGCGCCATCCTCACCGGATCGCACCCGGAGTACCACACTGCTGGCATGCTGGAGAATTTGCAGGCCTATACCGACAATGGCGGCAAGCTGGTCTATCTGGGCGGAAACGGGTTTTACTGGAAGATCACCCGTAGCCCGACGCTGCCCGGCGTGATCGAGCTGCGCCGCGCCGAGGGCGGTATCCGCGCGTGGTCCCCGCTGGCCGGCGAAGCGCATCACCAACTGGATGGCGGATATGGCGGGTTGTGGCGCCGCAATGGCCGGCCGCCTCAGGCCTTGGTCGGTGTCGGGTTCTCGGCGCAGGGCCTGTTTGAAGGCTCCTATTATCGGCGCTCCGAGGGCAGCTTCCATCCCGATGTCGCTTGGATTTTCGATGGCGTCACGGAAGAGAAACTTGGAGATTATGGCCTGAGCGGTGGCGGCGCTGCCGGATTCGAGCTTGACAGGGCGGACCCGGAACTCGGCACGTCCCCGGGCACCATTATTCTGGCGGTCAGCGAAAACCACAGCGACAGTTTCGTTGCCGTCCCAGAAGAGCTTCTATCGCATATCCATACGGAAACCGGGGAAGACCCGGCTGACCTGATCCGCGCCGAAATCATCTATTGTGAAAAACCCAACGGAGGCGCCCTCTTCTCCGTCGGCTCTATTTGTTTCTGCGGAAGCTTGAACCACAAGGATGGCGACAACGGGGTGTCTCGCATGTTGGAAAATGTTGTCCGGCGCTTTGCTGGAATTTGATGCTGAGGTCATGACATCACGGTAGCACCCGGACCAACTGGCGGTTGCGTTTCACCGAACAGCGAATGTCGTGCTGTCTTGGCACGCAGTCCGTAGACGCGCGTACTCGGTTCGGCTTCATCGCGAACGTCCCGATCTTGTGACAGATCTGCAGGCGTTTCTCGCGAGGATCTGAGGCGAGGACGGTGTAGAACTGCCGCAGTGCAAATCGAATGACGACCAAGCACCTTTGTCGGTCGTCCGTTCCCAGTGCGGTATTTGCATTTTGGGCTCAAAGCTGCCTTGTGCCGGCTCGGCGATTGTCTTCGAAACGAGTGGCACCACGCCACCCCTCGCGGCACTGTGCGGTCACTCTGTCTGCCTTCAAGACGCTGCGGTCAATGCCCGCATTGCGGATAGTGGCTTCTGCCCTTGGCAGCCCTACAAAATTTTGACCGACCAGTGGGGTAGACGGACGGAACGCGACCCCAATCTTGTGATTTTGGGCGCCTCGCAGCGCATGAATCATCGCAGCACGAACGCGAGAACCATGCAGCACAGTGCGATATTGAGCAGCCATATCGCGATAAAAACCCGCCGCCGCGGCCCGATCTTCCTGAAGGGGTTAGTCATAGTCAAATCGCTCCGACAATATCCGATGGCTAGGCGTGCCTCTCTCAATCAGATGATCCTCAACGATATTCATCATGAGCGCAGGCCCGCACATCACAAAAACCCATTCGCTGATCTCCTGATCTGAAAACACACGATCTATCAGCGCGGCATCGACAAAGCCTGTCTCTCCGCGCCAGTCCGGCGGTGGCTCCGACAGGACATAAACCACATCCCGTGTGCCGAGTTCCTCACGATAGGCGATTTGATCGACCGTGCGGTTGCCGTAGATGAGTTTCACTTCGCGCGGATCGAAGGTCAGGCGCATTTGCCTGAGTATTCCGAGCAGCGGCGCAAGACCCACCCCTCCCGCGATGAGCGCGACGCCCGGTTCAGAGCGGCCGTCCACGGAAAGATTGCCATAGGGGCCGTCAAGATACGCGACCGTTCCGGGCTGTATCTGGCCAATGCTTCGCGTAAAGTCACCAAGCTCCTTGATCATGAAGGACACTTTGGGACCGGCCGCCGGAGCCGAGCAAATGGAAAACGGGTTTTCCTTCATCGAGAAGGCACTGTGCCCAACATTCAACCAGACGAATTGCCCAGCTTGGTAGTCAAGGCCGCTATGACCGTTCGGGTGAACCGAGACTTCCCATTGCCTGAGCGTCAATTGAGTGACGGAGGTCACGTGCCATCCGCGGGATCTCATCCGAAGGGGCGCGATAAGGTAAACGTAAAGCAATGACCCAACGGCGGCAGACGTCATCGCCACCCACACCCAAGTCATAACTGGATGCGCTCCATATCGCCCCGCATAGACGGTGTGATGCAACAGCAGCAACGCGATCAACAGCGCGCCAATCCCATGCATGAGCCGCCATGTCTCATAGCTATAGTCCAGTCGCGTGCGCCCGATGGCCAGAACGATCAGGCTTGGAAGCAGCAAGAACGCTGCAATTCCAGTCGAGAGACTGGAGAAATCCGTCGTGATCGTGAGCGCGCGGGTCGGATCCCATGGCCGCTGACCACCCGGCGGCGTCCCTTGATAGAGAAACGGGTGCAGCACGGCAAAGACCAGTAGCGTGCGGGCCAGAACCTGATGAAATCGCATGGTCACATCCATGCCAACATCGTTCGAGATAATTCTGAAACGGCCAGACAGGATGAATTCGAGCAGGATCATCGAGAAGGCCAGAATGCCGAGACCGGAGGCAAGCTCCTGGTGGAACGGGCGTGGTGGTCCTCCGGTCACCCAAGACAATACCAGCGGCACAGAGACAAGGACGAGATAAAGCGCAATCAAGAAAAGCGATCTCATATTGTCGGTCCCTTCCACGTCATCTGTAGGGCCAGCCTTGTGTTCTCCTCCTCTAGCACGTCACCCAAGCACGAAGGACCCCAGAACCGACGCAAGGCCGACTGTTATGACAAGCGAAACGACATCGAGCGGAGCGCCGGCCCGCAACATATCGGATCGTGTCACCGCCGGATTCGCGAACACGATCGCGTTTGGCGGTGTCGCGACCGGCAGCATGAAGCCGATTGATGCGGCCATGGCGATCGGCAGCAGGAACGCAACCGGGTCCGCTCCAACGCCCGTTGCGATGGCACCGGCAATCGGCAGGAAGATCGCTGCCATGGCGGTATTGCTCGCCAACTCACCCACGAACACGATGAGCGCGGCAATGAACAGAAGAATAAGGATCTGAGGCCAGTCACTTATCAGCCTTGCGTTGCCGCCGATCCAATTCGCCAAACCCGACTGTTGGATGACAGCGGCAAGCGCTAGCCCCCCGCCAAACAAGATGAGCACATCCCAGCGTATGGAAACTGCCGCTTTCCAGTTCAGAAGCCGACCGCCATGGCCGTTTGGAAACACGAAAAGCGTCAGAGCAGCGAACATCGCGATCCCCGCGTCGGAGAGCGCAATCGTAGGAAAGACGCGGTCAATCAACGGTCTGGAAACCCATGCAAGCGCTGTCAGACCGGCGATGGCGGCGACCCTACGCTCTGCCGGCTGGATGACCGATTGTGACGTTCGGTAGGTCAGCTTCAACGAGGATGAGGGCAATCTTGGGGATACATGTATGAGGGCGACCCACGCAACCAGCAACAAAACCGATGCAACCGGAACGCCAACCGCCGCCCATTGCGCAAACCCAACATCAACACCATAGGTTGTCCGGACATAGGCGGCGAAAATTGCATTTGGCGGCGTTCCAATCAGCGAGCCCATGCCGCCAATGGTCGCTGAAAACGCGACACCCAGCATAAGCGTCGTCCCAAAACGCGGTGTATCGACTTGCGACTGGGCGACTGCGGCCGCAATCGGCGCAATAACCATCGCCGACGCGGTATTGCTGATCCAAAGGCTGAGAAACGCTGTGCCCAGCATGAAAACCCCAAGGATTTTGCGCGAGCTGCTCTTCCCCCGACCGAGCAACATGCTGGCCAACCGCGTGTGCAGACCGGAGGTTTCAATCGCCTTGGCGATAAGAAAACCACCCAGAAACAGAAGGATGAGTGGATCACCATAGGCACGCGCCACGTCGGAGAACTCCATCAAACCCAAGAGCGGGGATGCGAGCACGGGCAGAAGCGCCGTGACGGCGAGTGGCAGAGTTTCCGTCACCCACCAAAGCGCCATGGCGGACGCCAAACCCGCTGCACGCCATGCCAGATCAGGCATGGTCTCTGGAGCGGGTAACACGGCGGGGGCGAGTAAGAGCAACACCCCCGCGAGGATCATGATCGGGTTGTACCGCATGGCGGCAGCTTAACATCAAAAACAGATGCAGAAAGCGTTAGCGGATCCAGTGTGTTCGGCTGGCCGCACCGACCGCTTGCCGCTGGTTTGGAAAGACGTCACCCAAATTGGCACAGGCTTTCACCAGCCTATCGGGCGTTCGCCCGGGACGCGAAAATCTTCGACCATGGCTCGGGGACGACCTCGGTGGCCGCGCAGCAACGCACAGCCAACCGGTTTGGCTCGATGACGAGAGCGGCCCAGAGCGCGCGCGGACCTGACCATTAAGATGCTGCACCGCAGCCCGCGCAATCGGTATAGTCAAGCGCCACGTCTTGCATGTTCATAGGATACAAACACGTCGAAACTGTCTGGGTTTGCCATGCTGTCACGGTTGACCACTTTTTCTGGATCGCCGCCCAGCAAAAGCTTCTTGATCGGAACCTCCAATTTCTTGCCCGACAGGGTGCGTGGGATTTCTGGAACGGCCACGATCTCATTGGGAACGAAACGCGGAGATACATCACTGCGGATCGCCGTGTTGATCTTTGCCTGCAGCGCCTCGTCTGCTGATTGGCCCTCGCGCAGCACAACGAAGAGGGGCATGAAGCTCTCCCGGCCAAGATATTCCAGATCGACGACGAGACTGTCGAGCACCTCCGGCAGCGCTTCCACGGCGCGGTAGATCTCCGCCGATCCCAATCGCAGTCCCTTGCGGTTGATCGTTGCGTCCGAGCGGCCATAAATCACCGAGGCGCCGTCCTCGAAAATTTCGATCCAGTCGCCATGGCGCCATATGCCCGGGTAGGTGTCGAAATAACTGTCGTGCAGGCGCGTGCCGTCCTCATCTCCCCAGAAGTAAAGCGGCATGGAGGGCAGGGGCCGCGTGCAGACCAACTCGCCGACCGCCCCCGTGATCGGTCGTCCATCCTCGCCGAACGCGTAGACCGCGTTGCCGAGGGCACGGGCCTGCATTTCACCTGCGCGGACAGGCAGGCCGGGATGGCCCAGCACGAACGCCCCGGCGATATCCGTGCCGCCGGAGATCGGCGCAAGCCAGACGTCTTTCTTCACGTTTTGGTAGACCCAGTCATAGCCATCCGACGACAGTGGCGAGCCGGTCGAGCCGAGCCCCCGCAGGGCGCTCAGGTCCAACTCGCGCGCCACAACACCTGCCTTGCGACAGCCGTCGAAGAAGGCGGCGCCTGCGCCGAAAAGGGTCAACTCCTGTTCGGCCACGAAACGCCAGACCACACTCATATCAGGGTGGTTCGGCGCGCCATCGAATATCGCCAGCCGCGCACCGCTGCCCAAAGCCGCGAACTGCGCGTTCCACATGATCCAGCCCGAGGAGGTCAGCCAGCAGAAACGGTCCGAGGGTTGAATGTCCTGATGCAGGGCCTGTTTCGCAGCCTCCAGAACGATACCGCCATGACCATGGACGATCGGTTTCGGTGTCCCGGTGGTGCCAGAGGAGTACACAATCCAGAGCGGATGGTCGAAAGGCACCGGCGTCGGCGCGAAGCGTGCCTCCTTTTCCGTCAGGCGCGCCCAGTCGATCTGCCCCTTGGGCAGTGGGCCTGCAACTGGAACGGCGATGATGTGCTCCAGCGTTGGTAGCCCGGCGATGATATCAGCCAGAACGGCGCGGCGGTCCACAGATTTGCCAGCGTGTGTATAGCCGTCCTGATAAATCAGAACCTTGGGTTCGATTTGTTCGAACCGGTCGAGGATGGCTACATGGCCCATGTCCGGCGCGCAAAGCGACCAGATCGCGCCAAGCGAGGCCGTGGCGAGGAAGGCGATGATCGCTGTTTCGGTATTGGGCAGAACGGCAACGACCCGGTCGCCTTTGCCGACGCCCATCTCTTTCAGATGGGCTGCAACCGAAGCGACTTGCGCGCGCAGTGCGCCCCAAGTCAGGTTCTTCTGTCCGAAGGTTTCCGACTGCAAGACCAGTGCCAGCTCGCCGGGACGTGTTTCGGCGTGCCGCAGGACCTGATCGGCATGGTTCAACTGCACGCCCGGGCACCATTCCGCGCCGGGCATCTGATCCTTGATCAGGAATTTCTCGGGCTTGGTGTCGCCGCGTATTTCGCAGAAGTCCCATATTGCAGACCAAAATGCGTCGAGTTCGGTGACGGACCAGTTCCACAGCGCTTCGGGATTTTCAAAACGCAATCCATGGCAAGAGGCGAGCCAGGTCTCAAATTCCGCGAGCCGTGTCGATGAGGCAGCTTCGGGGCTGGGCTGCCAGAGAATTTTTCCGCGTTGGGTCATGGGCGCTGGTCGGCTCCGTATGTATCGTTTTGTTGAGGTCTAATTCATGACTGGACATTGATCCATAAGAACGATGCTTCCAAACTTTCGCGATCTTGTTTTCTTCCCTCGCCAACTGGCCGAAGAAGCGATTTCTCAGAGAGCCGCAAAGCAACAGCATCCTCGCTGGAGGGATAAGTGCGCGTCAGAAAAAGACGAACGGTGTTCGGGTCTAGAAAATGCTCTGCGGACAATTGCACCGCGTCAGTCAACGCGTTCCTCTTTCATTCACGATCATCTGGCCGTCTTCCCTGTAGATGGGCCCGGGTTGCAAGACATCAGACCTCCCAAGGACGGATTCGGATGGCCGGCAGAAAAGAAGGCCTTTCGGGCTGCACAGGATTGGCCTGTTGACCAACCGGCCCGGGACGTTCTCCAGGCCATCGACCCGATGCGCGGCGGGGTCAGTTGTCGCATCGGTGATGCATGGCGTTGCGCGGAAATCCATGTCGGCACAGCCGGCTGCGAACAGGTCCATCCCGTCTGCGCCCTGCATCACCCCGGGGGTGTGTGCGTGCCGGGAACGCTCACCCCGAAGCCCCCGAAAAGCGCGCCCGCGTGCGGTTGGCAAAGGCCACCAGCGACAGCATCACCGGCACCTCGACCAGAACACCGACAACCGTGGCCAGCGCCGCGCCGGAATTCAGGCCAAAGAGGCTGATCGCGACGGCCACCGCCAGTTCAAAGAAATTCGACGTGCCGATCATAGCGCACGGCGCGGCGATGCGATGCGGCACGCGCAGCAGATAGGCCGCGCCGTAGGCCAGCGCGAAAATGCCGTAGGACTGGATCAGGATCGGCACCGCGATCAGCGCGATCAGCAGTGGGCGTTGCAAGATCACCTCGCCCTGCAGGCCGAACAGGATCGTCACCGTCGCAATCAGGCCCACAACCGACCACGGCTTGATGCGGGCCGTGAAGGCTTCGATCCGGTCCGGGCTGGCAAGCACACGCCGCGTCAGCAACCCGGCAATCAGCGGCAGAACCACGTAAAGAACGGTTGCCAGAACAAGTGTCTTCCAAGGGACGACGATATCGGTGACCCCCAGCAGGAAGGCCACGATGGGGGCAAAAGCGACCACCATGATCAGGTCATTCACCGAGACCTGCACCAGTGTATAGGTGGCATCCCCGCGTGTCAGTTGCGACCAGACGAAGACCATCGCAGTGCAGGGCGCAGCCCCTAGCAGAATCAATCCGGCGATGTATTGCGCCGCATCCTCTGGGGCGATGAAGGGCGCAAAGACATAGTCGAAGAACAGCACGGCGAGAAACGCCATGGTAAAGGGCTTGATCAGCCAGTTCACCACCAGCGTCACCAACAGGCCCTTGGGTTGCTTCGCAACGCCCGCCACCGCGGCGAAATCGACGCTCACCATCATCGGATAGACCATCGCCCAGATCAGAGCCGCCACAACAAGGTTAATCGAGGCGACCTCGGCTGCCGCTATGGCCGAGACCAAGCCGGGCGCGACGGTCCCGATCCCGATCCCTGCGACCATGGCAAGGGCAACCCAAAGGGTCAGGTAGCGTTCAAAGGCGCCCATTGCGCCGCCGGTCTTGGTTGTGTCGGTCATGTCTGGCTGGATCCATTGAAATAGGTGTGGGTGCCGCAGGCAGGCCCGTAAAGCGCGGGGTCTATATGGCCACCGGCGATGGCACTGGCGATGGGGTGGCTCTTGACCGGAGTGTGCCCGGTCAGGATAACGGCGCGCCCAACCACAGCGCGGGGTGCTGCGTGTGCCCATCGTAAGGGACGATCTTTTGTTCCAAGTCGCGGACGGCCACCAAGCATGGCTTTGACATCGGGGGGCGCGGGAAGGGGCGTGGGCGTCACAACGCCCTCCAGCAAGGCGGCCGCCGCGCGTCTGTCGCCCAAGGTGGCCGGGTCGTCCTTCATGTCAGGCCACGTCCGCCGCGATCTGAAAAAGCGCATCACCACGCCGAACCTGCGCCATCGCCCGCATCGCCAGTACCAGACCGCCATAGGGCGAGACGACCGCCTCAGGCGCACGCCCCGGCGTCTCGGGAGTGTGAAGCAGTGCAACGGTTTCGTTCTTGGCGACCGCATCGCCAAGCGCCTTGCAAGGCTCGAAGACACCCGGCACGTCAGCATAGATTGAGCCTTGCACGTGCAGGGCGCGTGTCCCCCGTTTTGCATCCGGGGCGTAGTCCGGCAGGATGCCCAACGCATGCAGGATACGAAGCAGCCCACGTTCGGTGTGCCGCAGCACCTCAGGCGTCACGCATCCACCGCCACCAAGTTCGGCCATCACGTTGACAACGCCTTTGCGATTGGCCGCACCCATCGCGGTCCGGGCCGGGCTATCGGGCCCACCGCCGCCGGTGAAGACCCACGCGTAGGGCAGATCGAAGGCCTCTGTCAGCATGGCAAGCCCGGCCTCTTCCTCCCGAGAGTGCGCCGGTCCGCGCAACAGTGTCGGCGGATAGATCAACGACGAACCGCCCGAATGCAGATCAATCGCATAGTCTGCGAGAGGCAGAATGATCTCTTCATGGTAATGCGCAATCATCTGGGACGGCGTGCCCTTCGGATTTCCGGGATAGAGGCGATTCAAATTGGCATCGTCCAAGGGCGAGACACGGCACCCAACCTCAGCGGCAGGGAAATTCACCATCGGCAGCAGGATCAGACGGCCGTGGATGTCCGCCGCACCAAGTTCACGCGCCAAGTTCGCGACCGCGATCTGCCCTTCGTATTCGTCGCCGTGTACCCCGGCCGAGATCACAAGCGTTGGCCCGTCCCCGTTGCGGATCACCGTGATCGGCACCGGAATCCATCCATAGGCCGACCGATGGGTGGAATGCGGCACGCGGAGATAGCCCGCTTGCTTTCCCGTGGTGTCGAAATCGACTTCGGATGTGATCAGGGTGCCGGTCATTCGCCCTTCATTTCGGGTTTTTCCGAATTGAGTCCGGGCTACGGGATCATCGCGCTCTGGTCAAGCTTCCATAATTCGGGCATTCACGAATTATGGATCAGGACTCGGCCATCGACGCATTTGCGGCACTCGCCCATCCGACCCGGCTGTCCGTGTTCAAGCTCCTCGTGCAGCAGGTTCCTCGCGGCGTGCCCGCACTGACGATCGCTGAGCAACTGGAGGCGAAGCCCTCGACCCTCTCGGGGCACCTCGCGATTCTCAAACGTGCGGGGTTGCTGACCAGCACGCGGCATCAGCGTGAGATCCGGTATGCCGCACGGCTGGAGGCCGTGAACACTCTCGTCGGATTTCTGTTGTCGGATTGTTGCGGCGGCAAGGTCCAGAACTGCAAGGACATCCTGACCCTGCTTGATGCGGACAGCACAGACGGCGCGCGCTGATCCCAATTTTGCTCGTCACGACTCGATGGGCGAACTGGCGACACGGTTCGATGTGCATCCGAACCAGATCGACCGGTGGAAGGATCAACTCCTTGATGTCGTTACGGAATTTTTCGACAAAAGGCCCAGGGCGTCGAAGGCTTCCGAGATCGACGTGACACCTTTGCATGCCAAGATCGGTCAGTTGACGCGGGAAAATGACTTTTGGGGAGACGCGCTCGCCAAGGCCGACCTGTCGGGGAGCGTATGGAAAGGATCAATCGTGACCACAGGCTTGGCCTCACGCGGCAGGCCGATTTGCTCGGGATGAGCCGCGTCCGGTCAGCGCAGATGTCGCCTCAGTGCATTGCGCAATTGAAGGTGCCGCAGGCCGCCGTGGGAGGGTGTATTTCGATTGCGAATCAATGTGTTAATGTCCGATTTTGGGCTGCCATACGGGGTATGGCTCCGCGTATGGCTCGGCGTATGGCAGCTGTACATACGCACGGTCCGGTTACCCCTTGTTAACCCACCGGACGGTTGGGGTGGGGAATGCGCAACAGGGCCTCGGAGGGACCGTTTTGGGTTGTAGGCGGTGGGCGAAGAAGGTGGGCAGATTGCCGACCCTACGGGTTGTCACCTATCATGCGATCATCGGGCCAAACAACTGCAGTGTATCTGCTCGACGGTCAGTAAAGTATTTTTTTGCAATACAATTGCAAATTGCTTCCTTCGCATCAGCATGGTCAATTCCAAAGTGCACGTTCCAGAAATCTAAGGCATCTTTAACCCATTGCTTGCATGTTTGGCGACCCGCAGTGTCTGGTGGGATGGGTTTTTCGGCAGGAAACTGTAACTGTGGTTGCTCCAAAAAACGACGGAGCAGTGACAGCAAGTCATTTTCAGATGGAGCTAGATACCGAACCAGCCCACTTTCTGGCGTCCAAGGCAAGTACCTAATCCTCGCACTGTATTCGTCGAACCATGCGAGTTTTTGGTGATTGTTGCTTTTCTGCCAACCTGCGACAGTCTCGGACTTAACATCTTCATCAAGTAGAGCGAAACTCTTTACGCTTGCTCTATGAAGAGCATCATGTCGCTTGAGAAAGTCAACAACTTGAGAAAACCCTCCAATCGGAACCACTTCAACCTTCGGCGGATTGCCATCTTCATGTTGAAGTCTGTGACTCAACACAAGTGTCAAAAATGCACGGGTACAGTGCTCAGCCATTTCATCTTCGACGTAAATTACAGTGTCGGCAGATTTCTCTTCAACAAATGCCAATCCACCTAGAACCGTTGAAAGATAAGGCTTCTTGAGTGCATAAGTCTCCTGACCTTGCTTTTGCAGATACAAAATTGAATGTCTTTCTGCTGTCTTTATCAGACTCACTGAGTGCGTAGAAAAAATTACTGTGTGGTCGTGATCCTTTGCGACCCTTACAAGATAATGGTATAGGCGAACTTGAGCAGATGGATGTAATGCCATTTCAAGTTCATCAATTACAATTAAACTATTGGGAGGGGCAGATTGAAGTTTCCCAATGAGCTTAAGGGTGCATAGTTCGCCGAGGCTAAAATTTTTCTCGGAATAATAACTATTTCCATCTTTGAAAACAAATGCTTGATTCTGTCCGCGAGTGACATTGACGCGTCGAAGGGAATTAAACTTTTGTGTGTTGAATATCTCGTTGGCGGCATCTTTGAGCGTTTGTGGAACAGAGTGGATTCTGTCAGTACTAAAGTCTTCTGGTTTTGGAGTAACGCGTTCAGCGTTTGCGCCAACAAAGATTACACTACCATAGCCAAAATTTTTGAGGATACTTGTGTTTTTCTTTGGTTTTGGGGCCCACCGAGTTCCACTGTACCGATAAACAACCTCACTGTTTCCAATTGAGAAACTGATCTTTCCATTTGTGTAGTTGTCCAGTCTGTCGGAAATGTTCGATGTCTGAAAGTGCTTTGGAAATGCATTTTTGTCACCTAGGCGGTGTAGACAAGCCAGCAGGGTAGTCTTTCCGCTCCCGTTTTCTCCAGTTAAGAGCCACACTCCCCCGGCCGGAAGCTCAAAATCTAAGGTCGAAACGCTTTTTAGGTTTGAAATTTTAATGCGCCTGTTCAATCGTCACACTCCTACTGCCATTGTTCTGGCTTGCAATCTGTATGATCTAAACCTTGTATACGCGCAACGCTAGCGCACTTGGCCGTTCTACAATGTCTCGCACAGAAGGGTCTAGTCTGCACAAAACGCTCTCTAGCCGTAACGTTGAGCGCCTGACCGGCCCGCGGTCTGGCGATTTGGGGAGGGTGCGCTGCCCGCTCATTTTGGGGGATGTGTTTGGCGGCCATAAAGTGCGCCGTTCCATCGTGGGATCGCCAGCCCCCGGTCAGGCGATGGCCCGGCTTGTGCGAAATGTTGATGTGCGGAATGGTGGGCAGATTGCCCACCCTACGGGTCGAAACTCGTCGAGGCCCCGCGCTCTCGGCAGCTTTTCTTCGAAAAGCGCCTGCCGCGCATCGCCCGCCGCTTCGCGGCAGGCTTGGATCAAGTCCGGGGCGGGTATAGCGGGTATTGCTTGACGGGACTCGGTACGTCCTCTAGCTTTATGAACAAGCGTTCATTAAAGGGAGGAGGGCGCTCATGTTCGGCGCATCCATGACGTTCGATCACGGGGACGATATCAACGCCCTCCGCGAGATGGTGCATAAATGGGCGCAGGAGCGCGTCCGGCCCATGGCGCAGGAGATCGACCAGAACAACATCTTTCCGCATGAGTTGTGGCAGGAAATGGGCGATCTGGGGCTTCTGGGGATCACCGTCGATGAAGACTATGGCGGGGCCGGGATGGGGTATCTGGCGCATACCATTGCCATCGAGGAAATCGCGCGAGCCTCGGCCTCCGTGTCGCTCTCCTATGGCGCGCATTCGAATCTCTGTCTCAATCAGATCAAGCTCAACGGGACGGCGGAGCAGAAGGCCAAGTATCTGCCGAAGCTCGTGTCGGGCGATCATGTGGGCGCGCTTGCCATGTCGGAGCCCTCGGCGGGGTCGGACGTGGTCAGCATGAAGCTGCGGGCCGAGAAGCGGAACGATCATTATCGGCTCAATGGGTCGAAATACTGGATCACCAACGGGCCGGATGCCGACACGCTGGTGGTCTATGCCAAGACCGATCCGGAGGCCGGCTCAAAGGGGATCACGGCGTTTCTGGTCGAGAAGGAGATGACAGGGTTCAGCGCCTCGAAGCATTTCGACAAGCTCGGGATGCGGGGGTCGAATACGGCGGAATTGGTGTTCGAGGACGTGGAAGTGCCGTTCGAGAACGTGCTCGGCGAGGAAGGGCGCGGGGTTGCGGTGCTCATGTCGGGGCTCGACTATGAGCGGGTTGTGCTCGCGGGGATTGGGACCGGGATCATGGCCGGGTGTCTGGATGAGATCATGCCGTATATGGCCGAGCGCAAGCAGTTTGGGCAGCCGATCGGGTCGTTTCAGCTCATGCAGGGGAAGATCGCGGATATGTACACCGCGATGAATTCGGCGCGGGCCTATGTCTACGAGGTCGCGAAGGCCTGTGATCGGGGGACGGTGACGCGGCAGGATGCGGCGGCGTGTTGTTTGTATGCGTCCGAGGAGGCGATGAAGCAGGCGCATCAGGCGGTGCAGGCGATGGGCGGGGCCGGGTTTTTGAGCGATCATCCGGTGTCGAGGATCTTCCGGGACGCCAAGCTGATGGAGATCGGGGCCGGGACCAGCGAGATCCGGCGGATGCTGATCGGGCGGGAATTGATGGCGGAGATGGGGTGATGGCCCGGCGGCCAAGCTGCGGTGCGAGGCGGCGCGGGTCGGCGCCGCCCCGGCATGGCTCAGAACTTGGTGACGTAGGTCACGCCGAACACCGTGGGGTTGATCTCCGCCGTGCCGATATCCGTGCCGCCCAGCGACGCGTCGGTTTCGATCTGCAGGTAGCGGAGGTTGAGGCGCAGGGCGCTGCGGTCCGAGAGCGCGTAGTCGACGCCGATCTGGGCCGCGAGGCCAAAGCTGTCGTCGAGGTCGAGATCGCCGCCGCCGGCGATGGTCTCGTCGAAGAACGTGGTCCAGTTCACCCCGAGGCCCACATAGGGCGTCCATGCGCTCGCGTTGGTGAAGTGGTAGTTCAGCGAGAGCGTGGGCGGCAGGTGCTTGGTCTGGGCCGTGTCGACCCCGTTGAGCGCGACGGAGTGCTTGAAGGGGGTCGCGGCGAGAAGCTCGATGCCGAGATTGTCGCGCAGGAAATATTCGAAGGTGAAGATCGGACGGGCATTGTCGCCGACCGTCGCGGCGGCCCCGGCCAGCGTGCCGTTGCTGCTTTCGGGCGTGACATAGCCGAAGCCGAGGCCGAAGGTCATGTCGCCTTGGGACTGCGCGGTGGCGAGCCCTGCGGGCAGCGCGAGGGCGGCGGCGAGGGCGAGGGCGGAAACCGAACGTGTCATCTTTGTGAGTCCTTTGTTCTGTCGTACGGGCGAGCCATGCCAGAGCGTCCGGGGGGGCAAACTGATCTGTGTCAATTCTGCAGCCTTTCCTCCGGCACTGTAACGCATTTTTGCCACACCGCGCCGATGCACCGGGGCGCATCACCCCATGCGTAACGCCATCGTCTTCTACACCGGCGCGCTGTGCCTGATCGCCGCTCTTGCCGGGTTCCGCCTCGGGCAGCAAAAGCTCGATTTCGACGACACCACCGGGGTGATCGAAGCGGTGGCGCGGCAGCACGTTGCCACCCATGGCGGGAAAATCACCGATTGTCTTGGCTGGCTCAAAGACAGCGGCGATCTGCTCAACGTGCGCTGTGATGAGGTGCTTTACAGGGTGGACCGGCTTGGGCGGATCACGCAGCCCGGGGGGGACGGGATATGAACATGGCGGCCCAATGCCTTGCGCATCCCGAAGATCAAGTGGCGATTATCGACCTGACCGGGGCGCGGGAAGACGTGACCTATGGGGATCTGGCCGCGCGGACAGACAGGATCGCGCGCGCGCTTCTCGCCCGCATCCGGCCCGGGGACCGGGTGGGCGTACTGCTGAGCCAGTCGCCGTGGTGCGCGGCGGCGCATCTGGCCATTTGGAAGATCGGCGCGATCTCGGTGCCGCTGTTCAAGCTCTTCAAGCACGACGCGCTGGCCGCCCGTGTGGGCGATGCCGGTTGCGAGATCGTGCTCACGGATGCAGAGGGCGCGGCGCTTCTGGGCAATCTGGCAGAGGCGTGGAGCGCCGGAGACTGCGGTGTGGACGGCGATGCGGTGCCCTGTGCGGACGCCACGGCGCAAGTGCCAGCGGTGCTGATTTATACCTCCGGGACCACGGGCAAGCCCAAGGGCGCGCTGCATGGGCATGGGGTTCTGGACGGGCATATTCCGGGCGTGGCCCTGTCGCATGACCATCTGGGGCAGCCGGGCGATGTGCTCTGGACCCCGGCGGATTGGGCGTGGATCGGCGGGCTCTTCGATGTGCTGATGCCGGGGCTGGCGATGGGCGTGCCGGTCGTGGCGGCGCGGCTTGCGAAGTTCACGCCGGGCGATGCGGTGCGGATTTGCGCCGAGGCCGGGGTGCGGTGCGTGTTCTTCCCGCCCACGGCGCTGCGGATGCTCAAGGCGGCGGATGCGGCGATCCCCGGGCTGCGTTCGGTGGCCTCGGGCGGCGAGCCTTTGGGGGCGGAGATGCTCGCCTGGGGGCGGCTTGCCTTCGGGGTGACGATCAACGAGTTCTACGGGCAGACCGAGTGCAACATGGTCGCCTCGTCCTGTTCGGCAGATTTCGCGCCGCGTCCGGGGTGTATCGGCAAGCCTGTGCCGGGGTTTGAGGTCGCGGTGATTGATGAGACCGGCGCGCAGACCGAGGCGGAGGGCGACATCGCGGTGAAACGCGGCGCGCCGTCGATGATGCTGGAATATTGGGGGCGGCCCGAAGCGACGGCAGAAAAGTTCCGTGGTGAGTGGCTCCTGACCGGGGATCGCGGGATTTGGGAAGGTGACTACCTGCGCTTTGTGGGGCGCGAGGATGACGTGATCACCTCGGCAGGCTACCGGATTGGGCCTGCGGAGATCGAGGACTGTCTGCTGACCCATCCCGGGGTTGCCACCTGCGGGGTGGTCGGCAAGCCGGATGCGCTGCGCACGGAGGTCGTGAAGGCCTATGTGGTGCGCAAACCGGGCGCGGAGGTTGGCGCGGAGGAGCTTCAAGCGTGGGTGAAGGAGCGGCTCGCGAGCTACTCCTATCCGCGCGAGGTCGCGTTTCTGGACGCGCTGCCAATGACGGTGACGGGGAAGGTGATCCGCAAGGAGTTGAAGCGGATGGCGACGGGGGAGGCGTCCGATGCGGTCAGTTGATTTTCACCCGCCGGCGGTTCTCGCTGAGGGTCTTGCGGGCCGCCTCTTCGAGCGCGTCAGCCATCCACTGATTGATCGAACGCGCCTCGGCGGAGGCCGCGTCGGCGATCAGGCGGTGATGCTCGGGTGTGGTGCGGAAGGCCAGCTTTCCGGAGTACGGCTTGTTCGGCGGGACGCCATCCTCGGCGCAGATCGCGAGGTAGTCGTCAACGCTGTCATGGAACGCGGCTTCCAACTCGTCCACGGAAGCCCCCGCAAAATGGACCGTGTCGGAAATGCCGTCAACGAGGCCATGGAACAGGCGATCATCGGTTTCGAACCAGATCGAGGCGGAATAGCCTTTGTAGGGTGTCATGGGGTCACTCCTGCGCTTTCGAGAAACCGGCGGAGGGCGACAAGCGCACCTTTGTCGGTCTGCGGTTTGGGATGCGGGCGGTGGAACACCGCGCGCTTGCCACCTAGGCGGATCAGCACGCGTGATCCGGCCCGTTCTTCGATCTGCCCACCGAGGGCAGCGATCAGTCTTTCGACATCGCTCCAGCGGAGGTCCGCGCGGGTCGGGGTTGCGAACACGGCCTCAAGGGTGCGTTGGTGTTTCGACGAGACCATGCGGGCTCCCAGATGTGCAAACGGAGACATAGTATCAAATAGTGATATCGTCAAGAGGGGCGACATATGAAGCTCGCATCGCAAGCATTGCCCTCTTCGGAGGGGTTCAAGGCCAACACCGCCGCGCATCTGGACGCTTTGGCGCGCGTGCAGGAGGCTGCCGAGGCCGCGCGGCTCGGTGGCGGGGAAAAGTCCCGGGCGCGGCATGAGAGCCGGGGCAAGATGCTGCCGCGACGGCGGGTCGCAAATCTGCTCGATCCCGGCGCGCCGTTTCTGGAGATCGGGGCGACGGCGGCGCATGGGATGTATGACGGGGCCGCGCCTGCGGCCGGGGTCATTGCCGGGATCGGGCGGGTGCAGGGGCGCGAGGTCATGGTCGTGTGCAACGATGCGACCGTGAAGGGCGGCACCTACTATCCGATGTCCGTCAAGAAGCATCTGCGGGCGCAGGAGATCGCGGAGCAAAACCATCTGCCTTGCGTCTATCTGGTGGATAGTGGCGGGGCGAACCTGCCGCAGCAGGATGAGGTGTTTCCGGACCGGGATCATTTCGGGCGGATTTTCTTCAATCAGGCGAATATGAGCGCCAAGGGGATTGCGCAGATCGCCGTTGTGATGGGGTCGTGCACGGCGGGCGGGGCCTATGTGCCTGCGATGTCGGATGTGACGATCATCGTGAAGGAGCAAGGGACGATCTTTCTGGCCGGGCCGCCGCTGGTGAAGGCGGCGACGGGGGAGGTCGTGTCGGCGGAGGATTTGGGCGGCGGCGATGTGCACACGCGGCTGTCGGGGGTGGCCGATTATCTGGCGGAGGACGACGCGCATGCGCTTGCGCTCGCGCGGCGGGCGGTTGGGTCGCTCGGGGCGGTGGGCAGATTGCCCACTCTACGGGAGGTGCCGGAAGCGCCCGCTTATGATCCGGAGGAGATTTTGGGCGTGGTGCCGGGCGATTTGCGCACGCCCTATGATATTCGGGAGGTGATTGCGCGGGTTGTCGATGGGTCCCGGTTCGACGAGTTCAAGGCGCGGTTTGGGGAGACCTTGGTCTGCGGGTTTGCGCATGTGGATGGCTGGCCGGTGGGGATCATCGCCAACAATGGCGTGCTGTTTTCCGAAAGTGCGCAGAAGGGCGCGCATTTTGTCGAGCTGTGCTCGCAGCGGAAAATCCCGCTGGTGTTCTTGCAGAATATCACCGGGTTCATGGTGGGGCAGAAGTACGAGAATGGCGGGATCGCGCGGGATGGGGCGAAGATGGTGACCGCCGTGGCGACCACGTCCGTGCCGAAGATCACGATGCTGGTGGGCGGGTCGTTTGGGGCTGGGAATTACGGGATGGCGGGGCGGGCCTATTCGCCTCGGTTCCTGTGGACATGGCCGAACAGCCGCATCTCGGTGATGGGCGGGGCGCAGGCGGCGGGCGTGCTGGCGACCGTGAAGCGTGATGCGATTGAGCGGGGGGGCGGTGCGTGGTCCGCTGAGGAGGAGGCCGCGTTCAAACAGCCGACGCTGGAGATGTTCGAGGAGCAGTCGCACCCGCTCTATGCCTCGGCGCGGCTTTGGGATGATGGCATCGTGGACCCGCGTAAGTCGCGTGAGGTGCTGTCGCTATCATTGAGCGCGGCGCACAACGCGCCGACCCAGGAGACACGCTTTGGCGTGTTCCGGATGTGATGAGCAACACTTCTCAAGATAGCTTGGCAGATAGCCTTTTGCCGCAGACGAAACCGAAGATGATCGACCTTGTCGCTCGGGCGGGATTCGATGTGTCCGACTGGTCCAACTACAAGAATGGCCAAATAAATCCCGGTGCGAATCCAAGATACTGCTACGAGTGGTGCTATGAGCAGGAAGGAATGTTCATACTAAACATTTGGTATGAGAATATGCTGTTCGAAGATGGTGTCGTGCGTCAGTATTTGAACCTTCGAAAGGTTTTTTCCGAGCTTGTTGGCCCGAGAAAAACGCGCGCGAAAAAGTTCGATGCTGCTGTCCAACGCGCCTTTAGCATCGGGTCCAACCCGCGTGCAATCATCCAGCACCGCGACAGGCCCAGAACTGGAAACGTGCAGTATCGACTGCTGGACCCGTCGCCTTGGACCGTTGAGAGCTACGACGACGATACAGGAGACATTGGTCTGATAAGGGGGGTTCATCGTGGTTTGGTTGGTCTCGACCAAGACGCTGAAGAAGGTGCAATTGAAGGTTTAGAGTATTGGAAACTCGCAAAGCATCGTCGCCGTGAAGCATCCCTGCGAGACGAAAAAATTCAGCGCGCTTCCAATGGGAATGGAGGGCGTTTGCTCTGCGAAGTCAAAGGGTGTGGTTTCGATTTTGCTCAAAAGTATGGGGAGTTAGGTGAACTTTATGCGCATGTGCACCATCTGAAACCATTGGGCGAACGGAGCGCTGAGGGCGAAAGGACGCGTCTGGACGACTTGGCGATCGTTTGCGCGAATTGCCACGCAATGATCCATAGAAGAGGTCAAAACCTTGCTCTGGAAGAAATCGAGAAGGCAATAAAAGCAAATGTTTGACACGATCCTGATCGCCAACCGGGGCGAGATTGCCTGCCGGGTGATGGAAACCGCGCAAGCCATGGGGGTGCGCTGTGTGGCGGTTTATTCGGACGCCGACATGGGCGCGAAGCATGTGCAGATGGCCGATGTGGCGGTGCATATTGGCGGGTCTGCGCCTGCGGACTCGTACCTGCGGGGGGAGCGGATCATTCAGGCTGCCAAGGACACCGGCGCGCAGGCGGTCCATCCGGGCTACGGGTTTTTAAGTGAGAACCCGGATTTTGTGGAGGCTGTGGAGGCAGCGGGTCTGATCTTCATTGGCCCGTCTGCCAGCGCGATCCGGGCGATGGGGCTGAAGGATGCGGCCAAGGACCTGATGGCGGAGGCCGGGGTGCCGGTGGTGCCGGGCTATCAGGGGGCGGAGCAGGGGGCTGATCTGCTTGCCAAGGAGGCTGAGGCAATCGGCTATCCTGTGCTGATCAAGGCTGTGGCGGGCGGCGGCGGCAAGGGGATGCGGCTGGTGGAGACGCCGGGCGCGTTTGCCGAGGCGCTCAAGTCGGCTCAGGGCGAGGCGCAAACCGCGTTTGGCAACCCGCATGTGCTGATCGAGAAATTCGTCACCCATCCCCGGCATATCGAGGTGCAGGTGTTTGGGGATGGGCACACCGCTGTGCATTTGTTCGAGCGGGACTGCTCGCTCCAGCGCCGCCATCAGAAGGTGATCGAGGAAGCGCCTGCGCCGGGCATGACGCAGGAGGTGCGCGCGGCGATGGGGGCGGCGGCGGTGCGGGCTGCTGAGGCCATCGGGTACAAGGGCGCGGGGACCATCGAGTTTATCGTGGACGGCTCGGGGCCGCTGCGGACGGACGGGTTCTGGTTCATGGAGATGAACACGCGGCTTCAGGTGGAGCATCCGGTGACGGAGGCCATCACCGGGGTCGATCTGGTGGAATGGCAGCTCAGGGTCGCGGCGGGCGAGGCGCTGCCTTGCGCGCAGGAAGATCTGACGATCACCGGGCATGCCTTCGAGGCGCGGCTCTATGCCGAGGACGTGCCCAAGGGGTTCCTGCCTGCGACCGGGACGCTCGCACATCTGGGCTTTCCGGACGGCGTGCGGGCCGATAGCGGGGTGCGGACCGGCGATGAGATCAGCCCGTGGTATGATCCGATGATCGCCAAGGTCATCACGCACGGGCCGACGCGGGCGGTGGCGCTCAAGCGGCTGGCGCAGGGGCTTGCGGGAACGGAAGTGGCCGGGACCGTGACCAATCTGGCGTTTGTGGGCGCGCTTGCCGGGCATGACGGGTTCGGGCGCGGCGAGGTCGATACCGGGCTGATCGGGCGTGATCTGGACAGTCTCGTGGCGGAGCCGGGGTACACGGCGCAAGAGGCCGCGCGGGCTGCGCAGGCGGTGGCCGGGCTCGATGGCGACGTCTCGGGGTTTACGCTGTGGCATCCGCTGCGGCGGGCGGTGCCGCTCACATGGGGCGGGGAGGCGCTTGACATAGCCGTGGAGGTCGATGGGCCGGATCGGCAGGTGTGGCATGTGGAGGGCGCGCGTGTGGAGGCGCTGCGGACGGCGAGCGGATGGCGTTTTGACGGCGCGCCCGCTGCGGCGGTGCATGTCGCTCAGGGGGAGGTGACGGTTTTCGCGCGCTACGGGGTCGCGTTCGGTGTGCCCGATCCGCTGGAGCGGGGCAGCGCGGCGGGCGGCAGCGGGAACGTCATCGAAGCGCCGATGCCGGGGCTGGTGAAGCTCATGGAGGCCAGCCCGGGGCAAGCCGTGACCGAGGGGCAGCGACTTGCCGTTTTGGAGGCGATGAAAATGGAGCACACGCTGGTGGCCGCGCGGGATGGCGTTGTGGCCGAGGTGCTCGCCCAAACAGGGGCGCAAGTGGCGGCGGGCGATGTGCTCGTGCGGCTTGAGGAAGAAGAGGAGGGCGCGGCATGATCCGGCTGCATCACGTGCAATATGGGCGCTCGTTCCGGGTGCTTTGGCTGATCGAGGAGATCGGGGCGAAGGTTTTTGGCGGGCTGGAGGTCGTGGAGTACCAGATCGGCACGCCGGGTATGCGGGAGGGGGCTCTGCCGCGTGTCTCGCCCGCCATGCGCATCCCGGCGATTGAGTTGGGCGAGGTGGAGATGAGCGAGAGCGGGGCCATCGTGGAGTATCTCACGGAAACCCACGCGCCGGAGCTGAACCGTCCCGTGGGGCATCCCGAGCGGCCCGCGTGGCTGCAATGGGTGCATTACTCGGAGACCATGGCGAGCCTGATCGAGCAATTGAATTTGCAACTGGTCTTCCTGCGCCCGCCTGCCAAGCCATCGCCGGTTGTGGTGAAGCTCAATGTGGCGCGGCTCCGGGGAACGCTCGCGGGGATGGAAGCGCGGCTCGGGGATCAGGAGTGGCTCTTGCCGGGGGGCTTTTCGGCCGCCGACATCATGATGGGGTTCAACCTCTTTGCTGCGCCGTTCTACGTAAAGCTCGACGAATTTCCCAAGCTGCGAGCCTACAAGGCGCGGATGGAAGCGCGGCCCGCCTACCAGCGCGCCGTGGAGCGCGAGGGGCCGCAGCGGTTTTACGCGCAGGACTTCTATCCGGTGCCGAAGGAGGGCTGAGCCATGGCAGAGTTCGTCGAGATTTTCGAGACCGGGCCGCGGGATGGGCTTCAGAACGAGGCCCGCCCGATTTCCGTGGAGGGCAAGGTCGCGCTGGTAGATATGCTCAGTGGGGCCGGGTTCCGGCGGATCGAATGCGCGAGTTTCGTCTCTCCGAAATGGGTGCCGCAGATGGCCGGGTCCGGGGAGGTGCTGGCCGGGATCACGCGCGTGCCCGGCGTGACCTATGCTGCGCTCACGCCGAACATGCGCGGGCTGGAGGATGCGCTGGAGGCCGGGGCAGGGGAAGTGGCGATCTTCGGGGCCGCGTCGGAGGGGTTCAGCCGCGCGAACATCAACGCGAGCATCGCCGAGAGTCTGGAGCGGTTCGCGCCCGTGGTGGACGCCGCGCGAGAGGCTGGGGTGCCTGTGCGGGGCTATGTCTCTTGCGTGACCCATTGTCCCTATGACGGGCCGACGGCGCCCGAACAGGTGGCGCGGGTTGCGATGGCGCTTCTGGAGATGGGGTGCCATGAAATCTCGCTTGGTGAAACGCTGGGGCAGGCGCGGCCCGAAGAGATCGGCACCATGCTGGGCGCGGTGCTGCGCGCGGTGCCGCCCGAAAAGCTCGCGGGGCATTACCACGATACCGGCGGGTGGGCGCTGGACAATATCCGGGTCTCTCTGGAGGCAGGCCTGCGTGTCTTCGATGCTGCCGTGGGCGGGCTCGGGGGCTGTCCCTATGCGCCGGGCGCGGCAGGCAATGTGGCGACCGAGGCGGTGGCGCGGATGCTGGCGGCGGAGGGCTGGGAGACCGGGCTGGACCTTGCCAAGATCGACGCGGCGGCGGCCTTTGCGCGCAGCCTGCGGAGCCCGGCAGAGCAACAGGAGGCGCGGTAATGACATTTGAGACACTCAGTATCGAGACCGACGCGCGCGGGGTCGCGACACTCACGCTGAACCGGCCCGAGAAGCATAATGCGCTCTCGGCGCAGATGATCGCAGAGCTCACCGAGGCCGCCGGGGCGCTGGGCGCGGATGCGGCGGTGCGGGTGGTCGTGCTCACCGGGGCGGGCAAGTCGTTCTGCGCGGGGGGCGATCTGGGCTGGATGCAGGAGCAGATGGCCGCCGATCCCGAGACGCGGGGGCGCGAGGCGCGCAAGCTCGCGGAGATGCTGCAGGCGCTCAACGAGATGCCCAAGCCGCTCATCGGAAAGCTGCAGGGCAACGCGTTCGGGGGCGGGGTGGGGATGGCTTCGGTCTGCGATGTCGCGATTGGCGCGGAGCGGGTGAAGATGGCCCTGACGGAGACCAAGCTGGGGCTGATCCCGGCGACGATTGGGCCGTATGTTCTGGCGCGCATGGGCGAGGGCATGGCGCGGCGTGTCTTCATGAGCGGCCGGGTCTTTGGCGCGGAGGAGGCGGTTGGTCTGGGACTGCTGGCCAAGGCGGTGCCGGCGGAGGACCTCGATGCGGCTGTGGAGGCAGAAGCGGTGCCCTATCTTGCCTGCGCGCCGGGCGCGGTGGCCTCGGCCAAGGCGCTGGCGCGAAGCTTGGGGCCGAGGCTCGACGATGCGGTAATCGATCATACGATCGCCGAGTTGGTCGCACGCTGGGAGACAGAGGAGGCTGTGGAGGGGATCAACGCGTTCTTCGACCGGCGTGCACCCTCTTGGACGGGCTAGGGCGCGGCCTGTGCGGCGGGCTTCAACGGGGGCAAGCGATGTGCTACCTTTAACAGATTACGTTCAATCGACTTACCGCCTGCGTCTTCCAAGTCTCACGGTCATATGATCTCGTACACGTTCTACCCAGAATTATCCCTGCATTATCTGCGTGCCGAGCAGAGTGCGTCCTTGCTGGGCATCGTCGAATATGGCATGGATCTTGGCCAGTCGGCGGGCCCCGAGGCCAATCTCGATCTGCCTGCTTTCTTCGATCTGCGCGCCATTGATTTGAGTGTCGATACGACCTTGTCGATCAAGAAGGCGATCCGCTTGCGCAAGTCTTTGAAACCCGAGACCGGGGGCAACCCCTGCGCTTATGTCATGGGCGATCTCGGCTCGTTCGGGATGATGCGGATGTATGGAATTTATGCCGATCTTGAGGGTCTGCGGGATGAGAGCCTGACCTTGGTGACGGTGGATTATGATGAAGCCGTCGAGTGGCTGGTTGAAAAGGCCGGTGTCGATGCGCACACCGGGGCCGCGATGCGGCGGCAGTTGCGGGCCAATGAACGGCAACTTGCGCCTTAGAGCGCGCCGCGTTCATTCGCATTCACGCAACCCCCCTCTGACTTGTTAATTTCGCATGTCGGAGAGCTGAAAACTGCATACCACTTTTCAGCGACTTGCTTCAGACCTGCGTCAGAGATTTGAGCCGAGCCAAGACATTGCGGAGGCGTGTGTGAAGGTTTTGTGAAGAGTTGGCGAGGTTGATCCATGTCAGGGAGAGACTGGCGGGGGCTGTGCAGCGTGCCGGCACAGTCAGCCCGGAGGACCTGCAATTATGCTCGACCAGACCACATCCCGCCCCCTGCACGCCGCCCAGAGCGGATCGAACGCCGCCCCCGTGCTCTCGGTGCGCCGCCTCAATCTTTGGTATGACGACACACATGCCCTGAAGAATGTCGATTTCGACCTCTACCCAAATGAAATCCTTGCCTTTATCGGCCCCTCGGGCTGTGGCAAATCCACCGCCCTGAAATGCCTCAACCGGATGCATGACGACACGCGCGGTGTGCGAATCGAAGGCCAGATCGCGATGGATGGGCAAGACATCTACGCGCCGGAGATCGACCCGCCCATGCATCGGCGCCGCTTCGGATGGGTGGCGCAGAAGCCGAACCCCTTCGCCAAGACGATCTTCGAGAATGTCGCTTACGGGCCGCGCATTCACGGCCTCGTTGCGGGCCGCGCCGCTCTGGAGCGCCGCGTCGAAGAGGCCCTGCGGCAAGCGCGGCTCTGGGACGAGGTCAAGGACAGTTTGCACAAGACATCGGGTCATGCGCTCTCGGGCGGCCAGCAACAGCGCCTGTGTATCGCGCGGGCGCTGGCCTGCGAGGCCGAGGTGTTGCTGATGGACGAGCCGACCGGGTCGATCGACCCGATCGCAACCGCCGAGGTGGAAGACCTTCTGGTGCGGCTCAAGTCGCAGCTTTCGGTGGTCATCATCACCCATTCGATGATGCAGGCGCGGCGCGTCGCGGACCGGGTCGGCTATTTCCATCTCGGCGTGCTGCGCGAGTTGGCCCCGACCGAGGCGATGTTTCAGGCCGCGCAGGATCCAGACGCCCGGGCCTTCATCGCGGGCAAGTTCGGCTGAGGCCCGGCTCTGGCGCGGGCGGGCTGCCGCCGCCCGCCCTGCGTCCTTTTCCCGCCCCCATTTTGTGCCGCCATGCGTTGACGCTGCAACGCCGCAAGGATAGATGTTCGATCAATATTTGCGGCATACGCTGGCACGCAAAGCCGTCGGCGCAGCCACGCCGGTGTACCAACGGGAGCTTGAGCCTCTGGCCGCAGGGGACAAAAAGGAGCCACCATGGAAGAGATGCTGCGGGAATACCTGCCCATTCTGGTCTTTCTGGCCGTCGCGATCGGATTGGGCCTTGTGCTGATCCTTGCTGCCGTCGTGCTGGCGGTGCGCCGCCCGGACCCCGAGAAGGTCTCGGCCTATGAATGCGGGTTCAACGCCTTCGACGATGCGCGGATGAAATTCGACGTGCGATTCTATCTGGTGTCGATCCTGTTCATCATCTTCGATCTGGAGATTGCGTTTCTCTTCCCATGGGCCGTGGCCTTCAAGGATATCTCGATGGTCGGGTTCTGGTCGATGATGGCCTTCCTTGGCGTCCTCGCACTCGGTTTTGCCTATGAATGGCGCAAAGGAGCGATGGAATGGCAATGACGGACGGCCTCCAGACAGGAGCCAATACCGCAGGCGTGGACCGCGACGTCGCCACGCAGGACCTGAACCGCGAATTGCAGGACAAAGGGTTCCTACTCACCTCCACCGAGGACATCATCAACTGGGCGCGCACCGGCTCGCTGCACTGGATGACCTTCGGGCTCGCCTGCTGTGCGGTGGAGATGATGCACACCGCGATGCCGCGCTATGACATGGAGCGCTTCGGCACCGCGCCGCGCGCGAGCCCGCGCCAGTCCGATCTGATGATCGTGGCCGGCACGCTCACGAACAAGATGGCCCCGGCGCTGCGCAAGGTCTACGACCAGATGCCCGAGCCGCGCTACGTGATCTCTATGGGGTCCTGCGCCAATGGGGGCGGGTACTATCACTACAGCTATTCCGTGGTGCGCGGCTGTGACCGGATCGTGCCGGTGGACGTCTATGTGCCCGGCTGTCCGCCGACCGCCGAGGCGCTGCTCTACGGGATCATGCAATTGCAACGGAAAATCCGCCGGACCGGGACGATCGTCCGTTAGGGAGCGCCGATATGAGTGAAGCACTGCAAGAACTTGGCGCGACAATCGAACTGAAGCGGCCCGATTGCGTCGTTGGCTGGTCGGTGGAGAACGACGAGTTGACGGTTGAGGTCGCGCTGCCCAATATCGTGGGGCTTGTCGAGCATTTGAAGGCCGATGCGGCCTGCAAGTTCTCCACGCTCGTCGACATCACGGCGGTGGACTATCCGGGCCGGGCCAAGCGGTTCGACGTGATCTATCACTTCCTGTCGATGTACCAAAACCAGCGCGTCCGGCTGCGCGTGCAGGCCCGCGAGGAAGACCTCGTGCCGTCGATCACCTCCGTGCACCCGTCGGCCAACTGGTTCGAGCGCGAAGTCTTCGACATGTTCGGGCTCTTGTTCTCGGGCCATCCTGATCTGCGCCGCATCCTCACCGATTACGGCTTTCGCGGCTACCCGCTGCGCAAGGACTTCCCGACCACGGGCTACACCGAGGTGCGCTATGACGAAGAGCAAAAGCGGGTTGTCTATGAGCCCGTGAGCCTCGTGCAGGAATACCGGCAATTCGACTTCATGTCGCCGTGGGAAGGGGCTGAATACATCCTGCCCGGGGACGAGAAAAAGGAAGAGGCCTCATGAGCGCGACACCGGACGCCTTCGCCGAGGTCACGGCGGCCGCGCAGGCCTATTGCGAGGCGGTGTATTTCGCCCGCGAGAACGTGTTCGAGGTCATGTGCCACGAGCGGTTCAACATGACCCTCATCGAGGACGGGGCCGAGACCTACTGGGACAAGGCGTCGTTCGTGGAGCGCGTCCGGGGCCGGGATGGTGGCACCGGAGACGCGGCCTACGGGATCATTTCGGTGGACGTTGCCGGTGACGAGATCGCGCGCGTGCATCTCTGGGTCGAAGTTCCCGGGATGGCCCGCTTCGAAGACCACCTCGGCTTCGTGAAGAGCGCCGGCGACTGGAAACTGCTCACCAAGGTGTTCCGCACCTTGGAAAAGCTGGACGCATAGGAGTGAGACACAGATGATGGACGGCTCCAAAGGTTTTGACGACGCCCTGACGGGCGAGCAGAAAATCCGCAACTTCAACATCAACTTCGGCCCGCAACACCCTGCGGCGCATGGGGTTTTGCGGCTCGTTCTGGAGCTTGACGGCGAGATCGTCGAGCGCTGCGATCCGCATATCGGGCTGCTGCATCGCGGCACCGAAAAGCTCATGGAGAGCCGGACCTACCTGCAAAACCTGCCCTATTTCGACCGGCTCGACTATGTCGCGCCGATGAATCAGGAGCACGCGTGGTGTCTCGCCATCGAGAAGCTCACCGGCACCGAAGTGCCGCGCCGGGCCTCGCTGATCCGGGTGCTTTATTCGGAGATCGGGCGCATTCTCAGCCACCTGCTGAACGTGACCACGCAAGCCATGGATGTGGGAGCGCTGACGCCGCCGCTCTGGGGCTTCGAGGAGCGCGAAAAGCTCATGGTGTTCTATGAGCGGGCCTGCGGCGCGCGCCTGCACGCGGCCTATTTCCGCCCCGGCGGGGTGCATCAGGACCTGCCGGACGCGCTTCTGGACGATATCGAGGAATGGGCGCATCATTTCCCCAAAGTGCTCGACGATATCGAGGGGCTGCTCACCGAGAACCGGATTTTCAAACAGCGCAACGTGGATATCGGGGTCGTGAGTGAGGAAGAAATCCTCGATTGGGGCTTTTCCGGCGTGATGGTACGTGGCTCGGGCCTCGCATGGGACCTGCGCCGGGCGCAACCGTATGAATGCTATGACGAGTTCGAGTTCCAGATCCCCATCGGCAAGAACGGGGATTGCTACGACAGGTATCTCGTCCGTATGGAAGAGATGCGCCAGTCGCTGTCGATCATGAAGCAGGCCATCGCAAAGCTGCGCGAGGAGACCGGCGACGTGATGGCGCGGGGCAAGATCACGCCGCCGAACCGGACCGACATGAAAACCTCGATGGAAGCGCTGATCCACCACTTCAAGCTCTACACCGAAGGGTTCCACGTGCCCGAAGGCGAGGTCTATGCCGCCGTGGAAGCGCCCAAGGGCGAGTTCGGCGTCTATCTGAAGGCCGATGGGACCAACAAGCCGTACCGCGCAAAGATCCGCGCGCCGGGCTTCCTGCATCTGCAAGCGATGGATCACGTGGCCAAGGGGCACCAGCTTGCCGACGTGGCCGCGATCATCGGCACGATGGATGTCGTCTTCGGAGAGATCGACCGGTGAGCGCCGGGGGCGGTGCACAGGCCTGCAAGCCGGCCCGCACAGGACGCTATAGGGACGCGCTGCCCGGGTTTGGCACCCGCGCTGACGATGCGTCAATCATAGTCATGATATCTCGAAATAAGCTCTACGGAAAAACCAGATAATGCTCCGCCGTCTTCACGCAGACCAACCCGACACGTTCGCCTTCACGCCCGCCAATCAGGCGTGGGCCGAAGCGCAGATCACCAAATACCCTGAAGGCCGGCAAGCCAGCGCGATCATTCCGCTGCTTTGGCGTGCGCAGGAGCAGGAAGGCTGGCTCTCGCGCCCGGCCATCGAGCATGTCGCCGAGATGCTGGACATGGCCTATATCCGGGCGCTGGAAGTCGCCTCGTTCTACTTCATGTTTCAGCTGCAACCCGTTGGGCAAGTGGCGCATTTCCAGATTTGCGGGACCACGACCTGCATGATCTGCGGGGCCGAGGACCTGATCGCGGTTTGCAAGGACAAGATCGCAAAGCGCCCGCACCAGATCAGCGAGGACGGCAAGTTCAGTTGGGAAGAGGTCGAGTGTCTCGGTGCCTGCGCTAACGCGCCGATGGCGCAGATCGGCAAGGACTATTACGAGGACCTCACGGCGGAGAAATTCGCCGAGATCATCGACGAGATGGCCGCCGGAAAGGTGCCGCATCCGGGACCGCAGAACGGGCGTTATGCCGCCGAGCCGTTGTCGGGGCTGACCACGCTGAAGGATTTCGACAGCGGTCACACGCAATACAACGCGTCCGTGCAGCGCGCGGTCGATCGCGGCGACACGATCAAGCGGATCGACGGGACCGAGGAGCCGGTGGTCACGCCATGGCTCGGAAAGGGTGCTGTGCCGCCGAAAGTGGCGGCCAATGACGAGCCGAAACCGGCCGCGAAAACGCCCACAGATTCGACCGGCGTGAGCAAACAGGAGGCACAAGCCGCCTCCCGGGCCAAGCCGGTCTCCGCGTCGAACCCGGCCGTTCCCGACACCGAAGCCGACAAGCCCGCGCAGCTTTCCGAGGCGCGCGGCGGCCAGCCCGACGATCTGAAGATGATCAAGGGCGTTGGGCCGAAGCTCGAAAAGCTGTTGCATTCCATGGGCTTTTACCATTTCGACCAGATCGCAGGCTGGTCCGAGAGGGAGATCGCATGGGTCGATGAGAACCTCGAAGGCTTCAAGGGGCGGGTCAGTCGCGACAAGTGGGTCGCGCAGGCCAAGATTCTCGCCTCCGGTGACAGCACAGAATTTTCCCAACGCGCGGAAAAAAACGATACTTATAGTGCGTAAGTTGAACGACCCAATGGGAGAGGTGACCAATTATGGACAATAATCAAAGCAGTCTGATCTGCTATGCGGGCGGCTGGGGCCTTGCGGTGCTCGCGGCCGCGCTCGGGTTTGTGCTGTTGATGGTTGTGGGAGACTGGACCTTCATTCAAGCCGTGTTTGCAGCAATCGTGATCACGATCATCGTGGGCGCGCTGGTCAGTTGGATCGCCTGCAAGCCTCTGCCTGCTCCGAATGAGACCGCCCTGACCCCGCCGAAAGACACCCATCCGGTGAAATCCAGCGCCGAGTCCGCTGCCGAGGCCGCCGCCGCCGCGAAGGCCGGTGAAAAGGCTCCAGACCCTGCAGCCGCCGCCGAAGTCGACCCCGCCTCCAGCCCCGCCGCCGCCGTGGCCGCGGCCAAGGCCGGTGTGAAACCCTCGGCGCCGCTTGCGGGCGAGGCGGAACTGGCCGAGCGCAAAGGGACATGGCGCTATGAGAATGGCGACACGCCCGCCGCCGCGCCAAAGCCCGCCGCCGCACCGGCCACCGACACCGCAGACAGCAGCAGCGACGCAGCCGATGTGGGCACGCGCCCCGAAGCGCTCGACGCCCCGCGCGATGACGGTGCCGACAACCTCAAGGAAATCAAGGGCGTCGGGCCGAAGCTCGAAAAGCTCCTGCATTCGATGGGGTTCTATCACTTCGACCAGATCGCGGGGTGGACCGCAGATGAAATCGCGTGGGTCGACGCCAATCTCGAAGGCTTCAAGGGCCGGGTGAGCCGGGACGACTGGGTCGCGCAGGCCAAGGTCCTCGCTGCGGGCGGAGACACCGAGTTCTCCAAGCGCGTTGACGACGGCGACGTGTATTAACGCACGCGCCGGACAATATGACGAAAGGAGAGAGACCAAAGGATGACGGAAAGGCGGGACGGCGCTTGTCGCTGGTGATCGCCGGAACCGGGATCGTTTGGGTTCTCGCCAATCTGATCGGGAGCGAATACGGCTGGTCCAACCGGACCCTCGCCCTGTTCGATCTTCTGGCGCTCGCCGGGTTCGGCGTGGCGCTTTGGTACGCAATCGGCCTCTGGCGCTCCCGCAAGGAGTAGCGCCCGGGGCCATCGGCAAGAAAAGGCAAGTGCGCAATGTTGCAAGATCAGGACCGGATCTTCACGAACATCTACGGAATGCACGACCGGACCCTCAAGGGCGCGCAGGCGCGGGGGCACTGGGATGGCACGGCGGGGCTCATCAAGAAGGGTCGCGACTGGATCGTTCAGGAGATGAAGGACAGTGGCTTGCGGGGCCGGGGCGGTGCGGGATTCCCGACCGGCCTCAAGTGGTCCTTCATGCCCAAGGAGTCTGACGGGCGTCCGGCCTATCTCGTGGTCAATGCCGACGAATCCGAGCCCGGCACCTGCAAGGACCGCGAGATTATGCGGCACGATCCGCACACGCTCATCGAAGGCTGCCTGATCGCGTCCTTCGCGATGAACGCCCATGCCTGTTACATCTACATTCGCGGCGAATACATCCGTGAACGCGAGGCGCTGCAAGCCGCTATCGACGAGGCCTATGACGCCGGGCTCGTCGGCCCGAACGCCGCGAAATCCGGCTGGGATTTCGACATCTATCTGCATCACGGCGCCGGCGCCTATATCTGCGGCGAAGAAACCGCGCTGCTGGAATCGCTCGAAGGCAAGAAGGGGATGCCCCGGATGAAGCCGCCGTTTCCGGCAGGTGCGGGGCTCTATGGCTGCCCGACCACCGTGAACAACGTCGAATCCATCGCCGTGGTGCCGACCATCCTGCGCCGGGGCGGGGCATGGTTCGCCGGCTTCGGGCGTCCGAACAACACCGGCACCAAGCTCTTCGCCATCTCCGGTCACGTCAACAATCCCTGTGTCGTGGAAGAGGAGATGTCGATCAGCTTCGAGGAACTCATCGAGACCCATTGCGGCGGCATTCGGGGCGGCTGGGACAATCTCAAGGCGGTGATCCCGGGCGGCTCGTCCGTACCCTGCGTGCGCGGCGAGAAGATGAAAGACGCGATCATGGATTTCGACTACCTGCGCGGCGAGCTTGGCTCCGGGCTCGGCACAGCGGCGGTGATCGTGATGGACAAGCAGACCGACATCATCAAGGCGATCTGGCGGCTTGCGAAATTCTACAAGCATGAAAGCTGCGGGCAATGCACGCCCTGCCGGGAAGGCACCGGCTGGATGATGCGGGTGATGGAGCGGCTGGTCAAAGGCGAGGCGGAGCCCGAAGAGATCGACATGCTCTGGGACGTGACCAAGCAAGTGGAAGGGCACACGATCTGCGCGCTCGGCGATGCGGCGGCGTGGCCCATTCAGGGCCTGATCCGCAACTTCCGGGACGAGATCGAGGACCGCATCAAGCATAAGCGTGCGGCGGTTGCGGCAGAGTAAGGCCGTGAGATGGCTCGCCATTCCTGCGCTCGCCGGGCTGGCTGCCTGCGCGGCTGGTCCGGAGGGCCCTGCACGCGGGTTCGATCATCCTGCGGTGCGGGCGCTCATGGCCAATCCGGTGCCGGAGTACTACGCCGAGGTCGGGCTCGCGGCGCAAGTGGCGCAAGCCTGTCCGCGCTACCGGTTCGACGATGCGCTCTATGCGGAGATGGCCGCGCGGCGCAGCGCCGCCGGGGAAGGCGACCGGGCCGCGCTCGGCCAACGCGACGCGATCGAGGCGATGGGTGATATCCGGCTGCGGGAATTCCGCGCCCGACACGGCACTGTGCCAGGGCAGGGCGATGTCTGTGCCGCTGCCGATGCCGAGATCGCGCGGGGCTCGGCCCTGTCGGCGCTTCTCGTGCCGCTCTCGGGGGCGTGAGATGGGCGCGCGGCGCACATATGGGCTGGGCGGGGGCGTGATTGGCGCCGTCCTGCTCTCGGCGGCGAGCAGTGCCGGGGCCACAGGGCCGACACCGCAGGAGCTTCTGGCGCAGCTTCTCGTGGCGGGCGATATCGCCGATGCCTGCCCGCATCTGGTGCAGCGCCGCGCGGGGCGCGATCCCAACACATTCGTGGCCGAAGGCGTGATCCAGATCATCAACGAAAACGACGTCACCATGACCGACTTGATCGCGGTGCAGGAAACGACCAGCCGCCAGCGGATGCATCTTCTCAAGCGCGACGAGCTGACCCGGCGCGGCGTCGATATCGCCGACCGCAAGGAAGTGTGCTTTTTCGCGCAGCAAGTGGTCGGCAGTTCGGACCGGATCGGCCGGTATCTGGAGGCGCGCTAGGCAGCGGGACATACCGATGAACACACGGCATCTGGCAGAGTTCAATATCGGCACGTTGCGGTACGATTGGCAAGACCCGCGTGTCGCGGACTTTCGGGGCAATCTTGATCGGGTCTACGGGATCGCCATGCGCGCGCGAGGCTATGTCTGGCACCTTGACGGAGACGATATGGAAGCAGCGCAGCTAGATCCTTCGGGCGTTTTGGGCGGCAACCCCCGAACCGCCTCGACACTCTCGGTCTGGGAGGATGTGGCAAGCCTTGAAAACTTTGCGTTCAAGACGGTGCACAAGCACTTTTACGATCGCAAAGACGAATGGTACGACCCGGCGGAACAGGTCTGGAGTGGGCACCGGATCGTGATGTGGTGGGTGCCAAAGGGTCACCGCCCCACGGTCGAAGAGGCCGCCGGGCGGCTGCAACATCTGATCGACCACGGCAACACCGATCATGCCTTCAACTGGCCCCATCTGTCACATGCGCCGGTCTGGGCGGCACGCAACTGTGGAGATGCGGCGTGAGCAAACTGCATTTGGCCGAGCTCAATATCGGGCGTCTGGTCGCGGCACCGGGCGATCCGCGTGTGCGCGACTTCATGGACAATCTCGACAAGGTCAACACGCTGGGCAAGCGGATGCCCGGCTTCGTGTGGATGATGGAAGGCTCGGGTGAGCCGGGTATGGGGAACACCGAGAACAACATTGGGGATGATCCGCAGGGGGTACTCAATCTCAGTGTCTGGGAAGACATGAAGAGCCTTGAAACCTTTGTTTGGGGCACCATTCACAAGCAATTCTACGCGCGCCGCCGCGCGTGGTTCGAAATTCTGGGCGATCAGCATTTTGTCATGTGGTGGGTGCCCGTCGGTCATCGCCCCACGGTGGAAGAAGCGCTGGACCGGCTCGGCCATCTCAAGGCGCATGGCCACAGCGATCACGCCTTTGGCTGGGCCTATGCAAAAGATGCGCGTATGTGGCAAACCCATGGTTGCGCGCCCGAGGCCGTGTGACGCGGTGCGGGGTTATGATCGAAGGAAGGAACGGGGCCATGACGACAAGACTGTTGCTGACGTTGGCGCTTTGCGGAGTGCTGGCAGCCTGCGCCGACATCGGCAAGGACGATATCGCCTTTGACGGGCAGTTCTTCCGCTCGACCGCCAAGCATGTGGACAGGGCCGACCGGCAGGCCTTCACGGTCAATGTCCGCCCGGCCAGCGCGTCCCTTGCCGGGGCGCTGGAGGCCGGCCGGCACGAGGGCAAGAAATACTGTATCGAGACCTTCGGAAACTCGGTGATCGACTGGACCCGGGGGCCTGATGACGACCCGTCCAGCCATGTCTTCGAGGGCGACACGCTGGTGTTGCAAGGCACCTGCGAGGGTTGAGCGGCATGGATGCTGCAGCAGCGACATATCGCGCGGTGTCAAAGGGCAAACCCGCCTGTTATTGCATGACATGCGCGCCAGTCCCACGCTGTGCCGTGCGGTGCGTCCTGCGCCGCCGGGATCAGCACAGGAGCATCCGAATGTACGTCAGACCCCTTCATATCATCGCGCTGGCCGCAGCGCTCAGCACCGCGCCGAGCATCAGTGCGGCCAATAACGCGCTTCAATCGGTGGCGGCGGTGGAAGACGGGCTGTTTGCGGTCTCCGTCGCCGACAAGATTCGCCGCGAGTGCGACAGCCTCTCGGGCCGGTTCTTCAAGGCCCGGCGGACGCTGAAAGATCTTCATGACACAGCGCGCGCGGAGGGTTTCTCGGACGCGGATATCGACGCCTATGTCAACTCGGACGCACAGAAATCCCGGATGCGCGCCAAGCGCGACGCCTATCTGGCAGCGCAAGGGGTTGTGAAATCAGCGCCCGCGACCTATTGCGCGGCAGGGCAAGCGGAAATCCGGAAATCAAGCCAAATCGGCGCATTACTCAGAGCAAGGTGAGAGCATGAGCGATCTTCGCAAGATCATCATCGACGAACAGGAGCTTGAGGTGGACGGGGCGATGACCCTGATTCAGGCCTGTGAGCAAGCCGGTATCGAAGTGCCGCGCTTTTGCTATCACGAGCGCCTGTCGATTGCTGGGAACTGTCGGATGTGCCTCGTGGAAGTCGTCGGCGGTCCGCCCAAGCCCGCCGCCTCCTGCGCGATGCAGGTCAAGGATCTGCGGCCCGGTCCCGAGGGCCAGCCGCCCGTCATCAAAACCAACTCGCCCATGGTCAAGAAGGCCCGCGAGGGGGTGATGGAGTTCTTGCTCATCAACCACCCGCTGGACTGCCCGATCTGCGATCAAGGCGGCGAGTGCGATCTGCAAGACCAAGCCATGGCGTATGGCGTGGATTTCAGCCGCTTCCGTGAGCCCAAGCGCGCGGTGGACGATCTCGACCTCGGCCCGCTCGTCGAGACCCACATGACCCGCTGCATCTCCTGCACGCGCTGCGTGCGCTTCACCACCGAGGTCGCCGGGATCACGCAGATGGGCCAGACCGGACGCGGCGAGGACAGCGAAATCACCTCTTATCTGGGCGAGACGCTCGACTCGAACCTGCAGGGCAACATCATCGACCTCTGCCCGGTCGGCGCGCTGGTCTCCAAGCCCTACGCCTTCACCGCCCGCCCGTGGGAGCTGACAAAAACCGAGAGCATCGACGTGATGGACGCGCTCGGCTCCAGCATCCGCGTGGACACAAAGGGGCGCGAAGTCATGCGCTTTCTGCCGCGCAACCATGACGGCGTGAACGAGGAGTGGATTTCCGACAAGACACGCTTTGTCTGGGACGGGCTGCGGCGTCAGCGGCTCGACAGGCCTTATGTGCGCGAGAACGGCAAGCTGCGTCCGGCCACATGGCCCGAGGCACTGAAGCTGGCCGCCGAGAAAATGACCGGAGCGACCAAGCTCGGGGGGCTCGTGGGCGATCTGGCGCCGACCGATGCCGCCTACGCTCTCAAGCAACTTGTTGAAGGGCAGGGCGGTGTTGTCGAATGTCGCACGGATGGCGCTAAACTGCCTGCCGGCAACCGGGCGGCCTATGTGGGCACTGCCGCGATCGAGGAGATCGACGACGCGCCGATGATCCTGCTGATCGGCACCAACCCTGCTGTGGAAGCGCCGGTGCTGAACGCGCGTATCCGCAAGGCGTGGCTGCGCGGTGCAACCGTGGGCCGGATCGGTCCCGTGGTGGATCTGACCTACCCCGTTGAGGAGCTTGGCACGGACCGTGCGGCTCTGACCAAAGCGCTGGAGCAGGACCTGTCTGGCATGGCCGAGGGCGGTATCGTCATTGTCGGTCAGGGCGCGCTGCAGGAGGCCGACGGCGCTGCCGTGCTGGCCGCGGCGCAGAAGCTGTGTGAGAAAGGCGGCGGCAAGCTGCTTGTGCTGCACACGGCGGCAAGCCGGGTCGGCGCGTTGGATGTGGGGGCGACCTGCGAGGGCGGCATGGACGCTGTGGCCGAGGCCGATGTCATCTACAATCTGGGCGCGGATGAGGTCGAGATCGCGCCGGGCGCCTTCGTGATCTACCAAGGCTCGCACGGGGACCGGGGCGCGCACCGCGCCGACGTAATCCTGCCGGGCGCGGCCTACACGGAAGAAAACGGGCTCTTCGTGAACATGGAAGGTCGGCCCCAACTTGCCTTGCGGGCCGGGTTTGCGCCGGGGGAGGCGAAGGAGAACTGGGCGATTCTGCGGGCGCTGTCCGCCGAGATGGGCGCGCAGCAACCCTGGGACAGTCTCGCGCAGCTCCGGCAGGCGATGGTCAAGGGTGTGCCGCATCTCAAGAAGATCGACGACGTGGCCGAAAACGAGGGCGAAGCGCTGCCCGAGGGCCCGCTCGGCGAGGCCGCGTTCCGCTACGCGATCAGCGACTTTTACCTCAGCAACCCGATCGCGCGCGCCTCGCAACTGATGGCCGAACTGAGCGCGAACGCCAAGGCGCGCGGGCAAGAGGCCATGGCCGCGGAGTGAAATGGGCTGCGCTCATATCGCCTCTGGCCCTTGCGGCCTGTGACGCGCCGGTGCCGACCGCTGAGAAACTCGTGCCGGATTACCGGGGCGTGAACACCGCTTTGCTCGACGGCGATCTGGTGCGTTTCGAGGTTGCCATGACCAACGCGCTGGCGCCTCAAAACGTCAGCCAATACGCCGAATGTGCGGCGGCGGAATACACGCTGATCCGTGGCTACGGGTTTGCCCGCCATGTGCGCACGAATGTCGCACGGGAAGGGGATGTGTGGACCGGCGATGCGGTTTACACGATCTCACCAGACCTGCCGAAAGGCATACGCACACTCGACGCCGAAGTCGTCGCGGCCAATTGCCGGGAAAAAGGGATACCCACGGTATGATGAGGGACCATGACTGAGTTTCTAGCCACACCCGCCGGGATCGGCCTGCTCGTTCTCGCACAGGTGCTTGCCGTTGTGGGCTTCGTGATGGTGAGCCTGCTGTTCCTCGTTTATGGCGACCGCAAGGTCTGGGCTGCCGTGCAGATGCGGCGCGGCCCGAATGTCGTGGGCGCCTTCGGCCTGCTGCAAACGGTGGCCGATGCGCTGAAATACGTGGTCAAGGAAGTGGTGATCCCGGCGGGCGCGGACAAGCCGGTGTTCATGATGGCGCCAATGGTCTCCTTCGTGCTCGCGATCCTCGCTTGGGCGGTGATCCCGTTCAACGATGGCTGGGTGGTCAGCGACATCAACGTCGCCATCCTCTACGTCTTCGCGATGTCCTCGCTGGAGGTCTATGGCGTGATCATGGGCGGGTGGGCGTCGAACTCGAAATACCCATTCCTCGGCTCGCTGCGCTCGGCGGCGCAGATGATCTCCTACGAGGTCTCCATCGGGCTGATCATCATCGGTGTGATCATCTCCACCGGGGCGATGAATTTCTCGTCCATCGTGGCCGCACAGGACAGCGACGCGCATTTCTTCGGCTGGTACTGGCTGCCGCATCTGCCCATGGTGTTCCTGTTCTTCATCAGCGCACTGGCGGAGACGAACAGGCCCCCCTTCGATCTGCCGGAAGCTGAATCGGAACTCGTGGCGGGCTTTCAGGTGGAATACTCCTCAACGCCGTTCCTGCTATTCATGGCTGGCGAGTATATCGCGATCTTCCTGATGTGCGCGCTGATGAGCCTGATGTTCTTCGGCGGCTGGCTCTCCCCGATCCCGGGCTTGCCCGACGGGGTGTTCTGGATGGTCGCCAAAATGGCGTTCTTCTTCTTCCTCTTCGCGATGGTGAAGGCGATCACACCGCGCTACCGCTACGACCAGTTGATGCGCATTGGCTGGAAGGTCTTCCTGCCGCTGTCGCTGGCTTGGGTCGTTTTCGTGGCCTTCGCGGCCAAATTCGAATGGTTCTGGGGCTTCTACGCCCGCTGGCCGGTTTGAGGGGGAGAGGCTGATGGCTGAGTTGAAGGTTCGCGCTTCAATAACGGTTGGTTCGGATCAGATTGTCTTGGAGCCTTACAGCGACAATGTGTATCGCATCGAAATTAACGGGGGAGCTGAGGCTTCGTATGTTGCCGAGGATGTTCCGATGCTGCGTGCAGTCCAGTGGCTTGAAGCAAACAAAGAATACACAGTCGAAGAACTCGCTTACCTTAAGCGGGCTTCAAATTGGGAATACGCAGACATTGATCCATTTGATTCAGCGGAGGTGAGATGACCCAAATCGACTACACACGCGCCGCCAAGTACTTCTTGCTGCAGGATTTCTGGCAAGGCATGAAACTCGGGCTGAGGTACTTCGTCTCGCCGAAGACAACGCTGAACTACCCGCATGAAAAGGGCCCGCTCTCCCCGCGTTTCCGGGGCGAGCACGCGCTGCGGCGGTATCCCAATGGCGAGGAACGTTGCATCGCCTGCAAGCTCTGCGAGGCGATCTGCCCGGCGCAGGCGATCACCATTGACGCCGAGCCCCGCGAGGACGGCTCGCGCCGCACCACGCGCTACGACATCGACATGACCAAATGCATCTATTGCGGCTTCTGTCAGGAGGCCTGCCCGGTGGATGCCATCGTCGAGGGCCCGAATTTCGAGTTCGCCACCGAGACCCGGGAAGAGCTGTTCTACGACAAGGACAAACTGCTCGCCAACGGCGACCGCTGGGAGGCCGAGATCGCCCATAACCTTGAAGTGGACGCACCGTACCGATGAGCAATGGCACCAAATCCCCGTTCGAGCTCATGATGGAGCAGACTCAAGCGATGATGAAAGCCTTCCCGCAGATGGAGGCGTTCAGCACCCCGCAAGGTTTTGAAAAGCTCTGGCCGACCATGCCCAAGGATCTCATGGAGACCATGTTCGGCAACGCGATCAACGAGGGCGGGCTCGACGCGCGCACGCGGCTCTTGCTGACGCTGGCCGGTCTGACGATGCAGGGCGCGCAGAACGATGTGGGCGTGCGCCAGACCGTGCGGCACCTGCGTGAGGCCGAGGCCACGGATCAGCAGATCTACGAGGCGATCGGCATGATGAGCATGTTCGCGGGGCTTCCGGCCTCGACGCGGGCGATGGATCTTGCGCGCGGCGTGCTCGAAGACGACAAGGAGAGCGGCGAATGACCGTCTTTGCGTTCTATCTCTTTGCGATCAGCGTGATTGCCGGGGGCCTCTTGACGGTGATCTCCCGCAACCCGGTGCATTCTGTGCTCTGGCTTATCCTTGCCTTCCTGTCCTCGGCGGGTCTGTTCGTGCTGCTTGGAGCGGAATTCGTCGCGATGCTGCTGATCATCGTCTATGTGGGCGCGGTCGCTGTCCTCTTCCTGTTCGTGGTGATGATGCTCGACGTGGATTTCGCCAAGCTCAAGGCCGAGATGTCGCGCTATATGCCGCTGGCGCTTTTGATTGCCATCGTGATCCTGATGCAATTCGCGCTCGCGTTCGGTGCGTGGGAGAGCAATGCGGCGGCGGAAAGCCTGCGTGCGCAGGTCACGCCCACCGACCGGCACAACACCGAGGCGCTCGGGATGATCCTCTACGACCAGTATTTCCTTCTGTTCCAGCTTTCCGGTCTGATCCTCCTCGTTGCCATGGTCGGCGCGATCGTGCTGACCCTGCGCCACCGCTCGGATGTCAAACGTCAGGACGTGCTGGCGCAGATGTACCGCGACCCGGCCAAGGCCATGGAATTGCGTGATGTGAAACCGGGGCAGGGGCTCTGAAACACCCGTCCCGGGCCTGTCCCGGGACCTCTACGAAAACGGGCGCACCGCCCGAAACAAGACCAGCGAGGCCCCGGACCCAGCCCGGGGCGCGACGAAACAGAAACGAACGGCTAGATGCATGATCGGACTTGAACACTATCTCACCGTCGCGGCGATCCTCTTCGTCATCGGCATTTTCGGGCTGTTTCTGAACCGCAAGAACGTGATCATCTTGCTGATGAGCATCGAGTTGATGCTGCTCGCGGTGAATATCAACCTCGTGGCCTTCTCGTCCTTCCTCGGCGATCTTGTGGGGCAGGTCTTTACGCTCTTCGTGCTGACCGTCGCCGCCGCCGAGGCCGCGATCGGCCTTGCGATCCTTGTCTGCTTCTTCCGCAACCGCGGCACGATCGCGGTCGAAGATGTCAATGTGATGAAAGGCTAAGGCCATGCCGGAACCAGGATACTCCACAAAAACAGGCTTCGTGAACCGAAACAATCAAGTTGTGATCCGAAACACGGGTAGGAATGGCACGGACAACTTTCAGAAGGTGTATCAGATCGCCTGCGCCGATTGCGGTAAAGTGTACGGTGCTAATGGGACAAGCTGTTTTGAGATACGCTGCCCAAATTGTCAAAATGGCCCTGAAGGGCTGGAGTACCGCTGATGGAAACGATCCTTCTCTTTGCGCCCCTTGTTGGCGCGCTGATCTGCGGCTTTGGCTGGAAATTCATTGGCGAAAGAGCCGCGATGTGGATCGCCACGGGGCTGTTGTTCCTGTCGGCCTTCCTGTCATGGGTCACCTTCCTGACCTTTGACGGCGTCACCGAGCAAATCCAAATCCTGCGCTTCATCGAAAGCGGCTCGCTGAGCACCGATTGGTCGATCCGCATGGATCGTCTGACGGCGATCATGCTCATCGTGATCACCACGGTCTCATCGCTCGTCCACCTCTACAGCTTCGGCTACATGGATCACGACCCGCAATGGAAAGAGGGCGAGAGCTACAAGCCGCGCTTCTTTGCATATCTGTCGTTCTTCACCTTCGCGATGCTGATGCTCGTGACTGCCGACAACCTCGTGCAGATGTTCTTTGGCTGGGAAGGCGTGGGCGTCGCGTCCTACCTGCTGATCGGCTTCTACTACCGCAAGCCCTCCGCCAATATCGCGGCGATGAAGGCGTTCGTGGTCAACCGCGTAGGCGATTTCGGCTTCGCGCTTGGCATCTTCGCGCTGTTTTTCCTCACCGATTCCATCCGCTTCGACGATATCTTTGCCGCCGCGCCGTCGCTGGCGGAGACACAACTGAGCTTCCTGTGGACCGAGTGGAATGCCGCCAACCTCATCGCCTTCCTGCTATTCATTGGCGCGATGGGCAAATCGGCACAGCTTTTCCTGCACACGTGGCTGCCCGACGCAATGGAAGGCCCGACGCCTGTTTCCGCGCTGATCCATGCTGCGACCATGGTCACGGCAGGTGTGTTCCTCGTGTGCCGCATGTCGCCGATCATGGAATTCGCGCCCGAAGCCATGGCCTTCGTGACCTTCCTCGGCGCCGCCACCGCCTTTTTCGCGGCCACGGTGGGGCTCGTGCAGACCGACATCAAGCGCGTGATCGCCTATTCGACCTGCTCGCAACTCGGCTACATGTTCGTCGCTGCAGGCATCGGTGCTTATCCGGTGGCGATGTTCCACCTCTTCACCCACGCCTTCTTCAAGGCGATGCTCTTCCTTGGCGCAGGCTCGGTGATCCATGCGATGCATCATGAGCAGGACATGATGAATTATGGTGGGCTCCGGAAAAAGATTCCCTACACCTTCTGGGCGATGATGATCGGTACGCTGGCCATCACTGGCGTGGGCATCCCGCTCACAGGCTGGATCGGCTTTGCGGGCTTTGCCTCGAAGGATGCGGTGATCGAAAGCGCCTTCGCGGCGAGCAACGGCTTTGCCTTCTGGGCGCTGGTGATCGCGGCGTTGTTCACGTCCTTCTATTCGTGGCGGCTGATGTTCCTGACCTTCTATGGCACGCCGCGCGGGGACAAGCACACCCATGAGCACGCCCATGAAAGCCCCATGGTCATGCTGATCCCGCTCGGCGTTCTTGCGCTTGGGTCGGTCTTTGCCGGGGCGATCTGGTATTCGAGCTTCTTCGGCAAGCAGAATGAGGTCATCACCTTCTTCGGCGGGCAATACGAGGCGCCCAGCGACGAGCTTAAGGCCGCGGTGGCCGAGCGCAGCCCGAAAGCGTCCGAGTTGAAATACGTGATGGAGGGCGCGCCGGGCGAGGCCGGGGTCTACATGCGGCCCGAGAACACGGTGCTGCACGAGGCGCATTACGTGCCCACATGGGTCAAGCTCTCGCCGTTCATTGCGATGCTGATCGGGTTCGGCACAGCTTATTTGTTTTACATCAGGAACCCGTCGCTGCCGGGCCGCCTCGCGGAAAACCAACGCCCGCTCTACCTGTTCCTCAAGAACAAGTGGTATTTCGACGAGATCTACGACTTCCTCTTCGTGAAACCCGCCGTGTGGATCGGCAAGTTCCTGTGGCGCAATGGCGATGGGGCGACGATTGACGGGGCGATCAACGGTGTGTCGATGGGAGTGATCCCGTTCTTCACCCGCCTCGCGGGCCGCGCGCAGACCGGGTACATCTTCACCTATGCCTTCGCGATGGTGGTCGGCTTCGCGCTTCTGCTCACATGGATCACGATCGGCGGGGGGGCGAATTAATGGACAACCTGCTTTCCATCATTCTGGTCATCCCGGCGCTGGCGGCCCTGATCCTCGCGGTGTTCCTGCGCGGAGAGGACGAAGCGGCGCAGCGCAATGCCAAGTGGCTGTCGCTCATCGCAACCTCGGCGACCTTCCTTGTGTCCCTGTTCCTGCTCTTCGGCTTCGAAAGTGGCAACACGGGCTTCCAGTTCGTCGAAGAGCGCGAGTGGATCTTCGGGCTGCAATACAAGCTTGGCGTCGACGGCATCTCGATCCTCTTCGTGATGCTCACGACCTTCATGATGCCGCTGACCATCCTTGCCTCATGGGATGTGAAGACCCGCGTCAAGGAATACATGATCGCCTTCCTGCTGCTCGAAACGCTCATGCTGGGCGTGTTCATGGCGCTCGACATGGTCTTGTTCTACCTGTTCTTCGAGGCGGGCCTGATCCCGATGTTCCTGATCATTGGCATCTGGGGCGGCAAGGACCGCATCTACGCGTCCTTCAAGTTCTTCCTCTACACCTTCCTCGGTTCGGTGTTGATGCTGGTCGCGATGGTGGGCATGTATGTCGACGCGGGCACCACCGATATCGAGGCGCTGCTGAACCATTCCTTTGCCTTCGCGGATTTTGAAGTCCTTGGCGTGCAGATTGTCGGCGGTCTCCAAACGTTGCTCTTTATCGCCTTCTTTGCCTCCTTCGCCGTGAAGATGCCGATGTGGCCGGTCCATACATGGCTCCCCGACGCGCACGTGCAGGCTCCGACCGCAGGCTCCGTCGTGCTGGCGGCGATCCTTCTGAAGATGGGCGGCTATGGCTTCCTGCGCTTCTCGCTGCCGATGTTCCCGGTGGGCTCGGACGTGATGGCGCCGCTGGTGCTGTGGATGTCGGCCATCGCGATTGTCTACACCTCGCTCGTCGCGCTGGTGCAGGAGGACATGAAAAAGCTGATCGCCTATTCCTCGGTCGCCCATATGGGCTTCGTGACGATGGGGATTTTCGCGGCGAACCAGCAGGGTGTGGATGGCGCGATCTTCCAGATGATAAGCCACGGCTTCATCTCCGGCGCGCTCTTCCTCTGCGTCGGCGTGATTTATGACCGGATGCACACGCGCGAGATCGATGCCTATGGCGGTCTGGTGAACCGGATGCCGGCCTATGCGCTGGTGTTCATGCTCTTCACCATGGCCAATGTGGGCCTTCCGGGCACGTCCGGGTTCGTGGGCGAGTTCCTGACGCTGATGGCGGCCTTCCAGGTCAACACATGGGTAGCGATGATCGCCACCACCGGCGTGATCTTCTCTGCCTGTTACGCGCTGTGGCTCTATCGCCGGGTCGTTATGGGCGATCTGATCAAGGAAAGTCTTAAGACGATTTCCGACATGACCGCCCGGGAGCGGTGGATCTTCGCGCCGCTCATCATCATGACGCTCTGGCTCGGGGTCTACCCGGCGCTGGTGCTCGACATCATCGGACCGTCGGTTGAGGCGCTCGTCAGCAACTATGACACGGCACTGGCCGCGGCTGAGGCCGCGCGTCAGGTCGCCGAGAACAATTAAGGGAACGCACCATGGGAGCGGATCTGAACATCATCCTGCCCGAGATCATATTGGCGGTCTTTGCGATGCTGGCCCTTGTGGGCACGGTCTATACCGCGCAGGACCGGGCGGCGTCGCTGCTGGTATGGGCAACGTCCGGACTTTTTCTGGCCCTCGCGCTGTGGATTGGGCTGACCGGGGAGGGCACGCAGGTGGCCTTCGGGGGCATGTTCATCGACGATGCTTTCTCGCGCTTTGCAAAGGTGGTGATCCTTGTCTCCGCTGCCGCCGTCCTGCTGATGAGCGAAGGCTATATGCAGGCCAAGGGGCTGTTGAAGTTCGAGTACCCGGTGCTGATTGCGCTGGCCGCCGTCGGCATGATGATGATGGTCTCCGCCGGGGACCTGATGGCGCTTTACATGGGGCTCGAGTTGCAATCGCTGGCGCTCTATGTCGTCGCCTCCCTGCGGCGCGACAGCATCAAATCCACCGAAGCGGGCCTGAAATACTTCGTGCTGGGCGCGCTGTCCTCGGGGTTGCTGCTCTATGGCGCGTCGCTGGTCTACGGCTATTCGGGCACCACGCTGTTCTCTGGCATCATCCAGACCGCGATCCATGGCGAGGTCTCGCTGGGGCTGCTCTTTGGTCTGATCTTCCTGATCTGCGGCTTTGCCTTCAAGGTCTCCGCCGTGCCGTTCCACATGTGGACGCCGGATGTCTACGAGGGCGCGCCGACGCCCGTCACCGCCTTCTTCGCCACGGCACCCAAGGTGGCCGCGATGGCCCTCTTCGCGCGGGTGATGCATGACGCGTTCGGTGGTGCAGTCGCGGACTGGCAGCAGGTCATTGCGCTTTTGTCGGTGGCCTCCATGTTTCTCGGCGCGGTTGCGGCCATCGGTCAGACCAATATCAAACGGCTGATGGCCTTCTCCTCCATCGCCCATATGGGCTATGCGCTGATCGGGCTGGCGGCGGGCACGGCGATGGGCGTCGAGGCGATGCTGATCTACATGGTCGTCTATGTGACGATGAATGTGGGCACCTTCGCCTTCATCCTGATGATGGAAAAGGACGGCCAGCCGATCACGGATATCGGCGCGCTCAACCTCTTTGCCAAACGCGAGCCGGGCAAGGCGCTGGCGATGCTGGTCCTGCTCTTCTCGCTCGCGGGCGTGCCGCCCATGCTGGGCTTTTTCGCCAAGCTCGGCGTGTGGCAGGCTGGGGTAGATGCGGGGCTGATCTGGCTCGTGGTGGCCTCCGCTATCGCCTCCGCGATCGGGGCCTATTACTACCTGCGCATCGTGTTCTACATGTATTTCGGCGAGGATCGCGGCGAGCCGCTCAACGGCGGCCGCTCGCCGGTGCTCTGGGGGTTTCTGATGGCCTCGGCCACGGTGATGGTCGTCGGGATCGTGAATCTCTTCGGGATCGAGGGACCGGCACAGGCGGCGGCGATAGCGCTCGTCAACTGATCCGGCCGCGCTGGTGGATAGGTTGTTTGCCTCCCCTCCCATCGCTTTCTGCGAAAGCGACTGGCGGGCAATGGGCGGGAGGCTACTTTGCTAAGTGAAACAGGGGATTGGCCTAAGGGCTATGGGCGGCGCGTGCTGGCCGAGGTGGACAGTACCTTGGACGAGGCACGGCGGATTGCTGGCGCGCTCGGGGGCCCCGAGTGGATTTTGGCGCTGCGGCAGACCAAGGCGCGGGGACGGCGCGGTCGGGCGTGGGCCAATCCAGAAGGAAATTTCGCCGCGACACTGGTCTTGCACCTTCAGGACGCCCCGGGTCAGGCGGCGCTGCGCTCCTTCGTGGCCGCCCTGGCCTTGCGCGATGCACTGATCGCTGTGGGCTGCCCCGCAGACGCGCTGTCGCTGAAATGGCCCAACGACGTTCTGCTGAATGGTGGCAAGCTCGCGGGCATCCTGCTGGAAAGCCTCGCGGCCAAGGGCGGCGGGTTGCATTTGTCTGTCGGGATCGGGGTCAATCTGCGGGCGGCGCCGCCTGCGGAGGCGGTCGAGGCGGGCGCGCTGAGCCCTGTCTCTCTCTATGGCGCAACCGGGATCGAGAACGCGCCGGAGGCGTTTCTGACCGCGCTTGCCAGCGCCTATGCAGGCTGGGAGGAAACCTTCCGAACCTATGGCTTCGCCCCCATCCGGACGGAGTGGCTGCGCGATGCGGCCCGGCTCGGAGAGGTGATTACGGCGCGCACGGGCTCCGAAGAGATCACCGGGACGTTCCGCGAGGTGGACATCGAGGGGCAACTCGTTCTAGAGACCCCCAAGGCCGTGCGGCATATCCCTGCGGCGGATGTTTTTTTCTGAAATCCGGGGGCGCGGATGTTACTGGCCATCGACTGTGGCAACACCAACACCGTGTTCTCGATCTGGGACGGGCAACAGTTCCTGTGCACGATGCGCACCTCGACCCATCATGCGCGCACGGCGGATGCTTATTTCACATGGTTCTCCACCCTTCTGAAGCATTACGGGATCGAGCCGCATATCACCGATGTGATCATTTCCTCTACGGTGCCGCGGGTCGTGTTCAACCTGCGTGTCTTTTCCGACCAGTTCTTCGGATGCCGCCCGCTGGTGGTGGGCAAACCCGATTGCCTGCTGCCAGTGCAGCCACGCGTCGATCAGGGTACAAGCGTCGGCCCGGACCGTCTGGTCAACGCGGCAGGGGCCTTCGACCGGCATGGCGGCAATCTGATCGTGGTGGATTTCGGCACCGCGACCACATTCGATGTGGCAGGGCATGACGGGGCCTATGTGGGTGGGGTGATCGCGCCCGGGGTCAATCTCAGCCTTGAAGCGCTGCATATGGCGGCGGCGGCGCTGCCGCATGTGGACATCACCAAACCGCAGCGCGTTGTCGGCACGAATACCGTGGCCTGTATGCAATCGGGCGTGTTCTGGGGCTATGTGGGCCTCATCAAGGAAATCTGCGCGCGGATAAAGGCCGAGCGCGACCAGCCGATGAAAATCATTGCAACAGGGGGGCTTGCGCCGCTCTTTGCACAGACCGAAGACGTCTTCGATGTGATCGAGAGCGATCTGACGATGCATGGGCTGACTGTCATTCACAGATATAACAAGGAAAACGCGTGAGCAGTGAGAGATTGATCTATCTGCCCCTCGGCGGGGCAGGCGAAATTGGCATGAATTGCTATGTTTATGGTTATGGTAAACCCGATCAGGAGCGGCTGATCGTGGTCGATCTGGGGGTGGCCTTTCCCGATATGGATGGCTCGCCCGGGGTCGATCTGATCCTGCCCGACATCACGTGGCTGGCAGAGCGCGCGGACCGGATCGAGGCGGTGTTCGTCACCCATGCCCATGAGGACCATGTTGGCGCGGTGGCGCATACCTATGCGCAGCTCAAAGCGCCGATCTATGCGCGGGCCTTCACCGCCAATATCGCGCGGCGCAAGATGGAAGAGCAGGGGCATCCGCCCGAGGCGGTGCAGACCTGCTCGCCTTGGCCGGAGACCACGCAAGCAGGACCGTTTTCCGTGTCTTTTCTGCCGGTTAGCCACTCGATCCCGGAAAGCTCGGGGCTGGTGATCGACAGCCCGGGCGGGCGCGTGGTGCATACCGGAGACTTCAAGATCGACGAGACCCCGCTGGTCGGCGAGCCGTTCGATGCGGATCTCTGGGCCGAGGTCGCCAAGCCCGGCATCAAGGCGCTGATCTGCGACAGCACGAACGTGTTCTCCCGCGCGCCGGGGCGGTCTGAGGCGACGGTCGGCCCGGAGATCGAGAAGCTGGTGAGCGCGGCGAAAGGCATGGTGGTGGCGACGACCTTCGCCTCCAACGTCGCGCGGGTGAAGACCATCGCGGAGGCTGGGGAGCGGGCCGGGCGGTCCATCGTGCTGCTGGGCCGGGCGATGCGGCGGATGATCGAGGCGTCGGTGGAAACCGGTGTGCTGCGCGGCTTTCCGAAAGTCGTAAGCCCCGAGGATGCAAGGCAAATTCCGCGCGAGAACCTGATGCTGATCGTCACCGGAAGCCAAGGTGAACGGCGCGCGGCCTCGGCGCAACTGGCGCGGGGCAAGTATAACGGGATCGAGATGAAGGAGGGCGACACGTTCCTGTTCTCCTCCAAGACTATCCCCGGCAATGAGCGCGGCGTGATCCGCATCGTCAACCAGTTCTCCGAGCAAGGGGTCGATGTGGTGGACGAGTCCAGCGGCGGGCATTACCATGTCTCCGGCCATGCCAACCGGCCCGATCTGGAGCGGATGCACCAGATCATGAAACCGCAAATCCTCGTGCCGATGCATGGCGAGCACCGCCATCTGCGCGAGCATGTGCGGCTTGGCGCGCAGGCCGGGATCAGCGGCGTTCTTGCGGTGAACGGGATGATGATCGACCTAAGCGGCAATGCCCCCACGGTTGCAGATTATATTGACAGTGGAAGAACTTACCTCGATGGCAGCGTGCAGATCGGCGCGCTTGACGGGGTGGTGCGGGACCGCATCCGCATGGCGCTCAATGGCCATGTGGTGGTGACGGTGATCCTCGATGACGAGGACGAGCCTCTCGGCGAGGCGTGGTGCGAGACCATGGGCCTGCCGGAGACCGGGCGCTCGCGCGCGGCGCTGGTGGAGGTGCTGGAAGAGGACCTCAGTCAGTTCCTGAACCGGGCGGGGGCGAAGACGCGTGCCGATGACGACAAGCTCGAAGAAGAGATGCGCCGCATCGTGCGCAACAGCGCCAATGACGAGATCGGCAAGAAGCCGGAAGTGACGGTGGTGGTGAGCCGGCTTTCGTAAAAGGGTTAACGGGGCGAACGTTGCGTCACGCCGACCACCGTACAAAACGTGAAGACATCCGTTAACGCCATAAAAACAAGGTATGGCAGCTGTATGGCTCGGCGTATGGCAAAGCGTATGGCACCTGTACATACAAATCACGATTCGTTCTGTGATTTGATAAGGTTAAGGCCCCGTGCGGTGGGGCCGCGTTAACCTTTGTGGCGTGATGCCATGGTGGGCCCTCCCGGCAGCTTTTCGTCGTGACGAAAAACGCCTGCCGGGCCTCGCCCGCCGCTGCTCGGCAGGCTTGGGCAGAAGTGCCCACCCTGCAACAACCGCGCCCCGGACGTGCAGGAAGAGCGCCGGTTCAGCCGGTCTTGCGCTCTTCGAAGCTCATCGCGATGAAGCTCGGCAGGTGGTCGCCGAGGCCGACGGGGGCTTTGCCGCCGCGATCCTGTTTGGAGCTTTCCCGGCGCGGCTTGCCGGACCGGTCCGAGCGTCTGCGGCTGGAGCTGTCTTCGGTGGCCTCGGGCTCGGGATCGCGCGCGGCGGGTTTCGCGGTGCGTGGCTTTGACGCCTCGGCCTTTGGCCCCTCGGATTTTTGCCGTTCGGATTTCGGCTTGGCCGCGCGGGGCGCGTCGTCCTTTGCGGGCGCGTCCTTGCTCGCCGTATCCTTGCCACCGGCCAGCGGGCTGTCGAGGCGCGGGATTTCTTTCTGCATCAGCTTTTCGACCGCGTCGAAGGCCTTCTCGTCGCGCGGCACGCAGATCGTGATCGCCTTGCCTGCACGGCCCGCACGGCCGGTGCGGCCAATGCGGTGGACGTAGTCTTCGGGGTGGCCCGGCACGTCGAAATTGATCACGTGGCTCACAGCGGGCACGTCGAGGCCGCGCGCGGCGACATCGGAGGCGATGAGCAGCCGCAATTTGCCTTCGCGGAAGCCATCGAGCGTGCGTGTGCGCTGGCTCTGGTCGAGATCGCCATGGATCGGCGCGGCGTCATAGCCGTATTTCTGCAAGGATTTGGCGACGATATCCACATCCGTCTTGCGGTTGCAGAAGATGATCGCGTTGGTGCAGGCCTCGCCTTCGCGGTCGATCAGCATCCGCAGGACCTTGCGCTTCTCGGAGGCCTCGCGGTCCTTGCGCGAGCCTTTGAACATCACCACGCCCTGTTCGATCGTCTCGGACGCGGTGGCCTGCCGGGCCACTTCGACGCGGAACGGGTTGCTCAGGAAGGTGTTGGTGATCCGCTCGATCTCGGGCGCCATGGTGGCGGAGAAGAAGAAGGTCTGGCGGGTGAAGGGCGTGAGGCCGAAAATGCGTTCGATATCGGGGATGAAGCCCATGTCGAGCATCCGGTCGGCTTCATCGACGACCATGATTTTCACGTCCGACAGGATCAGCTTGCCGCGCTCGAAATGGTCGAGCAGGCGGCCCGGGGTTGCGATCAGCACATCGACGCCCTTGTCGATGATCTGCTCCTGCTCCTTGAAGCTCACGCCGCCGATCAGCAGCGCGCGGGTCAGCTTGAGGTGCTTGGAATAGGTGTCGAAATTCTCGGCCACCTGCGCGGCAAGCTCGCGGGTCGGGCACAGCACGAGGCTGCGCGGCATCCGGGCGCGGGCGCGGCCTCGGGCCAGCAGGGACAGCATCGGCAGCGTGAAGCCAGCGGTCTTGCCGGTCCCGGTCTGGGCGATGCCGAGCACGTCGCGGCCTTCCAGCGCGGCGGGAATCGCGCCCGCCTGGATCGGCGTGGGGGTTTCGTATCCGGCCTCGGCAATCGCCTTGAGGACCTTCGGATTGAGTTTCAGGTCAGAAAACTTGGTCATGTATGTCCGTCGATATGCGGACACTGACTTCGGCCCGCGCGTCTGGGTCTCGGGCACCCCTTCGGTGCACGCGTGGCACGGCCTTAGCAGCATGGGGACACTTGGTCAAATCATGTGCGGAAATTCGGCGCCGAGCGCAGCCTCCAGTTGCAAATCGGCCCGTTTCAGCGCGCCCATCGCCTCCAGCCGGGACAGAAGCGCGGGGGAGGCGACGCACATCTCGTTGTAGAACGCGCGCAATCCGGCCTCGCCCTGCGTGGATTCGATCCCGCTCAGCAACTCATGCATGGTCACGCCGCCAGTGGCGCGCGCGCGGTTCGGGCCCAGCTCGGCGCGGTAGGAGCCATGGGCGAGGCGGTAGCGATAGGCTGCGAGCCATTCCTCCCACGATGTGGCGTGCAGATGCGCAAGGTCGATCTGCGGCAGTTCCACCTGTCCGGGGTTCTCCACCCCGTCCACGACGCAATTGTGGATGCGGAAGGTCAGGTCCGGCTGGCCGAGGCGCACAAACAGCTTGCCCGCCACATGGCTCAGGAACCCGCCTTTCACGAAGGTGCCATAGGTCGGGTAGAGTTGCGCGACGATGGCATCGCGGTCCTCGCGGCCGGGGATGTAGGCTTTGAAGGCCGTGGGGTCGCCGGCGAGGGCCTCCATCGGGCGGGTGCGCGCGCAGAGCGTCGCGGCGGACAGGTCGGCGAGCGTCTGCGCGATGGGCCTGTCCGAGACGAGGAACTCGTCCACGTCCATATGGATCAGCCAATCCACCTCTGATTTGCGCCGATAGGCGCGGGTGGCGTTTTTGGTCTGTCGGACCTGATGCTTGTCCGGGCGCCGCCCGCCCTGCTGGCGCCAATACCCCGCCGTACAGCGGGTCGGGCGCAGGCGCTTGTGGGCCTTGAGCGCGTCGAACGCCTCGCTGCCGGGGTCGTCGAGATACACATAGATCCGGTGCGCGCCAGCCCGCAGATGGTAGGCGCAGAAGGTCAGGATGTCGCGTGCGGGGGCCTTGACGGTGGTCACGATCCCCCATTTGGCCGGGCGGTTCATGACAGCGCTTATGCGGCGGAAATTCGCCTTTGGGTAGATTTTTCTTGGGGATTCAACGTCAGGTAGGTACGCTTTCGGCATTTCTGGCCGGACGGGTCGTTTGTTGAAGGATTTCACCCATGGGACATCTGCCAAAAAGCTGGATGCCGGATGCGGATATGAAGCGCATCCATGTGCATTGGACCGCAGGCGCGCATACCGCCAATTCGGTCGACAAAAAGTCGTATCATGTGCTTGTGGAGGGTGACGGCAAGGTCATCCGGGGCGACAAGAGCATCGCGGCCAACGCGCGCGGGTCGGGGATGCGGCAGGCCTCGCACACGCTCAACGCCAATACGGGGGCGATTGGTGTGTCGATGTGCTGCATGCGTGGGGCGGTCGAAGCGCCGTTCGATCCGGGCCCCTCGCCGATGACGGAAAAACAGTGGAACGTGATGACCGAAGTGGTCGCCGAACTGGCGCAGCACTACGACATTCTGGTCACGCCCACGACGATTCTGACCCATGCGGAAGTGCAGCCCAACCTGCATATTCGCCAGCGATTCAAATGGGATATCACCCGGCTGGCCTTCGACAGCGACATCCGGGGCCATGCGGATGTGGGCGATCACATGCGCGCGATGGTTGCGGCGCATCTGGACGCGGACACGCCGGAGATTGAGGCCGATGAGATCGACGACGCGTTCAAATTGCCGAAATTCCGGGTCTCGGGCGTGTATCCCTCGACACTGAACTTTCGCGACGCGCCGAACGGAAACCGGATCGGCTCCCTACCAGAGCGTACGGTCGTGGAGCGTTTGGGTGTTGTGGACAATTGGTGGCGCGTACGCACCCGTCTGGGCTATGTCGGCTGGGTGTTCTCCAGCTTCCTGAAACCGGTCTGAGCGGCGCGGGCAAATTTTGAAAAATTTGCGGGCGCGGGGGTGGCCGGTTCAGACCATCATTTCCTTCGTCGCGCTCAGCGTCACGTCCGGGTAGTCGCGCGCGATGCGGTCGATATCCCATTGCAGACGCGTCAGGTAGACCACGTCGCCATCGTTGTCGTGGCTGATATGCTGCTTGTTGGCGTTGATGAACTTGTCCATCGCCGCCTTCTCGCCGGTGACCCAGCGCGCGGAGGTGAATTGCGAGGCCTCGAAGCGCACGGGCAGGCCGTATTCCATCTCGATCCGGCTCGCCAGAACCTCGAATTGCAGCGCGCCCACCACGCCCACGATGAAGCCCGAGCCAATGGACGGTTTAAACACTTTCGCCGCGCCTTCCTCGGCAAATTGCATCAGCGCTTTTTCCAGATGTTTGGCCTTCATCGGATCACCCGCGCGCACGCCCTGCAACAGCTCGGGCGCAAAGGAGGGGATGCCCTTCACGCGCAGCGCCTCGCCCTCGGTGAGCGTGTCGCCGATGCGCAGCTGTCCGTGGTTCGGGATGCCGATGATATCGCCCGCCCAGGCCTCTTCCGCCAATTCGCGGTCGGAGGCGAGAAACAGCACCGGGTTGGAGATCGCCATCGGCTTTTTGGAGCGCACATGGGTCAGCTTCATGCCGCGTTTGAAATGCCCGGACGCGAGGCGCACGAAGGCCACGCGGTCGCGGTGCTTGGGGTCCATATTGGCCTGCACCTTGAACACGAACCCGGCGACCTTGCTCTCCTCGGGCGCGATCTCGCGCGGCTCGGCGCGCTGGATCTGCGGCTCGGGGCCATAGGTGGCGATGCCGTCCATCAACTCCTTGACGCCGAAGGAATTGATCGCGGAGCCGAACCAGATCGGCGTCATCGTGCCTTCGAGCACCGCTTGCGGGTCGAGCGTGGGCAGAAGCTCGCGGGCCATCTCCAGCTCCTCGCGGAGCTGTTCGAGCTGCGCCGGGCCCACATGCTCGGCGAGTTTGGGATCGTCCAGCCCGTTGATTTCAATGGATTCGGCGACCTTGTTGCGGTCCGCCCGGTCCATGATCTCCAGCCGGTCGCGCAGGATGTCGTAGCAGCCGATGAAGTCGCGGCCCTGCCCGATGGGCCAAGAGGCCGGGGTCACGTCGATGGCGAGGTTTTCTTGTATCTCGTCGATGATCTCGAACGTGTCGCGGCTCTCGCGGTCCATCTTGTTGCAGAAGGTCAGGATCGGCAGATCGCGCAGGCGGCAGACTTCGAAGAGCTTTTGGGTCTGGCTTTCCACGCCCTTGGCGCCGTCGATCACCATGATCGCCGCATCCACCGCCGTCAGGGTGCGGTAGGTGTCTTCACTGAAGTCCGAGTGGCCCGGCGTGTCCACGAGATTGAAGCGGAAGGTGGTGTCTCGGGCGGTGAAATCGAAGGACATCGCGGAGGCCGAGACCGAGATGCCCCGGTCTTTCTCCATCTGCATGAAGTCCGAGCGCGTGCGCCGGGCCTCGCCTTTCGCGCGGACCTGCCCGGCCATCTGGATCGCCCCGCCGAACAGCAGGAACTTCTCGGTCAGCGTGGTTTTGCCCGCATCGGGGTGCGAGATGATCGCAAAGGTGCGGCGCCGCGCGATTTCGAGCGGCAGGTCGGGGCGGTTGGAGGGCACATCAAGCATGGCAGCCATGTATGCGAGGCGGGCGGGCCGTGCAAGCTGGCCTCTTGGGCGCGCCCTCTGCGGGGCTTGTGGAGGCCCCGTGCAGGTGTCCCGTCCAGGCCCGTGGGCTCAGCGGCCGATCAGCACATCGCAGGGCGGGTTGCGCATCAGGTCGGACGCCACCGAGCCCAGCAGCGGGCGTCCGGAGCCAACCGGGCCATGGGCCCCGGCGGTGAGCAGATCGAAGCTGCCATCGGCGGTGGCGTCGCGCACCATGCCCTCGGGCGGGGCGATGGAAATCTCGATCGGCTCCAGCCGGACCGACAGCGCGTCCTGTGCCGCGCGCCACTTGGTGCCCTCGGCCACCGCGTCGTCATGGAGCGATTGCTGCAAGTCCATCTGCACCGAGCCCGTGGTCTCCAGCATCCCCGTATAGGGCACATGCACCGCGTGAAACGGGCGGATCGGGGCCTCTGCGGTGAGCGCCGCCGCGAGGGCGAGCGCGTTGTCGGCCGGTTCGTTGAAATCGACCAGCGACAGGATGTGGCGGTAAGGTCCGAGCACCGGTTCGGTGACCAGCAGCACCGGCGCGGGCGTGCGGCGCACCACGCGCTGCATCGTGGTCTCGCGCAGCGCGTCAAGGAAGGGCCGGGGGCGGTGCGGGCCCATCACCAGCAGCGTGCCGGGGGTCTCGGAGGCCGTGACCAGCGCCTCGGAGGGATCGCCCGCCTGCACCGAGACCGTGAACTCCGCACCGTCCGCCCAGCGGGCGGCGAGGTCCGTCAATTGGGTTTCGGCCTTTTCGTGGAGCGGTGCGCGCATGGTTTCGGGCATGGCATCGTCGAGGATCATCAGGGTTTCGACCGGCACCGCAAGGCTCTTGCCCAGTTGAAAGGCGCGCTCTACCGCCCGGTCCGAACGGGCGGACAAATCGGTTGCAACAGTGATGCGGGTGATAGGGTGTGCCATGGAACCTCCGGCGGTCGCGTCTGCGGTGCGTGCAGTCTGCCCGGTGCCGGGGCGGCGTGCCTTGACTTGGGTCAAGCGACGGAGGTTTGAGGGGGTTTTGTCCCGGCCTGCGGCGGGTCTGATTAGTGCGCGCCGGGAGGTGTTTAGGCTTAAGCGCGCCGGGAGGCGTTTAACCTCAAGCGCGCCAAGAGGCGTCTAACCCTATGCGCGCCTGGAGGCGTCTAACCCTCAAGCGCGCCTTGAGGCGCGACGCAGCACCTCGGCCAGATCAGGGCGGCCCGCGAGGCCGTCCTGCAAATCGAGCGCGTCATAATCCGTGCTATGCGCGGCGCGCGGCGCGTCCTCGGGCAGGGCCGGGGCCGTGCGCGGGTCGATCAGGAAGCTCTCGGCGGCAATGCCCTCGGCATAGATGATATGATGGGCGTCGAACAGAAGCTGGAAGTAATCCACATAGCCCCCCGCCCGGCGCGTGATCGTGTCTCCGTTCACCAGATGGCGGGCCTTGACGAGCACTTCGGGGCGGCCCGCCCCAAGCCGGTCCTGCCGCTGGTAGATGAACAGACGGTAGTCGGGCGAGACCACCAGATCATGGCTGTTGTTGAGCGTGCCGGCCTGAATGCAGATCGGCGCGAACGGGCCGGCGGCGCGCTGCGTGCTCTGGCCGATCCAGCGCAGGACCTGCGCCCCGCTGTCGCGGGTGAGGATGCGCATTCCGACGCGCAACTCCTCCACCGGCATCTGCGCGCCGCTGGCCAGCGTGATATGGGTGCCGCGCGTGAAGGACACGCAGGCCACATGGGCCAGCCGCCGGGCCTGGGTCTCGGTGTCGATGGTCACGAGGGCATACTCCAGCCCCGGCACCAGCGGCGCCAGCGGCATCACGTGACTATCCGCCACGCAGCCCTCGGCATCGAGCTCGACGAAGAGCAGCGCGTCGGTGGTCGCGCCATCGGGGCTCATGAAGGTCAGCACCGAATCGAGCGCCACCTGCGCGCCCGGCACGCCCACCGCGCTGCTGCGCGCGATGGTGAAGCCCGCCCCGGACCCGCGCAGCGTCAGCCGCGCCGGGGGCGCGTCCTCGGTCAGCCGGTAGACATCGTCGAGCGCGAGATCGCCCGCGAAACTGATCGGATCACCCAGATTCGCCCCCGCATGCACGCGCAGCGCCGCTCCCGGCAGAACCGGCAGGCTCTGGGTCGGACTTTTCTGCGCCGTTGCTGCATCCATGCCTTGCGTCCACGTAAATCTCCGGCCCATGGATTGCAGGCCGCTCAAGGGGCAGTAAAGTAGAAATTTGTCACCATTCGGTCAACGACAGGGCAGCGATGCGGTCATTGTTTCGCAGGACGGACGGGCAGGCAGGCCTAACAACGGAAGAACAGGGAGAAACACGCCGTGGATTTGGGGATCAAGGGAAAGCGCGCATTGGTCTGCGCATCGAGCAAAGGGCTGGGGCTGGGCTGCGCGGAGAAGCTGGCGGAAGCGGGGGTGGACCTCGTGATGAACGCACGCGGGGTCGAGGCGCTGGAGGCCGAGGCGGCGCGGCTGCGCGAGACCTACGGCGTCGACGTGCAGACCGTGGCGGTCGACATCACCAGCACCGACGGGCAAGCGCAGGTTCTGGAGGTCGCGAATGGCTGCGAGATCCTCATCAACAACGCGGGCGGCCCGCCGCCGGGCATGTGGCAGGACTGGGAGCGCGAGGATTTCATTGCAGCGCTCGATGCCAACATGCTCACGCCCATCGCGCTGATCAAGGCGCTGGTGCCGGGCATGATGGACGCCGGATGGGGCCGGGTGGTCAACATCACCTCGCAATCGGTGAAGGCCCCGATCCCGCAGCTTGGCCTGAGCAACTCGGCCCGGGCCGGGCTCACCGGCTATGTGGCAGGCACCGCGCGGCAGGTCGCGCCCTTTGGCGTGACGATCAACAACCTGCTGCCGGGCGCCCATGACACGGACCGGATTTCTTCGCTCGATCAGTCCATCGCGCGGGCCCAGAATACCACGCCCGAAGAGGTGCGCGAGGCGAAGTTCCAGACGATCCCGGCGCGGCGCTATGGCACCCGCGACGAGTTCGGCGCGGCCTGCGCGTTTTTGTGCTCGCAACATGCGGGTTATATCGTCGGCCAGAACATCCTGCTCGACGGCGGCGGGGTCAACGCCACGCTCTGAACCGCACCGGGGCATGGCCAGACAGAGGGTATGGCGCGGCTTTTCTTGCAAGAAAAACCGGCCCCCCGAAGCCCACATCTTTGCGCAGGGGCCCCGCGCTCGGGTCAGCTTTTCTTGACGAAAAGCAGGCCGGGCCGGGTTCGGAGCGGGCATCGCTTGCACGGGACCGCGCAGCCTGCTAGCACCCCGCTGTTTTTGTCAGGAAAGACCCCGCGTGAGCTATTCCGAACCGCTCCCCGTGCCCCGGCTCGAAATCCGCCACCTCGTGCGCAGCTTTGGCGGGCGGCGCGTGGTCGACGATGTCTCGCTGCAGGTGATGCCGGGGCAGGTGACCTGCCTGCTCGGCCCCTCGGGCTGTGGCAAATCCACGACCCTGCGGATGATCGCGGGCGTCGAGATGCAGGATAGCGGCGAGATCTATGTCGATGGCAACCTGATCTGCGACACGGTGTTCCGGGTGCCCCCGGAGCGCCGCAGCATCGGGCTGATGTTTCAGGATTTCGCGCTCTTCCCGCATCTGTCGGTGGGCGCGAATGTCGCCTTCGGGCTCAAGGGCTCCAAGGCAGAGAAACGCGCCCGGGCGCAGGACATGCTGGACCGGGTGGAGCTGGGCCGCTTCATCGACGCCTATCCCGACAGCCTGTCGGGCGGTGAGCAGCAGCGCGTGGCCCTCGCCCGTGCTCTCGCGCCCCGGCCCAAGATCATGCTGATGGATGAGCCGTTCTCCGGTCTGGACAACCGCCTGCGCGATGGCATCCGCGACGACACGTTGGCGCTTTTGAAGGAAGAGGACACGGCAGTTCTGCTCGTGACCCATGAGCCGGATGAGGCGATGCGCATGGCCGATGAGATCGCGCTCATGCGCGACGGGAGGATCGTGCAGCAGGGCGCGCCCTACAATGTCTATACCCGGCCCGTGGACCATGCGGCAGTCGCGTTTTTCTCCGACACCAACGTGCTCAAGGCCCGTGTCGAAGGCGCGCTGGCGATGACGCCGTTCGGGCGCTTTCTCGCGCCGGGCGTGCCCGATGGCACGGATGTGGATATCGTGTTCCGGCCCCAGCATGTGCGCATCGATTTCGACCGCGGCGCGGCCCCGGCCCCGACGCCGAAAGAGGGCACGCCAGCGCGCGCCGAGGTGGTGCGGTCGCGCTTCATGGGCTCGGAAAGCCTTGTCGAGTTCCGCCTGCAGGATGGCGGCGTGATGCTCAAGGCCACGGTGCCCAACGTGTTCCTGCCGAGCGCCGGCACGGTGCTGTTCCTGCGCGTGCCGCGCGATCGGTGCTTCGTGTTTCCCGCGTCGCGGCAGGGCTGATCCGGTCACGCGCAGGGCGGTGTCGCTGGGCGCCGCGTAGGGTGGGCAATTTGCCCACCCTACCGGGTGAGAAAGCCTGTCAGGGCGCGGAGCGTGGCGTCCGGATGCGTATCGGGGAAGAAATGCCCCCCCGGAACGGCCTTGGCCTGCATCTGCGCAAGGCGCGGCGCCCATGTCGCGGGGACATCATAGTGCTGGGCCATGGCGCCATCGGCACCATAGAGCACGAGGGCGGGGCAGGTCACTTGGCGGTCCAGATCGGCGGTATCGAGGGCCAGATCATGGGCGAGCGCGGCGCGGTAATCGTCGCACATCGCGCGCCGTGTCTCGGGGTCGTGCCACGCCGCGCGGTAGGCCGCGAGCGCTTCTGCATCGAAGGCATCCAGCCCCGCGCCGCCCCAGCCCAGAAGGCAGCTCTCATAGTAGCGATCAGGGTCCGAGGCGATGTACGCCTCCGGGAAGGGCTCCGGCTGAGCGAGGAAAAACCAGTGATAATAGGCCTTTGCCACCTCCGCCGTCAGATGGGTGAGCAGATGATGGGTGGGCACGATATCCATCACCGTCAGGCTCAGCAGCGCGCTGTCGTGATCGAGCGCCATGCGGTGCGCGGTGCGCCCGCCCCGGTCATGGCCGATGACGTGGAAGTGCTCAAACCCCAGCGACGCCATCAACGCCACCTGATCGGCGGCCATCTCGCGAAAGCTGTAGGCCGCCACGCCCGCAGGCTTTGACGAGGCGCCATAGCCGCGCAGATCGGTGGCGACCACGGTGAAGCGCTCCGAGAGCGCGGGGGCGATGCGGTGCCACATGGCATGGGTTTGCGGAAAGCCATGCAACAGGAGCAGCCCCGGCCCGGACCCTCCTTTGCGGTAGAAAGTCCGCTGCCCGTTCACGTCTGCGGTGCCTTGTGTGAACCCGTCGAACATTTCCGCCCTCCCTGCGTCGCGCTTTGACTTTACGAGCAGGCACAGAGCGGCGTAAGGGGTCTTATGTCCGCAGCCGTGTCCCATCACCGCCCGTTTCTGGCCATCGCCTTCATGTGCACGGGCATGTTCTGCATTTCGATCAATGACATGGTGGTGAAGTCTCTCTCGGGCGATTACCCGCTGCACCAGCTGATCTTCCTGCGCTCCTTCGTGGCGATGTCGCTGACGCTGGGGTTTCTGGCGATGGAGGGCGGATTCACGCAGTTGCGCGTGTCGCAGCCGCATCTCCATGCGCTGCGCGCGCTGTTGATCATGATCGCCAATTCGTGCTTCTACGCGGCGTTGGTGGCGATGCCTCTGGCCATGGCAACCGCGATTTATTTCGTGGGCCCGCTGATCGTGACGTTGCTCTCGATCCCCATTTTGGGCGAGCGTGTCGGCCCGCGCAGGATTGCCGCGGTCACGATCGGGTTTTGCGGGGTGCTGATCATTCTGGGCCCCGAGCTGCGCGGCGCGGCGGGGGTCGGTTGGGTGGTGATCCTGCCGATGGTGGCGGCGGCGGGCTATGCGGGCATGTCGGTGCTGACGCGCAAGCTCGGGGCGCGCGCGCCCGCCTCGGTGCTGTCCTTCTGGATACAGGTCGCCTTCATCCTGACGGGGCTGACGATGGCGCTGATCGCCGGGGACGGGCGGTTTTTGCAGGCGGAGGGTGTCTCGCCGAGCGCCGCGTTCTTGCTCCGCGCGTGGGTCTGGCCGCCAGCGGAGGATTTCATCTGGTTCGCGCTGCTGGGCCTGATTGCGGGGCTGGTCGGCTACGTGATGAGCCAGGCCTACCGGCTGGCGGCGGCCTCCACGGTGGCGCCGTTCGAATACATGCTGCTGATCTACGCGCTGTTCTGGGGCTGGATGGTCTTCGGCGAATGGCCCCCCGCCACGGTGTTTGCCGGGGCGGCAGTGGTGATCGGGTCGGGCATTTACATCGTCTGGCGCGAACGCGGCACGCGGGCCGGGTAGGGGGCAGCGCCCCCACCCGTTAGGTTAGGTGGGCAATCTGCCCACCGCCTGTTCAGGACGTCAGAGCCGCAAGCACCCGGGCCCAGGACCGCGTGCCCTTGTGGAACGAGTCAACGTTGTATTTCTCATTGGGCGAGTGGATCGCGTCGTCCTCATTGGCAAAGCCGATCAGCATCGACTCCATGCCGAGGATCGACTTGAACATCCCCGCGATCGGGATCGACCCGCCCATCCCGCAGAACACCGCCTCGCGGCCCCATTCGTCCGAGAGCGCCCCGCGCGCCTGCTCGAACTCGGGCCGCGAGATATCCATCACCGAGGCGGGCGAGCCGTCGAGGCTCTGGTCCCAGCGGATTTTTGCGTCCGGGCTGAGCTGCGCCTCGATATAGGTGCGGATCTTCTCGCGCAGCGCGGCGGGGTCCATGTCGCCCACCAGACGGCAGGTGAATTTGCAATGCGCCTCCGAGGGAATCACCGTCTTGGTGCCCGCGCCCTGATAGCCGCCCCAGAGCCCGTTGATCTCCAGCGTGGGGCGCGCCCATTGCTGCTCCAGCGTGGAATAGGCGGTCTCGCCATGGGCCTGTGTGTAGCCGACCGAGCCGAGATAATCGGCCTCGTCGAAGCCGCAATCGGCCCATTGGCGGCGCAGATCGCCCGAGATGTCATGCACGCCCTCATAAAAGCCCGGCACCTTCACCGCGCCGGTCTCCTCGTCATGCAAGGTGCTGATCACGCGGGAAATCTCGCGCAGAGGGTTGAGGCCCGGCCCGCCGTAATGGCCCGAATGCAGGTCGCGCGTCGGCCCGTTGATGGTGAACTCGTCCTTGAGCATCCCGCGCAACTGCGTCGAGATCGACGGCGTGCCGGGGGTGACCATGCCGGTGTCGCAGATCAGCGCGAGATCGGCTTTCAACTCGTCCTTGTGGGCTTCGAGGAAGGGCACCAGCGAGGGTGAGCCGCTCTCCTCCTCGCCTTCGAAGAAGAAGGTGATCCGGCAGGGCAGGGACCCATGCACGGCTTTCCACGCCCGGCAGGCCTCTACGAAGGTCATCAGCTGGCCCTTGTCATCCGAAGCGCCGCGCGCGCGCAGCACCTTGCCCGCGTCGGTGTCTTCGATGGCCGGATCGAACGGGTCCCGGTGCCAGAGGTCCAGCGGGTCCACGGGCTGCACGTCGTAATGGCCGTAGAACAGCACATGCGGCGCGCCCTCGGGGCCGTCCACATGGCCGACGACCATGGGCATGCCCGGCGTTTCGCGCTTTTGCGCGTCGATTCCGAGGCTTTGCAGATCCGCCACCAGCCAGTCCGCGGCGCGCTCGCAGTCGTTGCGGTAGGCCGGATCGGTCGAGATGGAGGGGATGCGCAGAAGCGCCATGAGCCGCTCCAGCGCGGCATCCTGCGTGGCGTCGATGGTGTCGAGCGTGGCGGTAAGCGACATGGGGCTGGCCTTTCTGGTTGCACTGGTGTTCGCGCCGGACACTACCGCGCCGCGCGCCACTGTCCAGCGGCAAACCGGTCTAGCCCGGCGTGTAATGGGCGGCATAGAGCCTGCGCAGGTAGGCGGCATCCCGTGCCGTGGCGGGCTTGGACACGAAGCCTTTGACCGCGCGGAGCGTTTCGGCGCGCTGGTGGTCGCGCGGCAGCTGTGACGCCGAGCACATCACGAAGAGCGGGGCCGGGGTGCCCGGGGCCGGCGGCGGGACGGCCTCGATGGTTTCGAACCCGTCGCGTCCGGGCATGTTGATATCCATCAGCACGAGCGGCGGCGGACCGGCAGACGCCCCGCCGGAAGGGGCGGGGATGCGCGCGCCGGCGCCGTCCGCGAGGAACGCGTCGCCCGAGGCATAGTCGGAGATCGGGCCGAACCCGCCCGCCTTGCGCAGAACGCGTTGCAGCAAATAGCGGTCGACCTCGCTGTCGTCGACGACGATCACCGGAATCTCCGTCATTCGGCGGCGATCTCCCGGTCCGGCAGCCGGACACGCATGCTGGTGCCCTGTCCCGGCTCCGACGCGACCGAGATCGTCCCGCCCAGACGCCGCACATGCTTGTTGACGAGGGCAAGCCCGAGCCCCGCCCCGCTTCGGCTGTCGAACCGCCTGAACATCTCGAAAATCCTCTTCTGATGCGCCTTTTCGATGCCGCAGCCATTGTCGCGCACATGGATCTCCGTGCCGTCCGGCCCGGCGCGGGCTTCGATGGTTATTTCCACATAGGGTTTGTGCGGATCGCTGTATTTCAGCGCGTTGCCAATCAGGTTGTCGAGAATGATGCGCAGGGTGACGGTCTCGGTGCAGAGCGTCAGCGCCTCGGGGATCGCGAGGGTGAGCCGGGGGGTGGTATCTGCGCCGGTCATGTTCTCCCACAGATCGCGCACCATGGCGGCCAGATTGATCTCGCCGGTCTCCAGATCGGTCTGACCGGCGCGCGCCAGTTCCAGAATGCCCTCGACCTGCGCCGCGCTGCGGCGGCTGATGTCGAGCGCGCGGCGCAGGTTGCCGGCAAGGTCGGCGTCATGCCCCTCATCGAGATCTTCGAGACAGATCCGCAGCAGCCCCATCACCGACAGGAGCGGTGCCTTGAGGTCGTGGCTGGCGCTATAGGCGAATTGCGACAACTCCTCGTTGAGCATCGCGAGCGCCGCGTTCTTGTCCTGCATCGTCTCCTCGAAGGCGATCTGCTGGCGCAAATCGGTGATCGTGCACATCACCATCCGCCCCACGGGCATGTCGATCCGCGTCAGCGCGATATCGACCGGGATATGCGCGCCGGTCTTGTGCCGGGCGTGAATGTCCTGCGATTGCCCCATCGGGCGGGAGACATGGCCGTGCCGGGCGTTGCGCACAAACACCTCGTGGGCGACGCGCGACTCGCAGGGCACGACCAGCGCGATGGGCTGGCCTTGCAACGCCTCGCGGCTGTAGCCAAGCAGGTCGCACGCCGCCGCGTTGATCAGCGTGATGGTGCCGCGCTCATCGGTGAGCACCATGCCGGAGGTCGTGGCGTCGAGCGCCTCACGCATGTGCTGCTCGCGCTGCCGGCGCCCCGAGACATCCGCCGCGGTGAGCATCACGCAGTCTTGAGTGGGCAAGCGGACCGGTTCGATGACCAACTCCAGCGGGATGCGCGTGCCTTGCCGCGTCAGCCCTTCGAGCGGGCGCCCCCCGCCCATGCCGCGCTTGGTGGGCTGGCGGGCATAGGCCGCGCGCTGGCTTGGGTGATCGCCACGCGCCTCGGGCGGCAGCAAGGTCTCGACCCGCACCCCCTGCAAGGCCGCCGTGTGATAGCCGAAGAGCGTGCAGAACCGGTCATTGGCCAGCAAGATGTCCCCTTTGCGGGAGATCAGCGCGAGCGGCAGAGGGGTGATCTCGAAGGCAAGGCGATATCTGGCGAGGGGGTCCATTCGGGGTCCGGTCTGCACGGTCATGGGCGTGCTCTACCGGTCAGGGCTTAATTTGGATTTAAGGCGGGCCCGGGCAGGACTTGATCTGGATCAAGGATGCGACGCGATGTCATTGGCTAGGAACGTTGCACGGACCGCATCAGCGAATTACTTACCCGACAGCACCAAGCACCGTGCCAGGGAGCCAAGAGGAGAACCGCGTGGACTACGCCGCACAGCTCGACCTAAGCATCCAAGCCCTTCATGACGAAGGCCGCTATCGCACCTTCATCGATATCGAGCGCCGCAACGGTCACTTCCCGCACGCGGTCTGGACCCGGCCCGACGGCGCGCAGCAGGACATCACCGTGTGGTGCGGCAATGATTACCTCGGCATGGGTCAGCACCCGGTCGTTCTGGAAGCGATGCACGAGGCGATCGACGCCACCGGCGCAGGCTCGGGCGGCACGCGCAACATCTCCGGCACGACCGTCTATCACAAGCGCCTTGAGGCCGAACTGGCGGATTTGCACGGCAAGGAAGCCGCGCTCCTCTTCACCTCGGCCTATATCGCCAATGACGCGACGCTCTCGACGCTGCCGAAGCTCTTCCCGGGCCTCATCATCTATTCCGATGCGCTGAACCACGCCTCCATGATCGAAGGCGTGCGCCGCAATGGCGGGGCGAAGCGCATCTTCCGTCACAATGACGTCGAGCACCTGCGCGAATTGCTCGCCGCCGATGACCCGGCAGCGCCGAAGCTGATCGCCTTCGAATCGGTCTATTCGATGGATGGCGATTTCGGCCCGATCGAGGCGATCTGCGATCTGGCGGATGAGTTCAACGCGCTGACCTATATCGACGAGGTCCACGCGGTGGGCATGTATGGCGCGCGCGGGGCAGGGGTCTGCGAACGTGACGGGCTGATGCACCGCATCGACATCATCAACGGCACGCTGGCCAAGGCTTACGGCGTGATGGGCGGCTATATCGCGGCCTCCGAGAAGATGTGCGACGCGATCCGCTCCTATGCGCCGGGCTTCATCTTCACCACCTCGCTCACACCAGCGGTGGCAGCGGGGGCGGCGGCCTCGGTCAAGTTTCTCAAGACCGCGCCGGACTTGCGCGCACGGCACCAGACCCAAGCCAGCATCCTCAAGCTGCGCCTCAAGGGGCTGGGCTTGCCGATTATCGACCATGGCAGCCACATCATCCCGGTGATCGTGGGCGATCCGGTCCACACCAAGAACATCTCCGACATGCTGCTCTCCGATCATGGCATCTACTGCCAGCCGATCAACTACCCCACGGTGCCGCGCGGCACCGAGCGGCTGCGCTTCACACCGTCGCCAGTGCATGGGCCCAAGGAGATCGACGCGCTGGTGCACGCTATGGACGCTTTGTGGTCGCATTGTGCGCTAAATCGCGCCGAACTGGCGGGATGACACAATCTTAAATGTCTGCTTGGGTGAATTCCCCTTAATCCTGTGCTAAACAAATGCCAATAAGGCGCTGAATAGCGAATCGAAGGGCAGGGTTGGCCGCCTTTGTGCGGGCAATCGAGATGGGACACAGGACTAGCGGATGATATCGTTCAGATCGTCCAAGCGTGAGGAAGAACCGAACGCGGACCCCAAGGGGTTCGACGATTTCGAACTGCGTCTTGGGGATGTGATGCGCGGCGAACGCGCGACGATGGGCAAGTCCTTGCTCGACGTGCAGCGCGAGTTGCGCATCAAGGCCTCCTATATCGCCGCCATCGAGAATTGCGATCCTGACGCCTTCGACACCCCCGGCTTCATCGCGGGCTATGTGCGCTCCTATGCGCGCTACCTGAACATGGACCCCGATGAGGCCTTCACGACATTCTGCATGGAAAGTGGCTTTCAGGTCGCCCATGGCATGTCCGAGCAGGCCTCCGTCATCCGCAAGCCGTCCCGCGAGGAGCGCCTGAGCGCCGGGCCGGGCCGCGATATGTTCGCCCAGCCCGCCACCCCCTTCGTGCCTACCGGTGAGAGCTTCCTGTCCCGGATCGAGCCCGGCGCGATTGGCTCGATGATGGTGCTGGTGGGCCTGATTTCGCTGATCGGCTATGGCGGCTACGCGGTGCTGCGCGAGGTGCAGCAGGTGCAGGTGACGCCGGTCGAACAGGCGCCCGTGGTGCTGTCCGATATGGACCCGGTCGCCGGTGCGGCCTTGGCCCCGGATACCGACACCGATGCAGCGCCGCTCTCCGCGCAGGCCGCCGCCACCGCGCCCCGGGCCGATGCGCTCGACCGGCTCTACCGCCCGCAGGCACTCGACGTGCCGGTTCTGGTCTCGCGCGACGCGCCCATCGCCACACTCGACCCCCGCACCACCGGCGCCTTCGCGGGCGTCGGTCCCGATCTGGTCCCGGAAATCGGTGACGATGGCTCGCTGGTCAGCCGCCTTGCGCGCGCCGAGGATCTGCCCGCCGTCGCCCCCGGTCCGGCGGTGCCCAAGGTGGTCGAGGATCTCGGCCCGACGATCCGCATGATTGCCACCAATGAGACATGGGTCCGGGTGCGCTCGGCGGAGGGCAACACGCTCTACGAGAAGGTGATGCAGCCCGGCGAGACATATGACGTGCCGCTGACCGAAGTGCCGCCAAACCTGCGCACGGGCAATAGCGGCGCGGTGTATTTCGCCATGGGCTCGGATTGCTATGGCCCGGTGGGCGGCAGCGGCGAGGTGACGTCGAATGTGCCGCTGGAACGGCTGGCGCTGGCGGATCGCCTGCCCACGGTCGATCCGGCAGATGCGGGAAGTTCGCTGAACCGGATGATCGCGGACCTGCGCGATCTTGACCCGTCCCTCTTGTCGAGCCTGCCCTGCCAGACCAATTGACGCGCAAGACAACGCCTGTGCGATGGGCCATTGCCCGGCGCGCAGAAACTGTCTAGTTTGATTGACAGACATCCGAGTGCGGGAGCTTTTCATGTCGCTGAACCACATCCGCCCGTGGCGCAATATCTACCGCCGCGAAAGCCGTCAGATCATGGTGGGCAAGGTGCCCGTGGGCGGCGACGCGCCGATCTCGGTGCAGACCATGACCAACACGCTCACCACCGATGTGAAGGCGACCATCGCGCAGGTGCAGGCGGCGGCGGAGGCGGGCGCGGATATCGTGCGGGTCTCGGTGCCCGACGAGGCCAGCTCCAAGGCGCTGCGCGAGATTGTCCCCGAGGTCTCCGTCCCCATCGTGGCCGACATCCACTTCCACTACAAGCGCGGCATTGAGGCGGCGGAGGCGGGTGCGGCCTGCCTGCGGATCAACCCGGGCAATATCGGCAGCGAGGACCGCGTCAAGGAGGTCATCAAGGCCGCCCGCGACCACAACTGCTCGATCCGCATCGGCGTGAATGCCGGAAGCCTCGAAAAGCACCTGCTGGACAAATATGGCGAGCCGACCCCCGATGCGATGGTCGAAAGCGGCCTCGACCACATCAAGATCCTGCAGGACAACGACTTCCACGAGTTCAAGATCTCCTGCAAGGCCTCCGACGTGTTCATGGCCGCCGCCGCCTACCAGAAACTCGCCGAGGCGACCGACGCGCCGATCCATCTCGGCATCACCGAGGCGGGCGGGCTGACGTCCGGGACGATCAAATCGGCCATTGGCCTTGGCAACCTTCTGTGGATGGGCATTGGCGACACGATCCGCGTCTCGCTCTCGGCGGACCCGGTCGAAGAGGTGAAGGTCGGCTTCGAGATCCTCAAATCGCTCGGCCTGCGTCACAGGGGCGTCAATATCATCTCCTGCCCGTCCTGCGCGCGGCAGGGATTCGACGTGATCAAGACGGTGGAGATTCTCGAAAAGCGGCTGGAGCATATCAAGACGCCCATGTCGCTTTCCATCATCGGGTGTGTCGTCAACGGCCCCGGCGAAGCGCTGATGACCGATGTCGGTTTCACTGGGGGCGGTGCGGGCAATGGCATGGTCTATCTGGCCGGAAAACAGAGCCACAGGATGGACAACGACCAGATGGTCGACCACATTGTGGATCAGGTTGAACAAAAGGCTGCGGAACTCGAAGCAGCCGCCGCGGCACAGGAGACCGCCGCGGAGTAAGCCGGGAGCTTGATACGTGGCGGACCCGCTGGGCCATGACCTGAGCGCGATCAAACGCATCGACAGCTACAAAAATCGTGACGTCCAGACGCGGACTGTTCTTCTGGCGGTGGTGGCGGCGGGCGCGTCGTGGATCTTGTCCGATCCGGTGTTCCTGCTGTGGTTCGCGGGCTACCAGCTTTTGTTCAGTCTCTACGTGTGGCGGGTGGCGGCGGCGCCGCGCCGCGTGTCGTCCGTGCAATTCGTCATGATCGGGCTGCTCGGCCTGACGTCCTTTCTCTTCCTGCTCTCGGTGTGCCTGTACCTCTATGCGATGCCGACCTCGCAGATGCATTACGGTGCGTTGCTGCTCTATGTCTCGGTGGCGATGAACACGCTGGCCTTGCGCGTGCGCGGGCCTTACCTGTTCTTGATGGATACGGCGGCGCTCTACGTGGCGGCGGCGGGCTTTGTCGCGATCGAGGTCTGGCGCTCGGGTCTGAGCACGCCGACCTATCTGATTGCGTTCGGGATCGTCATGTTCTGCGTCTATCACGGGTTTCTGATCGCCGAGATGTACCGGGCGCGCGTGAAGGAGAAGGCGGCGTATGCGCGCCAGATTGGCTCCGAGCACCAGCGCGCGATTGGCCAGATTTCCGCAGGCATCGCGCATGATTTCAACAATTTGCTCACGGTGGTTCTGGGCAATCTGGAACTGAGCGGGCAGGCGCGCAATGACGCGGACCGCGCACAGTTTCTGAGTGAGGCGGAGACGGCGGCACAGCGCGGGGCGACGCTGACTGGCCAGCTTCTGGCCTTTGCCCGCAAGGCGCCGCTGAACCCGGCCCCGGTGACGCTGGAGGCGCTGCGCGGCGAATTGGCCCCGCTGGCGGACCGGATGCTCGGGCGCCGCCACCGCCTGCAGATCGGCGAGACAGCGGGTGTGCCCGCGCTTTATGCCGACAGCGCCACGCTGCTCGCGGTGCTGCTGAACCTGATCCTCAATGCCAAGGAGGCGATGCCCGAGGGTGGCACGATCTGGCTCGACGCCGAAGAGGTGCTGCACGATGGGCGGGACATGATCTGCCTGCGCATCAACGATACCGGCGCGGGCATTGCCGCCAAGATCCGCGGGCAGGTCTTCGAGCCGTTCTTTTCCACCAAGCCGCCGGGGCAGGGCTCGGGGCTCGGCCTGCCGATGGCGCTTGGCTTTGCCGAACAGTCCGGCGGCGATATCGAGATCACCAGCACCGAGGGCGAGGGCACCGAGGTCGCGCTCTACTTGCCCCGCGCCCGCACGGCCTGACGCGACCCGCCGGGCAGGAGGGGGTCAGCCCCGCTTGTCGGCGGCGATGACCTGCAACTGATCGAAGGGCAGAAAGCCGCGCAGCAGCTCGTCTTCCATCACGAAGGTCGGCGTGCCGGTGATCTGGAGCCGTTCGGCCAGCGCCCGCGTGGCGGCGATCTCGGCGGTCACCTCAGGGCTGCCCATGGCCGCGGCGATCGCGTCCATATCAAGCGCCAAGGTCTCGCCGAGCCGCGTCAGCGCCGGCATGGTGATGTCGCCGTTGAAGGCGATGAGCGCGTCATGGGCCGCCTTGTAGGCCTCGTCTCCCGCGACAGTCTTGACCGCGATGGCAAAGCGCGAGGCGAGCACGGATTGGTCGCCCAGAATGGGGAATTCCTTGATGATCAGCCGGATATTGCCATCGGCGGCGAGCAGCTTCTCGACCTCCGGGGCGGCGCGTTTGCAGAACCCGCAGCGGTAATCCATGAACTCCACGAGCGTGATGTCGCCTTCCGGGTTACCGCCCACATAAGAGAACCCATCATTGAAGAGCGCCTCACGATTGTCGGCCACAAGTTGCACATCGGCCTGTGCTTGGGCGGCTTGCTGACGCTCTTCGAGCACCGCGACGGCCTCCATGATCAGTTCGGGATTTTCGAGGATATACGCCCGCACGGCCTCGCCGAAGGCGGCGCGCTCCTCGTCATTCATGGATTTGAGATCGAGCGCGGCGGCAGGCACGGCGATCAGCAGGGCGGCAAGGGTCGTCAGGCAGTAACGGAGCATGGAGCAATCCTTCATCTGGAAGCGCGTTCAGACGCAATCAACACATCCTGCGCCCGTTGCCAAGGGCCGGAGCCGCGCGGCAACAGATCGGAGGCGCGTTTGGCATGGATTCCGGCGTCTTGCAGCCGCCCTTGCAGCGCGTAGCGCTCGGCGGTGACGAGCGCGGCCATCCCGCGCTGGCCGGACTTGGCATAGGCGACCGACAAATCGCGCAGCATCGAGCCATCGCGATAGTCGATGGAGCGCGATTTTTCCAGCGTGTTCAAGGCCTTGCCGGTCTGATCTGTGGCCAGCAGCGCGCGCCCGTAGCCTGCCAGAATCAGCGCGTCGCGCGGGGCAAGCTGCACAGCGCGCCCGTAAGAGGCGACCGCGCCGCTGAAATTGCGGGTCTCCATCAGGATCCAGCCCTTCAGATCGTGCAGAAACGGATCCTTGGGCCGCGCCGCGAGGGCGCTGTCCACCGCCGCGAGCGCCTTTTTCGTTTGCGAGTTCCGGTGATGGGCCACCGCGCGCCGGATCGCCCGCACATCCGCATAGGGGCTCTCATTCGCGCGCCGCAAGCTCCAGCCGGGCCGCTTATAGGCGTTCAGCTTGCCCTTCACGCGCTCGAACCAATAGGCGGCAGTTTGGTCCGGGGGAAGATCGGGCGCGGTCGCGGCATAGGCGTCGATGGCCCGCAGCCGGTCGCGGCTCAGCGGATGCGAGCGCACATAGGGGTCCTGATTGCGCTCCGAGAGCACTTCCTGCCCGCGAAAGATCTGCATGACCTGCGCCAGCGCGGCGGGGCTGATCCCGGCGGCACGCATGTAGCGCACGGCGGATTGGTCGGCGGAGGCCTCCTCGGCGCGGGTATGCTTGAAAAACACCCGTTGTGCGGTGCTGGCCGAGCCAAGCGCGATCCCGCCCGCCGCCTCGCCGCTGCCACTGGCCGCCGCCACCGCCGCGAGTGCGATCCCGAGCCCGGCCACGGTGCGCGCGGTTTTGAGATTGGTCAGCCGCCGCGTCAGGTGCCCGTTGGCGATATGCGCGGCCTCATGGGCGATCACCCCCTGCACCTGCCCGGCGCTGGAGAGCCGTGTGATCAGCCCCGAATGGATGAAAATCGCGTCCTGAGAGACCACGAAGGCGTTCATGTTCGGATCGTCCACAATCAGGATTTTCACCCGTTGCGGACTGAGCCCAGCGGCCTGAAGCACGGGCGCGGCAAGCTGCTTGAGCCCGTATTCCAGATCGGCATCGCGCAGCAGCGTGATGGCCTGCGCGGGCAGGGCGCTCACCGCCAAAACCCCCGCCAGAAGGCAGGTCGCGGCGAAGCGAAGGATTGACGGGCCGGGCCGGGATGGGTCTAAGCGCATGAGACCTAGACTGGAGCACCCCCATGCGCAATTCAACCCGAAGCAAGGTCGATCCGTTTATTGTGATGGATGTGATGGAGGCCGCGCGGCAGGCCGAGGCGGCGGGGCGGCACATTATCCACATGGAAGTGGGCCAGCCCGGCACCGGCGCGCCCGCAGGCGCGGTGGACGCGGTGCAAAAGGCGGTGGCCACTGATCCGCTGGGCTACACCGTCGCCCTCGGCCTGCCCGCCCTGCGCGCCCGCATCGCCCGGCTCTATGGCGAATGGTACGGCGTCGACCTCGACCCGGCCCGCGTTATCGTCACGCCCGGCTCCTCGGGCGCGTTCATCCTCGCCTTCACCGCGCTCTTCGATTCGGGCGAGCGGGTCGGCATCGCCGCGCCGGGCTATCCGAGCTACCGCCAGATCCTGTCGGCCCTCGGCCTCTCCCCGGTCCTGATCGAAGCCGCCCCCGAACACCGCTACCAACCGGTTCCCACAGACCTCGCGGGCCTCGATCTGCAAGGCCTGATGGTCGCCTCGCCGGCGAACCCCACCGGCACCATGCTCGGCAAACCCGCGCTCGCCGCCCTCGCCGGGGCCTGCGCCGAGACCGGAACGGCCTTCATCTCCGACGAAATCTACCACGGCATCGAATACGAGGCCAAAGCGGTCACGGCGCTGGAGGTCACCGACGAGACCTATGTGATCAACTCCTTTTCGAAGTATTTCTCCATGACCGGCTGGCGCGTGGGCTGGATGGTCGTGCCCGAGAGCCATGTCCGCACCGTCGAGCGTATCGCCCAGAACATGTTCATCTGCCCGCCCCATGTGGCGCAGGTCGCGGCCCTCGCGGCCCTCGACTGCAAAGACGAGATCGAAGCCAATCTCGCGGTCTACGCCCGCAACCGCGCCCTGATGGTGGAGGGTCTCAAAGCGGCGGGCTTCGACGACATCGCGCCCCCCGATGGCGCGTTCTACATCTATGCCAACGTGGCCCGCTACACAGGTGACAGCCGCGCCTTCGCCGCCGAAATTCTCGCCGAGGCCGGGGTGGCGGTCACGCCGGGTCTCGATTTCGACCCAGGCCGAGGCCACCAGACCTTGCGCTTCTCCTATGCCCGCAGCACGGCGGACATCGAAGACGGCCTCGCCCGGCTCAAAACCTTCATGGCCTCCCGCATTTGACCTCAGAACGCGATTTTTCCAAAAATCGCAGCCCCCGCGCGGGATTCCCAAGCGCGGCGCTTTGCGGTAGACTGCGCGCAAACGCCCATCCAGAGGCACGAGCAGATGATCCGTACCCTATTCCTGACCCTCGCCCTCTGGGCGCTGTCCCTCACGGCTGCCGCCTCGCAGCCGCTCACCGGCCTTGCGCGGCTGGATCCCGGCGCCTCGCAGATCACCGAGGATAGCACGGGGCAGGTGCGCATCGCGCTGGCGATGAGCCTCGGCGTGCCCTTCCGCGTCTTCACGCTCACCGATCCGGCCCGGTTGGTGGTGGATTTCTCCGAACTCGATTTCGCTGGCACGGACCCCGCCGATCTGCTGACCGGGCCGGGGCGCGCGCTCACCGGGATGCGTTTCGGGGCGATGGAGCCGGGCTGGACCCGGCTGGTGGCCGATCTGGCGCAGCCGATGCTGCCGCGCGATGTGGGGCTGGTCCCGGCCCCCGATGGCTCCGGCGCGGTGCGGCTGGAGATGGCGCTCGCGCCCGCCACGCCCGAGG
>CBFHJA010000010.1:0-110077 GCA_965656085.1 uncultured Aliishimia sp. | reverse complement strand
GGCATACCATCGGCGAGATCGTCGACTGCTTCACGCCGCAGGAGTGCGAAAACTACTTCGCCGCCTGCGGATACGATCCAGATTGATCGGAAAATGCTCTAAGAGGCAGTTTTGAGCTCGCGGCGAGGTCTAGCGCAAACGGGTTAAAGGGGCGTAGGACTACCGTGCGGTGGCGCGTCGGAGGCCCCCACATACCCCCGCACCGGACTTGATCCGGGGCCTCGCAGGATCGGGCGCAACGCTGAACATCGAGGCCCCGGGTCTACGCCCGGGGCGTGTCACACCAAAGCGTCCCACGTCGCCCTTGGGAGCGCCCCGCCCCTGTTTTCCTTTTGACAAAAATATTCCGAGGGGCGAGGGGAGCAGCGCTCCCCCACGCGCCGCAGGCGCGTCCGCCGCGACAACGCGTCCATTCCCGCTTGCCCCGGCGCCATGGACAGCCTACGTCCGCCCCCATGAAGATTCTGTTCCTCGGAGATGTGATGGGCCGCGCGGGTCGGCGCGCTGTGTCCGACCACTTGCCGCGCCTGCGCGCCGAGTGGGCGCTCGATTTCGTCGTGGTCAATGGCGAGAACGCGTCCTCCGGCATGGGCCTCACGAGCGCCCATGCAAAGGGCATTCTCGACGCGGGCGCGGACGTGATCACGCTGGGCGATCATGCCTTCGACCAGAAGGACATGCTGCAGGCCATCGAACACGAGCCGCGCATCCTGCGCCCGCTCAACTTCTCCAAGGCGGCCCCCGGCAAGGGCGCACGCCTCTTCGACGCCCCGCGGGGCAAGAAGGTTCTCGTCGCGCAAGTCCTCGGCAATGTCTTCATGCGCCGCGCCTTTGACGACCCGTTCTCCGCCATCGACGCGGCGCTCAAGACCTACCCGCGCGGGGGACAGGCCCATGCGGTGATCGTCGATGTGCATTGCGAGGCGACCTCCGAGAAGATGGCGCTGGGGCATTGGTGCAATGGCCGCGCCAGCCTCGTCGTCGGCACCCACACCCATGTGCCCACCGCCGATGCGATGATCCTGTCCAAGGGCACTGGCTATCTCACCGATGCGGGCATGTGCGGCGATTATGACAGCGTGATCGGCATGGAAAAGACCGAGCCCCTGCAACGCTTCTTGACCGGAATGCCCAAGGACCGCTTCACCCCGGCGATGGGCGATGTCACGCTCTCCGGCGTTTATATCGAGACCGACGATCAGACCGGCGCGGCCACGCGCATCGTCCCGGTCCGGCAGGGCGGCCGCCTCGCCCCGCAAGGCCCGGCGGCATGACAAGGCGCGACGCGCTGTTCTACACCCTGATGCTTGTGCTTTTCGGCGCGGGCTGGGGCTTCACGATGCCGATGACCAAGCTCGCGGTCTCCGAGGGCTACCAGCATTTCGGCCTGATCTTCTGGCAGATGGCCATCGGTGCGGCGGTGATGACCCCCATCGCCCTGATCCTGCGCCTCAGACTGCCCATGGGCTGGCGCCAGATCCGCATGTATGTCTTCATCGCGCTGATCGGCTCGCTGCTGCCCAACACCGCGAGCTATCAGGCGGCGGTCCACCTGCCCTCGGGCATCCTGTCGATCCTGCTCTCGATGATCCCGATCTGGGCCTTCCCCATCGCGCTCCTGCTGGCGCTCGACAGTTTCGAATGGCGCCGCTTCATGGGCCTTCTCGTGGGTTTGTCCTCGGTCTTGCTGCTGGTCCTGCCGGGCGCGGACCTGACCCTCGCGCTGCCGGTGCTCTGGGTGCTGGTTGCCCTGATTTCCGGCATGTTCTACGCCTTCGAGGGCAATTTCGTCGCCAAATGGGGCACGGCGGGGCTGGACGCGATCCAACTGCTCTGGGGCGCGTCGATCTTCGGCGCGATCATCTCGCTGCCGTTCGCGATTGGCTCGGGCCAATGGATCGACCCGCGCCCGCCTTACGGGGTCCCCGACTACGCCCAGATGGCCGGCTCCACGGCCCATGTGCTGGTCTATTCGGGCTATGTCTGGCTGGTGGGCCGCGCGGGCCCGGTCTTCGCGGTGCAAATCTCCTACCTCGTGACGCTCTTCGGTGTGTTCTGGGCGTACCTGTTGCTGGATGAGAGCTACCCGCCGCTTGTTTGGGCGTCGCTGGCGCTGATGCTGCTGGGCATGGCGCTGGTGCAGCCGCGCCGCAAACCGGCGCTTGCGGCAGATGCCGCGATGGGCGATGCTGGGCGCTGACGTTCTTCAGGGGCTTGCCCGCGCGTGACCGACCTTCTCGACCTGTCCCAGACCGGACAAGCTGTGCTGACGCTCACGGTCGTGGCGATGATGTTCATCCTGTTCCTGCGCGAGACCTTCCCCACCGAGGTCGTGGCCATCGCCGGGGTGGCGCTGATGCTGGCCTCGGGGGTGCTGCCCTATGAGGACGCGCTGGAGGTGCTGTCGAACCCGGCCCCGTGGACCATCGCGGCGATGTTCATCATCATGGGCGCGCTGGTGCGCACCGGCGCGCTCGATGCGTTCACCGGCATTGCCGACCGGCAGGCGCGCACCAATCCGACGCTGGCCATCGTGATGCTCATGGCCTTCGTGGTGCTGGCCTCGGCGATTGTGTCCAACACGCCGGTCGTCGTGGTGATGATCCCGGTCTTCACGCAGCTCGCGCGCACCATGGGCGTGCAGGCCTCCAAGCTGCTGATGCCGCTCTCCTATGCGGCGATTCTCGGCGGCACCCTCACGCTGATCGGCACCTCCACGAACCTGCTGGTGGATGGCGTCGCGCGCACCCAAGGCCTTGAGCCGTTCACGATTTTCGAAGTGACCCCGCTCGGCATCGCGCTCGTGGCGTGGGGCATGCTCTATTTGCGCTTCGTCGCGCCCCGCCTGCTGCCCGACCGGCATAGCATGTCGACGCTGCTATCGGACAATTCTCGGCGCAAATTCTTCACCGAGGCGGTGATCCCGCCCGACAGCAACCTCATCGGGCGCGAGGTGAGCGGGGTGCAGCTGTTCAAACGCGAAGGGGTGCGGCTCGTGGACGTGATCCGGGGCGATCAGTCCCTGCGCCGCAACCTCGCGGGGGTGGAGCTACAGGTCGGCGACCGGGTGGTGCTGCGCACCCAGATGACCGAGCTGTTGTCGCTCCAGCGCAACAAATCGCTGAAACGGCTGGATCAGGTGGGCGCGGTGGAGACGTCCACGGTCGAAGTGCTGATCACACCGGGCTGCAAGATGGTGGGCCGCTCGCTTGGCGCGCTGCGGCTGCGGCGGCGCTATGGCGTCTACCCACTGGCGGTGCACCGGCGGAACCAGAATATCGGGCGGCAGCTTGACGATCTGGTGGTGAAGGTCGGCGACACGCTTCTGCTCGAAGGCGCGCCCGAGGATATCCAGCGCCTTGCCTCGGACATGGACCTCGTGGATGTCTCGCACCCCTCGCAGCGTGCCTACCGCCGGGGCCACGCCCCCATCGCCATCGGTGCGCTGCTGGCGATTGTTGGGCTGGCTGCGCTTGGGGTCGCGCCGATCCTGATGCTCTCGGTGCTGGCGGTGGCGCTCGTATTGGTGACGCGCTGTATCGACGCGGACGAAGCGTTCGGTTTCGTGGATGGCCGCCTTCTGGCGCTGATCTTTTCCATGCTGGCCGTGGGCGCGGCGCTGAAGGCGTCCGGCGCGGTGTCGCTGATTGTCGAGGCCATCGCACCGGGCCTGTCGATGCTGCCGCCCTTCCTGATCGTCTGGGCGATCTACCTGCTGACCTCGGTGCTGACCGAACTGGTCTCCAACAACGCCGTCGCGGTGGTCGTCACCCCCATCGCCATCGGCCTTGCCACCGCGCTGGGGCTGGACCCCCGCCCGCTGGTGGTCGCGGTGATGGTCGCGGCCTCCGCGAGCTTCGCCACGCCGATTGGCTATCAGACCAACATGCTGGTCTATGGTCCCGGCGGGTACAAGTTCACCGACTTCCTGCGGGTGGGGATTCCGTTGAACCTGAGTGTTGGTATCCTCGCCTCGGCGCTGATCCCGCTGATCTGGCCGCTCACGCCGTAAGAGGGGTTCCGCTCGCTTTGCGTCAGGCGGGGGGACGCGCCTCCGAGGGTATTTTTGACCCAAAGAAGACAAGGGCGGGGTGCCCGGAAGATCGACCTGGGACACTGCTGGGGCGCGGCGTAGGGTGGGCAATTTGCCCACCAAACCTTTGCCCAAATGGTTAACGCCGAACCACCGCACGCTGCCTTAACGGCTTCAAATCGCGGAACGAATCGGGATTTGTATGTACAGGTGCCATACGCTTAGCCATACGCCGAGCCATACACATGCCATCCCTTGTTTTTATGGCGTTAACGCCTCTATTCACGTTTTGTGCGATTTTGGGCGCGCGCAACGTTCGCCCCGTTAACCCTTTCACGCGATACTCTCCGACCGCCCCGCATTGCGCCCCGAGAAAATGCACCCGCCCAGAAACGTGCCTTCCAGCGCATTATAGCCGTGATATCCGCCCCCGCCAAAGCCCGCGACCTCCCCGGCGGCAAAGAGCCCCGGCACCACCTTGCCATCCGCGCCCACCATCCGGCTCTGCAAATCGGTCTGCAGCCCGCCAAGGGTCTTGCGCGTAAGTATATGCAATCGCACGGCAATCAGTGGCCCATTGGCGGGATCGAGGAACTTGTGCGGCTTGGCTGTGCGGATCAGCCGGTCGCCGCGATAGTTGCGCGCGGCGTGGATCGCCATCATCTGCGCGTCCTTGCTGAACGGGTTGTTCACCTGTGCGTCCCGCGCCTCGATCTGCGCGCGCAGCTTGACCTCGTCAATGAGCCCGCCCCCCGCGATCTGGTTCATGCCTTTGACAAGGCTGGGCAAATCCTGCGCGACAACGAAATCCTCACCCCGGTCCTTGAACGCCTCCACAGGCCCGGTCGCCTTCGCCCCGGACAAGATCCGCTGCCGGATCACCTCGCTCCACTTTTTCGACGTGAAATCAGGGTTTTGCTCGGAGCCCGAGAGCGCAAACTCCTTTTTGATCACCTTTTGCGTGAGCACGAACCAGCTATACTCATACCCCGTCTCAAGGATCGTCCGCAGCGTGCTCATGCTGTCAAACCCGGGCAGGGCAGGCGGCGCAAAGCGGTTGCCTTCGGCGTCGAACCACATCGACGACGGCCCCGGCAAAATCCGGATGCCATGGGCTGGCCAGATCGGGTCCCAATTCTTCACGCCTTCAGTGTAATGCCACATCCGGTCGCCATTGATCACATGCCCGCCCGCCTGCTCGGAGATGCCGATCATGCGCCCGTCCACATGCGCCGGAACGCCCGCTACCATATCCTTCGGCGCAGGCCCCAGACGGTCGGTGGGCCAGACCTTCCGCACCATCTCGAAGTTCCCGCCAATGCCTCCGGAGGTGACGATCACCGAGGGCGCGTGGAGGCGGAACTCGCCCGCCGGATCGCGGTTCGTCTTTGCGCCGATCGGGGCTGGGTCTTCGGCGAGCAATGTGCCTGACACGCCCGTCGCCGCGCCGTTTTCCATCTCGATTCGGTCCACCTGATGACGGAAGCAAAAGGTAATCTTTCCAGAGGCTTCGTGCGCCTTGCAGCGCCGGATGAAATGCTCCAGAACCCCCGGTCCGGTGCCCCATGTGATGTGAAAGCGCGGCACTGAGTTGCCATGTCCATCGGCGAACATCCCGCCGCGCTCGGCCCAGCCCACCACCGGAAACCAGCGTAGGCCCATGTTGTGGAGCCACGGGCGCATCTCTCCGGCGGCGAAGTCGAGATAGGCATCGGCCCATTGCCGGGGCAAGGCATCCTCGTCGCGGTCGAACTGGGCCGAGCCGAACCAATCGTTCCGCGCGAGCGCATGGCTGTCGCGGATGCCCATCCGCCGCTGCTCCGGCGTGTCTACCATGAACAGGCCCCCAAGCGACCAATGCGCCTGACCGCCAAGGTTTTGCGGCCCCTCCTGATCCACAATCAGCACCCGCTTGCCCCGGTCTCCAAGCTCGGCAGCTGCGACCAGCCCGGCAAGGCCCGCCCCCACGATGATGGCGTCAGCACTGTCGGTCATGGGCGGCTCCGGAACCAGAAAACAAAAGGCAGGGCAACGAGATACATGGTGATCCCGTAGACGGCGGGCGGCAGTTCCATCGCGGTGAACCCGTCCGTCTGCCCGGTGATGATCGTGCCAAGGGCGATGGCGAGTGTGGCGTTCTGGATGCCCGCCTCGACCGAGATCGTCTTGGCATCACGCCAGCCCAGTCCCGCAAGGCGCGCGGCGGCGAGTCCCAGCATCATGAGCCCTGCATTGAGGGTAATGAGTGCCGGGCCAAGCCGGGGCAGATTCTCGACGAAGAGCGCCCAGTTTGAGGCCAGCGCAGCGATCACGATGAGCACGAAAAGGCCTGTGGCGAACCCCGAGAGGGTGGGCTCGATCCGGTCCGCGAAAGCCGGGGCCAGGTGGCGGACCGTGACGCCGAGCGCGACGGGCAGGGTGGTGATCAGAAACACCGCGAGCGACAGCCCGGCCACCGAAACCTCGGGCGCGTCCTGCCCCATGAAATGTACCACGGACCACGCCGCGAGGATGGGGACGGTGAGGATCGACAGCAGCGAGATCACTGCGGTGAGCGAGACCGAGAGCGCGACATCGCCCCGGCTCAGCTTGGAGAGCATGTTGGATGTGACGCCGCCGGGGCAGACAGCGAGGAGCATGATCCCGACCGCGAGTTCTCCGGTGAGGCCGAAGGCGCGGATCGCGAGATAGGCCGCGAGTGGCAAGGCCAGCACTTGTGCCGCCGCGCCCACGGCGAACCCCCGGCCCTGCCGTGCCACGCGGGTGAAATCCCCGAGCGTCAGGCCGATGCCGAGGCTCAGCATGATGATCGCCAGCGACAGCGGCAGAACCACGTTGATCAGAATGTCCACGATACGCGCCTCTCCCTTGCCGAGAAAGGTTACGCGCGGGAACGGGTTTGGCTCAAGCCTGACGCTTGGTCAGGGCGCAGGCGCGCACCCTCTCAAGCCGCGCCATACCGCGCAACGAACCGGCGCAGGATGATCTCGGGCTGGCTCACATCTGCCGCGCGGCACATGGCGATGAGCTCATCTGCGGTTTCGGGGGCGAAATAGCCCTTGTGGCGGTAGATGCGGATGCGGGTTTCGAAGCCCGCGCTGTCGGCTTCGGGGTGGAACTGGGTGGCGTATATGTTTCTCTTGTAGCGGATCATCTGGAACGGGCAGGGCTCGGATGCCATCAGGTGAACCGCGCCTGTCGGCAGGTGCTGCACCGCTTCCTTGTGGCCGACAAAGGCGTCGAACGTGGAAGGCAGCCCTGAAGAGAGCGGATCGGCCGCGCCGTCTTCGGTAAGGGTGCAGGTGACATGGCCCACCGGCTCGCCGAAGCGTGCCTTGCTCACCTCGGCGCCAAGATGGTGGGCAAGGATGCCGATGCCGTAGCAGCACCCCATGAACGGGTGATCGGTCTCTGTGATCTGCGGCATCAGGCTCAGGCAGTCGGCTTCGATCTTCGCCTCCACCTCGGATTTGTCCTCCGGCGCATCGCTCACACAGCCCGGCCCGCCGCCAACGAGCACCCCTGCGGTGTCTGCCAGATCAAGCTCGGCTGGCAAGCTGTCCTGATCGAGCCGGATGCGCCATGCGCGCTCTTGAGGTAGCCCCGATTTGGCGAGGATCGCGGCGAATTCATCGTCGGCGGCCTCGGTTTCGGGGCGCAGTTGCAGGATCAGGAAGGGTTTGGGCATGGGCAGGTCTCGGGGTTCTCCCCCGCGTCTTAGGGCAGTCGGCGGCAAAACGGTAGTCCTTGCGACCCGGTGCCGTTTGAGCACTCGCCCGGCTTCTTTGGGTCAAAAATACCTCCAAGAGCGCGAGAATGCCCTCCCGGCATCTTTTCAGAGGGAAAAGAGCCTGACATGCATCGCCCGCCGCTGTTGCGGCAGGCTTGGAACTCTCGCTTGCGCAGCAACCGCGCGCAGCGCGCCCCCTCTAGAGCGGCCAGAACAGCAAGATCGCCGGGATCGACACCGCCACGACGATGATCTCCAGCGGCAGGCCCATGCGCCAATAGTCGCCGAACTGGTAGCCGCCGGGGCCGAGGATCAGGGTGTTGTTCTTGTGCCCGATCGGGGTGAGGAACGCCGAGGACGCCGCGACCGCGACGGCCATCAGGAACGGGTCGGGATTAACGCCGAGGCTGTGCGCCATCTGGATGCCCACGGGGGCGGCGACAATCGTGGTTGCGGTGTTGTTGAGCACATCCGACAGGGTCATCGTCACCACCATCAGCACTGTCAGCACGGCCCAGGCCGGGAACCCGTCGGTCAGCCCCACCAGCGCCCCGGCGATCAACTCGGTGCCGCCCGAGCTTTCCAGCGCGGCGCCAAGCGGGATCATCGAGCCGAGCAGCACCACCACCGGCCATTCGATATGGGTGTAGAGTTCCTGCAAGGGCACGATCTTCGTGAGCACATAGGCCACCACCACAAGCCCGAGCGCCACGGGCAGGTAGATCAGCCCCAGTGAGGCCGCGATCACAGCCCCGCCGAACAGGGCGATGGCGAGCCAGACCTTGCTGTCCTGCGTCATTGCGAGCCCTCGCTCGGCAAGCGGCAGGCAGCCCAGCCAGGTCGTCACATCAGGCCCGGTCCCCGTCGGCACGAGGAGCAGCAGGATATCGCCCGGCTGTATCGCGGTTTTGCGGATTTCACTGGTGATCCGGCGGCCTTGCCGCGAGATCCCCATCAGCACCGTGGACCGGCGCCAGTTCAGCCCGACCGATTGCGCGGTGCGCCCCACAAGCCGTGAGGTTTCGGTGACCACGACTTCGATCACTTCGACGCCCTCACCGGCCGCAGTGAGCTTTTCCTCGCGCTCGGTGTCGGCCACCGCGAGCGAGAGCGCCGCGCGGAACTCGTCGAGCGCGTCCGGCGTGGCCTCGACGACCAGCGCGTCTCTCTCCCGGAGGGCCGTGCTGCGCCCGCGCCCGTAAACGCGCTTGCCGTCCCGGACCAAACCGATGATCGCGACATCCGCCGCTTCGGCGGCCTCGTCCAGATCGCCAAGGCGATTGCCGATCTGCTTGCTGTCCTCGGGCACGGTCAACTCCGCGATATAGGAAGACATATCGCCAAGCGCCGCGCCGGCGTCTTCTCGCGCGGGGATCAGGCGCCAGCCGATCAGCGCAACGAACGCCATCCCGGCAATGGCCGCCACGCCGCCCACCGGGGCAAAGTCGAACATCGCGAAGGGCGCGCCGAGGCTCTCCTCGCGGATCGCGGCGATGATGATATTGGGCGGCGTGCCGATCAGCGTGATCATTCCACCAAGGATCGTCGCAAAGGAGAGCGGCATCAGCGACAGCCCCGGCGCGCGCCCGGCCTTGCGGGCGGTCTGCATGTCCACGGGCATCAGCAGCGCCAGCGCGGCCACGTTGTTCATGAAGGCCGACAGCACCCCGCCAATGGCTCCCATCAGCGCGATATGCGCGCCCAGCGCGCGCGTGGCATCGACCAGCGTGCGGGTGATCAGGAAGACTGCGCCCGAGCGTACCAGCCCCGCCGAGACCACGAGGACCAGCGCGACCACGAGCGTGGCCGGGTGGCCAAAGCCGGAGAACGCGTCCGAAGCGGGCACCACGCCCAGCACCACGCCGGTCAGGAGAGCGGAAAAGGCCACGACGTCGTAGCGGAATCGCCCCCAGAGCAGCAGGCCGAACACCGCGCCGAACAGGCAAAAGAGGATGATTTGGTCGGTGGTCATGGTCTCACGCGCCCTAGTCGGGCAAACCGGCACGCCGCAACCCGTCTTCGAAACGGGCCATGGCCGAAGCATCGCTGATCTGGATGAAAGAGGTGGAGATGCGGGCTTGCGGCATCCGCTCCTGAATCTGCGACACGACCATGCGCGCCTGCTCGATGTCGCCAAGCTGCGCGAGCGTGGCGGCGCGCCACCACAGATTGCCTATAAAGCGCGGGTTCTTGCCGCGCGCCTTCTCAAGGCTGGCCTCCGCCTCCTGATAGCGTTCCTGCAAATAGAGTGACTGACCCAGCAGTTGATCGGGCAGCCAATCGTAGAACGGATTGAGGCGCATGGCGACGCGCAGCCGTTCCTCGGCCTCCGCGCCGCGCCCCATAAAAATCAATGGCAGGGCCGAACGGGTCAAAAGCCGTGCATGGGCGGGTTCCAGAGCGAGGGCTGCGTCATAGGCGGCATAGGCTTCGTCGTAGCGGCGCAGGTTCATCAGAGCCTGTGCCAGCACGGATTTCGGATACCAGTCCGCAGGCTGCAACGCGACGGCCCGTTCCGCCAGTTCCAAGCCGCGCAACAGCGCATCCTGCGGGTCGTCCGCCACCCGGAAGTAACCGGATTGCGTCTCCACGAAGGCCAGCACAGCCTTGCCACGCGCGAAATCCGGATCAATCGCCAAGGCCTGACGGGCAAAGGTGCGTGCCGCCGCATAGCTCGGCTCCGTGTTCTGCCAGCTCTCATGATCCGCGCGCGTCCAGAGCATGAATGCCTCGGGGCTGGCCGTGTAGCGCGGCTGATCCTGAACGCGCCTGAGGTCACTGGACAAGCGCGACGCGAGCGCCGACACCAGCTGGTCTTGCAGGCCGAACAGATCTCCTGATTGCTTCTCGAGCCGGTCAGACCAGACAATACGGCCCGACAGGGCATCTATCAGTTCAGCATCCACCCGCAGTTGATCGCCATTGCGCCGCAGGGTGGCGCGCACCACGTGGCGGACGCCCAATTGCTCGGCGGCGCGGGCCGGGCTGGCCTTGTCACCGACGAAGTCGAGGGTCGAGCTGCGCGCGATCACGAACAGGCCCGACACCCGGGCCAGACTGCGCGTCAGGTCTTCTGTCACGGCATCGGCGAAGAGTTGGTCATCTGCGCTGCCCTGAGGGATTGCAAAGGGCAGAACGGCCACGGAGGGGCGATCCGGCAATGGCAATTGCATCTCTTCGAGAGAGGCGGCTTCGACACGTCCGGCCCATGGCTCCAGCCACGCCACCAAACCGGCTGCGATCACGGCGCAGAGGCCAAGCGCTGCGGCGAGGCCAAAACGACTACGGCGTGGGCCGCTTGCGGCGGTTGGGCTGGGCGCTTCACCGGCCGGCAACACGCGGAAGGCACGCACCGGGCGTGCGATGTTCTTGACCTCGATCTCGCCCATGTCGGCCATGCCGTAGCTCAGCTTGTCCCGGATCTGATCGCGTGCGGAGCGTGAAATGCAAACACCGCCGGGCTCGGCAAGGGCCTCCAGTCGTGCTGCCACATTGACCCCGTCGCCATGCAGATCATCGCCTTCGACGATCACATCCCCGAGATTGATGCCGATCCGCAACTGCATCCCGGCCGTGCCGGGGCGCTGCACCATCTGCGATTGGATTTGCATCGCACAGTCCACCGCTTCCACGACCGAGGCAAACTCTGCGAGAAACCCGTCCCCGACGGTCTTGAACAGACGGCCATGATGGGTGGCGAGCAAGGGTGCGACAACCTCGTCGAGCAGGTCATTTATCTCGGCGCGGGTGCCGATCTCATCGTTGCCCATACGGGCGGAGTACCCGACCACATCCGCAACGAGGATGGCGGCGAGGCGGCGTTTTGTGCGTGAGGTTGAAATCGTAGGTCGCTCCTCGGGCGGGGGTGCAAGCAATCGTGTGGTTCAGCCTAGCCGTTGCCTGCGCCGCTGGCCAGCACAAGTCGCAGCCCGCCTGTGCAGGGTGGGTTGAAGCGGGCCCGCGCTTTGTCGTATGACGCTTCAACACCGATCAGCACAAGGAAAAGACCCATGGCAGGCCACTCAAAATGGGCGAATATTCAGCACCGCAAGGGCCGGCAGGACGCCGCCCGCTCGAAGCTGTTTTCCAAGCTCGCCAAGGAAATCACCGTGGCGGCAAAGATGGGCGATCCCGATCCCGAGAAAAACCCCCGCCTGCGGCTCGCGGTCAAGGAGGCCAAGTCGCAATCGGTACCCAAGGATGTGATCCAGCGCGCCATCGACAAATCCACCGCGGCGGGCGGCGATGATTACGAGGAAATCCGCTATGAGGGCTATGGCCCCAACGGGGTCGCGGTGATCGTCGAGGCGATGACCGACAACCGCAACCGCACCGCCTCCACCGTGCGCTCGACCTTCTCCAAGAACGGGGGCAATCTCGGCGAGACCGGCTCGGTGGGGTTCATGTTCGAGCGCAAGGGCGAGGTGACGTATCCTGCCGAGGTGGGCGATGCGGACACGGTGATGATGGCCGCGATCGAAGCGGGCGCAGAGGACGTGGAGAGCAGCGAGGACGGACATGTGATCTGGTGTGCCGACACCGATCTCAACGAGGTCGCGACCACACTTGAGGCTGAGCTGGGCGAAAGCGAGAGCACCAAGCTGGTCTGGAAACCGGTTACAACGACCGAGATGGACCTAGACTCCATGCAAAAGCTGATGAAGCTGATCGACGCGTTGGAAGACGACGATGACGTCCAGCGCGTGACGACGAATTTCGAAGCTTCCGATGAGGTGCTCTCACAGCTCTGAGCCAGGCGCCCCCGATGTGATCTGGGCGAACGGCGGTGTGGGACCTGAGGGTATGCGCAGCGCCGCGGGGTCCCGGGTCAAGCTCGTCACAGGTACAAGCGCGTCTCAGCCAAACCACGTCCGCGACATGCCGGACCATCCCCGTTGCGCATCGGCGCGGGGAGCGTGCTGTTGAACTGTTTTCTTGACCGCGCGCAGATCGAGTAGGCGTTGCTCGGCGACCTTGTCCTGTCCTGAGCGACTTTGCATCGACAGAATTTTTTCCTGTGTGTCGAGCGCGGCTTCGATCAGTTGCAATTCCGCCGTGGTCAGGTCAACGCTATGGGTGCCGGTTGTCATTGTCGTGTATCCAAGTGTGAACCCTGTATGAAAGAATATGGGGTGCTCGGCGAGGTCCGCTAGCCCGGCCCGGTCAGATCGCCGTGAGCGGATGTGAACGGGTTGGTCCTGCGAGGCTGTGCGGCTGGCCCGAAAGCGCGCCGCCGCCTTGATTTCAAGAGGTTGACCGCGTTTCTGCGACGTGCTGGACATTTTGTTTGTGCGCAGACGCACACAGCGTTGTGAAGTTCATGACATCGCGTACCGTGCGCCTGCGCCCCCTTGCAGCCCGGTGCAAGGCAGGCTCTAGATACCCCCCATGGTCGATCCCAAACCCTCCCGCCCGCTTTGGGGCATTTTCTGGATGTTCGTCACCGGGGTGTGTTTCGTCGCGGTCACGGCGCTGGTGAAGTATCTCGGGACCCGCATCCCGCCCGCCGAAGCGGCCTTCCTGCGCTACATGCTCGGGCTGGTGTTCCTGATCCCGGCGATCCGGCCGATCCTCGCCGCCCGGCTCACGCCGCGCCAATGGGGGCTGTCGGCGCTACGCGGCGCCTGCCACGCGGGCGGCGTGATGCTGTGGTTCTTCGCCATGACCGCGATCCCGATTGCCGAGGTCACGGCGATGAACTACCTCGCGCCGGTCTATGTCTCCATCGGCGCGGTGCTCGTGCTCGGCGAGCGGCTCGCGGCGCGGCGCATGGCGGCGGTGGTGATGGCGCTCGTGGGCGCGGTGATCATCCTACGCCCCGGCTTCCGCGAGGTTGAGGACGGGCATCTGGCGATGCTGCTGGCGGCGGTGATCTTCGCGGGCGGGTACCTGACCGCCAAGATCCTTGCCGATGAAATCCCCGCCTCCGTGGTGGTTGGGTTGCTGTCAGTCTTCGTGACGCTGTTCCTTGCGCCATTCGCGCTGGCGAACTGGGTCACGCCCACTTGGAGCGAGCTTGCGCTGCTGATGCTGGTGGCCTGCTTCGCCACGGGCGGGCATTACACGATGACGCTGGCCTTCGCGGCGGCCCCGGTGACGGTCACGCAGCCGATCACCTTCCTGCAATTGGTCTGGGCGATGCTGCTCGGCGCACTGGTTTTCAACGAACCGGTGGATGTGTTCGTCATGCTCGGCGGGGCGGTGATCCTTGCCTCGGTGACCTTCATCACATGGCGCGAGGCGCAGCTCAAACGCCGTCAGATCACCCCGCCAAGTCCGGCGACGAAACTCTGATCCGCCCGGCACAGGTCTGCCACCTTGCAGGCTCTACACACAAAGCTCCTGTTTCGCTTGGCCAAAATACGCTCCCGCCGGAGGCCTCCGGCACCTGCCATGCGCGACCTGATGAGATTTGATTGACTCGCCAGTCAAAATAAAACATCCCTCCGAAACAGGAGGGCACCACATGCCAAAGCTCGGAATGGAACCGCTGCGCCGCGACGCGCTGACCCGTGCCACGATCGCTGAGATCGGGCAGGCGGGCACGCTCGACATCACCGTGGCGCGGATTGCCAAGCGCGCGGGCATGTCGTCGGCCCTCGCGCATCACTATTTCGGCGGCAAGGACGACATTTTCGCCGCCGCCATGCAGCAACTTCTGCGCGATTTACAGGCGGAAACCTCCAAGCGCCTGCGCGCCGCCCGGACCCCGATGGAGCGGGCCTGCGCGATTATCGAGGCCAGCTTTGCGCCCGAGACCTTCGATCCGATCAGCGTGAACGCGTGGATGATGTTCTACGTCCAGTCGCGCACGAACCCCAAGGCGCGGCGCCTTTTGTCGATCTATCACCGCCGCCTGCAATCGAACCTGCGCCACGCGCTCCGGTTGCTCTCCGCACGTCCCGAGACCGATGCCGAGACCCTCGCGGCCCTGATTGACGGAATTTACCTGCACCAAGCCCTGAGCGAGGCAGGCTCCGCCCGTGCCGCCGTGGCCCGCACCCGCTCCGTTCTGAACGCCCTTATCGAGGCCCGATGATGACCCAGCCCAACATTCTGATCCTGATGGTAGACCAGCTCAACGGGACACTCTTCCCCGATGGTCCCGCTGACTGGCTCCACACCCCGAACCTGCGTGCCCTCGCCGAACGCTCCACCCGGTTCGCCAATGCCTACACCGCCTCGCCGCTCTGCGCCCCTGGGCGGGCAGGGTTCATGTCCGGCCAGCTTCCCAGCCAGACGGGCGTTTACGACAATGCCGCCGAGTTCCGCTCCGACATCCCCACCTATGCGCACCACCTGCGCCGCGCGGGCTACCAGACGTGCCTGTCGGGCAAAATGCACTTCGTCGGCCCCGACCAGATGCACGGCTTCGAGGAGCGCCTGACCACCGATATCTACCCCGCCGATTTCGGCTGGACACCGGACTACCGCACACCCGGCGCGCGCATCGACTGGTGGTATCACAACATGGGCAGCGTGACCGGCGCGGGTGTCGCCGAGATCAGCAACCAGATGGAATATGACGACGAGGTCGCCTATCACGCGATGCGCAAGCTCTATGACCTCTCGCGCGGCCATGACGACCGCCCGTGGTGCCTGACGGTGAGCTTCACGCATCCGCACGATCCTTATGTGGCGCGGCGCAAATATTGGGACCTTTACGAGGCGTGCGACCACCTGATGCCGGAGGTCGGCCCGATCCCCCATGAGGACCAAGACCCCCATTCCCAAAGGATTTTCGACGCAAACGACTGGCGCAGCTTCGACATCACCGACGAAGATGTGCGCCGCTCGCGGCAGGCGTATTTCGCCAATATCTCCTATCTGGACGACAAGATTGGCGATATCCTCGACACGCTGGAGCGCACCCGGCAAGAGGCGATCATCCTCTTTGTCTCCGACCATGGCGATATGCTCGGCGAACGCGGGCTCTGGTTCAAGATGTCGTTCTATGAAGGCTCGGCGCGGGTGCCGCTGATGATCTGCGCGCCCGACATGCAGCCCGGTCTCGTCACCGATCCGATCTCCACGATCGATGTGTGCCCCACGCTGTGCGATCTGGCGGGCGTGTCGATGGATGAGGTGATGCCGTGGACCACCGGGCAATCGCTGGTCCCGCAGGGGCAGGGCGCGCCCCGGACTGAACCGGTCGCGATGGAATATGCCGCCGAGGCGAGCTATTCGCCTATGATTGCGCTCCGGCAGGGGCGGTGGAAATACACCAATTGCGCGATCGACCCGGAGCAGCTTTTCGACCTCGAGGCCGACCCGCAGGAGCTCACCGATCTGGCAGCGGACCCGGCCAACGAAAAGACGCTTGAGGCCTTCCGCCTCCTCGCGGCGGCGCGCTGGGATCTGGAGCAGTTCGACGCCGAGGTGCGGGCCTCCCAAGCCCGCCGCTGGGTGGTCTACGAGGCGCTGCGGCAGGGCGGCTATTACCCGTGGGACTACCAACCGCTCCAGAAAGCCTCGGAGCGCTACATGCGCAACCACATGGACCTCAACGTGGTCGAGGAAAACCAACGCTTCCCGCGCGGCGAATAACCCTCTGTTTGACTTAGCCAAATAAACTGCCGCCGGAGGCATCCTGACACCTGCCATCCGCGCTGCGACTGAACTTCAGGACAAACCCATGCCCCAAGCAGATTACGTCATCGTCGGCGCAGGCTCCGCCGGATGCGCCGTGGCCTACCGCCTCGCGGAGGCGGGCAAAGACGTGCTGGTGATCGAACATGGCGGCACCGATGCGGGCCCGTTCATCCAGATGCCCGCCGCGCTCAGCTACCCGATGAACATGAAGCGCTACGATTGGGGCTACTGGTCCGAGCCCGAGCCGCATTTGGGGGGCCGCCGTCTGGCCTGCCCGCGCGGCAAGGTCATTGGCGGGTCGTCCTCGATCAACGGTATGGTCTATGTGCGCGGCCATGCCGGGGACTACGATCATTGGAACGACAGCGGCGCGCGGGGCTGGTCTTACGCCGACGTGCTGCCGTATTTCAAACGCATGGAAAGCTGGGACGATGGGGGCCATGGGGGCGATCCGGATTGGCGCGGCAGCGATGGCCCGCTCCATGTCACGCGCGGCAAGCGCCAGAACCCGCTCTATCACGCCTTTGTCGAGGCGGGGCGGCAGGCGGGCTATCAAGTCACGGACGACTATAACGGCCAGCAACAGGAGGGGTTTGGCCCCTTCGAGCAGACGGTTCACAAGGGGCGGCGCTGGTCGGCGGCGAATGCCTATCTGCACCCGGCGTTGAAGCGGCCAAACTGCCGTCTTATCAATGGGCTGGTCGAGAAAGTTGAGGTAACAGAGGGCAGCGCGACAGGCGTGCGGCTCGCGGATGGGACGGTGATCGACGCGCGGGCTGAGGTGATCCTTGCGGCGTCGTCGATCAACTCGCCAAAGATCCTCATGCTCTCGGGGGTCGGCCCCGGCGCGCATCTCAAGGAGCACGGCATCGACGTGGTTGCGGACCGTCCCGGCGTGGGGGGCAACCTTCAGGATCACCTTGAAATCTATGTGCAATATGCCAGTAAACAGCCCGTTACCTTGTTCAAATACTGGAACCTGCTGGGCAAAGGGATGATCGGTGCGCAGTGGCTCTTCACGAAGACAGGGCTTGGGGCGACGAACAACTTTGAAAGCTGCGGGTTCATCCGCTCGCGCGCGGGCATCTCCTATCCCGACATCCAGTTCCACTTCCTGCCGCTCGCGGTGCGCTATGACGGGCAGGCGGCGGCGGAGGGGCACGGGTTTCAGGCCCATGTCGGGCCGATGCGCTCCAAGAGCCGGGGCCGGGTGTCGCTGCGCTCCGCCGATCCCGCCGACACGCCGCTGATCCGGTTCAACTATATGTCCCACCCCGACGATTGGACCGAGTTCCGCACCGCTTTGCGGTTGACGCGGGAGATTTTCGCGCAGGAGGCGATGGCGCCTTATGTGAAGCACGAGATCCAGCCCGGCGACGCGGTGCAGAGCGATGACGCGCTCGATCAGGCGATCCGGGAGCACGCCGAGAGCGCCTATCACCCTTGCGGGACCTGCAAGATGGGCGCGGTCGATGATCCTGAGGCGGTTGTCGACCCCGAGGGGCGCGTGATCGGGGTGGAGCGGTTGCGGGTGGTGGATAGCTCGGTCTTTCCGCGCATCACCAATGGCAACCTGAACGGCCCGTCGATCATGACGGGCGAGAAGATGGCCGATCATATTCTGGAGCGAACGCCGCTGCCGCCCTCGAATGCACAGCCTTGGGTGCATCCGGACTGGGAAACCGCGCAGCGTTAAGCTTATCTCGCGTTAACCATTGTTAACGGCGCGTGAACACCCCATCTGAGGCCCATGGTGAGATGGGTAAGCGCGCTGCTCCTGTGCCTTGCGACAGGGATCGCAACGGGGGGCGCGGCGCAGAGTATTTCCGGCCGTGTGGCGGTAGTCGATGGGGACACGTTCCGCGTGAACGGCACCTCATTGCGGCTGCACGGGATCGATGCGCCCGAGCAAGACCAACCCTGTCAGGACAGCGCCGGGCGTGACTGGGCCTGCGGGGCGTGGGTCACCGATCAGGTGCGCCGGGCCTATTCCGGAAAGCGCGTGCGCTGCGAGGGCGTGACGACCGACCGCTATGACCGTCTGGTGGCCAAATGCTACCTTGGCGGCACCGATATCGGCCAGCGCCTCGTGCAGGAGGGGCTCGCCTTCGCCTTCCGCCGCTACGCGCTCGACTACGATCTCGACGAAAAGCGTGCCGCCGTAAACGGGCGCGGCCTGCACGGCACCAAGATACAGCGCCCCTCCGACTATCGCCGCGCTGCAAGCGCCGCCCCGCCGGCACCCGATGCGGCCTGTGCGATCAAGGGGAACATTTCCGGCAACGGGCGCATTTACCATATGCCCGGACAGGAGCACTACAGCCGCACCCGCATCTCGCCTCAGCGCGGTGAGCGGTGGTTCTGTACCGAGGCCGAGGCCCGCGCAGCGGGATGGCGCAAGGCGCGGCGCTGAACACCTGACGATTCCGCGCCGAAATCCGCGCGCGTTTGATCCCGGTCAAAGACCACATCCTGCGGCTGCGCTTTGATCGGCAAAACGCAACAGGAAAGGCCAAGATATGTCACATACACCCCATGAACTCGTCGCTGACTTCCCCGAGAAGGCCGACAAGATTCACCACCTGAAAACCTCCGATTCGCATTTCGCCAAGCTCGCCGACGAATATCACGACCTGAACCGGGCAGTGCACCGCGCCGAGACCAATGTTGAGCCAATGGACCAACTGGCCGAGACCGAACTGCGCAAGAAGCGCGCGGCGCTCAAGGACGAAATCTGGGGCTATCTGGCCGACTGAGCCTTCGCCTTGCCGTCAGGGTGAGGCGCTTTGCATGTGACGTCAAACGCGGTAGGGCAGGGCTGTGCCGCGTCGTTGCGCATGTCTCAGCGCACCTGATAGGGTAATTGCCCGCGCGTGTCCGGATCAACGGCAAGTTGCCGCTCCAAGGGCGGCACGGAGCGCTGGTGACATTCGCGCCGCTCGCAGATGCGGCAGGAAATGCCAATTGGCTCAAAGGCCTCGGTGCGCGACACGTCCATCCCGTCGGCATAGACCAGTGCGCCTGCATGGGCGACCTCGCAGCCAAGCGCGATGGCGTAGCGGCGCAAGGGCGCGCCATAGCGGCCCGCCGATTTGGTCACGTCGCGCGCGATTGAGATATAGCGCACCCCGTCCGGCGTCTCCGCCAATTGCCGCAGGAACTGCCCGGGTGTCTCGAAGGCCCGGTGCACGTTCCAGAGCGGGCAGGCCCCGCCAAACCGCGCAAATTGCAGCCGGGTTGCCGAGTGGCGCTTGGTGATCGTGCCCGCCTGATCGACGCGCACGAAGAAGAAGGGCACGCCCTTCGCGCCCGGCCGTTGCAGCGTGGCAAGCCGATGCGCGACCTGTTCGATGGACGCGCCGAACCGGGTGCTGAGTGCTTCGAGATCATGGCGCAGATCGTGCGCGGCCTGCAGGAACGGACTATACGGCATCAGCGCGGCCCCGGCGAAGTAATTCGCGAGGCCGATCTTGGCGATGGCGCGGGCCTCCGCGGTCTGGAAGCGGGCCAGATCTAGCGTGGCCTCGAGAAGCTGGTCATGGGTCAACAGCGCGACCTGCAACAGCAACTGGAAGGTCTGGGTCTCGGAGGCGGCGAGGGCGGAGATCGTCAACAGATTTCGTTCCGCATCGAAGCGGCGCAGCATGTCCGCCTCTTCGAATTGCACCTTTACCCCCGCATTTCCAAGCCGCGAGACCGCTGCCACGCGGATATTGCGCAGCCCGCCATTCTTGGAGGCGAAATGCTCGGCGGCCCGGTCCACCGCGTCGATATAATTGTCGCAATAATGGAAGAAGTCGCGCACTTCCTCCCATGGGCTCGACGTGGTGCCGCCATCGCGCCCGAGCGCCTCGCTGAGCGCCGCGAGCCGCTCATGGGTTTGACGATATGCGCTGTGCAGTTCGAGAAAGGCACGGGCGAGGCCCGGCGCGTTTGAGGCGGTGAGGCGCAAATCAGCCATGGGCGGGGTGTCGCCGGCGAAGACCGGATCGGCGAGCGCTTCACGCATGTCGCTGACCATCCGTTCGCTATCACCGCTGCTGAGTTCGGTGACGTCGAGGCCGAACTCGCTGGCGAGCGCGAGCACGACCGTGGACGAGACCGGGCGGTGATTGTTCTCCATCTGGTTGAGATAGGGCAGAGAGACACCAAGCTTGCCCGCGAAGTCCTTTTGCGAATGGCCGATGCGCGTGCGCACTTCGCGCAGTTTCGCTCCGGCGTAGAGTTTTTGCATGGTGGTCACGTTCCCTTGCCCCGGCCCCGGCTGCGGCAGGTTTTGCAGGCCAGTCTGCCTGTTTGCAAATTACGCCGCAGGGGGCTTGCCCGCAAGGTGATCGGTCATGGTTAACGCCAGCTTAAGGCGCGGCCGGCAAACTCTGGCGCGCGCCGCTCAGGACACACCCAGTTTGCGCGCCCTGTGCATGACGTAGAGGATCGACAACAGCGCTGCCAGACCTGTGAGCGCCTGTATCCACAACAGCGGGAAGGCGCCCGATGCCGGCGTCAGCATCTTGCCAGCAGCCGCACTGAGCGCCGCGCCGCCGCCTACCATGATCGCGCTGCCAAGGCCGGAGGCGGTGCCCGCCAGATGCGCCCTGACCGACAGCATCCCGGCGGTGGCGTTCGGGATAACCAGTCCGTTGCCCAGCCCCACGAGCGTCATGAGGCCGAAGAACGACCACGCCGTGCCATAGCCTGCAAGGAAGATCGCCAGCGATGTGCTGGTGCCGATGAAATTCGCAAGGCACCCCCAGAGCACCATTTTGTTCACCCCGAAGCGGGCCGCGAAGATGCCCGTGAGCCCGTTGCCGATCAGATACCCCACCGCCGGGGCGCCGAAGAGCAAGCCGACCCAGAAGGGCGACAGGCCAAACACCACCGAGCCGACGAACGGGCCGCCGCCGAGATAGGAGAAGAACGCCCCCGAACAAAAGGCCGCCGCCAGACAATAGCCCCAGAAGCGCGGCGAGAGGAGCAATTCGGGATATTCGCCGAACTGCCCGATGAGCGATTTGCCCGAGCCCCCGGCGGTCTCGCCGAGATCGCGCCAGACCAGCACGAAGGCCGCGATGCCGCAGGCCAGAAAGAGCCAGAAATTCGCCTTCCAGCCCACGAACTCATCGAGAAAGCCGCCGATCATCGGGCTGATCATCGGCACCAGCGCCATGCCCATCGTCACATAGCCGATCATCGAGGCGGCGCGGTCCTGATCGTAGAGGTCGCGGATCACCGCGCGCGACAGCACCATGCCCACCGCGATCGCCGCCTGGCACATCCGGAAGAACAGGAAGACCTCGATTGTCGTGGCGAAGATGCAGCCCAAGGTCGCGAGGCAAAACAGGGCGATCCCCCAGAGCAAGACCGGGCGGCGACCGATATTGTCTGACAGCGGGCCGATGAAGATTTGCAGCACGGCGCTGATCCCGAGATAGACCGGCACCGAGAGTTGCATGACCGCGTAGGTCGTGCCGAAATGCTCCGTCATCGTCGGCAGGCTCGGCAAGAACATGTTCATGACCATCGCTGACAATCCGGCGAGCAGAATCAGCGTGGAGATATGCGGGGGGGTCGTGCGGTCCAGAAACCGCACATCGACTGTGTTGGCCATTATGCAGAGGTAATCCCGGCGGGCTTGCAAGTCTATTGCAAGGATGCACAGTGTGCTGTGCAATTCTGATTTATGCAGATTTGCGATTTGCAGGACCGTGGCTGCAAAGAGTTTGCAAATTTGCTGGAATCGCCTGTTTTTTCGTCACTGTCTTCCCTATGGTCCGCCGAACATCCCGGAGGACATAGAATGAAAGACATCCTGACCGAACTCGAAGCCCGACGCGGCGCGGCGCGGCTCGGCGGTGGCCAGAAGCGGATCGACGCACAGCATGGGCGCGGCAAACTCACGGCCCGCGAGCGGATCGACCTGTTGCTCGACGAGGGCAGCTTCGAGGAATACGACATGTTCGTCACTCATCGCTGCACCGATTTCGGCATGGAGCAGCAAAAGCCCGCAGGCGACGGTGTCGTGACCGGGTGGGGCACCATCAACGGTCGGCAAGTCTATGTGTTCAGTCAGGATTTCACGGTGCTCGGCGGGTCTGTTTCCGCGACCCATGCGCAGAAAATCGTCAAGATCATGGACATGGCCGTCGAGAACGGCGCGCCGGTGATCGGCATCAACGACAGCGGCGGCGCGCGCATCCAGGAAGGCGTCGACAGCCTCGCGGGCTATGGCGACGTGTTCGACCGCAACATCCGCGCCTCGGGCGTGGTGCCGCAAATCTCGGTGATCATGGGGCCCTGCGCAGGCGGCGCGGTCTACTCACCCGCGATGACCGATTTCATCTTCATGGTGAAAGACAGCTCCTACATGTTTGTCACGGGCCCTGACGTGGTGAAAACCGTGACAAACGAAGTGGTTACGGCGGAAGAGCTGGGCGGCGCGAGCACCCATACGCGGAAATCCTCGGTCGCGGACGCGGCCTTTGACAACGACGTGGAGGCGCTTGCCGAAGTGCGCCGTCTGGTGGATTTCCTGCCGCTTAACAACCAATCCAAAGTGCCGGTGCGGCCTTTCTTCGACGATCCGGCCCGCCTTGAGACCAGTCTCGACACGCTGATCCCCGAAAACCCCAACCAGCCCTACGACATGAAGGAACTGATCGTGAAACTCGCCGACGAGGGCGATTTTTACGAGCTTCAGGCCGATTTCGCGGGCAACATCATCACCGGCTTCATCCGCCTTGAGGGCCGGACCGTGGGCATTGTGGCGAACCAGCCGATGGTGCTCGCGGGCGTGCTCGATATCGATTCGGCGCGCAAGGCGGCGCGTTTCGTAAGGTTCTGTGATTGCTTCGAAATCCCGCTTTTGACGCTCGTGGATGTGCCCGGCTTCCTGCCCGGCACCAGCCAAGAGTATAATGGCGTGATCAAGCATGGTGCAAAGCTGCTCTTCGCCTATGGCGAGGCCACGGTGCCAAAAGTGACCGTGATCACGCGCAAGGCCTATGGCGGGGCCTATGTGGTGATGGCGTCCAAGCATTTGCGCGGTGACATCAACTATGCGTGGCCGACCGCCGAGGTCGCTGTCATGGGGGCCAAGGGGGCGACGGAAATCATCCACCGCGCCGATCTGGGGGACCCGGAGAAGATCGCCAAGCATGCGGCCGACTACGAGGACCGCTTTGCAAACCCCTTCGTAGCCGCTGAGCGCGGTTTCATTGACGAGGTGATCATGCCGCAATCGACCCGCAAGCGGGTGGCGCGTGCCTTCGCGGGCCTGCGCGGCAAGCGGCAGAAGCTGCCGTGGAAAAAACACGACAACATCCCGCTTTAGGGCGCTGGCAAGGCGAGCGGCATGTCATCTGTGTTCCAAAACCAAGCGTTCACCATCTCGCATGCGGATGATGGGAAGTTCGAAGGGCAGGGCCTCAGGGCGTTCTTTGAATATCGTGCGCTTGGGATATCGGAGGCCACGCGTGGGGCTTACGGCGCCCACGTGATCCGCGCGGTGCCGGGGAGGGGGAGCCCCGGCACATGGCACACGCATGATCTGTCCTTCCAACTGGTCTACGTGTTGCGCGGCTGGGTGGTGTTTGAATACGAAGGCGAGGGCGAGCATATCCTGCGAGCGGGTTCCTGCGTGCTCCAACCGCCGGGGATCAGGCATCGGGAGCTGCGCCATTCGGATGATTTGGAGTTGCTCGAAGTAACTTCACCGTCAGACTTTTCCACATCTGAGGTTTGAATTGTTATCAAATGCAAACATTCGTGGTGTATTGGGGCTTGGCGTGCTCATGAGCGTCTACAGCACGCCAGGCGGCGCCGTGGATCTGCCTTCTGGGCTCTCGCCCGAGCTGCATGAGGTGCTTGTGGATAAGGTGGGAGCGGAAACATGGTTGCGGCTGCGTTTTGTCTCCGCGCAACTCGACCCTGCGTCGGAGAACGCCCTTGGATTTGACGTGATCGAGCCTGACTTCGCGCTGATCTGCACGCAACTGGCACTGCCATATGCGCAGAAGCACGGTCTGACCCCGGACAAGATCATTATCGGCATGGCGGACAGGTTTGTGGAATACGGCAAGACCGACCCCGCTGCGACTCAGTATTTCGAGCAGTTCCGGCTATTGGACGGCGCTTGTATCTGGGAGGGGGTCTGATGCTGAAGCATCGCGGCTTTCCCGGCCGGCTGCCGGGAACAGATTTTCAATTCACCATTCGCCGCCCCAATCCGCGCGGGATCACGGCTTTGAAGGGGCGGGATCGGTTCCATGACCGGCGCGCGGCCGACAAACGGGCCGATTCGGCCTTCCTCGGGGCGCTCTGGGAGCATTTTGGCGCAGAGCCCTTCGAGCGCGGCAATCTTGACGCGGGGCGATTGAACTGGCTCTTCGGGCGCGAGGTGGTTCCAGCGGAAGATCCCTTTGATCCAGAGAGTTACGAGGCGCTATTGCGCATTGATGAAGCGGTGGCCCGGCGCTCCTTCCCGGAGGTCTTCGGGGAATGATGAGCGCCTTTTTGCCCAACCCAAGGTTGAATCGGCGAGGCTTCGCCGATCCATATGCCGCGCACGCTCTTCGCTTGGCTCCGCGCAGGTTCCGCGACATGGTGAGGTGTGCGGTCCACATACCCTACCCAACTACCCCGACCGCACGACATTTCCGTACCCCTTCCCTATGTGGGCAGCCTGACTTTACCCCCAGGCTGTCCACATTTTTTGTGCCCCGCAGGTCTCTGATAAAGCGGGATTTCGCCAATTTATCCACTGGCTTGGAACTGTCATGGACGCATGCGCGCTCCGGTCTGCATGTGGCGACACCATCGCGGAGCAAGACCTTATGGGCGCAGCGGCCGGTACGGCAACAGTTGTCGTGCTGGATGGATAAACCGTCACCTGTGCGGTCGCCCGAGCAGCGGGCAATCTTCTTTGTTGCCGGTCAAACCCGTCAAACTGCCAGTAAATCAAACGCTTCCACCTCGAAACTCATCTATCCACAGGGGCTGACGTCGCACAGAGCGCCGACAATAGTCCCTCTCTGCGCTGCGCCCGGCCACAGAGCCATGCAAAACTTCGTCGCCCGCCCCGATACATCCCGGTGTGGGCCGCTGCCCGTTCAACACATACAACCCAAAGGGACGCCTCCATGTTCAAAAAGATCCTGATCGCCAATCGCGGCGAAATCGCCTGCCGGGTCATCAAGACCGCCCGCAAGATGGGTATTCAGACCGTTGCGCTCTACTCGGATGCCGACCGGCAGGCCCTGCATGTGCAAATGGCCGAGGAGGCGGTGCATATCGGCCCGCCGCCCGCGAACCAGTCCTATATCGTGATCGACAAGGTCATGCAGGCGATCAAGGACACCGGCGCCGAGGCGGTGCATCCGGGCTATGGCTTCCTGTCGGAAAACCCCAAATTTGCCGAAGCGCTTGAAGCCGCTGGCGTGGCCTTCATCGGTCCGCCCAAAGGTGCGATCGAAAAGATGGGCGACAAGATCACCTCGAAGAAAATCGCGCAAGAAGCCGGGGTGAGCACTGTTCCCGGCTATATGGGCCTGATCGAGGATGCCGAAGAGGCGGTGAAGATCAGCCAGCAGGTCGGCTACCCGGTGATGATCAAGGCGTCCGCCGGGGGCGGCGGCAAGGGGATGAGGATCGCGTGGAACGACGATGAGGCGCGCGAGGGCTTCCAGTCCTCCAAGAACGAGGCGGCGAACAGTTTTGGCGACGATCGGATCTTCATCGAGAAATTCGTCACGCAGCCGCGCCACATCGAAATTCAGGTTCTCGCGGATCAACACGGCAACACGATCTATCTTGGCGAGCGCGAATGCTCGATCCAGCGCCGCAACCAGAAGGTCGTCGAAGAGGCGCCGAGCCCGTTTCTGGACCAAGAGACCCGTGCCGCAATGGGGGCCCAATCCTGCGCGTTGGCAGCGGCTGTCGGCTATACCAGCGCTGGCACAGTCGAGTTCATCGTGGACGGGGACAAGAACTTTTACTTCCTTGAAATGAATACCCGTTTGCAGGTTGAACACCCTGTGACCGAACTCATCACCGGGGTCGACCTGGTCGAGCAGATGATCCGCGTCGCTGCCGGCGAAAAGCTGCCGATGGCGCAAGAGGACATCAAGCTCACCGGCTGGGCCATCGAAAACCGGCTCTATGCCGAAGACCCCTATCGCGGCTTCCTGCCGTCCATCGGTCGCCTCACCCGCTACCGCCCGCCGGTCGAGACCGCTGCCGGACCCATGCAGGCCGCCGGGACGTGGCATGGTGCGGCTCCGGTCGACGAAACTGCTGTGCGCAACGACACCGGCGTTTATGAGGGCGGTGAGATCAGCATGTATTACGATCCGATGATCGCCAAGCTCTGCACATGGGGACCGGACCGCCCGCAGGCCATCGAGGCGATGCGCGTCGCGTTGGACCGCTTCGAGGTCGAGGGGATCGGACACAACCTTCCCTTTGTGGCTGCCGTGATGGACCATCCGAAATTCACCAGCGGCAAGATGACCACGGCCTTCATCGAAGAAGAGTATCCCGAGGGGTTTGAAGGGGTTACGCTTGGACAAGAGGCTTTGCGCCGGGTCGCGGCGGCCTGTGCGGCCATGCACCGGGTCGCCGAGATCCGCCGCACGCGCGTGTCGGGCCGCATGGACAATCACGAACGCAAAGTGGGCACCGACTGGAACGTCACGCTTCAGGGCGAAAGCCATGATGTCAGCATTGCTGCCGATCCGAACGGCGCGACGGTGCGGTTCGAGGATGGCAAGGTCTTGCGCGTGGCGGGCGACTGGACCCCGGGCAAGACATTGGCGGAGATGACCATCGACGGCGCGCCGCTGGTGATGAAAGTTGGCAAGATTTCCGGCGGTTTCCGGGTGCGCACGCGCGGGGCGGATCTCAAGGTGCATGTGCGCACGCCGCGTCAGGCGGAACTGGCGCGCCTGATGCCGGAGAAACTGCCGCCTGACACGTCCAAGATGCTGCTGTGCCCGATGCCGGGTCTTGTCGTGAAGCTCGATGTGGAGGTCGGCGATGAGGTGCAGGAAGGGCAGGCGCTCTGCACGGTCGAGGCGATGAAGATGGAGAACATCCTGCGCGCCGAGAAAAAGGGGATCGTGTCCAAGATCAATGCTGGCGCGGGCGACAGCCTGTCGGTGGACGACGTGATCATGGAGTTCGAATAAGCGGTGCGCCGCGCCTGCTGCATATCACCAGCGCGGCCCTTCGCGGGGCTGCGTTTCGCTCAGCCGCCGGCCCGGGCGGCGGCTTTCTGGTCGCGGATTTCGCGCTGCCGGATCGGTAGTTTGTCGATGCTGCGGCTGATCTCGCGCACGTCCCAAGGGAATGGTTTGCGCAGTTGGATATCGCCTTCCTTGCTGATGATCACGAGCATGAAACCGCGCGGGCGCAATTTCTTGCGCAAAGGCGAGAGATTGGCCGGGTCGGTGTCGGTCAGAACGATGACGTCGCGCTCGATCAGAGCCTGCTCGCGCTCGGCGATGAACTCCATCTGCGCGATAAAAGCCGGGTCGTTCTCGCTGTCGGCAAAGACCACCACGGGGCGTTTTTTCCAGACAAATTGTGTCAAATCCGTCGTGCCGGGGGGCGCGATCAGTCCCGTGTCCGGCGAAACGTCCAGCTCCTGTGCCGCCAGTGGAATGGCGAAAAAGAGACTAAAAACAAAAGGTAGGCTTGAGCGTATCAGTGCGTGCATAGGAGTTAATATATGCGCCGTGTTCGCGATTGCGACACCAAAATCGTCCCAAATGCCCGTTAAAGCCTTTGAAACGCGGTTGTGCCAATGAGTGGGGGTATTCCCCGCGAACAGCCGGTTGGGGCGGCGCAGAAAAAAGGTCACGCGCGCGTCATGGAAACCGTCTTGCACATCGGCTGCCACCGCTCGGGTAGCACGACATTTCAATCCTATCTTCGCAACCATTCCAAGAGCTTGCGGGACAAGGGTGTGGTCTGCTGGGACCCGCGCCGCACGCGCGGGGGGTTGTTTTCGGGGTTGCTGCCTGCCAAGGCCGGCCAAAACGCGGGCCTGAACGCCGCCCATGCCGCTGCGCGCGCGGTTGGACGCGTGCGGTTGAATCTTGCCAAGGCAGCGCAGAATGGCGCCGGCGCCCTGCTGGTGAGCGATGAGAACATGATCGGCTCGGTGCGGGCAAATCTGCGCGCCGAGGCTCTGTATCCGGCGATCGGCGATCGCATGGCACGAATCGGGCATGCTTTCGAGGGGCACCTGACGCGCATCGTTCTGGTGATCCGCGCACAGGACCGCTATTGGCCATCGGCGATCAGCTACGGCATCGCGCGCGGCTGTGCGGTGCCGGATTCGGATAAGCTTGCGCGGATCGCGGAGGACACGCGCACATGGCGCGATGTGATCACCGATCTGGCCTGTGCGGCACCGGATGCGGAAATCTGCGTGATTCCCTTCGAGGCCTATTGCGCCAATCCCGAAACCCTGCTGGGCAGCACCTGCAAATTGCCTACCGTTCGGGCCGCGAACCACGAGTGGCTCAACCGGGCGCCCGATGCCAACGGACTGCGGAGCCTGCTTTTGGAGCGCGGCGACGATCCGGACGCAATCCCGCCCTCGCAAGAGCGCTGGCAGCCCTTCACAGAGCGGCAACTTGCGCAGATGAAAGAACAATTCGAAGACGATCTCTTCTGGCTCGCCGCCGGGGCAGGGGGGCTCGCGACACTGACAGAGGAAGCCATGCCGGGCGCAAGAGGCAAAGCCCACCGTGACGGCACCATAAGAGGACAGAGGAATGACGAAAAAGGACAGATGGAGCGCGCTGGCTGAGGGTGAGTTGCGCGGTCGTCCGCTGGACGATCTGACATGGAACACGCTGGAAGGTATCGACGTCCAGCCGCTCTATACAGAGGACGATATCGCGGGCTTGCCACATCTGGGCGGGATCCCGGGTGAGGCGCCCTTCACGCGCGGCGTCAAGGCGACCATGTATGCGGGCCGTCCGTGGACGATCCGACAATATGCGGGCTTTTCGACAGCCGAGGAATCAAACGCTTTTTACCGCCGCAATCTTGCTGCCGGTCAGCAGGGCGTGTCGGTCGCGTTCGATCTGGCCACGCACCGGGGCTATGACAGCGATCATGAGCGCGTTGTCGGCGATGTGGGCAAGGCGGGCGTCGCCATCGACAGCGTCGAGGACATGAAGATCCTGTTCGATGGTATCCCGCTCGACAAGGTTTCGGTGTCGATGACCATGAACGGCGCGGTGATCCCGATCCTCGCCAATTTCATCGTCGCGGGCGAAGAGCAGGGCGTCGACAAGGCGCTGCTCGCGGGCACTATCCAGAACGACATCCTCAAGGAGTTCATGGTCCGCAACACCTATATCTATCCGCCCGAGCCGTCGATGCGGATCGTCGCGGATATCATCGAATACACCGCCAGCGAGATGCCGAAATTCAATTCGATCTCGATTTCCGGCTACCACATGCAGGAAGCCGGCGCGGATCTGGTGCAGGAGCTTGCCTTCACGCTGGCGGACGGGCGCGAATATGTGCGCGCGGCAATCGAGCGGGGCATGGACGTGGACAAGTTCGCAGGACGGCTGTCGTTCTTCTTCGCCATCGGGATGAATTTCTTCATGGAGGCCGCCAAGCTGCGTGCCGCCCGCCTGCTCTGGCACCGCGTGATGAGCGAATTCGAGCCGAAGAACCCCAAATCGTCTATGCTGCGCACCCATTGCCAGACCTCTGGCGTGTCGCTGCAAGAGCAGGACCCCTATAACAACGTGATCCGCACCGCCTATGAGGCCATGGCAGCCGTGCTCGGCGGCACCCAATCCTTGCACACCAACGCCCTTGATGAGGCCATCGCGTTGCCCACCGATTTCTCGGCCCGGATCGCCCGCAACACGCAACTGGTTTTGCAGGAAGAGACCGGCGTAACCAATGTCGTCGATCCGCTCGCGGGAAGCTACTATGTGGAGAAACTGACTCATGATCTGGCGGAAAAGGCCTGGGCGCTGATGGACGAGGTCGAGGAGATGGGCGGCATGACCAAGGCCGTTGCCTCCGGCATGCCGAAACTGCGGATCGAGGAAAGTGCCGCGCGGCGGCAGGCCGATATCGACCGAGGCGATGATGTGATCGTCGGGGTGAACAAGTACCGCAAGGACCAGGAAGACCCGATCGACATCCTTGATGTCGACAACGTGGCTGTGCGCAACAGCCAGATCGTGCGGCTCGAGACAATTCGCGCCGGCCGTGACCAGGCCGCCTGTGATGCGGCTCTGGCCGAATTGACCCGCCGCGCGAGCGAGGGCGGCAATCTGCTTGAAGGGGCCGTGGAAGCTGCCCGCGCGCGTGCGACAGTGGGAGAGATCAGCATGGCGATGGAGAAAATCTTCGGGCGTCACCGGGCTGAGGTGAAAACCCTCGCCGGTGTCTATGGCGCGGCCTATGAGGGCGATGAGGGCTTCGCGGCGATCCAGAAAGACGTGGAGGCGTTCGCCGAAGAGGAGGGTCGCCGCCCACGCATGCTCGTGGTGAAGATGGGGCAGGATGGCCATGACCGCGGCGCCAAGGTCATCGCCACCGCCTTCGCGGATATCGGCTTCGATGTGGATGTCGGCCCGCTCTTCCAGACGCCGGCGGAGGCTGCGCAGGACGCCGTGGACAACGACGTGCATGTGATCGGCATCTCGTCTCAGGCCGCCGGGCACAAGACCCTCGCGCCGCAACTGGTCGCCGCGCTCAAGGAGGCGGGCGCCGAGGACATCATCGTGATCTGCGGCGGCGTGATCCCGCAGCAGGACTACAAGTTCCTCCATGATAACGGCGTCAAGGCGATCTTTGGGCCGGGCACGAACATTCCCGAAGCGGCGCAGGACATTCTCCGCCTGATCCGCGCGGCTCGCGCCTGATGCTCACGCTCGACCATCTCGCGGTCTCTGGCGAAACGCTGGAGGCCGCCACGGCTCATGTGGAGGCAGCTCTTGGCGTGCAGCTTCAGCCGGGCGGCGCGCATGCGGTGTTTCACACGCATAACACTCTGCTGGGCCTTGCCGATGGGCTCTATCTGGAGGCCATCGCGATCAACCCGGACGCCCCGCGCCCGGACCGGCCGCGTTGGTTTGATCTCGACCGGTTCTCAGGTCCGCCCCGGTTGACCAATTGGATTTGCCGCAGCGAAGATCTGGAGGCGAGCCTTGCGGCCATCCCGCACGATCTCGGCGCGCCGGTGGATTTGCAGCGTGGTGACCTGCGCTGGCGTATGGCAGTGCCGGCCTCTGGCGCGCTGCCCTTCGACAATCGCGCACCAGCGTTGATCCAATGGCAGACTGATATCCATCCGGCCACGCGGCTCGCCGATGCCGGGTGCCGGCTGTTGCGCCTGACCGTCTCCCATCCTGAGGCAGGCGGCTTGCAGACGGCTCTCGCGCCGCAGTTCAGCGATGACCGGATCGCGTTTGAAACCGGCGCATCGGGGCTGCACGCGGAGTTCGCCACGCCGCATGGCCAGCGCACGCTCGCGGGATGATCCGCCCGGCGGTGCCCGGCGACGCGCAGGCGCTCCGGGCGCTCTGGAATCATGTCATCCGGACGTCAACGGCGACCTTCACCACGGTCGAAAAGACCGCGCAAGACATTGAGACGTTGATGGCCGAGCGGCCTGTGCTGGTGCTGGAGGGCGGGCGCGGCTTTGCAACCTATGGTCCGTTTCGAAGCGGGCCCGGCTATGCAGGCGTGGCCGAACTAACGATCCTGCTGGCTTCGGAAGCCACGGGGCAGGGCCTCGGCACGGCGCTTCTCGGCACGCTGGTAGATCATGGACGCGTGCGGGGGCTGCGCGTTCTGGTCGCAGCGATCTGCGCTGAGAACACCGCCGCGTTGGCGCTCCATGACAAGCTCGGCTTTGAAAAAACCGCTTATATGCCGGGGCTTGGCCGAAAGTTCGGGCGCGACCTCGATCTGGTTCTGATGCAGAAAAACCTCGGCCCGGCGGACTGACAACGGCCGGTGCCACGCTTATGATGCGCCCATGTCGATCTGGACCCGCATCTCCGAAGCGCTCGCTGCGCTGACCAAGGGCGAAAGCCTCGCGACGGTATTCGACCGCTTGCGCACAGCGCCTGAGCGGAGTGTCGCGTTCACCATCGCCGTGATTGCGCTCGGGGCCAAGATGGCCAAGGCCGACGGGCAGGTCACGCGCGACGAGGTGACCGCGTTTCGCGAGGTGTTTCACATCGCAGCAAAGGACGAAGCGGGCGCGGCGCGGGTGTTTAACCTCGCGCGGCAGGACGTGGCGGGCTTCGAGGAATACGCGTCTCGTATCCGCGCCATGTTCGACGGGCATCCGCAAACGCTCACCGATCTGATGGAGGGGCTGTTCCATATTGCCGTCGCCGATGGCGAGTTTCACCCCAACGAGGACGCCTTTCTCGACCGTGTCGCGGCGATTTTCGATTTGCCGGCACGAGATTACCGGGCGCTCAGGGCCCGCTTCGTGCCGGGGCGCGCGCCCGACCCCTACGCAGTGCTGGGTGTTGCGCCGGGCGATCCGCCAGAGGAGGTTCGCAAGGCGTGGCGACAATTGGTGCGCGACAATCATCCCGATGCGCTGATCGCGCGCGGTGTGCCGGAAGAGGCGCGCAAGATCGCCGAGAAGCGCATGGTCGATGTGAATCGCGCGTGGGAAGAGATTTCCGGGAAGACGGGGTGAGCGTTGCGCATCGCGACCTATAATGTCGAATGGTTTTCGGCCCTGTTCGGACCGCAGGATGTGCTCCTGCTCGATGACGGGGCGTCGGGCCGCCATGACGTCACGCGCCGGGAGCAGGCCGAGGCGCTCAAGACAGTGTTCCGGGCACTGGATGCCGACGCCGTTCTGGTGGTCGAGGCCCCCGATCAGGGGAGCGATACGAACACCGTGGCGGCGCTTAAGGCCTTTGCCGCGTTTGCCGGGCTGCGGACCAATGAGGCGGTGATGGGCTTTGCCAACGAAACGCAGCAGGAACTCGCGCTGCTCTACGACCCGGCCGTTCTGACCGCCCGTCACGCGCCGCAATCCAGCGCTGAAGCGCCCCGGTTCGATGATGTGTTTCACATCGACCTCGACATCGACGCCACTCGCGACAAGGTGCGTTTCTCCAAGCCGCCGCTCGAATTGGAGATCGTGACGCAGTCGGGGGCCGCGCTGCGGATGATCGGGGTGCATCTCAAATCGAAGTCCCCGCATGGCGCGAAAACCCGCGATCAGATCATGCGCCTTGCCATCGCGAACCGCCGCAAGCAACTGGCGCAGGCGATCTGGCTGCGGCGGCGGGTGGAAGATGTGCTGGCAGATGACACATCGCTGATCGTCTTGGGCGATCTTAACGACGGGCCGGGACTGGATGAATATGAGGCGCTCTTCGGTCGCTCCTCGGTGGAGGTCGTGATGGGGCCGCAGCACGAGGCCGGCAGGCAGCTTTACGACCCACATGCGCTGCGCGCCACGCAGGCCCGCCCCGGGGCGATCACTCCGACCTCCGCACGGTTCTGGATCCGCACGGAGCAGCGATATCTGCAGGCGTTGCTGGACTATGTTTTCATTTCCGAAGACCTGCACAGCGGGCATCCGGTCTGGCGAATCTGGCATCCACTGGACGATCCGGACTGCTGGGCAAATCCGGCCTTGCGCGATGCGCTGGTGACGGCGTCCGACCATTTTCCCGTCACCCTCGACATCATCGTGTGAGGACAGGGGCTGAAATCCCGACAGAGATCGCCTATATGTCTGACATGAAACTCGCACGCGCCCTGTTGATGACCGCCTTAATCGCCACCCCGGCTGCCGCCGAGGAGGATAATGGTTTGTCTCTCATGGAGCGCGGTGCGCAAATGTTCATGGAGGGCATTCTGCGCGAAATGGAACCTGCGCTGGAAGGTCTCGACGAGATCGGCCCGGCGCTGCGTGATTTCGCCGAACAGATGGGTCCTGCGCTGGGAGATATGTTGTCCCGGGTCGAGGATTGGTCTCGCTATCACCCGCCGGAGATTTTGCCCAATGGCGACATCATCCTGCGGCGCAAGACCGATGAGGAGATGTCGGAGCAGGCTCCGTCCGAGCCTGTGGATATCTGATTAATCGCCATGCTGCCCGCGCATTGGCGGCTGAAGCTCACGTCATACGTCAGGTTTGACCAGCGGCGTGCGCCCGACTCGCACTTCCAGCGACGCCCCCAGAGCGGAGGCCAGTGACTGCAGGCGCGCCTCGGCCACCTCGCCAAAGAGCGGCGCGGCGGTCTCGCTCAGGTGCAGATGCAATTCCCCCTTCTTCGGGCGGTAGCGGAAGGTGCCGATATCGCTCTTGTTCTGCATCCAGAGCATCGCGCCGAACCGCATCGCCTTGCCCACTGTCTCGGCCTCACGCTGCAGACCCTCCGGCAGCAAGTCGAACAGATCCTCGAACCGCGTGCCCTCGCGCTTGTTCGAATAGCGGTGCAGCAACGCGAGTCCCAGATAGACCCGTTCGCTATGCTTGAGCCCGCCGAGATTGGCGCGGGTGGCGTTGTCGAAACACACCTCGGCACGGTAATCGGGATGGGCGCGCCAACTGACGTCATGGAGCAGGCAGGCCGCCTTGATCAGCCGCACCCGGCTCTCCGGCACACCCTTGAAGATCGGCTGGATGAAGCCGAACAGGCGCTTGCCGAAGCCCGGCAGGCGCGCGTCCTTGGCCTCGGCGAAGCGGCAGGCCTCGATCAGCGGATCGCGCTCGCGCAGGCGCTGTGGCATCTGCTCATAGAGCATTCCTTCACGGATGCCATAGCTCGAAATCGCGATGTCTTTCGGTTTGAACCGGCGCACCACCGCCCGCAGCACCTCTGCGGCATAGGGCACCAGCGCCATGCGTGTGCCGGACACCCCGGCCTCTTGGCGCAGCCAGTCGGCGTCGTTCGCGGCGATGAAATCCGCCGTGGCCCGCACATCTGCCGCCCGCAAGCGGTATTCGTGGAGCACGTGCAGCGGGTAGCCGCGCCGGAACATGTCGATCTTGGCGAAGGCCCGCCACGAACCGCCCACCAGAAACAGCCGGTCCTCCTGCGGGCCCATGGCCTTGCTCAGACCGGCGACCACCTCTGCGATATGTGCCGCGCGCGCCCGCTTGCCGCCCTTCATGTCGCGTAGTTTCAGCGGGCCGAGCGCCGAGGTTACGCGCCGCCCGACGCGCCCGCCGGAAATCTCCGCCAGTTCCATGGACGACCCGCCAATGTCGCAGACCAGCCCATAGGAGCCCGGCCAGCCCAGTAAAACCCCTTGCGCCGACAGGCGCGCCTCCTCGGTGCCGTCGATGGTCCAGATCTTCAGCCCGGTCTCGCGCAGCACATCGGCGCAAAATTCCGCGCCGTCGCGCGCGTCGCGCACGGCCGCCGTCGCCACCACAGTGAGCGGGGGCAGGTCCATCCCGTCCGCCAGCCGCTTGAAGCGGCGCATGGCGCTGAGCGCGCGGACGCGCCCCTCGGGGTTCAGATGCCCGGTTTCGCCAAGCCCCGCGCCGAGCGCGCACATGATTTTCTCGTTGTAGAAATAGGCCGGGCTGCGGGCTGCGCCGTCGAACACCACCAGACGCACCGAGTTGGAGCCCACGTCGACGACACCGACCCGGCTGAGCGCCCGGGCAGAGGGGTCGTCGAAGAGCGGGTAGCCGAACAGGCCGCCCTCATTAGCGGCGTCCTCGGGATACTCGCGAAGATCGTCCATGCGACTCGGCCCTTGTTGCCTTGGCCGGACCATGTACGCCAAGGCCCGCTGCGGTCAATGGGGCGAAATGCGCTCAATCCTCGGTGTGGGTCAGCTTGGGCACATCTCCCGCCCCGGCGGAGCCACGGCCGGACAGCGAGGGGTTTTCCATGAAAAAGCGGTGGCAGGAGAACGCGAAGGTGCCCTCTTCAAGATCGGGCCGGGTGAAGCTTCCATCGGGCGCCATGACCCAGCTTTGCGCTACATCCGCGAGATTTGCCGCCATGATCTGGCTGACGATTTGCGCTTTGACCGTGGCATTGTCGATCTCCACGAGGGTCTCCACGCGCCGGTTGAGGTTCCGCCCCATCCAGTCTGCCGAGGAGATGAACACGCGGGCCTTCTTGTGTGGCAGCCCATGGCCATTGCCGAAACAAACGATGCGCGAATGCTCCAGAAAGCGCCCGACAACCGATTTGACGCGGATATTTTCGGACAACCCCTTGATCCCGGGCCGGAGCCCGCAAATGCCCCGGATCACGAGGCTGATCTGCACCCCGGCGGCGCTGGCGGCATAGAGCGCGTCGATCACCTCGTCGTCGATCACCGAGTTCATCTTCGCCCAGATCGCCGCAGGCTTGCCGGCCCGCGCGTGCTCCGCCTCCGCCGCTATCAACTCCAGCAGGCGCGGCTTGAGCGAGATCGGCGAGATCGCGAGGTTTTCCAGTGCCTCGGGTTGCGCATAGCCGCTGAGGTAGTTGAACACCTTGGTGGCATCCCGCCCGAGCCGCGGATCGCAAGTGAAGAGCGACAGGTCGGTATAAATACGCGCCGTGATTGGGTGGTAGTTGCCGGTGCCGTAATGGGTATAGGTCACCAGATCGTCGCCCTCGCGGCGCACCACGGTGGAGATCTTCGCGTGGGTCTTGAGGTCGAGAAAGCCGTAAACCACATGCGCGCCGGACCGCTCCAACCGCCGCGACTGGCGGATGTTGGCGGCCTCGTCGAAGCGCGCTTTCAACTCCACCAGCGCCGTGACCGATTTGCCATCCTCGGCGGCCTCGCAGAGCGCATCCACAATGGGAGAGTTCTTCGAGGTCCGGTAGAGCGTCTGCTTGATCGCCACCACATTGGGATCGCGCGCGGCTTGTTGCAGGAAGCGCACCACCATGTCGAAGGTCTCATAGGGGTGGTGCAGCAGCATGTCCTTCTGGCGGATCGCGGCGAACATGTTGCCGTCGAAATCGGTCACGCGCTCGGGCACGCGCGGTGTGAAGCTGGGCCACAGAAGCTCGGTGCGGTGGTCGAGCACCAGTTCGGACAGGTCCGCAAGCCCGATCATCCCGTCCATCTCAAAGAGCTCTTCCGGGCCGACATGCAATTCGTCCATCACGACCTTCTTGAGCGCCTCGGGTGCGCCCGCCGAATGGGTCATGCGCACCACCTCACCCCGACGGCGGCGTTTCAGGGCCACTTCGAATTCGCGCACGAGGTCCTCTGCCTCCTCCTCGACCTCCAGATCGCTGTCGCGCAGCACGCGGAACGAGAAATGCGACTTGGTCTTGTAGCCGGGAAATAGCGTGGCGATCTTCAGCAAAAGCAGGTCTTCGAGCGCAATGAAACGGTCCTCGCCCGCCGGGGCCGGGAGCGGCACGAAGCGGTCGATCTGGCCGGGGATCGGGAGCAGCGCCTGAAGCGGGCGCTTGTCGGATTTGCGTTCCAGTTGCAGCGCGAGGCTGAAGCCCGCATTCGGCAGGAACGGGAACGGGTGCGCCGGGTCGATGGCGAGCGGAGACAGGACAGGGAAGACACGGGCGAGGAAAATCTCGTCCAGATAGGTCAGATCGTCCTTGGTCAACTCATCGCCGGACAGCACTGAAATTCCGGCCTGTTCCATCTCCTCGGAGAGCGCGCTCAGAACGATCTGCTGATGTTGCAGCAGCTTGCGCGCATCCTCATTGATCAGCGCCAGTTGCTCGGCCGGGGTCAGCCCGTCGGCGGCGGGGGTGGTGTTGCCCGCATGGGCCAATTCGCGCAGGCCCGCCACGCGCACCGTGTAGAACTCGTCGAGATTGTTGGCCGAGATCGACAGGAAGCGCAGCCGCTCCAGAAGCGGTACGCGCGGGTTCTCGGCCTCCTCCAGCACCCGCCAGTTGAAGCCGATCCAACTCAGCTCGCGGTTCCAAAAGCGCGAGGGGCCGGTGAGATCGAGATCCGGCACATCGACCGGTTCGGGGAAGGGGGCGTTCAGAAAATCGGTGCTTACCATGGTCTGCGCTCTAGAGGGCGGTTGTAACGACACCATAACACTAGCAGGTCTCGGCGCCGCCCGTTACCCCTCCTCTTTGGGTCCTAGCACCTGAGCGGCCAGCGGGCGGGTGATGGCCTTCTTGCGCGCCAGCGCCAGCGCGTCGAGCGCGGCCACGACACGGCGGGCCTCGGCGAAAGAGCGGTCCATATGCGCAACGAGATAGGGGATCACGTCGGGCCTCGGCATGATCTGCCGGTCAGCGAATTGCTTGGCCAGCACGGCGGCCAGCAGCGTGTCGTCGGGCGCCATCAACTCGGCACTGGCCGCGCCTTGCAGCCGGCTGAGCAGATCGGGCAGGGCGATGCCCCAGCCCGCGGGCGTGCCGCAGCCGGTGAAGAGCAGGGTCTGGCCTTGCGACAACGCCAGATTGTGCAGGTGAAACACGGCGGTTTCGGCCAGCTTGTCGCCCGCGATTCGGTGCACATCCTCCACGGCAACGGGACCGTTCGCGAGCGCCGGAATATCGGCCTGCGGAAGATCGCACGCAGCGATGATCCGCGCGCTGGACCGGGACGCCCAGACATGCGCCAGATGGGTCTTGCCCGACCCGTCCGGCCCGCTCACCAGCAGCTTGCCGCCGCTCCACTCCGGCCATGCGTCGATCAGCGCCAGCGCGAGCGCGTTGGAGGGCGCAACGAGGAAATCCTCGCGCCCGAGCGCCGGTGTGCCGGGCAGATCGAACCCAAGCTGCTCTGCGCTCATTCGGTGTCGTCTTCCTTGGCCGCATCGTTGGCCGACAGCCCCTTGTAGAGGCGGCTCGATGTGTACTGATCCACGAAAAAGCGCGTGATCACCCCCAGCGAGGCGGCCAGCGGCACCGCTATCAGCATCCCCACGAAGCCGAACAGCGTGCCGAAGACCGACAGGGCCAGCAGCAGCCAGACCGGATGCAGCCCGACCGAGTTGCCCACAAGATTGGGCGTCAGGATATTGCCCTCCACGACCTGCCCTGCGACGAAAATGCCCGCGACGATGGCAATGAGGTGCCATTCGCCCCAGAACTGGAAGAAGGCGAGGCCAATGGCCAGAATCCCGCCGATCAGCGCGCCGAGATAGGGAATGAAGGTCACGAGCCCGGCCACGAAGCCGACCACGAGGCCGAATTGCAGCCCCACGAGCATCAGGGCCGTCGCATAATAGGTGCCGAGGATCAGGCAGACCGTGCCCATGCCGCGAATGAAGGAGGCGATGGTGGCGTCGATCTCGCCGGCCAGCTTGCGGATGATCGGTGCGTGATCGCGGGGCAGAAGCCCGTCGATCCGCGCGACCATATTGTCCCAGTCGAGCAGCATATAGACCGCCACCACCGGCACGATCACGAAAAGCAGCACGATGTTCAGCAAGCCTGCGGCGGAATTTGCCAACGATTCCAAGACCTCGCCGCCCCGGCTTTGAATGGTCGCGCCGATGGATTGCAGCGAGGTTTGCAGCGTCGAGCCTTCTTCGAGCAGCGAGGGAAAGCGCTCGGTGAGAAACGCCGCGAGGTCACGTGCCGCCTGCGGGGCGATCTTGAACAATTGCAGGGTCTGCTGCACGAGGGTCGGGATCACCAGCAGCGCCATGACCACGAAAATCAGAACGCCCGCGGCGGTGATCAGCGCGGTCGCCGCGATCCGCGACAGGCCGAGCCGTTCGAGCCGGTCGGCCACCGGGTCGAGGAAATAGGCCACCGCGCCGCCCAGAACGAAGGGCAGCAGGACATCGCCAAGAAACCAGAGCATGCCGAGCAGCACGGCGGCTGCGCCCCCCCAATATTTCAGCTGATCGCGGACCGGAAGGGCCATCGAAGTCTCCTGCAGGCATGTGCAGGTGACATTGCGGTTTTAAGCCCGCAGATCAAGCCCCCGGCCTGAAATGGCTGCAAAACGGTCCCGAGAGCCGTGCAGACGCCGCGCCATGCGGCCAAGCCGGGTCTTTCAAAGTCAATACGGGCAGCTTATGGGACTTGCATGGCACGCCCCCACATCCCCGCGCCCCCGATGGCCTATACCGCCCACGCCAAGGCGCTCCTTGTGCTGGGCCTGCCGCTGATCGGCAGCCATCTGGGCCAGACCGCGATCGGCATCACCGACACGGTGATGCTGGGCTGGTACGGGGTGGATGAGCTCGCGGCGATCACGCTCGGTCATACCTATTTCTTCGTGTTTTTCATGCTCGGATCGGGCTTTGCATGGGCGGTGATGCCGATGGTGGCGGCCTTCGATGCGGAGGGGGACGAGACCAGCGTGCGCCGCGCCACGCGCATGGCGCTTTGGCTGTCGGCGGCGTTCTCGCTGGTCAGCCTGCCCTTGCTGATCTTCGCCAAGCCGATCCTCGACCTTCTGGGCCAGCCCGGGCAGGTGGCGGCGGATGCGGCGCTCTATTTGCGGATTGCCGGGTGGGGCATCCTGCCGGCGCTGGGTGTGATGGTGATGAAATCCTATCTCGCGGCGCTCGGGCACACCCAGCCCGTGCTGTGGATCATCCTGCTTGCGGCGGTCCTGAACGCACTCTTCAACTACATGTTTATATTCGGAAATTTCGGCGCGCCGGAGCTGGGCCTTGCGGGCGCGGCGTGGGCGTCGAACTTCACTCAGACAGTCTCTTTCGTGGCGGTGCTGGCCTATGCGCTGCGCAAGCTGCCCGAGCACAACCTGATGCAGCGCCTGTGGCGCGTGGATGGGCAGATGATGGGCCGGGTCTTCGCGCTGGGATGGCCGATCGGGCTGACCTCGCTGAGCGAAGTGGGCCTGTTCACCGCGACGGCCTTCATGATGGGCTGGCTCGGCACGATCCCGCTCGCCGCGCATGGCGTCGTGGTGCAACTCGCTTCGATCACCTTCATGGTGCATATGGGCCTGAGCAATGCCGCGACGATCCGGGCGGGCAATGCGTGGGGCGGGAAGGATCGCGACCGGCTGGCGCGCGGCGCGCAGGTGGCCACGGCGATGTCGCTCGCTTTCGCGGTGCTGACGATCATCCTGTTCCTTACGCTCCCCAAGCCTTTGATTTCGCTCTGGCTTGACCCGGCTGATCCGGCCTTCGAGGAGGTGCTGACGCTGGGTGTGGGCCTGCTCGCGGTGGGGGCGCTGTTCCAGCTTGTGGACGGCGCGCAGGTGATCGCGCTCGGCGTGTTGCGCGGCGTGCAGGACACAAAAGTGCCGATGGTGATGGCGGCGATAAGCTATTGGGTCGTTGGCATGCCCTGCTCTTATGTGTTTGGTTTCGTGCTGGATTGGGAAGGCGTTGGCGTGTGGATGGGGCTGGTGACCGGGCTGGCCTGCGCGGCGGGCCTGCTGATGTGGCGGTTCTGGCATGATGCGGTGCCGCAGGTCGGCAAAATGGGTTAACGGGGCGCACGCATGCAACACTTGAAACCGCGCGACACGCCCGAAACGGCGGTTAACGCCCTAAAAACAAGGGCCATACCGCGTATGGCGCGGCGTATGGCTGCGCGTATGGCACCTGTATGGCTCGGTTTCGATTCGTTCGCGGGTTAAGGCACCGTTCGGTAGGGGTGCGTTAACCTTTCGCCCTGCTGGCCCTCCCGGCAGCTTTTCATGCGAAAAGCGCCTGCCGGGCCGCGCCCGCCGCTAAAGCGGCAGGCTTGGGCAGTGTTGCCCGTTCTACGAAAACCCACGTCGATCCCCCGGGCGCCCAGCCCCTGTTTTCCTTTGGCCAAAAATATCCTGTGGGGGGAAGGGGAGTGAAACTCCCCCACGCGCCATAGGCGCGTCCCCCCAAACAGTAGACATTAGGCGCGCTTCTGCCGGTTTTCGTCCGCCTGCTGGGCAAAGGCATATTCCAGCTCCTGCTGCAATTCCTTGGCCCGCTCGATATAGGCTTGGTTCTTCGACGCGGGCACGTCCTCGCGCCAGAGCCGGGCCAGTTCCTTCACCCCGTAGCGGTCATGCTCGTAGAACACTTTCGTCGCCGCCGCCGCCTCGAATTCCGTCAGGCCGATATTCTCCAGCACGTAGCGCCCGGCGCGGATCGAGCTGTCGAACATCTCGCGCACGATGTCATTCGCACCGGCCTGATAGAGCCGGAACACCGAGCGCCGGTCATAGGCGCGCGCGACGATATGCAGATCGGCCCGCTGCGCACGGGCGTATTTCACCAGTTTGATCGCCGCTGCCGGATCGTCCAGCGCCACCACCAGCACCCGTGCCTCCGCCAGCCCCGCGCGGCGCAGGATCTCCGGGCGGGTCGGATCGCCGAGATAGCCCTTGAAGCCGAAACGGCGCATCAGGGCAATCGTGTCCATGTTGTGATCGAGCACCACGGTCTTGTAGCCCGAGGCCACCACCATGCGGTTCACGATCTGCCCGAAGCGCCCGATCCCGGCGACGATCACCGGGCCCTCATCCTCGAAATCATCCTCGGTGTGGCGGATCTCGGATTTCTCCAGATGCTTGGTCATCAACTCATAAACGATGAACAAAAGCGGCGTGATCAGCATCGTCAGCGAGATCACCAGCAAGAGCGCCTGCGCCACGTCAGGGGAGATCACCCCTTGGCTGAGCGAGAAGCCCGCCAGCACAAAGCCAAACTCGCCCGCCTGCGCCAGCCCCAGCGTGAAGAGCCACAGATCGCGCCCGCGCAGCCCGAAGGCGCGGCCCACCGCGAAGAGCACCGCGCCCTTGAAGATCAGCACCAGCAGCGCCATCGAGATCAGCGCCCACAAATCCTCCCAGAGGATCGTGAAGTTGATCCCGGCGCCCACGGTGATGAAGAACAGCCCCAAGAGCAGCCCCTTGAACGGCTCCAAGTCGGTCTCAAGCTCGTGGCGGAATTCCGAGGACGCCAGCACCACGCCCGCCAAGAACGCCCCGAGCGCCGGCGACAGGCCCACCAGCATCATCAGGAAGGAAATGCTCACCACGATCAGCAAGGCCAGCGCGGTGTACATCTCGGGCAGTTTCGCCGCATGGATGAAGCGGAACACCGGGCGGGTGAGGAACACACCCGCGAAGATCACCGCGCCGATGGCGGCAAGCGTGACCAGCGTCACGCCCCAGCCCGGCAGCCCGTCCACGAGGCTCAGCGAGGCCGCAGGCCCGTCCCCGCCCGTATAGGCCGCGTCCGTGGCATAGGGGATCGCGGTGTTCGCGGCCATTTCGATCACCGGGGCCGCCGTCAGAAGCGGCAGCAGCGCAAGGATCGGGATCACCGCGATGTCCTGCGTGAGCAGCACCGAGAACACCGAGCGCCCGCCCCGCGTGCGCATCAGGTTTTTCTCGTTGAGGGTCTGCAAAACGATCGCCGTCGAGGACAGCGCAAGGCTCAGGCCAATGGCAATCGCCGGGCCAAGCTGCTGGCCATAGGCCAGCGCCACAACGCCCAGTACCAGCGTGCTCAGGGTCACTTGCAGCCCGCCCATGCCCAGCAATTTGTCGCGCATGTTCCACAGCGTGCGCGGCTCCAGTTCGAGCCCGATGAGGAACAGCATCATCACCACGCCGAACTCGGCGAAATGCTGCAAATCCTGCGTCTCCGAGCCCACAAGCCCGAGCACCGGGCCGACCATGATCCCGGCGGCGAGATAGCCCAGCACCGAGCCAAAGCCCAGCCGCGCAGCAATCGGAACCGCGATCACGGCGGCGAAGAGGTAAATCGAGGCTTGGTAAAGGAACGTGTCCATTCAATTCAGGTCCGGTCGGGCGTGAGACTTCAGGTCGGCAAAGGGCTGTCTTGTTTTAACTGGTCCATGACGATCTGGCTATGCACCCGGCCCACCGCCTCATGCGGCAAAAGCACCTCGTGCAACAATCGGTTCAGGTCCGGCAAATCCGCACAATAAACGCGCAGCAAATAGTCCGCATCGCCGGTCATCGTCCAGGCCGAGGTGATCTGCGGCGTGGTGCGCACCAGCCGGGCGAAGGAGGCTGCCGCTTCTGGGCGGTGGGTGGCGAGGTGAACCTGCACGAAGCCCTGCACGTTGAGGCCAAGGCGGCGGGCGTCGAGTTTGGCGGTGTAGGCAGTGATATAGCCCTCCGCTTCGAGGCGCTGTCGGCGGCGTCCGGCTTGGGAGGGCGAGAGGTTGAGCCGCTCGCCCAGTTCCTGCGCCGTGAGGTGGGCATTGCCTTGCAGCGCGGCGAGCAGGGCGGTGTCGGTTGCATCGAGCATGGTGCGGGGTTCCTGCATGATCTGGGTAAAACATGCGGTATGCGCGCGTGAAATCAAGCATTTCACCGCAAGTTCGCGGAGAAACCGCGCCTGTAGAGGCGTAGTTTGAGCATCAAGCAACCCAACAGGAGGCAAGATCATGGGACCGTTCCCGCACGACGCACCGAAATCCGTCATTTCCGCCGAGAACCCCGCCGGGACCGACGGGTTTGAGTTTGTGGAATTCGCCTCGCCTGAGCCCGAGGAGCTGCGCGCCGTCTTCCGCAAGATGGGCTTTGCGCATGTGGCCAATCACAAAAGCCAAGCGGTGGAGCTCTGGCAGCAGGGCGACATCACTTATGTGCTGAACGCCGAGCCCACCAGTTTCGCGGCCAAGTTCGTCGAAGAGCACGGCCCCTGCGCGCCGTCGATGGCATGGCGCGTGGTGGATGCGCAAAAGGCGCTGGAGCACGCGGTCTCGAAGGGCGCGAAGGAGTATACCGGGCCGGGCAAGGTCATGGACGTGCCCGCGATCTACGGCATCGGCGGCTCGCTCCTGTATTTCATCGAGAATTACTACGACACCTCGCCCTATAACTGGGAGTTCGACTGGATCGCCACCTCCAAGCCCGAGGGCGTCGGGTTCTACTATCTCGACCACCTCACCCATAACGTCTTCAAAGGCAACATGGACACGTGGTTCCGCTTCTATGGCGACCTGTTCAACTTCCGCGAAATCCGGTTCTTCGACATCGAAGGCAAGTATACCGGGCTGCTGAGCCGCGCGCTGACCTCGCCCTGCGGGCGCATCCGCATCCCGATCAACGAGGACCGGGGCGAGACCGGGCAGATCGTGAATTATCTCAAGAAATACAATGGCGAGGGCATCCAGCACATCGCGGTGGGCGCGCGCGACATCTACGCGGCGACCGACGCGATTGCCGAGATGGGCACGAAGTTCATGCCCGGCCCGCCGGAGACCTATTACGCGCTCTCCAAGGAGCGCGTGCAGGGCCACGAAGAGCCGCTCGACCGGATGCAGAAGCACGGCATCCTGATCGACGGGGAAGGGGTCGTGGATGGCGGCGAGACCAAGATCCTGCTGCAGATTTTCTCCAAGACCGTGATCGGGCCGATCTTTTTCGAGTTCATCCAGCGCAAGGGCGATGACGGCTTCGGCGAGGGCAACTTCAAGGCGCTGTTCGAGAGCATCGAGGCCGAGGAGATGGCCGAGGGCGTGTATAAGGACGTCGCGGCGGAATAACGGGGGGACGCGCCCAAGCCTGCCGCGCCTGCGGCGGGCGAAGTCCGGCAGGCGCTTGTCACGCTGAAAGCGTGCCGCTGGCACGACAGAAAAGCTGCCGGGAGGACCACCTCCCGGCCCGCCGCAAAGGTTAACGCGGCCCCACCGCACGCCGCCTTAACCTTTTCAAATCGCAGAACGAATCGTGATTTGTATGTACAGGTGCCATACGCTTAGCCATACGCCGCGCCATACACCTGCCAGACCTTGTTTTCATGGCGTTAACGCCTGAAATCACGTTTTTCGTGAGTTTGGCCCTGCGCAACGTTCGCCCCGTTAACCTTTGGCCGCCTGCGCGCCGGCCGGCATCACGCGCCGTCCAGCCGGTCGGCCTTCTTGCGGATCAGCACGCTGCGCAAATCATGCATTGCCATCAGCAACTCATCCGTCAGCGCCTCAAGCTCGGCCTCTGTCGCGCGGCTTTGCGCCCACTGCGCCGTCAGGTTGAGCTGTTCCACGGTGCGGCGGATCTCGTCCAGATCGCGTGCGGCGAGGGTGCCCCGCCGCGCCGCCATCCAGTCCTCGATCGCGGCGCGGTCCGCGTCCGATAACATCCGGTCGCCATGCGGTTTTATCTCGCCATTCTTGATATTCAGCACCGCGATCTGGTCCATCTCCAGCCGCCGGTTGCGGTTCTCGGCATCCACCCGAAACACCGCCGCGCCATTTTCGCGGATGCGGAAGAAATACTCGGGCAGGCTGTCCATCAGGTCGCTCGGGCTCGGAAGGGGGCGGTGCGCATGGGCTCAGAGAACCCCAATTCGCAGGGAAGGGCAACCGGGATACGCGCGGCGCAGGGTGGGAAAGGACGGCCGCCTTTCATGTGTCCGGTCGCGCAGGTCGGCTCTGAGCCCGGAGGCGGACCAAGGCTCAAAGCTCTGCCCGGATCAGCAACCACAGACACAGTGCGCTCTCGGCGATCATGGGGATCAGGTAAGCGGGCTCGATCACGACGACCCAGTCCGGCGCGATCAGGCGTATCAGGCTCCCCGTCGCATAAACGAGGCCCGAAGCCGCTATGCCACCTGCGATCACCTTCGGCACCTTTGAACGCCAAAGCAGGATAGACATGAGCGCACTGTTGACCGCGAAGAGGATCAACCCGACGTCATAGCCAATTGCATGCAGATCGGTCATGTGCACCGCGATGCGCGGGGCGTCCGCAAGCAAGGACGGGACACTGGCGAGGGCAATCAGGCTGGTTCCGATCAGCAAAGCCTGACCAAGCCGGAACACCATGGCGGCGAGGGCCAGCGTATTGGAGATGTGACGCAACAGGCCGAAAAAGACGAGCGCAAGCGCGACATCCGCCAACAGCATCACGGTATCTGCCATAAGGCTTAGTCTCAGTTGCGCGATGTTGACGCTCAGGGCCTTTGCAACTTGATCAGGCGTGCCCTGAAGCAAGGGGCCGCGCAGGACCAACTCGGCGCCAAGTCCGCAAATAATTATGGTGAGGTAAAGCGCCCCGGCGAGGCGTACGAGGCTGGGATCGGAATGATACGGTCTCAAATCAGCCTCCATTCAAAGCAGTGAAAAACGAAATTGACGACCCTCATAGAGGACGTAGTCAAAGTTGTGCTTATCCTCCCAGCCTTGTCGCACATAATGGTGTCCGGTTGGTGGTTTTTTTAACTTGCCCCCTCGCTCTGGTCTCGAACGGCGACCCTGTCTGCGGAGCCCTCCTTACAAATGGTCTGATGATGCTGCGATACAGCCAATTGAAATTTTGTCCATGATGACACGGGCGTCGCGTGCAGGGAAATCGCGCGGGCGGTCAAGTCAGACCGGCGCAGAACGTGGCGATGCGTTTGCACGCTTCGGTGAGGGCCTCGTCGGAGGTTGCGTAGCTGATGCGGAAATTCGGGGAGAGGCCGAAGGCTGCGCCGAACACAACCGCGACGCCTTGCTCTTCGAGAAGTGCCGTCGCGAAGGCCTCGTCATCGGTGATCTCGGTGCCGCCCGCCGAGGTCTTGCCGATCAGCCCCGCGATGGACGGGTAGACGTAAAACGCGCCTTCCGGGGTCGGGCAGGAGATGCCGGGGATGGCGTTGAGGGCGTCCACTACGAGGTTGCGGCGGCGCACGAAGATCTCGTTATGCGGCGCGAGGAAATCCTGCGGCCCGTTCAGCGCCTCCACGGCGGCCCATTGGCTGATCGAGCAGGGGTTTGACGTGGATTGCGATTGGATCTTGCGCATCGCGCCGATCAACTCTTCGGGTCCCGCCGCATAGCCGATCCGCCAGCCCGTCATTGCGTAAGCCTTTGAAACTCCGTTCACAGTCAGCGTGCGGTCATAGAGGCGCGGCTCGATCTCGGCGGGGGTGCAGAACGCGAACCCGTCATAGGCAAGGTGCTCATACATATCGTCCGTCATCACCCAGACATGGGGGTGGCGCATCAGAACGTCGGTCAGTTCCTTGAGTTCCGCGCGGCTGTAGCCCGCCCCGGTCGGATTGGAGGGCGAGTTGAAGATCAGCCATTTGGTGTTGGGGGTGATCGCTGCCTCAAGCTGGTCCGCGGTGAGCTTGTAGCCGGTTTGCACCGAGGCCTCCGCGACCACCGGGGTGCCGCCCGCGAGCAGGACCATGTCGGGATAGGACACCCAGTAGGGGGCCGGGATCACCACCTCGTCGCCTTCGTTGAGCGTCGCCATCAGGGCGTTGTAGAGCACCTGCTTGCCGCCCCCGGAGATGGTGACCTGCGACGGGGTGTAGCCCAGGCCGTTGTCGCGCTTGAACTTGGCGCAGACCGCCTCCTTGAGCTCCGGGATGCCATCCACAGCGGTGTACTTGGTCTTGCCCGCGTTGATCGCGGCGATGGCGGCGTCCTTGATGTTCTGCGGCGTGTCGAAATCGGGCTCGCCCGCGCCCAGACCGATGATATCGCGCCCGGCGGCCTTCAGCTCGGCCACCTTGCCGGTGACCGCCACAGTGGGGGACGGTTTGACGCGTGCGAGTGTCGCAGACAGCAGTTTCATTCGCGGGCCCTCATGTTACACCTAGGCCCGCGTCTTAGGGGGGCTGCGCGGCCCCGGCAATGATTTTCATGAGCGTAAGGAGCATAGAGCATGACGGAAGCGGTGCAAAACTGGTACGACCCGGACGTGGCGACCTTCGGAGACCGGCTGGCCGCCGCCCGTGAGCAGGCGGGGCTGAGCCAGGCCGCGCTCGCAAAGCGGCTTGGGGTGAAGGCCAGCACGGTCCGCAAATGGGAAGACGATCTGGCCGAGCCGCGCGCCAACAGGCTCTCGATGCTCGCCGGGCTGCTCGGCGTCTCGATGGGCTGGCTGATCAGCGGGTCTGGCGATGGGGTCGACGGGCCCGATGACGTTGGCTCGGATGCCGATATCGCCGCCATTCTCACCGAATTGCGGGACATCCGGGTCAGCTTTTACCACAAGGCCGAGCAGGTCGGCCGCATCGAAAAGCGTCTGCGCAAAATGATGTCGGAGCCCCGGAGTGAGTGACACGTTCCGGATAACGCCGCCGCCCGTCGATCCCAACGAGAGCCGCGATGTGCGCATCAAGCGGCTTCGGATGCGGTCCATGCGGCGGGGGATCAAGGAAATGGATCTGATTCTCAGTGCCTTCGCTGAGGCCGACCTCGACGGCATGGACCCGGCGGAGTTGGACGTTTTCGAAGCGATTTTGCACGAAAACGATCAGGATCTCTATGTCTGGGTGACCGGGCAAGCCCCTGCGCCGGAGCAATTTTCTGAAATGATTTCAAGGATTTCCGGATCCATCCACAGAGCATGAGCTGATTTAACGATATATTTTCGTTTTCCGGCGCATTCTGCCGCTCAAGAGCAGTTTGTATCGGAGACAGCTACATGGATATGCGCCACCCGACGCCCCCGCAAAACCAGGGCGCCAACCCCGGGTTCATGATGGGGTATCTCGACGCCCTGTCGCTCGTTGAGCGCCTGCACCGGCTTCTGCTGGACGTGATCAAGGATGAATTCGAGCGGGTTGGCGTGCTTGACATCAATTCGGTGCAGGCCCTGCTGCTGTTCAATATCGGCGACAACGAGGTCACCGCCGGAGAATTGAAAAGCCGCGGCTACTATCAGGGCAGCAATGTCAGCTACAACCTCAAGAAGCTGGTCGATATGGGCTATATGCATCACCAGCGCTGCGAGATCGACCGCCGGTCGGTGCGGGTGCGGCTCACCGAAGAGGGCCGCCGCATCCGGCAAATCGTGGCTGGCCTGTTCGAGCGCCATGCTATCGGCCTTGAGGAAAAGGACATCATCAACGCCGAGGGCATCGAAGAGATCAGCACGATGTTGCGCCGCATGGAACGCTACTGGACCGACCAGATTCGCTACATCTACTAACGCTCCCGCTGCCCTGTGGGGCCTGCGGTCCCGGGATGGGTCCGCGTGTGTTTTTCGACCGCGTCCGGTGTGCGAGGTTAGCGCGGGGCACGGGGCAGGGGCTTGTCCGCAGCGCCTTCTGGCAAAAGGGTCAAACCAAGTGATTCAGGACTTGCGGACAGCGCTCTGGCCAACCGGGCCGCTGTCCCGGCGGTGCGGTGGACAGGCCCATGCCGCGCGAGGGTACGTCAACCACGAGGGCTTGGCTTCCCAGAGCGTGGAGCCAGTTAGACACCCAATACCGTTCCGGTTCTGATGGGGTCGTCGGCTTTGCAAACGGGGTACGGAACCTGCTCTCACCGGTCCAGCATGGATGCCGTTGCCGCTTTCGGGTGGCGGAGGGTTGCAAGGGGCGCGCGATCTGCTCGCGGGACGCAGCGAAGCCTGCCGGGGCGGTGTGCGAAACTGCTGGATAAGGGCGTGCAGGCGTTTTGCTTGGACCCGGTCTCACACGCCCCTTGGGATGGCAGGCGGCTGTGCCCGGCGCTGCTTTTGTGCGGGATCTCAGCGTGCCGCGTCGAGAGAGGAGACCACCACGCCTTGCAACTCGCGTTCGAGCTTGCGGGCCATGGAGCGGGCGTAATCCTCGTAGCCGAGTGCCGTCTGTACGAACGCGTCGGGGCCCGTGATTACATTGACGCGGAAATAAGAGGACAGCTCGGCGATATCGGCCTGCCGCAAATCGCCATAGCTGGCCGCATCCGCGCCGATGACCAGTGCGTTGACGGTGATGCCCGCCGCCGCAAGCTCGCGCTTCACCGCGGCGGGGCGGATGCCGGCATTGGCCTTGCCATCGCCGGAGATATCGAGCGTGCGCTGCCAGCATCCCGCACGGCGGTCCAGATGTGCCGCACCGCTGCGCATCGCCGGGCCGAGCGCTGTGCCGGGCGCGGCATCCCGCCGTCGCACCTGCCCCAGCGTTTCCTGCACGATGCGGATATCTGCCGTGCTGCGGATCGGGGTCCAGTCCAGCAGCAGATGTTGGTCCTCCACGCCGCTCCATTCATAGACCAGCAGTTGCACCGGCGCGCTCGGCATTGCCAGAAGCGCGGTCCGCACCCCCGGCGTGCCGAGCGCCGCTGCCAACCCGTCCAGTTGCAAGCGGTATTCGCGCGCATCGACCGAGGCCGACACATCGAGCCCGAGCGCAAGGGCTTGGCGGCAGGGGGTATCCTGCGCCAGCGCGGATCTGCCTAGCAGCGCGCAGCATGTCATGATGAGGGCAAGCCAGACCGGGTGGGTCATCCCGGCTGCGCCCCGCTGCTTGCAGGCGCTGGCGCGGCACCGATCGAGGGCGGGCGCAATTCGCGTTCGAGTTTGCGGCGCATCGCCCGCTCGTAATCCGTAAACCCCGCGGCAACCTCCAGAAAGGCCCCCGGGCCATGAAGGATGTTGTCACGGTAGAACGCGATCAGCGCGGTGTCGCGGCCCAGCTCTGCCGTGTCCACGACCAGACCGTTCACCGTGATACTTTCGAAGGGAAATTCCGCATAGGCCGCCGCCGGTCCAAAGCCTTCGTTATTCTCCCCGTCGCCCGCCATGTCCACGGTCTGGAACAAGCAGGCCGGTGCCCGTGTCATCAACCCGGCGGCATAGCCCAGAGCATATCCGATCGCGGTGGGAAACTCGTTGTAGCTGCGCTGCGAGGTTGCGAGCGTCCGGCTCACGCGGGCAAGCGTTTCGGGGGCGTCGATCACGGTCCAGTCCAGCAGCAATTCCTGATTGTAGCGCCCGGACCATTCGAATGCCGCCAGCGCCACAGGTGCGTCTGTGGCGAATATGGCGCGCTGCACCTCTGGAGCCATCAGGGCATTGGCCAGCCCGCGCCGTTGCAGTGCGTCTTCTTCGGCATCGACCGAGGAGGATACATCGAGCGCCAGCACCAGCGCGAGACGGCAGGCCGCAGCAGCCGGAAGGGCGGCAACGGTGGCGATCAGCGCCGCCGCCACCCACAGAGCCGCGCCCGCGCGGCGCATCACCAATGGCCTGTGCTCTCCATGCTGGCCCACGGCTCTTGCGGCGCCAGCGGATCGCCCGCCTGCAGCAATTCGACGGAAATATTGTCCGGACTGCGCACGAAGGCCATGCGCCCGTCGCGGGGCGGGCGATTGATCAGGATGCCGTTGTCCTGAAGGTGCTGGCACGTCTCGTAGATATTATCGACACTATAGGCCAGATGCCCGAAATGGCGGCTGTCAGAGGGCAGCCCCTCGTCGCCATCCCAGTTGTAGGTCAGCTCCACCGGGCATTCGGGCTGCTCGGGCGGGGCCATGAACACCAGCGTAAAGCGCCCGGCCTCGCTCTCGTAGCGGCGGGTTTCGACCATGCCGAGCAATTTGTAGAACGCGATGGACGCGTCGAGGTCTTTGACGCGGACCATGGTGTGAAGGTAGGTCAGGCTCATGCGGGTCTCCGATTGTCGTCGTTGCAGTCCTGCGAAGGCTAGCATGCGGGGCGCTTTTGGCCAGAGCCAAGCGGGGCCGGGGGCCTTCAGTTGTCAGAATTTTGACTGGATGCCAACGGAGATCGACAGTTCCTCGCTGTCGAAGCGGCTCACATTGGAGCGGCGCTGACCGGCGCGCAGCGTGACTTCCGGGGCAAAGCCGAGATAGTCATACTCTTCGAAAAACAATGTGAGATCAGCATAGGCCGCCTCATCCTGCCGACCGCCGGGGGCAAACAGGCCCGGGATCAGCGCGTAGGTCGCGTAGTCCGTGGAGGTCAGCGACACCCCTGCGCTGGCCTGCGCCGGGCCCCATTTGCGCGCAAAGCGGTAGCGCGTGCGCACAGTCCATGTGGCGCTGTCGATATTCACCTGATCGGAGCGCGTATCGGACACGCTCAGCCCCGCCGACCATTGCGCGCCATTCTCCAGACGCTGCGCATAGGAGCCCAGCAGGCCGACCGTGACGCTGTCGCTCGCGGTCGAGCCCACCTCGTCGCGGCGCAGCAGCGAGCCATAGAGCGTGAAGCTGCGGCCCTCGCTCAGCGCCCAAGTGCGGCGCGCCTCCATGCGGGCGAGGCGGGCCTCTTCGCGGGTGCCATACCAATAGGTGCCCACGCCTGCCGCCAGCATTGCCGTGCCGCCCGGCGCTGTGCCCACACGCCAGGTATGGCGCAGGGTCAGGTCGGCATAGGTCGAGCCGAAACCGCGATTTTTTGGGTCGGGCGGGATCAGGCGCGGCGGGACGCCCAAGGCAAGCAGGGCCTGCCGAACGTCATTCGCTTTTGTGCGCGCCTCGTCCGACAGATCGACCCGGCGGATGCGGACCCGCGTGGCCAGTTCGGTGCGGCTCTGCGCGGTGCCGCGCAGCCGGTAGCCAAGCTCGAGATCGGCCTGTGCAATTACGCCCGAGAGCGCCTGCGCGGAGGCGCTGAGCCGGCCCAGATCGACCGCGTCGATCCCGTCCACGATCTGCTCGCCGGTGTTTGCGCCATTGTTCACGTTGGAGGATGGGCGCAGGGCCGTTTCGAGGTTGAAACGCCACGGGTTTTGCGCGCGCACCCGGCCATAGGCCCGCGCCAGTCCCTGCTGTTCGGCGGGGTCATCCGTGTGCAGGCTGGCCCGGCGCAGCCACACCTGGCTGAGTGTCAACCGCTCGGCGCGGGCCGCAAGGCTCGCTGCAATCGTGGCCGCGTCGAATTTCTGGATGCGGTTGTCGGTGTTGCGGTAGGCCCGGGCCGCCGCGCGGCGGCCATTGATCGGGTTGCCAAGCTGGGCCTGCGCGGCGGCGACGATGAGCAGCGCGTCCGGATCGCGCGGATCGGCCTCGAGCAGGGTCTTGCCGATCTCCAGCGCGAGTTGCGGGTTTTGAGACAGCAGCGCTTGCCGCGCGATCTGCCGGGCCTGATCGAGGGTGATCGTGGTCTGCTGCGCCGCAGCCCAGACCGGAACGACCGCCAGAACGGCCAGCAAAAGCGCGCATCTCAGGCGCCACATGTTATTGCGGATCGACCGGCGGCGCGCATTCTGCTGACGGATCCTCCAGCCCGCTGCCACAGCGGCCCAGCACAAAGATGCCAAACTCTTCCTCGCCCGAAATCACCACTTGCGTTCCATCTGGCCGGGTGATCGGGTTGCCCGTGGCCGGGTCGATCAGTTCGTCGAAATGCTCGTCGACATAGATACCGCCCGCCATCGCTTCGCCCGCATTGCCTCCGATCAGGCCGCCATATTCGCCCACATCAGTGCGCACCGATGGCAATTCGACCTCTCCTGAGAACGTGCCATCTGCGGCAAGCTCTGTCGGCACCAGTATCAGGTCAGAGACGTTGAATGTGCCGAATGCCTCGGAGTCCACCTGCCGGTTATAGATCTCGCCCGCAAGTTGGTTGTCGGCAAAGCTCACATTGATGAACACGCGCCCGCTCACCGGTCCGGCCTGTGCCGGGATGATCGTGCTGTCCGAGACGCCGGCGGGGGGCGCGAGCAAGTCGGTGCGCGGACCGTTCAGGTTGGTCAGTCCGGCATATTGCCCGGCATAGGTCACCAGCCCGGTATCCTGCGCCTCGTCGATCGGGCCGGGGTCGAAGCCGCCCGTGCGGGTGTAGCTCACACCGCCGCTGTAGTAGGTGAACTGACCACCCGTGACCGCAACCGCAGCAGAGACATCTCCGACCGCGCGCGCATAGACCGTGGTGTGCTCATCGAGCGGGTCGTCCTGCGCGGTGAACGCCTCATAGGCCACCGCGCCGGAATTGGCATCGAGCACATCAAGCGCGGCGTTGCGGGTGAAGGTCGTGGTCAGCGCGTCGCCGTCGCGCAGCGTTCCGCTGAGCGTCATCGTGCCCGCGCCGGGATTATAGGTGAAGCCGGTGACGGTGCTGGCGATGACATCGGGGATGCCGCCGCCTTCGGCGCCCGGATCGGCACCGGGGTCGGGGTCCGGATCGGGTGTGGGCTCGGTCGGGGCGCTGGGGTCGGGATCCGTGACCGGCGGCGTGCCGAACGGGGCACCGTCGCCACAGGCAACGAGTGCCGCGAGCGCGGCGATGGGGAGGAGGTTTCGGGTCATCTGCTCATGCCTCAACCATTTTGTATAATTTTCAGTAAATTGCGAGGCGGCAGTTGCAAAGTCAACGCGTTTGACGTGTGTGCGGTGGACGCAAAGGCGCCCTGCATCCTCTTTGCAACAACCTTCATATAGCGGTTCCGCCCGCGCGCTTCACCAGATATGGTCAATCCAGCAGATTCTAGTGGAACAAAGGATGCGCCCCATGCCGCTCAGTCCCGACCAGCTTGCCGAGATCGAAGACCAGCGCGCGCAGACCGCGCCCACCCGCCGCGCCGTCGCGCCGGGCATGGAAGCGCATCTCTACACTGCCTATCCGGTGCTCGATCACGGCTTCGTGCGGGTCATCGACTACATGGGCGACGACGCCGCCATCTGCCAAGCCGCGCGGGTCAGCTACGGCAAGGGCACCAAATCGGTGCAAAATGACGAGGGTCTGATCCGCTACCTGATGCGGCACTGGCACTCCACGCCGTTCGAGATGTGCGAGATCAAGCTGCATGTGAAGCTGCCCGTTTTCGTCGCTCGCCAGTGGATTCGGCACCGCACGGCCAATGTGAACGAATACTCTGCGCGCTATTCGATCCTCGACCGCGAGTTCTATATTCCCGCGCCCGAGCATCTTGCAGCGCAATCGGTGGTCAACAATCAGGGCCGGGGCGCGGCGCTGACCGGCGATGAGGCCGCAAAGGTGCTTGAATATCTCAAGGCGGACAGCGCGCGGGCCTATGACCACTACGAGGACATGATCTCCCAGGACGGGCAGGATGGCCTCGCACGCGAGCTTGCCCGGATGAACCTGCCCGCCAACATCTACACGCAATGGTATTGGAAAGTGGATCTGCACAACCTTCTGCACTTCTTGCGCCTGCGCGCCGATGCCCATGCGCAGTACGAGATCCGCGTCTATGCCGACGAAATCTGCAAGCTCGTCGCGGATTGGGTGCCCTTCGCCTATGCTGCCTTCGAGGACTACCGGATGGGCGGGGCGACGCTGTCGGGAAAGGCGCTGGAGTGTATCCGGGCGATGCTGCGCGGCGAAGAGGTGACGCAGGAAAGCTCAGGCATGAGCAAGGGCGAATGGCGCGAGTTCCAGCAGGTGCTCGCGGGATAGCGCCGCCGACACACTGTGTGCACAGTGGGCCAAACCAGCCAGAAAACTCTGGACTTGCGGTTCGTCGGGCGGCACGGTGACCGCATGATTTGGTGTAAGTTGTGTAAAATGAGGGCACATATGCGTATCACAGCGACATATCTGGCTGGTCTTGGACTGGCTATTTTGACCGCGCTTCCGGCGACCGCAGGCAATCTCTACCCGGTCCACACATCCCACAATTATTGTCCCGCCGGGCTTCAGCCGGTGACCAAGGACGGGTCAATCTGCTGCGGCAAGCCAACGACCGATACCACCTACCAAGCCATGATGGCGCATCCGGTCCGAAAACATCACACGCCACGCAAGGCTGTGGCCGATGATTGTCCGATCGGCGAAAAAGGCTGCCGCTGAGCGGTTGAGACGGCGCGCCGCGTGCCTCCGGGCGCGCCCGGGGTCACATGGCGGAGAGGTCTGTCGCCATAGTGCGACCATCTCGTCCTTCGGTCAGTTCAAATGACACTTTTTGATTGTCCGCCAGTCCGGTCATCCCGGAGCGTTCGACCGCAGAGATGTGTACGAACACATCCTTGCCGCCATCATCGGGCGCGATAAATCCATAGCCCTTGGTTGTGTTGAACCACTTCACCGTTCCGGTCGCCATTGCCGGGGTCTCCTGTCGTCTGCATTGGGCCGCCTCCGGGTATTCGCAAGGCGGGTCTTCCAGCAGCACGGCACATCGCTTGGATTGCGACTTGACCATCTGCATGGGATAGGAAATTGTCCGCCCGGGTCCAAAATCAAGTAAATTGATCGGAAATTTTGTCCGGCCACGCGGGGAGAAAACGAGGTGCCTATATGATACGCATTTACGGTCTGAAAGCCTGCGATACCTGCCGAAAGGCGCTGAAAGCCCTTGAAGGGGCTGCGTTGATCGACCTTCGCGAAGCGCCCATGGACCCCGCGCTGCGCGCACGGGCGCTTGAGCAATTCGGCGCGGCGCTGGTCAACACGCGCTCCACCACATGGCGGGGTCTCAGCGATGAGGAGCGTGGCCGCGCGTCGGCAGACTTGCTCGCGGACCACCCGGCCTTGATGAAACGACCTCTCATAGAGGCGAATGGAATGCTCTATCTGGGCTGGACCAAGGACACGCAAAGCGCCCTTGGCCTTTAACCTCAGGCCCGCAGGTCAGGCGGCGTGGCGTCTGCGGCCAGTTCTGGCAGCAAGGCGTCGAAAGGAGTGACGGTGCTCTGTTTCGAGCCCAGACGCCGCACGGACACCGTGCCCTCTTCGACTTCGCGGTGCCCCACAGCAAGGATCACCGGGACTTTGCCGAGGCTGTGCTCGCGGACCTTGTAGTTGATTTTTTCGTTGCGAATATCGGCTTCCGCACGGACGCCGGCAGCGGTGAGTTTGGCCACAACATCCGCGACATAGGCGTCTGCGTCCGACGTGATGGAGGCCACCACGACCTGGCGGGGCGCGAGCCAGAAGGGCAGCTTGCCTGCGTGTTCTTCGATCAGAATGCCGATGAAGCGCTCGAAGGAGCCAAGGGTCGCGCGGTGCAGCATGACGGGGCGGTGTTTTGCGCCGTCGGAGCCAATGTAAGTCGCGTCGAGCCGTTCGGGCAGCACGAAATCTACCTGAAACGTCCCGCATTGCCAGACCCGCCCAATCGCGTCGGTGAGCGAAAACTCCAGCTTGGGTCCGTAAAATGCCCCTTCGCCGGGGTTCAGCTCCGGCTCGATCCCGGCGGCCCGGGTCGCCTCCAACAGCGCGGCTTCGGCCTTGTCCCACACCTCATCCGAGCCAGACCGGGTCTCGGGGCGGTCGGAGAACAGGATGTCGAACTTCTCGAAGCCAAGGTCGCGATACATATCCGACAGGAAGTCGATGAACCGCGCGCATTCCGCCTCGATCTGGCTCTCTTCCGCGAAGATATGCCCGTCATCCTGCGTGAACCCGCGCACGCGCATGATGCCGTGCAGCGCGCCGGACGGCTCGTAGCGCGCGCAGGAGCCGAACTCGGCCATGCGCAGCGGCAGGTCGCGGTAGGATTTGAGGCCTTGGTTGAAGATCTGCACATGGCAGGGGCAGTTCATCGGCTTCAGCGCGTTGATCGCTTTTTCGCGGGCGTGCTCCTCATCCACCTCCACGATGAACATGTTTTCCTGATATTTCTCCCAGTGCCCGGAGGCTTCCCACAGCTTGCGGTCCACGACTTGGGGCGTGTTCACCTCGACATAGCCGCCCGCGCGCTGCTTGCGGCGCACGAAATCCTGCAACTCGGTATAGATGCGCCAGCCGTTCGGGTGCCAGAAGATCTGCCCCGGCGCCTCTTCCTGCATGTGAAACAGGTCCATCTCGCGTCCGAGCTTGCGGTGATCGCGCTTGGCGGCTTCTTCCAGCATGTTGAGATGCGCGCGCAGCTTCTCCTTGCCGGTGAAGGCGACGCCGTAAATCCGCTGGAGCATCGCCCGGTCGCTGTCGCCGCGCCAATAAGCGCCCGCGATGGACATCAGCTTGAACGCGTCGCCGGGGACCTGCCCGGTGTGCTGGAGATGCGGGCCGCGGCAGAGGTCCTGCCAATGGCCGTGCCAATACATCCGCAGCGGCTCGTCGCCGGGGATGCTCTCGATCAGCTCGACCTTGTAGGGCTCGTTATTGGCCTTGTAGAACTTGATCGCCCGCTCGCGCTCCCAAATCTCGGTGGTGACCGGATCGCGGCGGTTGATGATCTCTTTCATCTTCTTTTCGATCTGGCCGAGGTCTTCGGGCGTGAAGGGCTCGGCGCGGTCGAAATCGTAATACCAGCCATGCTCGATCACCGGGCCAATGGTCACTTTGGTGTCGGGCCAGATCTCCTGCACCGCGCGGGCCATGATATGCGCGAGGTCATGGCGCACAAGCTCATTGGCCTGCGCTTCGTCCTGCATGGTGTGGATCGCGATCTCGCTATTGGCCTCGATGGGCCATTGCAGGTCCCAGTGCTGACCACCCACCGTTGCGGAAATGGCTTTCTTGGCCAGCGACTTGGAGATGTCGGCGGCGACGTCGGCGGGCGTGATGCCAGCGTCGTAACGGCGAACGGATTGGTCGGGAAGGGTGAGTGCGATCTGGGCCATCTGGGCCTCCTCGTCGGTTTGGCGCCTACGCGTGCGCCCGGTTGCGGGTTATGGATGTGGCTCTCTTACCGCTGTGGTTCGGGTGGTCAAGCCCGGATGTGCCGTGCGAATCCCAGATTTTGGGCCCTGTTGCGCCATGCATACAAAAGTATTCATCAACATCATGAGAAATCAGCAAGTTAGCGCGTGTCGCTGGGGCTTTTCAGGATGTCGCAAATGGCCTAAATCATATTACAAGTTCACTATCGGAAACAATCGAGCAGCTTAAGCCCCGCCAAGGAGAGAATGCCATGCCGCGTCCGAACACCAAGTTTGACCTCAGCGTAGAGGATCTGGAACTGATCGAAGCAGCGCTGCGTGACAGCAAGGCCTCCCTCGTCGACAAGGTGGCTAATATCAACGAAGCCTGCCCCGAGGCCAGCGAGCAAGTGCGCGATATCCACGAGCTGCTGGGGCGTTTGCACAACCAAAAAGAGTTCTACCGCCCCAAAACCGGGGTCTATGTCGGCGGCTGATCCCTCCCGATCCAAGCGAGCACATCGAAAAGCGCCCGGCCTCTGCTGCGGCGCTTTTTTCATGCGGGTGCGGATAGGGTGGCAACGGCGCGGTTGAAGCCCCCTCGCGCTTAGGCTCTACTCGGGGCCAAGCAGTGGAGGAAAACTCAATGGAAGTGGAATGGGCGCGCCTGAAGGCGCAGGAGATCCGGGCGCTGGCGGATCAGAACGCGGTTGTGATTCTGCCCGTGGCCAGCATCGAACAGCATGGCCCGCATCTGCCGGTGATGACCGACACGCGGCTTGGCCACGAGATTGCGGTGCGCACCGCGCGCAAAGCCTACCCCAAGCGTCCCACGGTGGTCGCACCGGTGCTTTGGTCGGGGCTCAGCGAGCACCACATGGCCTTTGGCGGCACGCTCACGCTGCGGCAGGACACCTATCGCGCGGTGCTGCGCGACCTGATCGACGCGATCACGCGGCACGGGTTCCGTGACATCGTGGTTTCCAACAGCCATGGCGGCAACATCATCGCCACGCAGGCCCTGCTCGACGACATCGCGCCGACCTCGCCCGCAACGCTGATCTTCACCACCTATGTTTCCGAGGCGGGCAGCGCGATGGGCGCGCCGCTCGAAGATCAGGAGAACCTGATGCACGCAGGCGAGGCCGAAACTTCGATGATGATGGCGGTCGAGCCCGATCTGGTGGATGACAGCGATCTGGCCGCGCTCAATGTCGGCACCACCAACGCCCCGGCGTTTCTGTCGGCAGGGCAGGGCAGCTACCGCTGGCGTCCGCTGGCCCACGCGACCCCGAACGGGGTGCTGGGCTATCCCGAGAAGGCCAACCCGGCGAAGGGCGAGCAGCTGTTCGAGATCGGCTCGGACGCCATCGCGCGGCTGATCACCGACCCCGAGACATGGGCCGCCCCTGACGACAAGCGCCCCGATACGGTGGGCGGCGTGCCGGTGCGGAGGGGCTGATGGCGGAATTTCTCGACACCGCGCAGGGGCGGCGGCTGGCCTATCACAAAAGCGAAGGCGACGAGCCGACCGTGGTGTTTCTCGGCGGGCTGAAATCCGACATGGAAGGCACCAAGGCGGTGCATCTCGAAGCATGGTGCCGCGCGCGCGGGCAAGCCTTTCTGCGGTTTGACTATTCGGGCCATGGGGAAAGTTCGGAGCGGTTCGAGGACGGCTGCATCGGCGATTGGCACGAGGACACGCTCGCCGCTGTGGACGCGCTGACGGAGGGGCCGATCGTGCCGGTCGGCTCTTCCATGGGCGGCTGGCAGGCGCTCTTGCTCGCCAAGGCCCGCCCCGAGCGCATTGCCGGGATGGTCACCATCGCCGCCGCGCCGGACTTCACCGAGGACGGCTATTGGGCGAATTTCTCGGATGCGCAAAAGGCCGACCTGGACAGCCGGGGCTATGTCGAACTGCCGTCGGATTATATGGAGCCTTATCACGTCTCCAAGCGGATGATCGAAGACGGGCGGACGCGCCTCGTCCTGCGCGCGCCGCTCGATCTGCCCTTCCCGGTGCGCTGCGTCCAAGGCACCGCCGATACCGCCGTGAGCACCGGGACCGCGCTCCGGCTGCTGGATCACGCAACCTGCCCGGATATGCGCCTCACGCTGGTGAAGGACGCCGATCACCGCTTCTCGGACGGGCCGTGCCTTGGCCTCATCGAAGAAGCGGTGCTGCAGGTGATGGGGCAGGGGGCGTGCTGACCGGCTCAGGGACGGAAGCAGGGGAGCCTCGTTGACCGTATGGACCTCGTCCTGACAGTCTTGCCGAAACCGAAACAGGGCTGCGAGGCGGAGTTTCTTGCGCTCTGGCGGCAGATCAACGAGGCAGAGGGCAAGCTGCCGACCCTGACGGCTGCCCCGCCCAAACGCGGGATGCTGGGACGGCTGTTTGGTCCCGCGCCGCCGCGCTTTGATGTCGAGGACGCCCGCGCGCGGCTTCATGCGCTCTCTGAGCCGGGCTTTGCACAGCTTGGTGCCCCGGTCGTGGGGCGCGATGCGGTGGCGGATGACTGGCTGCGCGCCCGGCTGGAGGCGGGCGGGCTGGACCCGGAGGCGCAGGCAGAGCGCATTGAACAAATGCAGGGCTACCATGTGCTGTCCCTCGCGCCGCCCTGCGATGGGTTGCCGGTCTATCCGGCGGGCGAAGGCCGCGATGAGACCGCTTTCTCCGGCCGCGCTCTGAAGATGGCCGAGGCGGTTCTGGGCGATTTGCTGGTCGAGGCGTATCTGCCGATGCAGCCTCAGGATGCGCTCAGGACCGGTGCAGACATGATGGCGCGCGCGGCTGAGTTCGCCGCAGAGTATGACGTACAGGAGGCGCTTGGCGCGCGCGACTATCCCTTCGGAAATGACGGTGATCCGGCCACATGGGTGCATATCGCCGATCAGGCCGGGCGCTGGTACCGCTTCTGGGGCACGCGCGGCCATGGGGTCGATCCGGTGTATTGAAATGGGGCGGATGCGGCGACCTAAATCCATGTGGAGCCTTGAGACCCTTGGCCGGGTGCGCCTCTCGCGGCATTTTTACATGCGCGAATTTCTCTATTCCGAGATTGCCAATTTCCATCAGCTTCAGAACATCCCCGAGGACCCTGATCTGGCCATTGAGAACGGACGGCAGTTCTGCACGCTGATCCTCGACCCGCTCGAAGAGACGTTCGGGCGGGTGGCTGTGCGCTCGGGCTACCGCTCGCCTTCGCTGAACCGCTTTGGCAATGAGAACCGTCTCAACTGCGCCCGCAACGACTACCCGCAGGAGTGCCATATCTGGGACCGGGGGCGCGGGCCGGAGGCGGTGGCGGGCGCGTCGATCGTGATCCCGTGGTTCGTGGATCACTACGAGCGGGGCCGGGACTGGCGCGATCTGGCGTGGTGGATACACGACCATCTGCCCTATTCGGAGATGTGGTTCTTCCCCAAGCTCTGCGCGTTCAATATCTCATGGCGCCCCGCGCCGTGGCGGCAGATTTCAAGCTATGTCGCGCCGCGCGGCACGCTCTTGAAGCGCGGGGCCGCACCGGACGAATCGGTTGACGCGCGGGCGGCGCGCTATGCCGATTTTCCGCGCTTTATGCACAGCCCGGATAAGTTTCACCGCGTGTAGACGAAAGTTATCCACAATATGTAGTCTCTCGCTTGACGGGAGCCACTGCATTGTGGATCGTTTCCGAAATCTTGAGTTCGGGGGAATGATTCATGGGTAGGAACCTTTTCGCGGCTGCTGCGGCGGCATGCACCATCATGGCGGCCAGCGGCGTCGCGGCGGAAAGCTGTGGCGGCGTCTATACCGTCCAGCGCGGCGACTCGCTGAGCCAGATCGCTGACCGGCTCTATCAGGACGCTGGCAAATGGACCGCGATCCACACCGGCAATCTTGACGAGATCGGGAGCAATCCAAACGCCATCCGCGTGGGCCAGAAGCTGCAACTGGCCTGCATCTCGGGCCTGCCCACCGGCCTGCCCGGCGGCGCGCCAGTGCTGGCGCAAGCCGCCACGCCTGCGCCGGAGGAGACTGTCACACGCACCGCGCCCGACCTTCTGGGCACGCCAGAGCTGCCGAAAATCCGGCTCGTGACTGGAGATGACTTCGCGCCCTTCACGGATCGCGGTCTGGAAAATGGCGGCTTGCTGTCCGAGGTGGTCACGGCGGCGATGGATGCGGCTGTGGGGCCGGAGCGCCATGACACCTTCTGGGTCAATGACTGGAGTTCGCATATCGATCAGATGCTCCCCGCCGGGCTGATGGAGATGGCCTATCCGTGGGCCAAGCCCGATTGCGACAGCACCCCCGACGAGGGCCGCTGCGCCACGTTCCACTATTCGGATGCGATGTTCGAGTATCTTATCTTGCTCTTTGTCGATCAGCAGAGCCCCATTCCCTTCGCCACCGACAGCGATATCGAGGGGCGCACGATCTGCCGTCCGACGGGCTACACGACGCATATGCTCGACGAGAACGGGCGCAATTGGCTCAAAGAGGGCAAGATCACGCTGGAGCAGCCTAACGATCCGGCCGATTGCTTCACGATGCTGGTGAATGGTGAGGTGGAGGGCGTGGTGTTGAACGAGTTCACCGCCCGGGACACGATCTTCGCGCTCGGACTGCAAGATCGCGTGGAAGCGGTACAGTCGCGTCCGGTGTCGATCACCGGCCTGCATGTGATGATCCACAAGGCAAACCCGCTCGCCGAACAATTGGTCGCCACGATCAATGACGGTCTCGCCGCGATCAAGGACGCGGGCCAGTATCAACAGATCGTCGCGCGCCACATGAGTGCGGTCTGGTCGAAATACTGAGCGTGAACAGGGGGTTGGAGGGAAGAAAATGTCTTTGACACACCTAACAAGAACCACCGTCCGGGCCGCCGCAGCGCTCGGCGTGCTGGGCCTCGGGGCCGCCGCGGCGGAAGCCTGCTCGCCGAGCTACACGGTGCAACCGGGGGACACGCTGTTTTCCATCGCGGAAGAAAATCTCGGCGACATGACCAAATGGTCGCTGGTGTTCTACAACAATCCGGGCCTCGCGGGGGGCTCCATCGTCGATGTGCCCGCCGGCACCGTGCTGGCGATCCCCTGCGGGTCGGGCACGATCTCGGCGCCCGATCCCACGCCGCTGCAGCAGGAGAACGCGGAACTGGTGCTGGTGACGGCGACCAATTACGCGCCGTTCACCGACCGCGAGTGGCCGGGGCAGGGGATGGCGACAGAGCTTGTGAACGCGGCGCTGGAGAATATGCCCTCGCCCGTGACCTACTCGATCACATGGGAGGATGATTGGTCCAAACACCTCGATCCGATGCTGAAACAGTCGCAGGTGGACATGGGCTTCCCGTGGTTCCGGCCCGATTGCGATGCCGATCCCGGCGAATTCCGCTGCGCCAATTTCCACTACTCGGACCCGCTGGTCGATCTGGTTATCCTGTTGTTTACAAAAGCAGATGGCGGGCTGACCTTTGCAAAGGACGAGGAGTTGCACGGCAAGACCCTGTGCCGCCCGTCGGGCTATTTCACCCATGATCTGGAGCGCGAGGATCGCCAATGGCTGTCGCGCGGGTTGGTCAAACTCGAACAGCCTCCCACCCCGGATGATTGCTTCAACATGCTGATGTCCGGCGAGGTCGATGCGGTGGCGGTGAACGAGTTTCTGGGCGTGCAGAAGATGTTCCAGATGGGGCTGACGGACCGGGTGGTGCCGCTACCGCGCCCGCTCTCGGTCGAAGGGCTGCATGTGGTTATCTCCAAGACGCATTGGCGCGGAACGACCTTCCTGTTCCGCTTCAACGCGGGGCTGGCCGAACTCAAGCAGACCGATCAGTATAACGAGATCGTGCAACGGCATCTAGCCTTGTTCTGGGAGCAAATCCGTAGCTAAGTCAGTGTGTTAAGCGTTTCTCCGCGCGCGCCTGCCAACCCGTTCCGATTGGGCTTGCAGAGCGGCGCGGAACAGGCGATGGATCGGCAAAACGCATGTGAGGGCAAGATGCCGGAGCCTTTGGTTTTCCTTCCCGGAATGATGTCCGACGCGCGGCTCTTTGGTCCGCAACTTGCTGAATTATCGAGTGAATTCGCCGTCATGGTCGCGCCGGTCACGCAAGGTGAGCGGATCGAAGAGATCGCGTCCGGGCTGCTGGATCAACTCCCGGTGCGCTTCGCTTTGGCCGGGTGTGCGATGGGCGGGATCGTCGCGATGGAAATCCTGCGCCGGGCCCCCGACCGGGTCAGCCGTCTGGCGCTGATCTCGACCAACCCGCTGGCCGAAACGCCCCAGATCGCGGCCACCCGCGAGCCGCAAATCGTCAAGGCGCGCACCGGGCAATTGGCCGAGGTGATGCGCGATGAAATGAAGCCGAACTATCTCGCGCCTGGCCCCTATCGTGCTGAAATCCTTGACCTTGTCATGGATATGGCCGACGCGCTCGGCCCGGAGGTTTTCGTGCGCCAGAGCCGCGCGCTGCAACGGCGCAAGGACCAGCAGGCGACGCTGCGCAAGGTGCATCATCCGACCCTGATCCTGTGCGGTGCGCATGACGAGCTTTGCCCGGTCAAACGCCATAGTTTCATGGCGGAATTGATCCCCAATGCCCGCCTCGAAGTGCTGGAAGACAGCGGCCATCTGCCGACGCTGGAACAGCCTGCCGAGACGACGGCGGCGCTGCGCACATGGATGGGCGCGCCGCTGGTCTTGAGTTAACGCACCGAACGGGCGCAACGGCGGAAACCCTGAAAACCGCCAAAATCCGGGTTAACGCCATAAAAACAAGGTGTGGCAGCGGTATGGCCCGGCGTATGGCTGCGCGTATGGCACTTGTATGGCTCGTTTTTGATTCGTTCCGGGGTTAACGCACCGTGCGGTGCCCCGGTGTTAACCTTTCGCCCACGCGTCCGTCTCCCAGCGGTCAGGCCCGGCGGAACTGCACCACCTTTTCCGGCGCGGCAGGTTTCGGCGGGCGGGCGCGGGTCCAGGGCATCTGCAACTCGGTCTGCGATGCGGTGCGGATGATGGAGCGCAGGAAGCGGGAACGGGGTTGGCGGCGCATGTGGGGTCTCCTGATGAGTGACCCGTCCAGACTCGCCCGCCATTCCGGCAACAATGCGGCCTAACCATGGAAATTGTTGCGCGGGGCGCGGCCCCGGTCAGAGGCAGATCGCCGAGATCAGGCGCCCGTAATCGGCCTCCTTGCGATGCACCGAGCGGCGATAGCTGAAGAACCGCGCCGGGTCCGAATAGGTGCAATGGCGTGTCCATTCCGCATGGCCCACCCCCGCCTCGCGCAGCCGGTAAAGCCCGAAGCCCGGCAAATCGAACTGCATCCGGTCCTCGTCGCCCGCCGCGAAGAAGCGGCCATAGGCGGGATCGGCCGCGATAAAGCGGTCGAAGAACTCCGGGCCGACCTCATAGGCGCGCTGGCTGATCGACGGGCCGATCACCGCTGTGATCGCGCCGCGCTGCGCGCCGAGGCCCTCCATTGCGTCGAGCGTCGCTTCGAGCACGCCATCGAGCGCCCCGCGCCAGCCCGCATGGGCCGCGCCGATCACCTGCGCCTGCGGGTCGGCGAAGAGCACCGGCTGGCAATCGGCGGTCAGGATCGTGAGAACGACGTCCGGCGCGGCGGTCACCAGCGCGTCGGCGCGGGGCGGGTCCGGCAGCGGTCTGGTGATGGTCACCGCCTCTGCGGAATGGACCTGATGCACCCCCACAAGAGCCTCCGGCGCATGGCCCATCGCCTCGGCCACGCGCGCGCGGTTCACCGCCACCGCGCCGGACTGGTCGGAACTGCCATGGCCGCAATTCAGCCCTTCGAAAATGCCCGACGAGGCTCCGCCTGCGCGGGTGAAAAACCCGTGATTGACGCTCTTCAGCGCGTTCGATCGCAGGATGTCCAGCGTCATGGCCCGTTCAGCCCTCTAGTCCGGCCAGCATCGGTGCGCCGTCCGGCACGATGCCCATTACCTTGAACAGGTTTCCCATTTCCTCGGGGTGGGTCAACCGCCGATGTGCGGCGATATGGGCCTCAAGCGCCGGGCCTGAGAGGGCTTTCGCGAGGGTCTGTGCGCGGGGGGTGATGCCGAGCCGTTCGAGGAAAACACCCTGCGGGCTCAAACGGCTAGGCCGCGCGCCTGCCGCCCGCACCGTCTCCACAAGCGGCTCGAAATCCACATGCGCTGTCAGATCCGCATCGCCGGGCGCCTCCAGCGGATCGGCGGTTTTATGAGCACGCAGCGCTTGCCACGTATCCCCGAGGCTGCGCCAGTCGCCGTAATCGGCGATCAGCGCCGCGCCGCCATGGGCCGCGATTCGCGCCGCGATGTCCGAGGCGATGGGCCGGGCGGGGGCGCAGGTCTCGACGATGTCGCCCGGAGCGGTGTCCTCCAGCCGGTGCGCCAGCGCTGTGACTTGACCAGCAGGTGCAAAACCGCGCGTCAACCGTCCCTCTGACGCGCCGATGCGCAGCTCGTCCCAGCCTGTTTCGGTGCGCCGGTATTGGCGGATCGGCAGAGCGTCGAAGAACTCGTTCGCGACCAGCAGCAGCGGGCCATCCGGCAGATCGGCCACGCTGTCAGCCCATGCGACCGCGTGCCCCGCAAGGGTGTCCTTTTGGACCGCGCGCAGCGCCGGGGAGGCCTCGATCAGGTGGATGCGGGGGGCAAGGCCGGGCACCGCCTTCATCGCGCGCAGGGCATCGCGCATCAGCGTGCCGCGCCCCGGGCCCAGTTCCGCCAGCACCGGCGCGGGCGGTGCGCCCTGATCGAGCCACGCCTGCGCCAGTGCCAGCCCGACCAGCTCGCCGAACATCTGGGAGATCTCCGGGGCGGTGATGAAATCGCCTTCCGCGCCGAACACATCGCGGGTTGCGTAGTAGCCATAGGTGGGGTGCAGCAGGCATTCGGCCATGTAGTCAGCCACGCTCAGCGGGCCATCCTGCGCGATCCGCGCCAGCAGCAGGTCCTTGAGGCTCATGCCCGCCTCACAGCTCTGCGGCGCGGCGGCGGGCGCGGGCGATCAGCCAAAGGCCGAAGGCGATCATCGGCAAGGACAGGATCTGCCCCATGGTGAGGCCGTAGCCGCCCACCTGCCACGCCAGCCCCAGCGGATTACCGGGGGAGATGAATTGCGCGTCGGGCTGGCGGACGAACTCGACCAGAAAGCGCGACAGGCCATAGCCCGCTAAGAACGTCCCGCAGACAAGGCCGGGGCGTTTGAACGCCGCGCGGCGCCAGACCAGCCACAGCAGGAGAGCGCCCAGCAGGAGCCCTTCGAGCAGCGCCTCGTAGAGTTGCGAGGGGTGGCGGGCGCAGAGGCCATAGGCGGCGTGGGTGCAGGTCTGGGCCGCGTCGCCGGGGAAGATCACGCCCCAGGGAAGGGTGGTTTCGCGGCCCCACAGCTCGGCATTGATGAAATTCGCGATCCGCCCCAGCAGGAGGCCCGGCGGCACCCCGAGAGCGATGGCGTCAGCGGCGCTCATCCGGGCGATCTTCTGGGACCCGGTGTAGAGCCACGCGGCGACGATGACGCCGAGAAGGCCACCATGGAAGGCCATGCCGCCCTGCCAGATCATCAGGATCTGGCCCGGATTGGCGAGGTAATAGCCCGGTTGGTAGAACAGCGCATAGCCAAGGCGGCCGCCAAGGATCACGCCGATGATCACCCATGTCAGTAGGTCCTCGATCTGCTTGGGGGTCATCACCGGGCTTTGGTTCGGCCAGAGCGCGGGGGATTTGACGGTCATCACCACCAGACGCCAGCCGATCACGATCCCGGCGATATAGGCCAGCGCGTACCAGCGCAGGGCCAGTTCGATCCCGAAGAGCGAGATCGAGAAGATCTCCGGGGAGATATCTGGGAAGGGCAGGACGGCTCTCATGGAGGCTCGTGTCGCGCGGGGCTGCGACGAAGTCAACCTTGCCGGGCGGGGCTGGCTCGCCCATATAAGGGGTAACGCAGATAGGAGGCCGCCATGCAGAGCCGTTCGAGACTTTTTGACGACATGTCGCAACTCATGACAAACGCGATGGGCGTGGCGCAGGGTGCGCGCGAGGAGGCGGAGAACGCCGCCAAGTCGCTGGTGGACCGCTGGCTCGCGGACCGCGATTTCGTCACCCGCGAGGAGTTCGACGCGGTGCGGGCGATGGCGATGAAGGCGCGCGAGGAGAATGACGCGTTGCGGGCGCGGATTGAAGCGTTGGAAGCTGCGGCGAAGTAGGCGCTGTTTGCCGGGTTCGGGACCGGGGGCCAGCCCGTCGTCCATTGGTTCTCGAACCAATGGCGCACCAACGGACGACCCCCCGGGATATTTCGATCAAAAGGAAAACAGTAACGAGTCGCGCTGGACATGATCTGAGTTCTCTTTGTTCTGATCTCCATCACTTCTTAACGCTGATCTGTCAGGATCACCGACACGGTACAGGCGGGGACGCCGATGACCGTTCAAGAGGAAGACGCAAGTCCCCTTGGGGCGGAGCGGCCAAGGCCTGTTCCGCCTTTCCTGCTTTGCTTGTGATCCAAATATTCCGGGGGAGACGCGCACAGCGCGGCGGGGGCAGAGCCCCCAATCCGGCCGCATGAGCTGTCAGAGCACCACGCGCGGCTCCCGCGTACCTTGCCCCGCGCCTTCGATCACGAAGGTCTGGCCGGTGCCTGCATAGCGTGTGCGGGAGGTCTCTGAGGTGTTTACGGCAGCAGATGTAACATAGAGATCGGTCAGGTCCGGGCCGCCGAAGGCCGGGCAGGAGGCCTGTGCGGCGTCCACCGGAACCGCCTTCAGGAACGCCCCGTCCGGGGCGTAGCAGGCCACCCGCGCCGCGCCCCATTGGGCGATCCAGAGATTGCCTGCCGCATCCGTGACCGCGCCGTCGGGATAGAGGCCCGCGTCGCGCAGGTCGAGATGGACCTCCGCCGCGCCCTCGGGCCAGCCGGTGTCCGGGTGGAGAGCGACGCGCATCACCTGCCTTTTGGGGGTGTCGGTATAGTAGGCCACCGAGCGGTCCGGGGCGAAGCAGATCGCATTGGCAACGGTGATCTCACCAGCGATTCGGCGCAGCTCGCCCCGGTAGTAGCGGTAGATGCTCCCGGCACGTTTCTCCGCGTGATGGCCCATCGTGCCAATCCAGAACCCGCCCCAGGGGTCGGCCCGGCCATCGTTTGAGCGGGTCACCGAATTGTCCGCTTCGAGGGCGGTCACGGTCTCGTCTGTCTCGGTGGCCAGATCGAAGACGAACAGGCGGGTTTCGGACGCGATGAGCAAGCGGTCCGTGTCGAGCCAGCCTGCCGCGGAGACACAGGCGTCGAACTCCCATGTGAGGGCCGTGTCGCCCTCGCGGCTCATCATCTTGCGGTCCATGATGTCGAACCAGAAGAGTTGCCCCCGGTCGGGATGCCAGAGCGGGCCTTCTCCGAGGATGCAGCGGCGGGAATCGTAGACGCTCATGGGGCGGCCTCCTTGTAGGCGGTGACGACTTTTTGCGCGCGGGTGGCGACCTCGGCGGCAGGCAAGCCGGGCGCGTAGAGCGCGGAGCCGATCCCGAAGCCGTCTGCGGAGGCCTCGATCCACGTCTTGAAGGTGTCCGGCCCCGTGCCGCCCACCGCGTAGACCTGTGTGCCGGGCGGCAGCACCGTGCGCAGGGCCTTCAGCCCGCCGGGGCCCGCCATGGAGGCCGGGAAGAGTTTGAGCCCGTCGGCGCCTGCGCGCAGGGCGGTGAAGGCCTCGGTGGGGGTGAACACCCCGGGCCAGTTTTGCAAACCGCGCGCCTTGGTGCGGGCGATCACGGCGGGATCGCAATTGGGGGAGACGATGATCTGGCCGCCCGCCTCGGCCACGGCGTCCACCTCGGAGGGGGTCATCACCGTGCCTGCGCCGATCAGCGCCGCATCGCCCAGAGCCGCGATCAGCGCGTGGATCGCGTCCAATGCGTCGGGGGCGTTGAGCGGCACCTCGATCTGGGTGATCCCGGCCTCCACCAGCGCGGTGCCGATGGCGGGGGCGTCTTGCGCAGGCAGGCCGCGCAGGATCGCAAGCAGCGGCAGGCTCATGGGGCGCGGTCCAGCGTCTGGTAGGCCGCATGCAGACCCGCGCGGGTCATCGCCTCGGCGCGGGCCTGCCCGGCAGGGGTGCCTTGGGCCTCCAGCGCGGCCACGTAGAGCCCCGCGAGCGGGGCGTCGCCGATCACCGCCACCTGCTGGCCCAGCCAATAGGCGCAGGCGGCGGCCAGTTCGGCGCCGATCAGCAGGCCAGAGAGTTCGGCGCGGGCGATCTGGGGCGGCGTGCCGGTCAACAGGTCGGCGGCTCGAAGGCGGAACAGGCGCGCGGCGAGGGTTTCGGGCTTGGACATCGCATCGGAGACCGCGTCCAGAAAGGCAGGTTGGTCCATGCTGTCCGTGGCAACCGAGGCGCGCAGGACGGAGTGCTCCGCCAAGAGCCCGAACAGCTCGCCCGTCAGGAAGGTCTGGAAGCTCACCACCTCGCCCGCGCTCACATGCACCCATTTGGCGTGGGTGCCGGGCAGGCACAGCACCCCGTCCCAGCCCGGGTTGCGCGACAGGAAGCCCGCGATCTGGGTCTCCTCGCCGCGCATCACGTCGGGCGGGCGGTGCTGGCTGAGGCCGGGGATCACGTGCACATGGAGGCGCGGGTCGCGGGCCGGGGCGGGGATCAGGGCGCCGCCGCCGGGTGCGCAGGGGACGCGGCGGTAGGGGGCTTCGATCCAGCCATCCCGCGCGCCGACCATGCCGCAGCAGATCACGGCTGTGACGGGCGCGGTGAGCCATGGGGCGATCAGGGACAGAAGCGCCGCTTCCCAGTCCTCGGGGGCGAGGGCCGCCATGCCATGATCCGACCGGGCCGTGTCCAGCATCTCCGCGCCGCGCATCGCAAAGGTGCGCAGGTGGGTCGTGCCCCAATCCACTCCGATCCAGTCTGCTTGCGTCATGGGGTGTCCTATAGCGCAGGCGGTGGGCGGCGGATAGGTCTTGGGTGGGGGTGTTCCGTGGCGTGAGGGTGGGCAGATTGCCCACCTTGCCGTGTCAGGTCTTGCGGCGACGTTGCGGTTCTGTGCCGCGTCAGCCGGGGCTCATGCCGCGCAAGCGTTCGGAGCGGCGGCGCAGGAGTTCGACCACGGTCAGCAGCAAGATCGAGATACCGACCAAGATCGTCGCCACGGCGAGGATCGTGGGCGAAATCTGCTCGCGCAGGCCGGTGAACATCTGCCATGGCAATGTCTGTTGCCCGGCGGAGCCGACGAACAGGACCACCACCACCTCGTCGAAGGAGGTGATGAAGGCGAACAGGCCCCCGGAGATCACGCCGGGCAGGATCAGCGGCATCTGGACGCGGAAGAAGGTCGTCACGGGGCCCGCGCCCATATTCGCCGCCGCGCGGGTGAGGGACCGGTCGAAGCCCACCAGAGTCGCGGTGACGGTGATGATCACGAAGGGGATGCCGAGGGCGGCATGTGCGAGGACCACGCCCCAATAGGTGCCTTGCAGCCCGACGCGGGAGTAGAAGAAATACATCCCAGCAGCCGAGATGATCAGCGGCACGATCATCGGGGAGATAAGGATCGCCATGATCGCGCGGCGCGCCGGGACATGGGGCTGGCTGAGGCCGATGGCGGCCAGCGTGCCGAAGGACACCGAGAGCAGCGTCGCCATGGGGGCGATCAGGAGGGAGTTGCGGAGCGCCTGTTGCCAGTCGTCGGAGGTGAAGAAGTCGCGGTAGTGCTTGAGGCTGTAGCCCGCCGGATCGAAACGCAGCATTTCGGGTGTGAAGGTGAAGAAATCCTCGGCGTTGAAGCTGAGCGGCATCACCACGACGATGGGGGTGATCAGGAAGAAGAAGATCGCGCCGCAGATCACGCGGAAGCTGTAGTGCCAGAGTACTTGAGCCGGGGTGAGATAGGGCTCAAGGCGCATCCGGTAGCGGCTCTCGGCCAGCCAGAAGATCAGCCAGCCGAAGAACCAGCCCATCAGGCCGCCGACCACCGCGCCGGGCAGCCCGCCGATGAACGCGCCGCCCCCGAGGAAGGCACCGAAGATGCCATAGCGGGAGAGGCGTTCGTTGCCGGAGGCGCCTGCGCCGAAGGCAATCGCGCCCAGCAGCACAGCGCCCACGACGAGGCCGAGCAGGCCGGAGCCCTGCGCGGTGCCGACGAAGAGGCCAGCGACCGCGCCGAAGGCAGCGGTGACCGAAGCGTAGAAGGTCGGTTCGGTGGGCGTGACGGGTGTCAATGCAGCCATGGTCTCAGCCCCCCAGCTTTACGTTGTCGATGCCCACGACCTTGTCATAGGCCCAGTAGAGGATCAGCACGACTGCCAGCAGGATAGAGCCAAGCGCCGCGGCCAAGCCCCAGTTGAGCGAGGACGAGATGTGATAGGCGATCTGGTTGGAGATGAAGATACCGCTGGTGCCGCCGACAATTTCGGGGGTGATGTAGTAGCCGATGGCGAGGATGAACACGAGGATCGAGCCTGCGCCGATGCCCGGCACCGATTGCGGGAAGTAGACGCGCCAGAAGGCGGTCCAGTTCGTCGCGCCAAGCGATTTGGCCGCGCGCAAATAGGAGGGCGGGATCGTCTGCATCACCGAATACATGGGCAGGATCATGAACGGCAGCAGGATATGGGTCATCGCGACGATCGTGCCGATCTGGTTGTTGATCATGATCAGGCGGCCATCATCGGCCACCATGCCCAGCCACACCAGCACATCATTGATCACGCCTTGTTGCTGGAGCATGACCTTCCAGGCTGAGGTGCGCACCAGAAGTGAGGTCCAGAAGGGCAGGAGCACGAGGATCATCAGCAAGTTGGCCGTGCGCACCTGCAGGTTCGCCAGCAGCCACGCGATGGGGTAGCCGAGCAGGATGCAGGAGAAAGTGATCAGCAGCGACATCCAGAGCGTGCGGCCGAAGAGCATCAGCAGGAATTGCTCGTTCTCGGGGCGCATTTCCGGCCCGTCGGGGCCTTTCTGCATGTCCACGGCGTTCAGGAAATAGCCTGAGGTGTAGGTGGGTGAATAGGTCTGGATGGTGCGCCACGTGTCGATGGCGGTCCAGTCTTCGTCGCTGGCCTCGAAGGTTTCGCGGAAGGAAACTTCTGGCAGGCCCGTCGCAAGCTCGGCGGCGGCGGCCAGTTCGGCCGAGCCGGGGCCCGAATAGGAGGCCACATCGGCCCCGGCCCTGAGATCGCGCAGCAGCGAGAGTTTCACCGCCTCCCACGGTTCTTCCTCGGCCACCACATCCTCGTCGGCGGCCACGGTGAACACGGCGAAATCGGCATAGGCCTCTGCGGTCAGTGGCAGCAGCGCGGAGATCGCGGCGCCCGGACGGAAGCCGATCTCCCCCGCAGAGGGCACCGGATCGCCGGTCAGCCCGGCATACCGGTCGCGGGCCGCTTCGAGCAGGTCCATATTGGCCTCGGCTCCGGCGCCGCCGGACATCAGCCCGAACCAGAACGCCTCATCTTCCCACGCCTCGGCGCTGTCTTCGAGCGCTTCCACTTGGGTTTCGGCATAATCGTCCAAGTCGCGGCCCGTGCCGCGGAAGAGCGACGATATGCCGGTCTGTTCATAGTTGAGGCGGGTGCCGAGGCGGGTGTGCTCGCGGGCCTCGGCGGCAAGAAACATATCATAATAGAGCCGCTCGAACACCGGTTCGGCGGGCGGCTCGCCCGCAACCGGGTCCCAGTCCTGCAGTTCGGCCACGGTGCGGGGCAGTGTGCCCGACACGATCTGGTTTTCGACCGACCGGAAGAGCATGTCCGCGATCGGTGCGATGAAGGTCACGAGCACGAAGATCAACAGCGGGGCGATCAGCCCGAGCGCGCGCAGCTTCTGCATGCGCAGCGAGCGCGCGAGGGATTTCTTCAGCGGCGTGCCATCCGCGGCCAGCATCGGGCCGGTATATTCCGCGTCGCTGGCGCGCAGGTCGCTGGGGGAGGGGTTTTCGGAAATGGAAGCCATGGATCAGACGCCTTTCGCGACAACGATCATGCTGTCGGCTGTGCGTTGGCGGATCTTCATGACCTCTTGATAATCGGGGTCGTTGTAGAGGGCGAGAGCCGCTTCGTAGGTGGGAAATTCGAACACCACGTGCCGGGAAAACTCCGGCCCTTCTTGGGTGATGCTGTCGCCGCCGCGCACCAGAGGCGTGCCGCCGTGTTTTTCTATGATCGGCGTGTCCCGCTCCACATATTCGCGGTAGGCGTCGGGGTCGTTCACGGTGATATGTCCGATGACGTAACCTTTCGGCATGGGGCGGTCCTTTTCACTGTCGCGGCGTTCGGTGGCGGGCAGATCGCCCACCCTGCGCAGGGTGCGACGGGCGGGGGTAGGGTGGGCATTGCTGCCCACCCCGTTTGCGTCAGGCTTATTGAGCCAGCCAAGCTTGGAATTTCGCGTCGATGTCGTCGCGATAGTCCGCCCAGAACTCGTAGTTATAGACGAAGATATTCCCGGCATTCGCAGGTGCGGTCGGCATGTGCGGCGCCATGTCGATGCCCAGCTCGGCATGTTGACCCACCAGCGGTGCGGAGGACGCACGGGCCGGGCCATAGGAGATATACGCGGCCTGATCGGCCAGACGCTGCGTGTCGGTCGCGAAGCTCACGAAGTCCAGCACGCGGTTCAGGCGATCGTCAGGCAGACCCGCCGGGATGATCCAGCCGTCAAGGTCGAACACCTGCGCGTCCCACATCATGCCCACCGGCTGGTCTTGCTCTTCGATCACGGAGAACAGACGGCCATTGTATGTGGAGCCCATGAAGATCTCGCCATCGGCCAGAAGCTGCGGCGTGTCAGCGCCAGCGGACCACCAGATCACGTCATCCTTGATGGTGCCCAGCTTCGCCAGAGCCTGATCCTGCCCCTCGGGGGTGGCCAGCACGTCATAGACGTCGTCTTTGGCCACGCCGTCACAAAGCAGCGCCCATTCCATGTTGTTGATCGGACGGCGCTCCAGCGAACGCTTGCCCGGGTAGGTCTCCAGATCGAACACGTCGCAAATCTGGTCCGGCGCATCGACGCCTTCCGGCACCATGTCAGTGCGGTAGCCAAAGGTCGTGGAGTACACGATCTGCGGGATGAAGCAGTCGGACACGATCAGGTCGCCGAAATCGTCGGAGGCATCGGTGCCATCCGGGGCCGGGGCGAGGATCTCGTCGTGGTCGACTTCCATCGCGAGGCCTTCGTCGCACAGGCGGATCGCATCAGCGGCCACCACGTCCACAAGGTCCCACGTGATGTTGCCCGCTTCGTCCATCGCGCGCAGACGCGCCACGGCTTCGGCAGAGCTTTCGTCCCAGATGACTTCGAGCCCTTCGTTCATTTCCATGTAGGGCTTGGAATACGCTTCCTGCTGGGAGGTCTGATAGGCGCCGCCCCAGGACACGAGGGTCATGCTTTCCGCCATGTGACCGCCAGCAGAGGCAGTAGACGCTGCAAGCGTGAGTGCCGTCGTGGCCATCAGAGTTTTTGTGAGTTTCATATCGGTCTCCCGTTATGCCCGGTTAGTTTGTCGGGGTCGGTGATCCGGGCGAGGCCGCCCAACCCCCGTTGGTGAGACGCGTCCGGCAGAGCGGACGCGACGCAAATGCCGCGCTCTTATGGATCGAGCGCGCGACAATCCTCGGCCAACCAGCCGATCTTGATCTTTTCGCCCGGGCGAAGACGATCGACGTCCGGCGCGTTCCGGGTCTTGATGACAAAGTCGGAATTTCCCGCGACCCGCAGACGGGTGCGGAAAATATCGCCCATGTAAATGAATTCCAGCACCTCGGCGTCGAGCAGATGCGCGTCTTCCGACAGGCGCTCGGGGTTGTATTCCACGCGCTCGGGGCGAATCGACACCTGCGTGCGCTGCCCCACCTCGGAGACGTTGACCGGCTTGGCGTCGATCAATTCGCCATCGTCGAGCTTGACCACGCAGGTCTCGCCCTTGATCTCCTTGACCACGCCCGTCAGCGTGTTGTTCTCGCCGATGAACTGCGCCACAAAGCTGTTCTCGGGCGCCTCGTAGAGCTGATCTGGGGGTGCAAGCTGCTGGATGCGGCCATCGTCAAACACCGCCACGCGGTCCGACATGGTCAGCGCCTCGGTCTGGTCGTGGGTCACGTAGACCACGGTGATGCCGAGATTATGCGCCAGATCGGTGATTTCGAATTGCATCTTCTCGCGGAGCTGCTTGTCGAGCGCGCCAAGCGGCTCGTCCATAAGCACGAGTTCAGGCTCGAACACCAGCGCACGGGCCAGCGCGATGCGCTGTTGCTGACCACCGGAGAGCTGCGCCGGGCGGCGGCCGCCGAAATCGCCCATCTCGACCATGTCGAGCGCGCGCTTGACCTTCTTTTCGCGGTCGGACTTGCCGAGCTTGCGCACTTCAAGGGGGAAGGACAGGTTTTCGGCCACCGTCATGTGGGGGAACAGCGCGTAGTTCTGGAACACCATGCCGATGCCGCGTTTGTGGGGCGGGATGTTGTTGATCGATTCCCCGTCGAGGCGAATGTCGCCATGGGTGGCGGTCTCGAACCCCGCCAGCATCATCAGGCAGGTTGTCTTGCCCGACCCCGAGGGCCCGAGCATGGTCAGAAACTCGCCTTTCGGCATCGACAGGTTGAGATCTTTGACGACGAGGTTCTCGCCATCATAACTTTTCTGAACGCGCTCGAACTCTACGAACGCACCGGCAGCGTTTCCATCAGCCAAAATTGGCTCCCCGTATTGTCTTCCCACCGCTGTCTCGCGGATTGCCTCTAGTAAATAGTTGATTCGCCAGAAGGGCAAGCAAAGAGGCGGGATGGGCACAGCTTTGGCTGGTTTATCATCCGGTGCAGGGCGAAAGTCGCGTAGAATGGCAGCATTCAGGACATTGTCCTGCGCCTCAGTCGCCACCCGCAGCGTCCCGGGCGCGCTGGTATGCCGGACGGGCGGCGATCTGGTCGGTGAATTCCGCAAGGCGGGGGTAGCGCGCCGCATGGCCAAGGCGCAGGGCGATCTGGGCCGGGAAACTCAGCATGATGTCGGCTGCGCTGAGCGTATCGAGCACAAAGTGACCCGAGGGGCGCAGGCTGTCTTCCATGTACTGAAAATGGCTGTGCAACTCGTCCTCGATGCGCGGATGCAGCGGCGCGCCCGCCGCGCCCAGCCGTCCCACATAGAGGTTCAGCAGGATCGGGGTCATCGCCGAGCCTTCGGCGAAATGCATCCATTCGAGATGGCGGATATGCGGCTCGGTTCCGGCGGGTGGGATCATCTGCGGGGCGAATCGGGTGCACAGGACCTCCACGATCGCGCCGGATTCTGTGATCAGCGTGCCGTCCATCTCGATCATCGGCGATTTGCCCAGCGGATGCACGGCGCTGAGCTCGGGCGGGGCGGGATTGGTGTCGGTGTCGCGCTCGTAGCGGATGATTTCATAGGGCACCCCGATTTCTTCGAGCAGCCAGACGATGCGCAGGGAGCGGGAGCGGTTGAGGTGATGGACTGTGATCATGAGGCGCGCCTTGGGTTTTGCGCACGCTAGGCCGCTGTTGTCTTGGCGTCAAATGGGGGTGATCGCCTTCGGCGAGCGAGAATTCCATTCTCGCGCTCTTGGGAGTTTTCCTGGCTAAGTGAACAGGGCAGGGGGCGGTCTGGTGACATGGGGTGCCTGCGCGCCCGGCATCTACTCAGCTGCGAAGGGTGGGGCGGTGCCGTCGATGCCTTCGCGCATCCAGCGTTGCAGGGCGGCGATCGAGTGTTCGGACATCACCCCGCACCCTGGGTCCAGAACCAGCGGCCCCGGCACATAGCCGCGTGAGCCAAGGCCCTTCTGGACCGATTCCACCAGCCGGATATCCTCGGCCACAGTCGTGTCGAGATCCTGCTGCGCCAGCCGCCGGATTGCCTCGTCATCGAGCCCATCCACCGTGTACCAGCCACGCCAGACCACCACATGGCCCGCATCCACCGCGCGCCAGTGATAGGTGTTCAGCACATTGCCCGGATAGACCTGAAACGAGAACATCGGCCATAGGAACCAGCTTGAATACTGGTCATGATGGTCCATGCCGGAGGCGATGTCATAGCTCATCTGCTCCAAGCTCTGGCACTCTGTCCGGTGGCGCAGGCAATAGCCTTGCGGCTGGATGTCGTAGGTCTCGGGCTTCACCACGCCCTGCGCGAAGGCCGGGTGATTCAGCGAGCAGTGGTAGCATTCCGAGTAATTCTCAACCGAAACCTTCCAGTTGCAGGCCTCGGGGATTTCATTCCACAGCAGCGGGCGCAGGGATTTGTAATGCGGGACCCAATCCTCCAGTTCGGCCCGCGCGCCCGGGAACCACGTGTCCATCGGTGCCGCCTCTGGGTCGAGATTGACGAAGACGAAGCCGAGGAACTCCTCTGTGAGGACCTCTGTGAGGCAAATCGACCCCTTGGCGATCCCGGCCGCCTTCAGGTTCGGCCCGGCGCGCAGCTCCCCGGTCAGCTCATAGGTCCATGCGTGATAGGGGCAGACCACGACGCGGGTGCGGCCCTGACCTTCGAGCAACTGGTGCGCGCGGTGCTGGCATACATTGTAGAACGTACGGATCATCCCATCCCGGCCCCGGATCGAGAAGAGGTTTTCGCCGGCGATCTCGAAGGTCTGGTAATCTCCCGGCTCGGCCAGATCGCTGGCATGGCAGGCCATTTGCCATGTGCGGGCGAGAACGCCCGTCTTCTCGATCTCGAAGATCGCGGGGTCGGTGTAGAAATGCCCTTCGAGAGAGCGTTGCGGTTCTGTCATCCCGGCATCCATCGCAATTGGAACGTCTGTGCCATTAATCATTGACGACGGTACATATGTGCGTCATTTCTGCCAAGAAGAAAAATCTGTCCCAGTCGAAAAAGGAAAAGCCATGTCCGTTCCCTCCACAGCCCGCGTGGTCATCGTCGGTGGCGGCGTCATGGGGGTGGGGCTCGCCTACCATCTCGCGCATGAGGGCTGGGGCGCCGAGACCGTGCTTCTGGAAAAGGCCGAACTCACTTCGGGCAGCACATGGCACGCCGCCGGGCAGATCACCCATTCGACCTCCAGTTTCGGGCTGGGCAAATGCGTCGACTACAACATCGGGCTCTATTCCGGGGCGCTCGAAGCCGAGACCGGGCAGGCCGTCACATGGCATGGCTGTGGCTCGTTCCGGCTCGCCTATACGGAGGATGAGATGGACTGGCTGCGGCACACGCTCTCGGTGGGCCGGGCGCTGGGGTTCAATATCGAGCTTGTTGGCCCGGAGCAGGTCGCGGCGTTGCATCCGTTCTACAATCTCGATGGGGTGCTCGGGGCGCTGCACACGCCTGACGACGGCCATGTCGACCCCACCAATGTCACGATGGCCATGGCCGCCGGGGCGCGGGCGAAGGGCGTGCGGATCATCCGGCGCTGCCGGGCGACGAACATCGTTCCAGATGCAAGCGGCGAGTGGGTCGTGGAGACCGAGCAAGGCACGATCCGCTGCGAGCATGTCGTGAATGCGGGTGGCACCTATGCGCGGCAGATGGGCGAATGGTCCGGGCTGCAATTGCCGATGACCTCGATGACGCATCACTACTTCGTCACCGAACCTGTGCCGCAATTTGCCGATCTGGACTGCGAATTGCCGGTGATCCGCGACGACAAGAAGGTCTCAGGCTACATCCGCATGGAGCAAAAGCGCGGGCTCATCGGGATTTACGAGAAGGAAAACCCCAACACCGTTTGGGAAGATCACTGCCCATGGGAGGCCGAGAACGAGCTCTTCGATGCCGATTACGACCGGATCATGCCGTGGCTGGAGGAATCGCTGAACCGGATGCCGATCTTCGCCGATCTGGGGATCACGCGGGAGGTGCATGGGGCGATCTCGCACCCGCCCGATGGCAACCCGCTCATTGGGCCTGCGCCCGGCGTGCGGAATTACTGGTGCTGCTGCGGCACGCAGATCGGGATCGGCTGGGGGCCGGGGCTGACGCGCGAGTTGGCGCGCTGGATGGTGCATGGCGCGGCCGATATCTCGATGCGCGACTATGACCCGCGCCGCTTCGGGCCTTATGCGACGAAGGACTGGCAGGTGGTGAAGGCGAAAGAGGACTACTGCCTGCGCCATGAAATCCCGTTCCCGCATTTCAACCGGCTCGCGGGGCGGCCCGTGAAGCCCTCGCCGCTCTATGAGACGCTGAAGTCCAAGGGCGCGGTGCATGAGGAGGTGTTCGGCTTCGAGCGGCCCCGGTTCTTCGCCAAGGGGCTCGAACAGCGCGATCACTACGGGTTCACGCGCACACCGGTGCATGACGTGGTGGGCGAAGAGTGCCGCGCGGTGCGCGAGCGGGTCGGGATCATGGATATCACCGGCTTCACCAAGGTCGAGGTGCGCGGGCCGGATGCCGAGGCGCTGCTGGACCGGCTGGTGGCGAACCGGTTGCCGCAGAAACCGGGCGGGATTGCGCTCACGCATATGCTGAACCGCCGGGGGCGGATCGAGCTTGAGACCACGGTCGTGAAGCTGGCGGAGCAGCAGTATTATCTGGTTTGCGCCGCCTTCTTCGAGCAGCGGCTGATGGATCATCTGGCGCAGCACCGGGAGGGCGCGGAGGTCACGCTCACGTCGCGCTCGGCGGAGTGGGGCGCGCTGGCGCTGAACGGGCCGCGCGCGCGGGACGTGCTCGGGAACTGCACCAAGGCCGATCTGAGCAATGCGGGCTTTCGCTGGCTCACCGCGCAGCACATCACTGTCGCGGGGCACAAGGTTCTGGCCCTGCGGATGTCCTATGCCGGAGAACTTGGCTGGGAGTTGCACATGCCCTTTGCCGCGATGCGGCCGGTCTATGACGCGCTCTGGGCCGCCGGGCAGGCCCATGGGATCGCCGATTACGGGGCGTTTGCAATGAACGCGCTGCGGATGGAGAAGGCGTTCAAGGGGGCAGGGGAGCTGACCAACGAGGTGACGCTCGCGGAGGCCGATGTGTTGCGCTTTGCCCGGACCGACAAGGACTATCTAGGCAAGGCGGAAACACTGAACACCGACCTGCCCTGGGTTTGCGCCTATCTGGAGATCGCGCCCGATGGAGTGACCGACGGGCATGGCGGCGAGGCGGTGCTGCTGGAGGGCAAGGTGGTCGGATCGACGGCCTCGGTCGCCTACGGCCATACGGTCGGCAAGATCCTCGCCTTTGCCTATGTCAAACCCCATGCTGCGGCCTCCGGGACCGCGCTTGAGGTGATAATCCACGGCAAAGCGCGCGCTGCTCGCGTGCTGGGCGCGCCTGCCTACGATCCGCAAAGCCTCGCGCCGCGCATGGACGCCGTTCGGGAACCCGCCGAATGAACCGGATCGCCGCTCCGTCGCTGACACCCGTGAGCATCGGGCAGCGTGTGACGCGGCTACGCCTGTGGCACGTGCCGCTGACCAGTCATCAGGCCTATTACATGGCCGAGGGTAAAACCTGCGACACGGTGGAGACAGTTGTCATTGCGCTCGACACCGATGCCGGGCTGACGGGATGGGGCGAGGTGTGTCCGATCCCGCATTACCTGCCTGCCTATGCCCGTGGCGTGGCGCCCGCGTTGCAGGACCTCGCGCCGGTGATCCTTGCGGGCGATCCTGTGGGCGCCGAGGCGCTGATGGCCAAGGCCGATGCCCGTCTGCCGGGCCATGTCTACGCAAAATCTGCGCTGGACATCGCGCTGTGGGATATCACCGGGAAAACGGCCGGGCTGCCGGTCCATGCCCTGATGGGGGGACGGCAGCAAGACACCCTGCCGCTCTATCATTCCATCACCTGTGTCGAACCGGAGGAGATGGCGCGGATCGCGCGCGAGGCGCAAGGGACCGGAATCGCACAGTTTCAGGCCAAGCTGGGGGCGTCCGGCGACTGGCAGACCGATGTCGAGCGGCTTGCACGGGTGCGCGAGGCGGTTGGGCCCGGCCCGCTCGTGTATGGCGACTGGAACTGCGGCGCGAGCACGTTGGATGCGATCCGCGTGGGGCGCGGCGTGGCGCATCTGGATGTGATGCTCGAACAGCCCTGCGCGACGCTGGAGGATTGTGCGCGGGTGCAATCTGCCACTGGCCTGCCCATGAAGCTGGACGAATTGGCCCATGACACGGCCTCTCTGCTGCACGCGCATCGCCTTGGGATCATGGATGCGGTCGCGCTGAAGCTGTCGAAGTTCGGCGGGCTGTCGGCCACTCGAAGAGCGCGCGATTTGTGCCTGCATCTGGGGGCGAAGATGTGTATTGAATGCACGTGGGGCAGCGATATCGTCACCGCCGCCGCCCTGCATCTCGGGGCCGCGACCCGGCCCGGCCGCGTTCTGAACGTCTGCGATTTGTCTGGCTATGTCAGCCCACGCCTCGCGTCGGGCGCGCCAACCCGGCGCGCTGGCCGCATCGCCCCGCCCGATGGCCCCGGTCTGGGCATCACCATAGACACAGACTGCCTTGGCACACCCGACCTGATACTGGATTGACCTAATGAACCGCATTCACTCCCAAGCCGATTGGATCGCCCGCGCCCGTGAAGTTCTGCCCGCTGCCGGTTTCGGCAATTTCGACGCCTCCGTGGTGATTGCACGGGGCGAGGGGGCCCGCGTCTGGGACGAGGACGGGCGCGAATACGTGGACTACCTGATCGGGTCCGGCCCTATGCTGCTGGGCCATGGTCATCCGGAGGTGATGGAGGCGGTGCTCGAACAATTGCCCAAGGGCATGACCTTCTTTGCGGGCAACGCCAAGGGGATCGAACTGGCCGAGGCGATCGTCGATGCAGTACCCTGCGCCGAGCAGGTGCGCTTTGTCTGTTCGGGCGGCGAGGCGGATATGTACGCGATGCGGCTGGCGCGGGCCTATACGGGCAAGGACAAGATCATCAAATGCGAGGGCGGCTATCACGGCATGAGCGCGGAGGCGCAGATGTCGCTCGCGCCCGCCCGGCGGGTAAATTTCCCGCAGGCGGTGCCGGACAGCGCGGGCATTCCCAGATCGGTGGCCGAGGACATGCTGATCGCGCCCTTCAATGACATCGCCTACATGCGCGGGCTGCTCGATGAATATGACGGCGAGGTGGCGGCGATCATCGTCGAGCCGCTGCAACGGATCGTGCCGCCTGCGCCGGGCTATCTGGCGGCGCTGCGCGAGGAATGCACCAAGCGTGGGGTGCTGCTGGTCTTCGACGAGATCGTCACCGGGTTCCGGATGGCCTATGGCGGCGCGCAGGAGGCGTATGGCGTGATCCCGGATATCGCGAGCCTCGGGAAGATCATCGGTGGGGGCTTTCCCTTGGCAGCGACCGTGGCGAGCGCCGAGATCATGAAGCATTTCGACAAATCCAAGGTCGGGCCGGAGGGCTGGCTGATGCAGCTTGGCACGCTCTCGGGCAACCCGGTGGCAGCGGCGGCGGGGCTGAAGACGATGGAGGTTCTGGCGCGGGAGGGGATGTACGAGACCCTGCGCGGGCATGGCGCGCGGCTTCAGGCGATGCAGTCGGAGGCGCTGAGCGCGGCGGGGGTGCCGCACCGGATCGTCGGGGATGAGACCTTGTTCGATGTGCTCTTTCTGGACAAGGAGGTGCGGACCTATCGCGACACGCAGGAGGCGGACCAGACCCGCAACGGGCTTTATAACCGTGTGTTGCGCGAGCAGGGCGTCTTCAAATCCCCGGGCAAGCTCTACCCGTCACTGGCCCTGACAGAGGCGGATTTTGATCTGACACAAGCCGCTGTCACCTCCGCCGTCGCCGCCATCGCGTGAGCGAATTTTCAAAATTCGCGGGCTCTCCGATCGAACCGTGTGCAGGCAAATTTTGAAAAATTTGCAGGTCCCCGGCGCGCGGTTTTATTCGGCGGGGGTGAGGCCGAGACCGGAGACCGCCTTGATCGCGTCGATCACCGGGGCCACGCCTTTGTCATGCTTGAGCTGGGTGAAGAAGAACGGCTTGCCGCCGCGCATCTTTTCCGCATCGCGCGCCATCACGTCGAGGGACGCGTCGACATGAGGGGCAAGGTCGGTTTTGTTGATCACGAGGATATCGGAGCGGGTGATCGCCGGGCCGCCCTTGCGGGGGATTTCCTCGCCCGCCGCCACGTCGATCACGTAGAGCGTGATATCCGCCAGTTCCGGGGAGAAGGTCGCCGAGAGGTTGTCGCCGCCGCTCTCGACCAGCACCACTTCGAGGTCGGGGTGGCGCTCGGTCATGCGGGCGATGGCCGCGAGGTTGATCGAAGCATCCTCGCGGATCGCCGTATGCGGGCAGCCGCCGGTTTCCACGCCCATCACCCGGTCCGAGGGCAGCACCTGCATCCGCATCAGCGCCTCGGCATCCTCTTGGGTGTAGATGTCGTTGGTGATCACGCCGATGGAGTGATCTGCCCTAAGGGCCTCGGCGAGCCGAGCCGTCAGGGTGGTCTTGCCCGCGCCCACCGGGCCGCCGATTCCAATGCGCAAGGGTCCGTTCGGGGAAGCCATGGCCTTTTATCTCCTCAGGTTCGGAAGGTTTTGGAGTAGAGGGTTTCGTGCTGCATCGCCGCGATATCGGCAGCAAAACAGGTCGCGCTGAGATCGTCCAGCGCTATGTCCGGCGCGCGGGCTGCGATGGCTTCGATCACCTCGTGCAGGCGCGCGAGCATCGCTTGGCCCTCGGTCTGGCCCAAGGGTACGCGGCGCACCGCCGCCGAGATCAGGTTCGCGGTAAAGCCGGAGAGATAGAAGCGCAGCGTCAGAGCCAGCGGCACGCCTTGCAGCGCGGCCGCGCGGCCCACCGCAAGGGGGTAGGGCAGGTCCGGCAGGTCCAGCCCCTGCATCTCGCGCAGGGTCCGGGTAAAGCTCGCGCCCTGCTCTTGGGTCTCAAGCACCCGGCCTGCGGCGGCGCAAAAGCCAAGGCACAGATCGGCGAGATCGGGCAAGTCCGCGCCCCTGTAGGCATGGGCAAGGAACACCGCGTCCGTCATCCCGCTGCCTTCCTCCAGAAGCGCGCGGAGCCAGTCCTCGACCTCGGCCGCCGAGTTGAGCCGCCCGTCCTCGATCGCCGCCTCCAGCCCGTGCGAGAAGGCGAACGCCCCCACCGGGAAGGCCGGGGACATCCATTGTGCGAGGATCAGGGCGGGGTCAGTGCTCATGGCCCTCAGAGTGACTATGTGCGTGGCTGTGGGTATGCGCCGAATGGCCATGGTCGTGGCTGTGCGTTCGCCCATGCCCATAGGCCCCGCCCTCCGGCGTGAAGGGCTCAGTGACCTCTGCAAGTTCCGCGCCCAAGCGCTCCAGCATGTCGCGGATCACGTGGTCGCGCTGGATCAGCAACCGGGTCTCTTCGATCTGGCAGGGGGTGTGGCGGTTGCCGATATGCCATGCGAGGCGATGCAGGGCCGGGCCGCGCACCTCCAGCAAGGGTTCGGGCGCGGCGGCGATGGCGATCTCGCCGCCATCCTCCAGCACCAGCACCCCGCCATGATCGAGCGAGGTGGTCTGGGGCAGGTCCACCAGCACTGCGCCACCTTCGGTCAGGGGCAGAACCTTGCGGCGCAGGAAGCGGTCGTCATAGGTGAGGGTGACGGTGCCTTGGGCCGGCCCGTGAGCATGGCCGTGATAGGCGCGGGCCACATGGGTGGGGGACAGGGGCGCGCTCATTGGCCTGCCCCCGCAGACAGGCTCAGATGTAGTAGCCGTCGTCGAAGACGCGCTTGACCAGATCGGTCCGGTCGAGACCGCGCTCGGCGAGTTCGGCATCCGACATCGCGCTGAGTTCGCGGATCATCCGCGCACGCGAGGAGTTTTCGCCGAGCCAGACGATCATCGCCCAGATCTTCTTCAGGCCAGTGAGAGCCAGACCGGGCGCGCTGAAATGTGTGATTGCTTGGGCCATGGGGCACCTCTGATATGTTACAAGCTGTCGTCGTGTTGACGGCGATGTAACGTCTGGGCTGTGGCTCAGGTAGGTCCATGTCGGTATTCCCGGTTTGCGTCTGGTGCATAGGCGTTCAGGCGTCAGTAAGCTTGGATCGACACGTAGCGATAGGTCTCCACATCGCCGTTGTCATCGCTGCGGGTCAGCAGGCCGATGCCGAACTCCGGCAGGTAGGTGTAGGTTTCCACATAGGTGGGATCGTCCGAGAAGCGGATCGACACATCGAAACCGGGATAGCGGCAGGTCCCGATCCGCACGGTGCTCATCGCGCCCGAGGCCGCCGAGCCCCCGCCGCGCCGGTCGTTCTGCCAGACCTTGCCAGGCTCCGGCTTGGCCCAGGCCGCCGCGGCCCGGTCGCTCAGAAGGACCCGTTCGCTGTCCGGCAACCTTGTGCCGCCCGCCGTGTCCACCTGCCGCTCCAGATAGATGCCATGCACCATGTCGAGCACCGAGCCGGTCCCGCCGCCGAACTCGACGGTGATCCGCATCCGGTCCGGCCCGGTGCGCTGGTGCAGCTCGACATTGCCGCTGGCGGTGCTCACGACCACGCCCCGGTCCGTCATGGCCGACGCCGTGGGGCAGGCCGCGCTGGCCGCCCCAAGGCTCGCGGCGAGCCCGAGAACCAACACCGAGGCAAACAGATGCGCCGTCATTCCACCGCCCTGACGCTGATATAGTCATAGGTCTCCCGACCTTCCGCATCCTCGAACCCGGCCAGATAGCTCAGGCCAAGCTCCGGAAGCCAATGTATGAAATCCCGCGACACGGTGTTTTCCCCCTCCACCGGGTAGTCGATGGTGATCGGCATCATCTCATAGCTGCACGCGCCATAGGTCTGCTGCGTCCAGACGCCGAACCGGTACACCTGCGCTTCCTCCGACAGCCCGTCCGGGCCGAGGATCGCGGCGGTCACCGACCACCCGCCCTGCGGCTGCGGGTCCGGCATCTCGGCGGGGCGCAGCGGGTAGGAAAAAATCTGCCGGGTGTCGGCGATCTGCCCTTGCCCGTCGAAATCGATGATTTGCAGCAGGTAGAGCCCCTTTGCGAGCACAACCCGCGTGCCCTCGCCATCGCCGTAGTGGAAATCCGCCTGCACGAGCCCGTCGGCGGTGCGCGTGAACACTTCCCATTCGCCCAAGGCGAGATCGAAGCGAATGCCGGTGTCCAGATCGGCGGCGGTGGGGCAGGCCGAGGCTCGCTCTGCCGTGGCGCAAAGCGTTAGGGCGCATCCAATCATCTGCAAGGCGCCGCGCCGCCATGTTCTGGACATGTTAACTCCCTTTTTGCGTACATGGTCTATGAGTAATGTGCCTGTAATCGACCTTTTGAACCAGAGTTTTTGTGGAGCTTGGACGGGACAATGCCTAACCGCAATCCGATAGATGAGCTTGGCGATATCCGCGCCGCGATCCGTGTGCTGAAAGATCAGGAGCAGAGACTGCGCGACGAAATTCTGAAGTCGGGTCGGAACGACTTTTCCGGGTCCAAGTTCCGAGTTCAAATCGAAGAAAAGACAAGCAGGCGGTTTGATAAGTCGAAGCTGCCGCCGCAGATTGCAGATAATCCAGCCTATTGGAAAGAAACAACAACCCTCTATGTGCGGACGTTTCCCCTTGCCGAGGCCTCAGGAAAGGGCGCGTCTTCACACCCACAAAGGGCGCGCGGGCGGTCCTCCCATGACGATTTTGACGTCTTCGAGGACTGACACCGCTAGAACAGGAAGTACCGCTGCGCCATCGGCAACACTTCGGCGGGCTGGCAGGTCAGAAGCTCGCCATCGGCGCGCACCTCGTAGGTCTCGGGGTTCACCTCCACATGGGGCGTTGCGGTGTTCAGCTTGAGATGCGACTTGCCGATCCCCCGGGTGTTCGTGACCGCGACCGTGTCCTTGGCGAGCCCCAGCGCCTTGCCGATCCCCTCGTCCTGCGCCGCCGCCGACACGAACGTCACCGCCGAGCGCTCCACCGAGCGGCCATAGGCCCCAAACATGGGCCGCGTGTAGACCGGCTGCGGGGTCGGGATGGAGGCGTTGGGATCGCCCATCTGCGCGCAGGCAATCGTCCCGCCCAAAAGCACCATCTCGGGCTTCACGCCGAAGAACGCCGGGTTCCACAGCACCAGATCGGCGCGCTTGCCGGGCTCGATGGAGCCGATCTCGTGGCTTATCCCGTGGGCAATCGCCGGGTTGATCGTGTATTTCGCTACATAGCGTTTGGCGCGGAAATTATCGTTCTCGCCGGTCTCCTCGGCAAGCCGCCCGCGCTGTTTGCGCATCTTGTCTGCGGTCTGCCATGTGCGGATGATGACCTCGCCCACACGCCCCATCGCCTGACTGTCCGACGCGATGATCGAGAACGCGCCCATATCGTGCAGGATATCCTCGGCAGCAATCGTCTCGCGGCGGATGCGGCTTTCGGCAAAGGCCACGTCCTCGGGGATCGACTTGTCGAGGTGGTGGCAGACCATCAGCATGTCGAGATGTTCTTCGAGCGTGTTCACGGTGAAGGGGCGCGTGGGGTTGGTCGAGGACGGCAGCACATGCTCCTCGCCGCAGATCTTGATGATATCCGGCGCGTGCCCGCCCCCCGCGCCCTCGGTGTGGAAGGCGTGGATCGTGCGGCCCTTCATGGCGGCGACGGTGTTCTCGACAAACCCGCTTTCGTTTAGCGTGTCGGTGTGGATCATGACCTGGACGTCCATGGCATCGGCGACCGACAGGCAGCAGTCAATCGCGCCGGGCGTCGTGCCCCAATCCTCATGCAGCTTGAGCGCGCAGGCGCCGCCCTTGATCTGCTCTTCCAGCGCGGCGGGCAGGGAGGCGTTGCCCTTGCCCGCGAAGGCGAGGTTCATCGGGAAGGCGTCGGCGGCTTGCAGCATCCGCGCCAGATGCCACGGCCCGGGCGTCACGGTGGTCGCGAGCGTGCCGTGCGCGGGGCCGGTGCCACCGCCGAGCATCGTGGTGAGGCCCGAGTGGAGCGCGTCGTCGATCTGCTGGGGGCATATGAAGTGGATGTGTGAATCGAAGCCCCCGGCGGTGAGGATCTTGCCCTCGGCCGCAATCGCCTCGGTTCCCGGCCCGACGATGATGTTGACGCCGGGCTGCGTGTCGGGGTTGCCGGCCTTGCCGATGGCCGCGATCCGCCCGTCCTTGAGACCCACATCGGCCTTGTAGATCCCGGCCCAGTCGAGAATGAGCGCGTTGGTGATGACAGTGTCCACGGCCCCCTCGGCCCGCGTGGTCTGCGCTTGCCCCATCCCGTCGCGGATGACCTTGCCGCCTCCGAACTTGACTTCCTCGCCATAGACGGGCGCGTTCCCGCCCTGCGCTTGGCCGACGGCCTCGGCAGTGAGGTCGCGCTCCACCTCGACGATGAGATCGGTGTCAGCGAGCCGCAGCTTGTCCCCGGTGGTGGGTCCGAACATGGCGGCATAATCGGCGCGGGAGATGGTGGTGGGCATAAGTGATTTCCCTATTCGGTCAGTCGTCTGAATTGCGAATGTGAAGCGGGACGGTCATGCGGTGAACGCCTCGTCGACGGGGACTTGCAACCCGGTCACAAGCCCGTTGGTTTGCATCGCCATGCCGATCACCGCGAGCATCTCGCCATGCTGCGCCTCGGTCATGCCCTTGGCCTTCGCCGCCGCCGTGTGGGAGTGCACGCAGTAGGAGCACCCGTTCGCGGTGGACACCGCCACATAGAGCATTTCCTTCACGAGCGGGTCGAGCGTGCCCGGTCCCATCACGACCTTGAGCCGCTCCCACGTCGCCTTGAGCAAGGCGGGGTCATGCGCCAGCGCGCGCCAGAAATTGTTCACGAAGTCAGACCCGCGCACGGCCCGGATATCGTCAAATATCGCCCGCGCCTCCTGGCTCAACTCGTCGTCGGAAAGCAGCGTTACAGTTGCCATACAGAACCACTCCCCTGTCTTCCTTTGGCCAAAAATATCCCGAGGGGGGAAGGGGAGCAGCGCTCCCCCGCGCGCCGCAGGCGCGCCCCCGGTCGGATCGACAGGGTCGATCCGAAACCCCTCATGGCAGCGCTCCCATGACCTTCTGGTTGAACCCGTAGATCCGGCGCGCGCCGGAGACCGGGATCAGGTTCACCTCGCGGCGCTGGCCCGGCTCGAAGCGCACCGCCGTCCCGGCGGCGATGTCGAGGCGCAGGCCCATCGCGGCCTCGCGGTCGAACTCCAGCGCGGCATTGGTCTCGGCGAAATGGTAATGGCTGCCGACCTGCACCGGGCGGTCGCCGGTATTGGCGACCATCAGCGTGATCGCCTCGCGCCCGTCATTGAGCGTGAGCGTGCCTGCGGCAGGGAACAGCTCGCCGGGGATCATGGGCGGCGGCTCCGCCGTTTGGCCTCGGCGCTCTGTTTGACCTTCGCGCGCAGCAGGTAGACGCCCACCACGCTGATCAGGGCCAGCCCGAGCCAGAGCCCGGCCTCGGAGCCATGCAGATGCGGCAGCCCGGTCTGGTGCGCAGCAGCCGGGCTGGCGGCGAGGCTCGCGGTGACGGCGAGACGGGGGGCAAATCGGAACATGGGTAGACCTTTCTTAGCGGATGGGGTTGTGGACGGTGACGAGCTTGGTGCCATCGGGGAAGGTGGCCTCGACCTGCACGTCGTGGATCATCTCCGGGACCCCGTCCATGCATTGATCGCGGGTGATCACCTGCGCGCCGGCCTCCATCATCTCGGCCACCGAGCGCCCGTCCCGCGCTCCCTCGACCACCGCGTCGGTGATCAGCGCCACGGCCTCGGGGTGGTTCAGCTTGACGCCGCGCGCCAAGCGCTTGCGGGCCACTTCGGCGGCCATGGCCACCAGCAATTTGTCTTTTTCACGAGGGGTTAGTTGCATCTGGCTCTCATAGTCTCCAGCAGATGGGCAGCGCGCCGCCCGTCAGGTCGTCGAGTACCGGCAACAGCAGCCGGCGCAGTTCAAATCCATCATGCGCGAGGGCGCGAAGCAAAAGCAACTGGTCTGTCAGCAGGCTCGCCCCGGCGATTGCACCGTCCGTCTCGGCGAACCGCGCGCGCAGGCGCGACAGCCACGCCTCCGCCGTGGGGCTTGCGAAGATCACCGTTGCCAGCGCGCCCGCGCCTGCACCCCGCGCCGGGCGCGCCATCTGCGCGGCGATATCGCCCGCAAGCCGCATCCCGTCGGCATAGACAATGCGGCCCGCGCGGCGGATGCGCACCTGCTCGGCGAACCGCGCGTCCCGCAGGGTCTCGCCATGGGCCGCGCGCCCAAAAATCAGCGGCTCGACGATCAGCGCCTCGGCCTCTGGCGCGAGCGTTACATCGAGGCGGCGGGTCAGGTTGCAGCCCTCGAAGAGGATCGTTTCCTGTGGCAGCCAGTTCAGCCGCGCGCTGTCTTCCACTCTGATTTCATTGACCAATTCTCCCGCAGGGCCGGGCGGGGCGCGATAGGCCCGCTCGGCGGCCTGCGTCGTGACGGTGAACTGCGCGCCCTGTTCTGCGGCGGCCGTGACATGGAACTTGTCTCCCCCGGTGATCCCGCCCGCAGTGTTGAGCAGCATCGCCGTCGGCGGGCTCGCCGGGCGCGGGAACAGCACCCGCATCGACCCGCTCTGGTGCAACCCATCGAGCACCGACACCTTTCCGCGCAACCGGGCCGACACACGCGCCACGCCGCGCGCGCGAGGCGGCATCGGGGCCTCTTGGGCGGAGGGGGCGCTCCGGTCTTTCATCTCTGGACAAGAGGGAAGCATGTGGCGCGGGGGATGCAAAGAGGCGGCGACGCAGCGGGCGCACCAGCGCCTAAACTTTGTGCAACGCAGTTGCGGGCCGCCTTCTGGCTCACGCGGCCCGCTCCAGATCGTCTGCGAGATAGACTTCGATGATCTCGTCGAAAGTCTGTTCGGCCTCGAACCCGAGCGCGGCCGCACGCGCGGGCTCGAAGCGGCGCGGCCAGCCATCGACAATGGTCTGGATCGCCGGGTCGGGTTGGGACGTGATCCGGTCCACCGCCGCTTGCCCCGCCACCCGGCGCAGCGCCTCGATCTGCTCGGCCACGGTGCAGCTGAGGCCCGGCATGTTCAGCGCCCGCCGCGCGCCCAAGGGGGCAAGGTCGATCTCGGCGGCATGGGTCAGGAAGCGCGCTGCTGCGCGGGGGGAGGCATGCCAAGCGCGCACCGTGTCCGAGACCGGCAGGATCGCCTCCTGCCCGTTCAAGGGCTCGCGGATGATGCCGGAGAAGAACCCCGAGGCCGCAGCGTTGGGCTTGCCGGGGCGCACGCAGATCGTCGGCAGGCGGATCGAGATCCCGTTCACGTAGCCCTTGCGCGACATATCCGAGAGCATCAACTCACAGACCGATTTCTGCGCGCCATAGGAGGTGGCGGGCGTGTTGCGGAAATCGTCGGTGATCACGTCCGGGTAGGGGCCGCCGAACACCGCGATGGAGGAGGTGAACACCACGCGCGGCACATAGGTCCCGCCCGAGGCGTCATGTTCGGCGCGTAGAAGTTCCAGAAACTGCCACATGGGCAGCATGTTGGTCTGCCAGCCCTTCTCGAAATCCTGCTCGGCCTCGCCGGAGACAATGGAGGCGAGGTGGTAGATCACGTCATAGCGTTGCGCGGCCAGTTGCATCAGGGCGGCTTCGGAGGTGACAGAGCCGATGATCTGAGTGCCGGGGGCGGAGGTCTTGGGGAAGCCGATGTCGAACAGATCGACGCTTGTGTCTGAGCTTGTCGCCAGCCGTGCGGCGAGTTTCTGGCCGATCATGCCGCCGCCGCCGAGGATCAGGGTTCTGGTCATATGGTGTCCTCCCTGCCGCGATCCTCGCGGATGGGGGGCTCGCGTCAAGGGTGGAAACGGCTTTACCCTGTTTCGGGCGCATGGAAGGGTGGTTTGCGCCGGATGCCTCCGGCGGGAATATTTTTGTCATAAGGAAAACAGGGAGGCGGCGCGATGGCGGAGGGGCCAAAGCTGCGCTCGCAGGCGTGGTTCAACAATCCGGACAATCCGGAGATGACTGCGCTCTATCTGGAGCGCTATCTGAATTACGGGCTGACCCGGGCGGAGTTGCAGTCGGGCAAGCCGATCATCGCCATCGCGCAGACCGGCTCGGATCTGTCGCCCTGCAACCGGCACCATATCGAGCTCGCGAAGCGGGTGCGGGATGGGATCATCGCGGCGGGTGGGACCTGTATTGAAGTGCCCGTGCATCCCATTCAGGAGACCGGCAAGCGGCCCACCGCCTCTTTGGATCGCAACCTCGCCTATCTGTCGCTGGTCGAGACCCTGTTCGGCTACCCGCTCGACGGGGTGGTGCTGAATATCGGCTGCGACAAGACCACGCCGGCGCTGCTGATGGCCGCTGCGACGGTGAACATCCCGGCGATTGCCCTTTCGGTCGGGCCGATGCTGAACGGGTGGTGGAACGGCGAGCGCGCGGGGTCCGGGACGGTGATCTGGAAGGCCCGCGAGATGGTCGCCAAGGGCGAGATCACCGATGCCGAGTTTATGGAGATCGCCGCCGCCTCTGCGCCGTCCGTGGGCTATTGCAACACCATGGGCACCGCAACGACGATGAACTCGCTCGCCGAGGCTCTGGGGATGCAATTGCCCGGCTCGGCGGCGATCCCCGCACCTTACCGCGAGCGCGGGCAGATGGCCTATGAGACGGGCAAGCGCATTGTCGAGATGGTGCATGAGGACCTGCGGCCCTCGCAGATCATGACCCGGGAGGCCTTTGAGAACGCCATCGTCGTCAACTCGGCCATCGGCGGGAGCACCAACGCGCCGATCCATCTGGGCGCCATCGCGCGGCATCTCGGTGTGCCTTTGGACAATGACGACTGGCAGCGGATTGGGCATCACATTCCGCTCTTGGTGAACCTGCAACCGGCAGGCACATATCTCGGTGAGGATTACCAGCGGGCGGGCGGGGTGCCGGCGGTGATCGGGGAGCTTCTGGCGCACGACCTGCTGCCGCATCCGGGCGCTCTGACGGCGAACGGGCGAAGCATGGCTGAGAACTGCGGTGGCAAACGCCCGATCAATCCGGACGTGATCAAACCTGTGACCGATCCGATGGTGGCCGAGGCCGGGTTCATCAATCTCAAAGGCAACCTGTTCGACAGCGCGATCATGAAGACCTCGGTGATCTCGGACGATTTCCGCGCCGCGTTCTTGTCCAATCCGGAGGACCCGAACGCCTTTGAAGGCCGCGCGGTCGTGTTTGACGGGCCAGAAGACTTTCATGCCCGGATCGATGATCCTTCTGAAAAGATTGACGAAACCTGCATCCTGTTTATGCGCGGCGCAGGCCCGCGCGGCTATCCGGGTGCAGCCGAAGTGGTGAATATGCGCGCCCCTTCGTATCTTCTCAAACGCGGCGTCAAGGCGCTGCCCTGCATCGGCGACGGGCGGCAGTCTGGCACGTCTGGCTCGCCCTCGATCCTGAACGCCTCCCCCGAGGCGGCGGCGGGGGGCGGGCTGGCGCTGTTGAAAACCGGCGACCGGGTGCGGATCGACCTTGGGCGCGGGTCGGCGGACATGCTGGTGCCTGCTGAGGAGCTTGCCGAACGCGCCCGCGCGCTGGAGGCGGCGGGGGGCTATGACAGCCCCGCGAGCCAGACGCCGTGGCAGGCGCTGTTCCGCGAGAAGGTGGGCGGGCTTGATCAGGGTATGGTGCTGGACGGTGCGCCCGAATTCCGCGACGTGGCGCGCAAGCATATGCCGAGGGACAATCACTGATGCGGGGCGCTGACCCTGCGTTTTGCAAACACCACGAGAAGGACTGACAGAGCATGAAACTTGTCCGCTATGGCCCGCCCGGGGCCGAGAAGCCGGGGCTGATGGAGGCAGGCACGCTGCGCGATCTGAGCGGGCATGTGGCCGATATTTCCTCTTTCGTGCTCAGCGATGCCGGGCTCGATGCGCTGCGGGCGCTCGATCCCAAGACGCTTCCGGTCGTCGAGGGCGCGCCGCGCCTCGGCCCGCCTGTGGGCGAGATCGGCAAGTTTCTCTGCATCGGTCTGAACTTTTCGGACCATGCCGAAGAGGCCGGGATGCCGATCCCGGAGCATCCCATCCTGTTTCTAAAGGCAAATTCGGCGCTCAGCGGGCCGAATGACGACGTGCTGATCCCGCGCGGCTCTACCAAAACCGATTGGGAAGTGGAGCTTGGCGTCGTCATCGGCACCCGTGCGAAATATGTCTCCGAAGAAGACGCGCTTGACTATGTGGCAGGCTACCTCGTCGGCAATGATATCAGCGAGCGCGACTTCCAACTCACCCTCACCGGGCAATGGACCAAGGGCAAATCCTGCGACACGTTCGGCCCGCTCGGCCCGTGGCTGGTGACACCCGACGAGGTCCCGGACCCGCAGGCGCTGGCCATGTGGCTCGATGTGAACGGCACGCGGATGCAGGCGGGCAGCACGGCGACGATGATCTTCTCGGTCGCCGAGATCATCGCGCATCTGTCGACGCTGTTCACGCTGCATCCGGGCGATGTGATCCTCACCGGCACGCCGCCGGGCGTGGGGATGGGGATCAAGCCCGAGCCGGTTTACCTCAAGCCGGGCGATGTGATGGAGCTTGGCATTGAGGGGCTCGGGGTGCAGCGGCAGGTGGTGCGGGCCGATGGCTGACATTCTGGTCCCGGGGGCTGCTGCTGGCGCTGACCGCGGCTCCGGAATGTGCGCGTCTTGGGACGTTTGAGCCGCGTAAAGGTTAACGGGGCGAACGTTGCGCGCAGCCTAAGTCGCGAAAAACGTGATTTCAGGCGTTAACGCCATAAAAACAAGGGATGGCAGGTGTATGGCTCGGCGTATGGCTAAGCGTATGGCACCTGTACATACAAATCACGATTCGTTCCGGGATTTGAAACCGTTAAGGCACCGCGCGGTGGGGGCGCGTTAACCTTTGGACGTGGTGGTCCTCCCGGCAGATTGCCAACCCTCCAAAAAACCCACATCGATCCCCGGGTGCCCCGCCCCCCCGGCCTATCTGATCCAGAACCCCTCGGCCTTGATCGTCTTGCGGATCGCCTGTTCGCGGCGGGGCAGGTTGTCGCGATCGAACAGGGCGCGCAGTTTGCGCCCGCGCCCCTGATAGACCAGCCGCTTGAAGGCCTCGGAATTCTTCAGCAGCTTCTTGATCTTGTTCGGCGCGCACACTGTCTCCAGCACTTCGACAACCGCATCGCTCTCGCGCGCATAAAGCAGGGGCAGAAAGCGGTAGTGACAACTGACGGACCCGTCGAGATATCCCTCGGGCAGTGCATCGCGCCCGCCGCCGAAGGAGTGGATCACCAGCGGCAGGGCGACCTGATCGAGCCACGGATCAAGCGTTTGGGCGGCGAGCGCGTCGCCGGGATCGTCGCGGATCGCCACCGCGTAGTCGGCAAAGCGCGCGCCGAACGCATGGGGGCAGCGGTAGTAGAAGACGCCCGCGTTGAAATAGAGATAGCGTTGCCAGTACTCGTCGGGCTGGCTCAGATCGAGCGAGCTGTCGAAATCGAGCCCGAACCGCTCATAGAGCGCGCGCCAGATCTCGGCATAGCCCGCCCCGTAAAGCTGCGGCGTCGGCCATGTGCCCTCGCGGCGCAGGCTCGCGGAGGGGCGGTCGAAGTCGAACGGGACCGCAGCGAGGTCGCCCGTGATCAGCGTGTCGGTGTCGAAGAACACGAAGGGTACGCCTTCGGGCAGGGCGGCGAGGCATTCGATCTTGTTGCCATGCGGATAGCTCTGCCCGAAATGGCGGCTCTCGAAGGGGAGAAACACCGCCCCCATCTCCTCCAGCAGGTCGCGGATGGGCTGGACACGGATGCGCGGATCGCCCTCCCAGAGCGGGCCGGGCTCGGGCTCGGCCACATAGACCGTGCCGGGAAAGTCCGGGCAGGCATGGCGCAGCGAGGCCACGAAGAGCAGGGCTTCGTATTGCAGCCGCCCGGCTTGGGCGACGATCACGACATTGAAGGGTGCAGGCATACCGGGCCCTGAGTGACGACGAACTGGCCGCACTATACATGGCCCGGCGCCGAGCGAAACATTGCAGGGTGCCTAGCTGCCGTCGTCGCCGCCGTTCTTCTTGCCACCGCCCATAAGTTTCCAGAGCGCCTGCGCGAGGCCAGTGACGATCAGGAAGGTCACGGCGAAGACCATCGTGTTCGCGGTGGTGTCGGGTTGGTCCAGCCAGATGGTGACCGCGATGGCCGCGACCAGCCCGACAACCCCGGCAAAGCTATAATCCTTGAGAATGTTCATGCCTCTATCCCCAGAAATGACAGGATCGAACGGGCGTTGCGGTCAGCCCAGCGTTGTATCGTCACCCGGACCCGCTCCTGCGACCAGCCCTCGGACCAAAGCTCTGGGCGGTCGACAATCTCGTTTTTCCAGCGCAGCATCTCGGCCCGGGCCTGCGCCGCGCTCGAGACGTCCGACATGTCCGAGACCAGCACCAGAACATCCCGCTTGCCCTTCTGCGCGGCGGGCGACCACGCCAGAAGATAGGGCCCGCGCCCGTCCAGCGCGCCCACGCCAGTGCCGCGCGGGTCGGCTTTGCGGGCATCGGTGAGGGTGATATCCGCAATCGAGAGGCCGTAGTTTGGCACCGCCTTTTCGCAGATATCGGCGGTGCTGGCCTCGGAGACCCGCAACTCGGCAGCCAGTGCGGCGTCGTTCAACGGCCAGACCGTCACCATCTGCTGCTCGGTTTCGACACCAGCGGCGACAAAGGCCTCGACCGATGTGAACCCCTCCACATAAGCCGCGCAGAACATGCGGCCCCGCGCTGCCGTGGGCTTGGCCGGGAAGGCAAGCATCCCGTAGCCCTTGAAATCCTGCGGCGGGAAGTCCCCTGGTCCGGCGAAATCGCGGGACGCATAGATATCGTTCGGGACAATTACCGGTTCGGGCAAGGGGGCCTGTGTAAGCTCGCAGGCGCTGAGTGTACTTGCGAGCAGGAGCAGGCCTGCGGAGATATGGGGGCGGGGGCGTGTCATATGCGCTCCATCTGCGAGTGGTACGACCTGAGGTTGTTTCTAGCGCATCCCGGCGCGCTTGCCTATCCTCCTGCTAAACTCTGTGCGCGCGAAAAAAGTCTAGGCGTTTCTACCTTATGTGGTAGCGTTCTCAGTGAGCGGCGCCCATGACGCCCTCGCAAGGGAGGAAAATTCATGAACTTGAGACCAGATCCAACATTTTATCCAACTGCCAAGATGGCCATGGAGGCCCCGGTCGAGACCTTGGCGTTCACGCTGATGCTCAGCCCGGACGGCTCGAAGCCAGACGGGCTGGCCGTGGTCGATGTCGACCCAACGTCGGACACCTATGGCGAGATCGTCAACTCGCTCTTCGTGCCGCATCTGGGCGACGAGTTTCACCATTTCGGCTGGAACGCCTGTTCTTCGGCGCTCTCGCCCCTCACCGGGCACGCCTTTCTGGAGCGCCGTTACCTGATCATTCCGGGCATCCGCTCCTCGCGCATTTACGTGATCGATGTGAAGGACCCGATGGACCTGAAGATCCACAAGACCATCGAGCCCGAGGAATTGATGGCGAAGACAGGCTATTCGCGCCCGCATACGATCCATTGCGGCCCCGAGGGCATCTATGTCTCGACCCTTGGCGGCGGCGGCGCGGACGGCACCGACGGGCCTCCGGGCATCTTCATCATGGATTGCGAAACCTTCGACATTCTGGGCCGCTACGAGATGGACCGGGGCGCGCAGGACAAGCACTATGATTTCTGGTGGAACCTGCCGCGCGACTACATGGTCTCGTCCGAATGGGGTCTGCCGCCGCAATACGAAAATGGCGTGGTGGCTGAGGACCTGCTGTCGAACAAATACGGCCACTCGATCCACTTCTGGGACCTGCGGGCGCGTAAGGTCAGCAAAACCATCGATCTGGGCGAGAACCACCAGATGGCGCTGGAAATCCGGCCCGCGCATGATCCGGCGAAGGAATACGGGTTCTGCGGGGTCGTGGTGGACACCACCAACCTGCAAGGCGCGATCTTCACATGGTATCGCGATGAGGCGGGCGCGTGGCAGGCCAAGAAGACCATCACCATCGACCCGGTGCCTGCGGATGCGGACGATCTGCCCGAGCTTCTCAAGGGCTTCGGCGCGGTGCCGCCGCTGGTGACGGATATCGACCTCTCGCTCGACGACAAATATCTTTACGTCGCGTGCTGGGGGCTTGGCGAGTTGCACCAATACGACGTGTCCGACCCGATGAACCCGGTTCTGGCGGGCAAGGTCGAGATCGGTGGGATTGTGAAGAAGACCCCGCATCCCGATGGCAGCGCCTTTGGCTACGGGCCGCAAATGGTCGAGATCAGCCGCGACGGCAAGCGCGTCTACTGGACAAACTCGCTCTACTCGACATGGGATGATCAGTTCTATCCGGGCGAGCGCGGCGCTTCGATGGTGATGGCGCATGTGGGCGAGAACGGCGGTCTGGAGCTTGATCCCAAGTTCCACGTGAGCTTCCCCGAGGGCTATCGCAGCCACCAGATCCGGCTCGAAGGGGGCGACTGCTCGACCGATAGCTTCTGCTATCCCAACGTCTGATCGATGAGTCCTGATCTGTCGGTGACGGCCCTGTGGTGGGCCGTCATCCTGTCCGGTTTGTACCACGGCCTGAGCCCCGGCATGGGCTGGCCGCTGGCGGTGTCGGCGGGCCTGATGGAGCGCACGCAGCGGGCGATGCCGCGCGCGCTGGGGATGCTGGCGCTGGGGCATTTGGCAGCGATGCTGCTGATTTTGCTGCCGTTTTCGATGCTGACCTTCTTGGTGGACTGGCAATGGGAGTTGCGTGTCGTCGCGGCGGGCGCGGTGATCGCGCTGGGCTGCTATCTGCTCTACACCCGCCGCCACCCGCGCTTTCTGGCCCGTGTGCACCCTGCGAAACTGGGCCTGTGGTCCTTCCTTGCCGCGATGGCCCACGGTGCGGGGCTGATGCTGGTGCCGATCTATCTGGGCCTGTGTGGGCTGGATGCGTCCGAGGGGCACAAGGCCGCCGAGACGCTGATGGCGGGCAATATCCAGATCGCGCTCGTGGTCGCGGTGCTGCATACGGCGGCGATGACCCTCGCGGGCTCCGTGCTGGCGGTGGGGGTGTATTTCTGGCTCGGCCTGAAATTCCTGACACAAGCGTGGTTCAACCTCGATACGGTTTGGGCGCTCAGTCTGATCGGTGTGGGAGTGGCGGCGCTGGCGTTCGGGCATTGAGGCGCGCTGCGGCGGGTTCGGCCTTTGGCCGAAGCGAGAGATCCTCTCTCGCGCTCTCTGGGATATATGAGGCCAAAGGAAAACAGGGCCGCAATTTTCAAAGTACGAAGGACAGAGTATTGGCGAGCCAGCATCGCCCGCGCTGATGCGTCCCACGTTTGTAGACCGGGTGGAAGGCTCTTGTTTTCCTTTGGCTAAAAGTATCCACGGGGGTTTGGGGGCAGTCAGCCCCCAAGCGCGCTGTAGGCAAGCCCCTGGGCGACGCGTTCGACGAGGCGCAACACCTTGAAAGAAAAACGGCGCACCGATGAGAGCGCGCCGTTCCATAACCAGACCAACTGGTCTTACTTCTTGTTCATCCGGTTCTCGATCAACTCATCCACCACCGAGGGATCGGCCAGCGTGGAGGTGTCGCCAAGCGCGCCGAAATCATCCTCGGCGATCTTGCGCAGGATACGGCGCATGATTTTGCCGGAGCGGGTTTTCGGCAGGCCGGGGGCCCATTGGATCAGGTCCGGCGAGGCAATCGGGCCGATCTCGGTGCGCACCCATGTGCGCAGCTCCTTGCGCAGCTCCTCTGAGGGCTCTTCGCCGGACATCAGCGTCACGTAGCAGTAAATGCCCTGACCCTTGATGTCATGCGGGTAGCCGACCACGGCGGCCTCGGCGACCTTGGCATGGGCCACGAGTGCGCTCTCTACCTCCGCCGTGCCCATCCGGTGTCCCGACACGTTGATGACATCATCGACGCGGCCCGTGATCCAGTAATCGCCCCCCTCATCGCGGCGGCAACCGTCGCCGGTGAAATAGTAGCCTTTGTAGTCCGAGAAATAGGTCTTCATGAAGCGCTCATGGTCGCCCCAGACCGTGCGCATCTGCCCGGGCCAGCTATCGGCGATGCACAGAACGCCCTCGACGCCATTGCCGTCGATCACCTCGCCAGAGGCTGGCTCCAGCACCACCGGCTGTACGCCGAAGAACGGTTTCATCGCCGCGCCCGGTTTCGTGGCATGGGCGCCAGGCAGGGGGGTCATCAGGTGTCCACCCGTTTCGGTCTGCCACCACGTGTCCACGATGGGGCAGCGCCCGCCGCCGACCACGTCATTGTACCAGTTCCACGCTTCGGGGTTGATCGGCTCGCCAACCGTGCCGAGCAGGCGCAGGTCCGACAGATCGCATTTGGTGACGTAGTCATCGCCCTGACCCATCAGGGCGCGCAGCGCCGTCGGGGCGGTGTAGAACTGGTTCACCTTGTGCTTTTCGCAGACCTGCCAGAAGCGCGAGGCGTCGGGGTAGGTCGGCACGCCTTCGAACATCAGCGTGGTCGCGCCGTTCGCAAGGGGCCCGTAGACGATATAGGAGTGGCCCGTGACCCAGCCCACATCCGCCGTGCACCAGTAGATATCGCCCTCGTGGTAGTCGAAGGTGATCTCATGGGTCATCGCGGCATAGACCAGATAGCCGCCCGTGGTGTGCACGACGCCTTTGGGCTGGCCGGTGGAGCCGGAGGTGTAGAGGATGAAGAGCGGGTCTTCGGCGTTCACGGGTTCGGGATCGCACTGGTCGGAGACCTCGGCAGCGGCCTCATGATACCAGACGTCAAGCTCGCCGCGCCACGCGATCTGGTCGCCGGTGCGTTTGACCACGAGGCATTTCACGTCCGTCGTGTCGTGCAGCAAGGCTTGGTTGACATTGTCCTTGAGCTTGGTGGCGCGCCCGCCGCGCGGGGCGGTGTCGGCGGTGATGACGACCTTCGCGTCGCAGCCATTCACGCGCGCGCCCAAAGCGTCGGGGGAGAAGCCCGCGAAGACGATGGAGTGGATCGCGCCGATCCGGGCGCAGGCCAGCATCGCGTAGGCCGCCTCGGGGATCATCGGCAGGTAGATCACCACCCGGTCGCCTTTGCCGACGCCCATGCCCTTGAGGACATTGGCCATTTTGCACACGTGGCTGTGCAGTTCTTTGTAGGTGATGTGGAGCGCGGGATCGTTCGGATCGTCGGGCTCCCAGATGATCGCAGTCTGATCGCCGCGCGTGGCGAGGTGGCGGTCGACGCAATTTGCGGCGACGTTCAGAACGCCGTCCTCGTACCACTTGATCGACACGTCGCCGAACGCATAGCTCACGTTCTTGATCTTGGTGGGGGCGGTGATCCAGTCGATCCGCTCCGCCTGCTCGGCCCAGAACGCGTCCGGGTCCGCGACGGAGGCGGCATACATGGCGTCGTATTTGGCGGCGTCCACATGGGCGCGCGCAACGGTCTCGGCGGAAGGGGGGTAGGTTGTGGACATATGCTCCCATCTCCTGATTGGTTTGGCCCGAGCATATCGCCGGGGCGCGGGTAAGGGAACATTGCGCAGGATTTCAGCGGGGTTTGCCGCAAGCCCGGGCGTGCTGCATGTGCACAATCGCAAGACGGGCCGCAAGCGCATGGGGAAGCATTATATTTCCGCATCTGCGCGCCTCTGCAGGTCTCAAATGCTGCATCTGCAAAGAGCGGCGGGCCGGGTCCGGCCTGCGCGACATAGTGTTGCGCTGGCATCGGGCCGGGCGCGCCGGGGCCGCCAAAGCGCCTCAAAGCGGTTCGCGAGGTCTTGGCACTTTGTCGCACCTGCGCTAGCTTGCGCTCCAAGCGTGCCGATAAGAGGTGCGCAAATAGGGAGAGACATCTATGAACAAACTAGCTGTTGGCGCCGTTGCAGGCGCCATGTCCTGTGCTTTTGCCGCCGAGGCGATGGCGACCGAATGGAACGCGTCCGTCTGGGGCAAGCGCCGCGCCTTTACCGAGCATGTCGAAAAGCTCGCGGAGCTGGTCTCCGAGAAAACCGGCGGCGAGTTCACCATCAACGTCAGCTATGGCGGGCTCAGCAAGAACCGCGAGAACCTCGACGGCATCTCCATCGGCGCCTTCGAGATGGCGCAGTTCTGTGCCGGCTATCACGAGGACAAGAACCGTGTGATCACCGTTCTGGAGTTGCCCTTCCTCGGGGTCGAGAACCTCGATCAGGAAGTCGCCGTGAGCCACGCGGTCTATGACCACCCCGCCGCCATCGACGAGATGGCGCAGTGGAACGCCAAGCTGCTGATGACCTCGCCGATGCCGCAATACAACATCGTGGGCACAGGTGAGCCGCGCAGCACGCTCGCCGACATGGAAGGGATGCGCGTCCGCGCCACGGGGGGTCTGGGCGAGGCGTTCAAGGCCGTGGGCGCCGTGCCGACCTCTGTGACCGCGACCGAGGCCTATCAGGCGATGGAAGGCGGCGTCGTGGACACTGTGGCCTTTGCCCAGCACGCGCACCTCTCCTTTGGGACGATCAACCAAGCCAGCTGGTGGACTGCGAACCTCAACCCCGGCACGGTGAACTGCCCGGTCGTCGTGAATATCGACGCCTACGAATCGCTGCCCGACGCGCATCGCGAAGCGCTCGACAGCTCCGTGCCCGAGGCCATCGAGCATTACCTTGCCAACTATGCCGACCTGCTGGAGCGCTGGGATTCGGTGCTGGCCGAGAAGGGCGTTGAAAAAGTGATGTTTGCGGAGTCCGAGCTTGAGGCGTTCCGCGCCGCCGCCGCCGCACCGGCGCGCGAGGCCTGGATCGCCGAGATGGAAGCCCAAGGCCTGCCGGGTCAGGAGCTCTATGATCTGGTGATGACGACGCTCAACGAAGCCAAGGGCGGCAGCTAACGCCGCAGGTGGCGGTGGGCAGAATTGCCCACCCTACACATCACCGCACAACAGGTAGGGTGGGCAATTTGCCCACCTTCCCAAAGCCGGTAGAGCGCGCACAGCCCCGCTCGATCCGCACCAAAAAGACCAAAAGGGGGCAGGGGACATGGCCGGATCAGGGGCGGTGCTGGAGGATTCCAGTCTTCTCAGCAAATTGGACCGGATGCTGGAACCCGTTGAAAAGTTCTGCGCGATGCTCTCGGGCTTTGCGATCTTCTCGCTGATGTTTCTGGCGGTCTACTCGGTCACGGGGCGCAAGTTCTTCGCCTCTCCGATGATGGGCTATGTGGACTATATCGAGGCCGCGATGCCGATCATTGCCATAATGGGCGTGTCCTATGTCGCGCGGGACGGCACGCATATCCGCATGGACATGCTGGTCTCGGCGCTTCGCGGGCGGGTTTTGTGGCTTTTCGAGCTGGTCTCGGTGCTGCTCATGCTCGTGCTGATCGTCGCGCTGACATGGGGGGCATGGGACCATTTCCAGCGCTCCTTCGACTGCGCGCGTCCGCTCTGCTCGCGGGACAGCTCCATTGATGTCGGCATACCGATCTGGCCTTCGAAACTCGTGGTGCCGATCGCCTTCGGCGTGCTGGTCCTGCGCCTCACCCTGCAAGCAGTGGGCTATGGCCGCGCGCTCGTGCTCGGGCTGGAAAACCCCGTCGCCGTGCCGCTCAACCTCAGCGTGGCCGAACAGGCCCGGATCGAGGCCGAAGCTCTGGAGGGCCGCAAGTAATGGAACCCATTGAAATCGGTCTGTGGGTCTCGGGCGGCCTGCTCGTTCTGGTCGTCATGGGGATGCGCGTGGCCTTCGCCGCCGGGCTTGCGGGCTTCGTGGGGCTGGTCTGGCTGCGCTGGAACGGGTTCGATTATGACCCGGACCGGTTCTACAAAGCGCTGGAAATCTCCGTCCGCATCGCCGGGCTCACCCCCCATTCCAAGGTCTCGGCGCAGGTTCTGTCGCTGATCCCGGTCTTCATCATGATCGGCTATCTGGCCTATCACGCCAAGCTCACGACGGCCTTGTTCGACGCGGCCAAGAAGTGGATCGCGTGGGTGCCGGGCGGGCTGGCGGTCTCCACCGTCTTCGCCACCGCAGGCTTCGCGGCGGTGTCGGGCGCGTCGGTGGCCACAGCGGCGGTGTTTGCGCGCATCGCGATCCCTGAGATGCTCAAGATCGGCTATAACAAGCAATTCGCGGCAGGCGTCGTCGCGGCGGGCGGCACGCTGGCCTCGCTGATTCCGCCATCGGCGATCCTCGTGATCTACGCGATCATCGTCGAGCAGGACGTGGGCAAGCTGCTGCTGGCGGGCTTCATCCCGGGCATGTTCTCCGCCATCGTCTACGCGATCATCATCATCACCCTCGCGGTGACGCTCAAAACCGTCGGCCCGCCGGTGCGCGGCTTCACATGGGGCGAGCGCTTCGCGTCCCTGCCGCCCGCGCTGCCCATCGTGGCGGTGGTCGTGATCATCATCTTCTTCGTCTACAACCCGTTCGGCGACGCATGGGGCACACCCACCGAGGGCGGGGCCATCGGGGCGTTCATCATCTTCTGCATGGCGCTCTACCGGGGCATGCGCTGGCCCGATCTCAAGATCGCGCTCTTGGAGACCGCCAAGCTCACCGTTATGATCTTCACGATCATCTGGGGCGTGCTGATCTATGTGCGTTTTCTGGGCTTCGCCAAACTGCCCGACGCCTTTGCCGATTGGATCACCGGGCTGGAGATGTCGCCGATGCTGATCCTTGTCTGCATCCTGCTGGCCTATGCGGTGCTGGGTATGTTCATGGACGCGATCGGGATGCTGCTGCTGACCCTGCCGGTGGTCTACCCGGCGGTGATGGCGCTCAACGGCGGCGAGTTCGTCTCGGCGGCGGACAGTGCCTTCGGCATGTCGGGGCCGATGTGCGCGATCTGGTTCGGGATCTTGGTTGTGAAGATGGCGGAGTTCTGTTTGATCACGCCGCCCATCGGGCTGAACTGCTTCGTCGTGGCGGGCGTGCGCGATGACCTGACGGTGCAGGATGTGTTCAAGGGCGTGTTCCCGTTCTTCATCGCCGATGGCCTGACCATCGCGCTGCTGGTGGCCTTCCCCGCCATCGTGCTCTGGCTGCCGAGCCTCGCCTGACCGAGCGCCCGGTCCGGGGTGTGTTGATCAAAAGCGATCCACCCGGATCACCTGGGCACCCCGCCTCTGTTGTCTCTATGACAAAAATATCCAGTCCGTCGCTGACGCCCGCCGCTTGCGCGGCAGGCTTGAGCGCGCGCTCTGGTGATGCGCTCTGCGCGGCGCACCCCCCTCAGGAGCTTTGCAGGCCCAGATCCATCAGCGCCTTGATATCGCCCTCGGATGTGCCCGCGATCACGCGGCCCAGTTCGGCATCGCCGCGCAGGACAAGAAGTGTCGAGCGGCCGGGGACGTTGCGCGACGTGGTGACCTCGTGGCGTTTGAATTCGTCCCAGTCCACCCGCACGAACGTGATGGACTGATCATAGGCCGCGTTCTCGGCGCGCAGTTTTTCCATCACGCGCTCTTGCGCCTTGCAGGTGCTGCACCAATCGGCGGAGTAGCCCACAAAGACGGTTTCGCCCCGCGCCAGCGCGTCCTGGATCAGGCCGGGCGTGTAGTCCACGGACTCGGCCCGCAGGCTCAGGGGCAGGGTTGCGGCGGCGGCGCCGGCGGCGAGGAAGAGTCGACGATGCATGAGAAAGGTCCTTTCAGAGTTGGTTAGACGGAAACGGAGAGGTCGATGAGCCACGCGGGCATGATGTCCAGAAGCCACGCTTCGAGCACGTAGTGCAGGCGGAAGAGCAGCATCAGCCCGACGGCGAGGAAGGTCGCGCCGAGGATCGGTTTGGAGCGCGAGGCCAGTCCGCGCAGGGCGGTGGCGCGGGACCGGATCGCCTCGCGGGCGCCGAGCCCGAGGGCGAGGATCAGCGTCGAGACCCCGGCGGCGAAGGCGGTCATGATCAGCGTGACCCAGCCGAGGTTCTGGCCTTGTGAGGCGAGCGCGATGGCGCCGCCCAAGGTCGGGCCGATGCAGGGCGACCAGACCGTGCCGAGCAAAAGCCCGCCGAGAAACTGCCCGCGCAGCCCGTCGGTGCCGATCTCGGTCATCGCCCCATCGGCGCGCCCGGCGATCCCGGCGGTGGCCAGCTCGAAGCGGTTGGCCAGTTGCGGCGTGAGCAGCACCAGACCGAACAGCACCATGATCCCTGCGCCGATCTGGCCGAGCCGGTCCTGATCGAGCCCGATGGCGGACCCGAAGGCCGTGACCAGCACGCCGAACACGACGAAGCTCAGGCTCATCCCCGCCGCCAAGGCCACCGGACCGAGGCGGGCAGCATTGAGCGAGGAGACCAGAACGATTGGCAGCACGGGCAGAACGCAGGGGTTGATCAGCGTCAGCAGGCCAGCCAGATATGCAAAGACGAGTTCCATGACGCAGGCATAGACCGCAGAGCCGATCACGCGCTACACACAAGCGCGTGGGGTTTTCTTACAAGGTGGTGAACCCGCTTTGTGACCAAGTCACCGACGCAGGTTACATATCGTGGCAAAACACCCGCCAATGTCCAACAGAGGAGAGTGACATGACTCGGAATATGGGAATCGCCGACCGCGCGCTCAGGCTCGCCGTCGCGGCGGTCTTGGTGTTTCTGGCCCTCGGCACCTCGGTGCTCGGAAGCGGCCTATGGATGTGGGCCGCGCTCGCCGTTGCGGGCGTCTTCACGCTGACATCTTTCGTGGCGATCTGCCCGCTCTACCCGCTGATCGGCCTGAAAACCTGCAAGGAGTGCTGACCATGGAAACCGCTTTCACACCGATGGCGTCGCTCGGGGGCGGGGTGCTGATCGGCATCGCCTCCACCTTGCTGATGCTCACGCTCGGGCGCGTGTTTGGCGCGACGGGCATTCTCGCCGGTCTGATGAAACCGGCCTCGGGCGAGGACTTCGCATGGCGCGCGGCGCTGCTCGCGGGGATGGTCTCCGGGCCTCTGGTGGTGCTGGGCCTCACCGGGCAAATGCCCGCCGTGCAAGTCCCGGTCTCCACCGCGATGATGATCATCGGCGGCTTTCTGGTCGGCGTCGGCGTGACCTATGGCGGTGGCTGCACCTCCGGGCACGGGGTCTGCGGCATGGCCCGCCTGTCGCCGCGCTCGATCTCCGCCACGATCACCTTCATGATCACTACCGGTCTCACCGTTTATGTGCTGCGGCACGTGTTGGGAGTGTAACAGATGCGCTTGATTGCAACCTACCTCATCGGCCTCGTCTTCGGGGTCGGCATTTCGATCTCCGGCATGGCCAACCCGGCCAAGGTCCTGAACTTCTTCGACATCGCCGGGACGTGGGACCCGTCGCTGATCTTCGTGATGGGCGGGGCGCTGGTCACCACCTTCATCGGCTACAAGCTGGTCTTCGGGCTGAGCGCGCCGGTGATGGACGGCAAGTTTCACCTGCCGACCAAGACCAGCCTCGACACGCGCCTGATCGGCGGCTCGGCGCTCTTCGGCGTCGGCTGGGGCATCGCGGGCTTCTGCCCGGGCGGCGCGCTCCCGGCGCTCGGCACGGGCCGGTCTGAGGTGTTCATCTTCACCGGGGCGTTGATCGCGGGTATCCTCGCGGCGAAGTTCATTCAGGACAGCGGGGCGCGCGGTGCGCGGGCGGCCGCATGAACGAGATGACGGAGAATTTCATGACACAGTTGCCCATCCGCATGGATGTCAAACCCGAGGTTGCCGCGTTCTTTGACGAGGCCACAAACACGATCAGCTACATCGTGAAGGACCCCGCGTCGAACGCCTGCGCGATCATCGATTCGGTGATGGACATCGACTA
>CBFHJA010000009.1:0-112482 GCA_965656085.1 uncultured Aliishimia sp. | reverse complement strand
CGCTCTGCCCATGCCCGCACCAACCCCGCGCACAGCCGCCGAGCGCGCCGCCCGCGACGCCTTCGAAGCCGGCCTGCGCGCTGTCTCTCGCGGCCCGGCCCCTGCCAGCCGCACCGAATACGCCTGAGGCGCGACCAATTACCTGACCGCACGCCCTTTCCCCGCCGCATCAACCCGTATATGCAGCGCCGCAGCGCGTCCAAGTCTGGGACGCGCGTCACATGAAGGAAAGGACCGATGGGTTATAAAGTCGTCGTCGCAGGCGCCACTGGCAACGTGGGCCGCGAAATGCTGAACATTCTGGCCGAACGCCAGTTCCCCGTGGACGAGATCGCCGTGCTCGCAAGCCGCCGCTCTCTCGGAACGGAGGTATCGTTCGGTGACAAGACCCTGAAGACGAAGGACCTTGACACGTTCGACTTCACGGGCTGGGACATGGCCCTCTTCGCGATCGGCTCGGACGCTACCAAGACCTACGGCCCCAAAGCGGCGGCGGCGGGCTGCACCGTGATCGACAACTCCTCGCTCTACCGCTACGACCCCGACATCCCGCTGATTGTGCCGGAGTGCAACCCGGAAGCGATCCACGACTACGCGAAGAAAAACATCATCGCGAACCCCAATTGCTCCACCGCGCAGATGGTTGTGGCCCTCAAACCGCTGCATGACCGCGCCCGCATCAAGCGCGTCGTCGTGAGCACCTACCAGTCGGTCTCCGGCGCGGGCAAGGATGGCATGGACGAGCTGTGGGAGCAGACCAAGGCGGTCTACAACCCCACCAAGGACGTGCCGCCCGAGAAGTTCCAAAAGGAGATCGCCTTCAACGTGATCCCGCAGATCGACGTGTTCATGGATGATGGCGCCACCAAGGAAGAGTGGAAGATGGTCGTCGAGACCAAGAAGATCGTCGATCCCAAGATCAAGGTGACGGCGACCTGCGTCCGCGTGCCGGTCTTCGTGGGCCACTCCGAGGCGATCAATATCGAATTCGAGGACTTCCTCGACGAGGACGAGGCCCGCGATATCCTGCGTCAGGCCCCCGGCATCATGGTGATCGACAAGCGCGAGGATGGGGGCTACGTGTCACCCAAGGAATGCGTGGGCGATTTCGCCACGTTCATCTCCCGCATCCGTCAGGACGCCACGATCGAGAACGGCCTGAACCTGTGGTGCGTGAGCGACAACCTGCGCAAAGGCGCGGCCCTGAACGCCGTGCAGATCGCCGAGCTTTTGGGCCGCGAAGTCCTCAAAAAGGGCTGACCTCCCCCCACCTGACCAACCCAAAACCGCCCTTGCCTCCCGGCCGGGGCGGTTTTTCGTTGCGCCTCAAAAACGCCAAAGAGCGCACGCACTGACCGACAGGCTCTTTTCATGGAAAAGATGCCGACAGGGGATGGATGTCTCGCGCGCGCAGTGACCCGGCATCCCCCCTTTATCTACCGCCCACACTGAGGCACCCTGCCCCAAGGCCAACCCATCCAAAAGGTGCCCCCATGCGCGCATTGCTCCTCGCTCTCCCGCTCCTGCCCCTCCCGGCGCTTGCCGACACGATCACCCTGCCCAGCGCAGCGACGGCGGCGACGATCTACAGCACCGGCGCGCAAGTGACCCATGCGGTGACGCTGGACGTGCCGCCGGGCCGCCACCAGATTATCCTGCCGGACCTGCCCCCGGACCTGCCGCTCGATTTCGTGCGCGTCGCGGCCCCGGACCTGAGCTTGGGCGCGCTGCGCTACCGGAGTGACCTGACCCCGCCCCGCGCCCACGACGACAGCCCCGAGATTGCGGCGGCCAAGGCCCGCATCGCGCAGATCGAGGCCGAGATCGACGCGGTGGAGGACCGGGCGGCGCGCGAAGCCCTCGCGGCGGAGGCGGCCGAAGCGCAGATTGCGTTCCTGCAGGCGCTTGGCGGCAGCGCGGCGTTGCCGTCCGACCCGGCGGTCCTGCGCAAGATTGGCAGCATGATCGGCAGCGAAACCCTTGCGGCCCGGCAAAAGGCCCTCGACGCCGAGCGCCGCGTCCGCGAGACCCGACGCGCCCTTGAAGACTTGGAAGAGGCGCTCGAAGAGGCCAAACGCGCGCTTGCGGCGCTGGTGCCCGAGGCCGAGACCCGCCCGCTATTGGTGCTCGATGTAAGCGCAGAGACCCCGCTGACGGACGCCCCGCTGACGATCACGTTCCCCGCCGCGGCGCGCTGGCGCCCGTCCTATGACCTGCGCCTGACGCTGGAGCCGGACCCGCGCCTGATCCTCGCGCGCAGCGCGCGGATTTCCCAGCAGAGCGGCGAGAACTGGCAGGGCGTCACGCTGACCCTGTCGACACAGCAGATCTCCGGCGCGACCGACCCGTCGGATCTGGCCCCTGACCTGCGCCGCATCGAAGACGAGACGGACCTGTCGCGCCCGTCGCCACGCCTGTCCTCGGCCCTCGACGATGCGCCGATGCCCGCCCCGATGGCCGAAGCGGCGTCTGTCGCGGGGATGCAGAACGTGCCGCAGGGCTTGTCGGTGACCTATCGCTGGCAGGACCCGGTCGATGTGGCCTCCGGGGCCGACGAACTCCGCCTGCCGTTCGATACCATTGCGCTGGCGGCTGACGTGGTCGCCCGCGCGGTCCCGCTGCACGAGAGCACCGCGTTCCTCGTTGCCAAGGTGACCAACGATACCGGCGAGCCGCTGCTGGGCAGCGCCGAGGCCCTGCGCTTTGTCGAGGGCGGGCTGGTCGGTCGGGGCCGGCTGGCTCCGATTCAGGCGGGCGAAGAGGTGGAGATCGGCTTCGGCGCCATCAAGGGCCTGCAACTGACCCGCCGCGTGCTTCAGCGCGGTGAGGCGGACCGGGGGATCCTCTCCCGCAGAGGCGAGATCACCGAAGAATTGGCGATCACGCTGAAGAATCTGACGGCCCGGACATGGGCGGTCGAGTTGCGCGACCGGGTGCCCTATTCCGAACAGGAGGATCTGGTGATCACCTACCGCGCCACGCCCGAGCCTGAGATCGAGGCGGTGGACGACAAACGCGGCGTGCTGGAATGGCGGTTCGACATGGCGCCGGGCACCGAGCGCACCGTGTCGACCACGCACCGGATCACATGGCCCGAGGGGCAAATCTTGCGGTAGGCCCGGGGTGGGACGCGCCTTTGGCGCGTGCGAGAGATCCTCTCTCGCGCTCTCTGGGATATTTTTGGCCAAAGGAAGACAGGGGCGGGGCGCCCAAGGGATCGACGTGGGACTCTTTGGCGTGGCGACCCTGTAGGTTGTGCAATTTGCCCAAGCTTGCCGATTTAGCGGCGGGCGCGGCTTGGCAGGCGCTTTTCGCATGAAAAGCTGCCGGGAGGGCCACCATGGCGAAAGGTTAACACCGAGGCACCGCGCGGGGCCTTAACGGTTTCAAATCCCGGAACGAATCGGGATTTGTATGTACAGGTGCCATACGCTTAGCCATACGCCGAGCCATACAGGTGCCATCCCTTGTTTTTATGGCGTTAACGCCCGAAATCACGTTTTTCGTGAAAACGGCGGCGCGCAACGTTCGCTGCGTTAACCAAATCCGCTCAGAACCGCTCGGCGCGCATCACTTCGCAATCACTCACCGTGATCACGCCAATATGGCTCTCGACCACCGGGAACACCTTTTCCAGCATCAGTTCGAGCTTTTCCGGCGAGACGATGCACACCACCTGCACCATCCCCGTGCCGCGCGAGACCTGTCCCTCCCGGCTCCAGTCTCCCGACCGGCCCGACCCGCCCAGCACCGGCAGGATCGAGAACCCGGTCACGCCCGCCTTGATCATCGCATCCGTGAGGCGGCGCTGCATGATCGCCTCGATAATCACCGCCACGCGCTTTGCTTTGTGCATTTCCAAGGGCTTAGCCTCCGGTCAGGGCTTGGGCCACCGCGAGGTAGAGCGGCAGGCCCAGCGTCAGGTTGAACGGGAACGTGACCCCCAGCGAGAGGGTCAGGTAGATCGACGGGTTGGCCTCGGGCAGCGCCACGCGCATCGCCGCCGGCACCGCGATATAGGAGGCCGAGGCCGACAGCACCATCATCAGCATCACGCCCCCGGTGCTGAGCCCGAGCAAGAGGCCCGCGCCGAGCCCGCAGGTCGCGCCGATAATGGGCATGAGCACGCCGAAGGCCAGCACGCCGGGCCGCAGCACGCCGCCGCCCTGCCGCAGTCCGCGCCCCGCCACAAGGCCCATATCGAGCAAGAAGAGGCACAGAACCCCTTGAAAAGGCGCGACAATGAAGCTGTCGATCCGTGCCAGCCCATCCTGCCCGGTGACCATGCCAATGACGAACGCGCCGACCAGAAGCACGATGGACCCGTTGAACATGATCTCCCGCATCAACTCACCATCCATGCGCTGGTTGCCGCCCCCGCGCGAGATCAGCCAGAGCGCCGAGAGGATCGCCGGGGCCTCCATCGCGGCGGCCACCGCGACCATGTACCCTTCGGCCGTGAGCCCTGCCTGATCCAGGATCGACGAGCCCGCCACGAAGGTCACGATGGAGATCGACCCGTAATGCGCCGCGACTGCGGCGGCATCGAGGCGGCTCAGCCCCGTCATGACGTTCAAGAGCCCGAAGGCGATGATCGGCAACAGGAAGGAGAGCAGGATCCCAGCGAGCAGCGAGAGCCCGAGCGCGCCGTCGATCCCGTTATCGGCGACACTGACACCGCCTTTGAAGCCGATTGAAAACAAAAGATAAATCGACATCGCCTTGGCGGCAGCCTCGGGAACGGACAGGTCCGAGCGTGCCAAGGCCGCGACCACGCCGAGCACGAAGGAGAGGATGATCGGCGAAAGCAGGTTGCTTGCTGCAAGGCTCAGAATCTGGTCCATCTGTCCTCCGGATCGGGGTTGCCATAATCTGCCGGGCTCTGTGGCGCAGCCCGCGCGAGCGGTCAAGTCACACGGGCTGGAATTGCCCCGTGGCGGGCTGGTAATTCTCCAGCACCCCTTTGCCGATATCGAGCCAGAGCCCATGCAGCGAGAGCCGCCCGCTTTCGAAATTTTCCATCACGAACGGGTAGGTAAAGAGGTTCTCGATGGAGGTCTGCACAGCGAGTTGCTCCATCCGCCGCTCTTGCGCACCGCCCTCGGGCAGATCGGCCACCTCGTCATATTTCGGCTTCAGAATGTCCATCCAACGGCCCACGAAACTGTCGGTTTTCTCCAGTTCCGGCGCATGCCCCTTGCACATATCCAGACAGCCCTTCACGCCACCGCAATTGGAATGGCCCATGACGATGAGATGGGCGACCTTGAGAACGGTCACCGCATATTCCACCGCTGCCGAGGTGCCGTGATGGGTGCCATCGGGCTCATAGGGCGGCACCAGATTGGCGATGTTGCGGTGGATGAAGAACTCGCCTTGATCGGCCCCGAAGATCGAGGTGACATGCACCCGGCTGTCGCAACAGGAGATGACCATGGCGCGCGGGCGCTGCCCTTCCGTGGCCAGCCGTTCGTACCAGGCATGGTTCTCGTTATAGGTCGTGGCCCGCCATCCCTGATAGCGTTGCTGCAAATAGGTCGGGAGCGGCTTCAATCTGTGCATCTGCAGGGGTCCTTCTTGCATTGCGCACATGGCGATAGCCTGAATTTGCGCCGAATTCGAGCGAAAAGACGGGGCGCTGGCAACGATTTGGGAAGGATTGTCGCCTGATAAGCGGTGTTGGTGAGAGTGAAAATTCCGTGGTGAGACATCGTGACCCAAATAAACCAGTTAATGCAATCCGAAGCTGCAAACCTAGACCATGACCAGCTCGGCACGCTCTACGCGCAGCTCGGCAACGTCGGCGCCGAAGACGTGCTGCGCCGCGCGATGGAGGAGCTTGCCTTGCGGCTCAGCCACTCGGAACGGCTCTACCAGCAAGGCGAGATGCCCGAGCTGCGCAAGAGCGTGCAGTCGCTGATCGCCATTGCCGAGCAAATCGGCATGCGCAAACTCGCGCGGGTCGCCGGTGATGTCGGCCATGCGGCCGATCACAACGACATGGTTGCCGTAGCCGCGACACTGTCGCGCCTGATGCGGGTGGGCGAGGCCTCGCTGACCGCCGTCTGGGACCTGCAGGACATGACAATCTGACCCCGGAGCGGTCCATGCGGTGACGACGACGGACCTCAGAGCCAGCCCAACTGCAAGGAAGGGGCTGGCCATGATACGTCTTGCAGCCCTCTGCCGAGCTTGTAGGGTCGGGCACAGCCCAACAGGGGAGGTGCTGCGGCCATGTCAGATCATCATCCATCCATGCGCTTTGCGCCCGGCACCGGCCCGGCCCTGCCGCTTCAGGCCCTGACCCCAGAAGCATGGGACACCTTTCAAGGCACGCTCCCGGAAGCCAGCCGGGCCTGGGCCGAGGCCATGGAGTTCTCCGGCGGCTTCGGCCAGACCTGCTTGCTGCCGGGCGAAAACGGCGAGATCGTCGCCGCGCTTGCCGGATTGGGCACCGCACAGGAACGCAGCCGAGACCGCTTCGCACTCGGCGCCGCACGCGGTAAACTTCCCGAGGGGGTCTACAACCCGCATATCTCCCTGACCGGGAACGATCTCGCGGCCGAGGCTCTGGGCTGGCTGCTGGCCGGGTATCGCTTTGGCCGCTACCGCGACGCCCCGCCCCCGAAAGCCGCGATGATCGCCCCCGACGGTGTGGACGCAGCCCGCCTCGAAGCGATCGCGGCGGGCGAGGCGCTCACCCGTGATCTGATCAACACGCCCGCCGCCGATATGGGCCCGGACGATCTGGCGCGCGCGGCCCGCGATCTGGCCGGGGCTCATGGCGCCGAGATACAGCTAATTGAAGGCGACGACTTGCTGGCGCAGAATTTCCCGATGATCCACGATGTGGGCCGCGCCGCCGCCCGCGCCCCCCGCCTGATAGACCTGCGCTGGGGCGAGACCGGCCCGGCCCTCACGCTCGTCGGCAAGGGCGTGTGTTTTGACACCGGGGGGCTGAACCTCAAGCCGGGCAACTCCATGGCGCTGATGAAAAAGGACATGGGCGGCGCGGCGACCGTGCTGGGCCTTGCCCATATGATCATGGCAACCGGTCTGCCGCTGCGGCTTCGGGTGCTGATCCCGGCGGTGGAAAACAGCGTTGCCGGCAATGCCTTCCGCCCCGGCGACATTCTCACCTCGCGCAAGGGTCTCACGGTGGAGATCAACAACACCGACGCCGAAGGTCGTCTCGTGCTCGCCGATGCGCTGGCGCTGGCAGACGAGGACGACCCGGACCTCATCGTGTCCATGGCCACGCTCACCGGCGCCGCGCGCGTTGCGGTGGGCCCGGACCTGTCGCCCTTCTACACGGACCACGGCGCCCATGCGGACGCGCTCGAAGCCGGCGCGGCCAAAGCGCAGGACCCGGTATGGCGGATGCCCTTCCATGCGCCCTACGAGAAGATGATCGAACCCGGCATCGCCGATCTCGACAATGCGCCCTCGGGCGGGTTCGCGGGCTCCATCACCGCCGCGCTCTTGCTGCGCCGCTTCGTCGAGACCGCGCCCTACATGCATTTCGACATCTATGGCTGGCAACCGAGCCCGGCCCCCGCACGCCCCAAAGGCGGTGTCGGCATGGGGTCCCGGGCGCTGCTCGAAGCGCTCCCTGAGATGCTGGGCCTCTAGATGCGCGCCAAACGGGACGTATTCGCAGACGGACGCCTCGCTCACGTCTCCCTCGAAGGGCAGGTCGAAGCGGACCGGTTCAGCGAGGGCGAGATGAAACGCGTCACCACCGCCGCCGCTGCGCGGCTCAGCCTGACGCGAGGCGCGCCGAACACCGACCGCGAAATTCTCTATGGCCACAAGGTCTGCCAACTCGACCCGTTCCAGAGCCTGTGCCGCGATGAGACCACCGGCTATGTCGGCTACGTGTCCGATCCCGACCTTGGCGGATGGGCCGAGCCGACCCACCGCGTGTCTGCCCGTGCGACCTTGCTCTTCGACGAGCCGGACATGAAGACGCCCCAGCCCGCGACCCTTTCAGCGGGATCCCTGCTCCGGCTGATCGACGTGCAGAACCGATTCTCGCGCACCCATGATGGCCGCTATGTGCCGACACAGCACCTGACCGCCTTGGACACCCCAGAACCCGATCTCGCAGCGACGGCCGAAGTGCTGCTCGGCACGCCCTATCTCTGGGGCGGCAACTCGGCCTTTGGCATCGACTGCTCCGGCCTTGTCCAACTGGCGTGCCAAGCCGCTCACCTGCCCTGCCCCGGCGACAGCGACCAGCAGATGGCAGCGCTCGGCACGGCACTCCCGGAAGGCACGCCCCCAAAGCGCAACGATTTGATGTTCTGGAAAGGCCATGTCGCAATTGTCTATGACGACGAGACCTTGATCCACGCCAATGCCGGCGCGATGGCCGTGGCCCTTGAGCCAATCGAAACAGCGCTCACGCGCATAAAGGCGCAAGGCGAAGGCGAGCCCATCGCCCACAAGCGCCTTTAGCCTTTCGCTTCGCTGGCTAAACTCCGGGGTCTGGGGCAGAGCCCCAGTCCGGGCCTCGGAGACCTACTCCACCGCCCGGATCAGCTTGCGCTCAAGAACGCGCAGCACTGTGCGCAGATCGGACCCACGCCGCAGGATTTGCCCATCCATCCCCACGACCGCATACATCCCTTGCTTGCCCCGCAGCTTGGGCCGCTTCTCGATGCGGTAGAGCGGATGCTCGGCGGTGCGGCGGAACACGGAGAAGACCGCGACGTCCTTCAGCGAAGAGATGCCATAGTCGCGCCACTCGCCCGCGGCCACGAACCGGCCATAGAGGGACAGGATCACGGAAAGCTCGCTTCTGTGGAAGGCAACGACTGGATTGGGGAGTTCGCGAAGATTGCTCGGGGGCGGCGTTTGCATATTCATACCCCCAGACTTGCGCCAAATTCCCGATCTGGCAAGGTCTGTCTGCGCGGGATTGCCGCAGCGGGCAAGACACGTTACACATCACCGTGCGAACAGGGAAAACTGAAACACGAACATGACCCAGATAACCGCCCAGACCCGCGCCGAACGCAGCGCCGCCGCGATGTTCGCCACCGATTCCGCCTCGAAGGGCCTCGGGATGCAGATCGACCATATCGCACCGGGCGCGGCCACGCTGTCGATGACCCTCCGCGAAGACATGCTGAACGGCCACCGCATCGCCCATGGCGGCTTTCTGTTCACGCTGGCCGACAGCGCTTTCGCCTTCGCCTGCAACAGCTACAACGAGCTCACCGTCGCGCAGCAAAACCAGATCACATACATGGCCCCGGGCCGCGAAGGCGAGCGGGTCACCGCAACCGCCGTGGAGGTCTCGCGCACCGGGCGCTCTGGCATCTACGACGTGACTGTCACCGGTGAAGATGGCCGCATACTTGCCCTGATGCGCGGGCTCTCGCGCACCATCAAGGGCACTCATTTCGACGAAGACAAAGGCTAGGACGGGGAGGAGACCGACCAATGAAAGATCTGACACCTGCGAAGGACACGCTCGATCCGCTGGAGATCGCCTCCCGCGACGAGATCGCCGCAACGCAACTGGAGCGGATGCGCTGGTCGCTCACACACGCCTATGAGAACGTGCCGCACTATAAGGCCAGCTTCGACGCCGTCGGCGTGCACCCGAATGACCTGAACAGCCTCGAAGACCTTGCCAAATTTCCCTTCACCGTGAAGCAGGACCTGCGCGACAATTACCCGTTCGGCATGTTCGCCGTCCCGCAGAACAAGCTTGCGCGCATCCACGCCTCCTCCGGCACCACTGGCCAGCCCACCGTTGTCGGCTACACGGCGAACGATCTGGCGATGTGGGGCCAGATGGTCGGCCGCTCCCTGCGCGCGGCGGGCCTGACACCGGGCGACATGCTGCACAATGCTTATGGCTACGGTCTCTTCACCGGCGGGCTCGGCATCCATCTCGGCGCGGATTCGCTGGGGCTGGTCACGGTCCCGGTCTCGGGCGGCATGACGCCCCGGCAGGTCCGCCTGATCACCGATTTCAAGCCCAAGGGTATCACCGTCACGCCCTCCTATGCATTGTCGATTCTCGACGAATTCAATGTGCAGGGCGTGGACCCCCGCGACTCGTCCCTGCAAGTCGGCATTTTCGGCGCCGAGCCCTGGACAAATGCGATGCGCCGCGAGATCGAGGAGGCCTTCGACATGCACGCGGTCGATATCTACGGCCTGTCCGAGGTGCTCGGCCCCGGCGTGTCGATGGAATGCGTCGAAACCAAGGACGGGCTGCATATCTGGGAGGATCATTTCTACCCGGAGATCATCAACCCCGAGACCGGGGACGTGCTGCCCGATGGCGAGTTCGGCGAGCTGGTCTTTACCTCACTGAGCAAGGAGGCCTTCCCGATCATCCGCTACCGCACCCGCGATCTGACGCGCCTGCTGCCAGGCACGGCACGTTCCATGCGCCGCATGGAAAAGGTCACGGGCCGCTCGGACGACATGATCATCCTGCGCGGCGTGAACGTGTTCCCGACCCAGATCGAGGAATGCCTGATGCAGGTGCCGGGCCTCGCCCCGCATTTCCAGATTGAACTGGCACGGCCGGACCGCATGGATGTGATGACGGTGCTCTGCGAAGTTGCCGACTCATCCGCCGATGCAGCCGAACTGGGCAAGGCATTGTCCGGTCTGGTGAAAACCCATGTCGGCGTATCGGTGAAGATCGATGTGCGCGAAGTTGGCGCGGTGGCGCGCTCCGAGGGCAAGGCCGTGCGGATCGTCGACAATCGCCCCAAGGGCTGAGCCGCGTGCCCCCGTCCCGGGCTTGACCCGGGACCTCGCGCCGCTCACTCCTGCCGCAGCAACAAAAGCAAAGCGACGACCGTCAGCCCAACCCCGCCGAGCACCAGCGCCGGCGGGGCGCCTCGCCCCAGCGCGATTTCCCACAGGATCACCCACGAGGGCGTGAGGTAAGTATAGGCCATGACCTTCGCACTTGGCAGGTGCATCGTGGCGAATTGCAAGAGCACGAAGGTCGCCGCACTGGCGAAAATCGCGATATAGATGAGCGTGATCCACACGATCCCCGGCAGCGCGGCCCAGTCGGTCGCGGTGATGTCGGACCAGCCATAGACCGTCAGCACCGCGCCCCCGCCGAGCAGCATCCCGAAGGTGAACACGACAGGCCGTTCGCCCCGGTTCAGCTTGCGCACCATCGGCGTGTAGATCGCGTGCGCGACGCACCCGAAGAAATAGATGAATTCTCCTCGCCCGATATCGAAGGCCAGCACCGCCGAAAAATCCGCCCGGAAGATCACCCAGAGCGCACCGCACCCGCCGATGGCCAGCGCGAGCGCCATGCGCGGCGTGGTGATCTGGCGCAGCAGCACGTAGCCTGCCAGCCCCGACAGGATCGGCGTCAGCGTGAACACCGCCGCCGCGCTCACCGCAGGCGCGGTCTTGAGCCCCTCGAACATCAGCACGAAATACGTCCCGAAGAGCCCGCCCAGCACCAGATAGCGCCATGGCGCGCGCGCCGCGCTCCGGGGCAGTCCGGTCGTGGCCAACGCCGCCGCCCCGATCACCAGCGCGGCAAGCCAGAACCGGGCCGCGTTCAGCGCCGCCGGGGAAATCTCGTTGGCCGCCATCGTGCCAAGCGAGAACGAGCCGGCCACCAGCGCCGAGAAGAGCAGCATGGCCAGATGGCCGCGGGCAGCTAGAGCGTCCAGTTTTTCGCCTCTTGCTTGAGGTGACTGAGGAAGGCCTGCACCTTGGTGGTGCGGTGCAGGTCGACATGGGTCACGAGCCAGAGCGGGCCGGACCAGTCGTCACGCGACGGGATCACTTCCACCAGATTGGGATCGTCCCGCGCCTGAAGCACCGGCAGAAACCCGACCCCGGTCCCGGCCCGGACGGCGGCCTCCAGCGACCACGGGTCGGTGCTGCGGAACCGGATCAACTCCTCGGGCACGCGAGCGCGCAGCCATTTGTTGAAGGGCGCCCGCGATTGCGGGTCGTCATGGGCCACGAAGCGGTGACCGGAGAACTCCTCCTCGCTCTCGGGCTTGCCGTATCGGTCGATATAGGCCCGCGCCGCATAGAGCCCCATCGCCTGCTTGACGAAGGGTTGCACCACATTGTCGGGCTGGTCCGGTGCGGCCCCGGCCCGGATCGCCACATGCGCCTCGCCATATTCCAGCCGAAAGAGCCGGTCGCCGGTCAGAAAGCGGATGATGACCTCCGGGTAGTCGGCCTGAAAGCGTTGCAGGACCGGGGCGAGCAGGGCCGAGAGCGAGACAAGCGAGGTGATGACGAGCTCGCCTGACACGTCATTGCCCCGCCCCTTGATACGCCCGGCAAGCTGCGCGAATTGCTCATCGGTGGTCTGTGCCACGCGCAAAAGATCCTGCCCGGCCTCGGTTGCGGTATAGCCCCGCGCGTGCCGCTGAAAGAGCTTGACCCCGAGCCGGCCTTCGAGCGCGTCGATATGACGGATCACGGTCGCATGGTGGACCCCGAGCACATCGGCGGCCCCGCTGACGGTCCCAAGCCGCGCGACCTGAAAAGCCGTGCGGATCTCATCCCAGTTTTCCATTGCAGGGCCTTGTGCAAATTCCCACATATACTGTGATTGTGCTGCAATTGAGTTCGTTTTTGCAATGCCCATTTTCAACGTTAATTACGCAACCCCGTCGCATCGACAGACATTCCAAAAGAGGCCCTCTCATGTCACAGACCATTTTGCATATCGACGCCTCCGCCCGCATCGGCGGGTCGGTCACACGCCAACTCTCCGCGAAGATCGTGGACAAGCTCGGTGCAGACAAGGTGAGACACCGCGACTTGACCGAGTCCTTGCCGCATCTCACGGCGGATTGGCTCGCTGCCAACTGGACCGAAGCGGAGGCCCGGGATTCTCTGCAACAGGACACGCTGGCACTGTCGGACGCCCTGATTGCCGAGTTGCGAGACGCGGACACGATCGTCATCGGCGTACCGATCTACAATTTCGGCGTGCCCGCTGCGCTGAAGGCGTGGATTGATCTGGTCTGCCGGGCCGGCGAGACGTTCCGCTACACCCAAGATGGGCCTGTAGGCCTGCTCGAAAGCAAGCGGGCGGTGATCGCAATCGCCTCGGGGGGCACGCAGGTGGGCTCGGAGATCGATTTCGCCAGCGGATACCTGACCCATATCATGGGCTTCATCGGGATCACCGATGTGCAGATCGTCAGCGCCGACCGCGTGATGGCACGCGGCGATGAGGCGGTGGCCGACGGCACCGCGCAGATCGAGCGGCTGGTGGCCTGAGGCTTACTTGGTGTGGCCGGTGCTGGAGACGGCTTCGGCTGCACTGACGATGACCAGAGCGGCGACAGCGCCGGTGGAGGATGTGGTGCCAAGCGTGCCCATCAGCATCGGGCCGGAGCTGGAGATGGTCGCGGTGCTGCCGGAGACGGCAGTGCCAGCGGCGGACAGAACGGGTTTGGTCTGCGTCTCGTTCTCGGCGCAGGCAGGAAGGGCGAGCGCCAGTCCAAGGGAAGATGCAAAGCCAATTTTCATCAGTCGTTTCATTGTACTACTCTCATTCGGTAAAACTTGTGTTAAACGCAGTATCCGCGCCACACCTGCTTTGAGTCAAATTTTCCCTTGTTTTTCTGGATCAATGGTTAATCCGGGCGCCGTCCATAGACCATACCGCACCGCCATGCCTTGACTCGCCCCGCACCCCTCGCTATCAGCCAGCACATTCCGGAGACCTACATATCTCCGGTCCCTTGGCCTTGCGCCGGGATCGCCCCCCACCAGCGAGTTTCGCCCGTGGGGGCGCTCGTCGTTTGGGTCTTCGCCGCCCCGTACCTAGATCATGGGCAGAACAACAACCGGCGCAGGAGGCCGAGACATGTTTGAAAATCTATCCGAACGTCTCTCCGGCGTCTTCGACCGGCTGACCAAGCAAGGCGCGCTCAGCGAAGACGACGTCAAAACCGCCCTGCGCGAGGTCCGCGTGGCGCTGCTCGAAGCCGACGTCTCGCTCGCCGTGGCCCGCGAATTCGTCAAGAAGGTTCAGGAAGAGGCCACCGGGCAAGCGGTCACCAAATCCGTCACGCCGGGCCAGCAAGTCGTCAAGATCGTCCATGACGCTCTGGTGGACGTGCTCACCGGCGAGGGCGAGCCCGGCGCGCTCAAGATCGACAACCCGCCCGCGCCGATCCTCATGGTCGGCCTGCAGGGCGGCGGCAAGACCACCACCACCGCGAAACTCGCCAAGCGCCTCAAGGACCGCGATGGTAAGAAGGTTCTGATGGCCTCGCTCGACGTGAACCGCCCCGCTGCGATGGAACAGCTTGCCATTCTCGGGATGCAGATCGGCGTCGACACCCTGCCGATCGTCAAGGGCGAGACCCCGGTCGCCATCGCCAAACGCGCCAAGACGCAAGCGGGCCTCGGCGGCTATGACGTCTACATGCTCGACACCGCAGGCCGCCTCAGCATCGACGAAGAGCTCATGCAACAGGTCGAAGCGGTGCGCGACGTGGCGGACCCGCGCGAAACCCTGCTTGTCGTCGACGGCCTGACCGGTCAGGACGCCGTTGCGACCGCCGAGAATTTTGATGAACGTGTGGGAATCACGGGCGTTGTGCTGACCCGAATGGACGGCGACGGGCGCGGCGGCGCGGCGCTGTCGATGCGCGCGGTCACGGGCAAACCGATCAAGTTCGTCGGCCTCGGCGAGAAGATGGACGCTCTCGAAACCTTCGAGCCGGACCGCATCGCGGGCCGCATCCTCGGCATGGGCGATATCGTGTCGCTCGTCGAAAAGGCGCAGGAAACCATCGAAGCCGAACAGGCCGAGAAGATGATGCGCCGCATGTCAAAGGGTCAGTTCAACATGAACGACCTGAAGATGCAGCTTGAGCAGATGCTCAAGATGGGCGGCATGGAAGGCATGATGGGCATGATGCCCGGCATGGGCAAGATGGCCAAGCAGATCGAGGAATCGGGCTTCGACGACAAGATCCTGCGCCAGCAGATCGCCATGATCCAGTCCATGACCAAGAAAGAGCGCGCCGCGCCCCAGATCCTGCAGGCCTCCCGCAAGAAGCGGATCGCCAAGGGCTCCGGCATGGAGGTGAGCGATCTCAACAAGCTGCTGAAAATGCACCGCCAAATGGCCGACATGATGAAGAAGCTCGGCAAGGGCAAGGGCGGCATGATGAAGAAGGCCATGCAGGCGATGATGGGCGGCAAGGGCGGGATGCCCGGCGGCATGCCCGGCATGGAAAACATGGACCCCAAGCAACTCGAAGCGGCGGCCAAAGCGATGGGCTCCGGCAACATGCCCGGCGGACTGCCCGGATTGGGTGGCGGCATGGGCCTGCCGCCCGGGCTAAGCGGCTTTGGTAAGAAGAAGTAACGCCGATCATGCGCGCACCTGTTCCCTTTTCACTTAGCCAGACAAACTCCCGCCGGAGGCTCCCACAGCTTGCCGCCGGTGGTGCCTGTGCAGAGAAGGGCGCGGTATGACCGTCATGCTCTCCAATACTCCCGTTCTTGAGACCGCGCGGCTGATCCTGCGCGCGCCGCAGGCCGGTGACTGGCCGCACTGGCTGGAGATGACCCGTTCGGAGCGCTCGCGCTTTATCCGTGCCGCCGAGATGACCGACGCGCTCGCATGGCGCGGCATGGGTCATATCATCGGGCATTGGGTGCTGCGCGGCTGGGGCAATTTCGTCATCACCCGGAAGGGCGACGACACCGCACTTGGTATGACCGGGCCGTGGTATCCGCATGGCTGGCCTGAAAAGGAAATCGGCTGGTCGATCTGGTCGCCCGAGATCGAGGGCACCGGGATCGCGTTCGAAGCCGCACAGGCCGCACGCGCGTTCGCGTTTGATACGCTCGGCTGGGACACGGCGGTGAGCTACATCGTGTCCGAGAACACGCGCTCGATTGCACTGGCCGAACGGCTCGGTGCTGTGCTGGACCCAGACGCGGATCACCCCAAACCGAGCAATCCCGAGCAGGCGAAAGAAACCGTCTTGGTTTACCGCCACCCCAAACCGGAAGCTGCGTAATGGGCCACAGAGACGTCCCCGAACTGGAGACCCGCCGTCTGATCCTCAAGGCCCCGCAGCCCGAGGACTACCCCGATTTCAAGGCGACCTTCACCAGCTTCCGCGCGCGCTACATGGGCGGGCCGCTGAACGCCTATGAGACATGGATGCTCTACGCCGCCGAGATCGGCCATTGGGAGATTCGCGGCTTCGGGATGTGGATGATCCACGACAAGCAGACCGGCGAGACCTATGGCATGGCCGGAGGCTGGCAGCCGGCGATGTGGCCCGAGCGCGAGATCGCGTGGATTATCTGGCCGGACAAGAACGGCAAGGGCTACGCGCTGGAGGCGACCGACCGGGTGCGCCGTTATTTCTACCACGACCTCGGCTGGGAGACTGCCGTGAGTTACATTGACCCCAAGAACCTCGACAGCATCCGGCTCGCCGAGCGCCTTGGCTGCCTGAAGGACCACGAGGCCCAGACGATTGATGGCAGCGACGCGGTCTATCGCCACCCGACGCTGGCGCAGTTGCAGAGCAGCCAGCTTGGGCACGGGATCGACATGGAGATCGCACATTACGCCGACCCGCTGTTCAAACCGAAAGGATGGGCGCTTGACTGACACGATCGCCAAAGCCGCCGAACTCCTCAAAGAGCACCGCGAGAGCATCGACCGCCTCGATGCGATCCTTGTCTATACCTTGGGCGAGCGGTTCAAACACACGCAGGCTGTGGGGAAACTCAAGGCCGAGCACGACCTTCCCCCGTCCGATCCGGCCCGCGAGGCCAAACAGATCGCACGGCTCGAAGATTTGGCAAACCGGGCCGATCTGGACCCGCAATTCGCCAAGAAGTTCCTGAACTTCATCATCGCTGAAGTCATTCAGCACCACAAATCTCACCAATCGTGAACAACCGGGCCAACCGGCCCAATCAAAAAGGACCCAACACCATGGCTATGAAAATTCGTCTCGCCCGCGGCGGCTCCAAAAAGCGCCCCTTCTACCGCATCGTCGCGGCCGACAGCCGCATGCCCCGCGATGGCCGCTTCATCGAGAAGCTCGGCACCTATAACCCGCTCCTGCCCAAGGACAGCGAAGATCGTGTGAAGATGGACATGGAGCGCGTACAATACTGGCTGAGCCATGGCGCGCAGCCGACCGACCGGATCGCGCGGATGCTCGAAGCGGCGGGCGTGCGCGAGAAGACCGAGCGCAACAACCCCAACAAGGCCAAGCCGGGCAAGAAGGCGCAGGACCGCGCCGAAGAGAAGGCGGCCAAGGCGGCCGAAGCGGCAGAGGCCGCTGCTGCGCCTGCGGAGGAAGCGACGGCGGAATAATCCGCACGTCCCGGACGTTGCTGCGCTGTCAGGAAGGGGCTCCGGATACGGGGCCCTTTTTCTTGCGCACGGCGCCGGGTGTGAGGGGCGGGATTAACACGTGTTATGTAATCGTGAAGAATTATCCGGGCGCACCGGACGTTTCGTTAACTTATCATTAGGAAATGCTGGGGTAAGCGTGCAGAAGGGGCTGCAACCCCTTCTGCTTATTACGCTAGCTTTGATAGTATGTTGATAAGTTTAGTGGCCACGGTCCCATCGTGGCCACTAAAGACTACAGCCTGGATTACTAACGAAAGATAAACCAGAACAGGACCTTAGCCTCGCCAATTCTGGGGAATTGCAAGCCAGCCGGGACCATTGCATCCGCCCGCAAGCCGGCGACTCGCCTCAACGCGCCGCCCCCGGAACATGGCAAGACCGGCAAGCGTCAGCTCTGATTTGCCCCGCGCGCCTGCCGAATTTGCTGCTGGATCATCCGCCATTGCGCGGCATCCGCCTCGTTGCCCGCATCCAGCGAGCGCTGCTTGCGTTGCGCGGCTTCCGCCTCAGCCTTGTCGCCATGGGCACGGTAGAGCGCGTGCGCGAGTTCAGTGGCTTTGGTGATGTTCATGAGATCCTCCTTTGCCATCTGCGATGACGCACCAAGCGATCCGTGGGCGCTCTCGGGGCCCGTCGCCGGCACGCCGGACGCAGCACACACGCCCCTCGGATCGTGCCAGCCAGATCACCGTCACCGCTGGGGCCGCCAATCTACACGACCTGCCGAGTCGGCGCAAATCGCCGCGCGCCCCCGCCCTGCGTGATACGTTGACAATCCCGGCCAACCCGTCACCTTGCGCTGGAAACGGGAAAGGCGCAGACGATGACAACGGGGTTTTTCTGGGACGAACGCACGTTCTGGCATTCGGGCGGAAACTACGCTCTCACCGCACCGGTGGGCGGGCTGACCCAGCCGCTCGCGGCGGGAGGCTTGCCGGAAAATCCCGAGACCAAGCGGCGGCTGAAAAACCTGCTCGACGTGACCGGCCTCGGCGCCGAGCTTGACCGGCAGAGCGCAGCGATGGCGGACCATGACACCCTCGCCCGCATCCACCCCGAGACCTACCTTTCCGAGTTCAAGGCAAAATCCGACACCGGCGGCGGCGAGCTTGGCCTGCGCACCCCGTTCGGCCAAGGCGGCTTCGAGATCGCGGCGCTCTCGGCAGGCCTGGCCGTCGCAGCGGTCGAAGCGGTGCTCTCGGGCGCGCTTGACAACGCCTATGCGCTCTCGCGCCCGCCCGGCCATCACTGCCTGCCGGACTGGCCCAACGGGTTCTGCCTCATGGCCAATATCGCCATCGCACTGGAAGCGGCCCGCGTCACCCGCCCCGGCCTGCGCGTCGCGGTGCTCGACTGGGATGTGCATCACGGCAATGGCACCGAGGCGATCTACTACGGGCGCGATGACACCCTGACGATCTCTCTGCATCAGGAGGGCAATTACCCGCTCGACACCGGCGCGCTGACAGACCGGGGCACCGGCGCGGGCGAGGGCTTCAACATCAACCTGCCGATGAACGCAGGCTCCGGCCACACCGCCTATCTGCACGCGATGGAGCGGCTGGTGATCCCGCAGGTCGAGGCGTTCAAACCCGATCTTATCGTGGTCGCCTGCGGCTTCGACGCGGCGGCCCCCGACCCGCTGGCGAGCATGCTGGCCACGGCGGACACGTTCCGGCAGATGACGCGGTTGACCAAGGCACTGTCCGAGCGGCTCTGCGGCGGCAAGCTGGTGCTGGTCCATGAGGGCGGCTATTCGGAATTCTACGTCCCGTTTTGCGGCCATGCCACGCTGGAGGCGCTGTCGGGCAGCCAGATCGTCGCCCCCGACCCGCTGGAGAAGAATTTCAACCGCCGCCAGCCCGGCCCACCCCTCGATGCGTTTCTGCGCAGCGAGATTGACCGGATGTGCGCGGAAATCGGTCTCTAAGGCCTTGAAACCTGCGCGCCACATGCTGATCTGAGATATGTGACAAGGATTAACATCTAGATGCCCGACCGCAACCAAGCCGCACTTGATTTCCTGCTGACCCGGCGCTCGCGCCCGGCCAAGACCCTTGCAGGCCCGGTCCCGGACCGCGACACCCTGCACACGATCCTCACCGCCGCCGCCCGCACGCCCGATCACGGCAAGCTCGAGCCGTGGCGCTTCATCGTTCTCGAAAAACCCGCGCTGGAACGGCTGGAGCAGGTGGCGCAGGCGCGCGGCGATGCGCTCGGGCTGGACCCCGAGAAGACCGCCAAGGGCACCGGGCAATTCGCGCGCGGCCATCTCTGCGTCGCGGTGATCGAATCGCCCAAACCCTCGGACAAGATCCCCGAACTTGAGCAGACCTATTCCGCCGGCGCGGTTTGCCTTGGGCTCCTGAACGCGGCACTGGCCTCGGGCTGGGGCGCGAACTGGCTCAGCGCATGGCCGTCCCATGATCGCGGCTTCATGACCGATGGGCTGGGGCTGGCGGAGCACGAACGCGTCGCCGGGCTGATCTTTCTGGGCACAGAGACCACCGCGCCGCCCGACCGCCCCCGCCCGGACCTCGCTGAGATCACCACATGGGTGACGGAATGATCTTCACGGCATTCTTCCGCGCGCTCGGCCAGATCGGCGATCCCCGCTTCCGGCGCGTGTTCTTTCTCGGCATCGGGCTGGCGCTCGGGCTCCTCATTGCGGCGGCACTCGGCTTTGGATGGCTGATGCAGGCGCTGGTCGGAGACAGCCTGACCTTGCCGTGGATCGGGGAGATCACGTGGCTCGACAATCTCGCCTCGTGGGGCGGGATCGTTCTGATCTTCGGGCTGTCGGTCTTTCTGATGATCCCCGTCGCCTCGGCCATGACCTCGATGTTTCTTGAAACCGTCGCCGAGGCGGTAGAAGACCGCCACTACCCGCATCTGCCCAAGGCCGATCCGATCTCGTTCATGGACGGGCTGCGCGACACGGTGAGTTTTCTGGGCGTGCTGATCGTCGCGAACCTGCTCGCCTTCGCGCTCTATCTGATCTTTGCCCCCGCCGCGCCGCTGATTTTCTGGGCATTGAATGGCTTCCTGCTGGGCCGGGAATATTTCACGCTTGCGGCCATGCGCCGTGTGGGCCGCGCGCGGGCAAAACGGATGCGCCGCGAACATATCGCGCCGATCTGGCTGGCCGGAACCCTGATGGCGATCCCGCTCACCATACCGATCCTGAACCTCGTGATCCCGATCCTCGGCGCGGCGACCTTCACCCATATCTATCACGGCCTGACGTCGAAACCGGCGGCCTGAGACGCACAACCCACACCCATCGCTCCGGGGGTCAAAACAACACCCCTGCAAACTCCCCCGCCGATCCACCGGGTGCCCGGCCCCGGTTTTCCTTTGGCCAATAATATCCCGTGGGGCGAGGGCAGCAGCGCTCCCGCAAGCGCCAAAGGCGCGTTCCCCCGCCGGACGCGGACGCGTTCGGAACCGATTACTCGGACGGCGGCCCCATCCGGTTAAACCAATCGAGATCCTCGACCGTGATCCAGCCCGACAAGATGATCCCCGCAATGATCGCCCAAAGCACAAACGCGATCAGCGTGGTCCAGCGCAGCTTGGCGCGCATGTGATGCACCTCGGGCGAGGCGGAATGCGTGCCGGGCACGACCTCGCCCCGGTCGCCTTGCGTCTCGATCCGGATCGGCAGGACGATCAGCAGGGTCATGAACCAGATCACGGCATAGAGAACGAGGGCGGAGGTGATTCCCATGGCTTACACTTGCTCCAACTCGGTGAGGGTGCCGTTGAGATCCTTGGGATGCAGGAAGAGCACGGGCTTGCCATGCGCGCCGATCTTGGGCTCGCCGTCCCCGAGCACGCGCAGCCCGGTTTCCTTGAGATGATCGCGCGCGGCGAGGATGTCGTCGACCTCGTAGCAGACGTGGTGAATGCCGCCCGAGGGGTTCTTGTCGAGAAAGCCCTGAATGGGGGAGTTTTCGCCCAAGGGGTAGAGAAGCTCGATCTTGGTGTTGGGCAGTTCGATGAAGATGACGGTGACGCCGTGATCGGGCTCGTCTTGCGGCGCGCCGACCTTGGCCCCGAGCGCATCGCGGTAGATGGCGGCGGCGTCTTCGAGGTTGGGCACGGCGATGGCTACGTGATTCAAGCGTCCGATCATGGCGTGGGTCCTTCGTCTGACTGGGTTGCCGCCTTATGGGTCACAGATAGGGTGCGGCGCAAGCGCTGCCAATCCGGTGCGGCGTTAACACACCGTTAGGGCAGATTGCTTAGGATTTGAGTCGAAGGACGGAAGATCGGAGATGCCCTATGGACGACACCGAACTCTTTGCACTGCACTCCCGTGCCCCGACCCCGGCCCGGCCCTTGCTTGGGCTGACCGTGCTCGTCGTGGAGGACAGCCGCTTCGCCTCCGAGGCCCTCAGGCTTCTTTGCCTGCGCTCCGGGGCCCGGATCCGGCGCGCCGATTGCCTGCGCTCGGCCCGGCGGCACTTGCAGGTGTACCGCCCCTCGGTCGCGATCATCGATATCGGGCTGCGCGATGGCAGCGGCGTGGAGTTGATCGAGGAATTGACGCAGCCGGAGGCAGGCAACAACGTGGTGATTGGCATGTCCGGCGATCCCGACGCGGAGGCCAAGGCGATGGCCGCCGGGGCGGATGCGTTCCTTGCCAAGCCGATCACCTCGCTGGCGGTGTTTCAGGAACTGATTCTGTCGCTCTTGCCGGCGGGCAGACGACCGGGCGGGCCGCGCGATCTGACCGATGAACAGATCACACCCGATCCGATCGCCTATCAGGATGATCTGGCCCATATGGCCGACATCATCTCCACCGCCGAGGATGACAACACGATGGATTATGTCGCCCAGTTCCTCCGGGGCGTTGCGTATTCGGCGCAGGACGAGGTGATGCTGCAGGCGGCGGACGCGCTGTCACAGGGGCGCGCGGCGGGGCGCGGCACGGCCTCGGAAATGGCCCGTCTCGCGGGGCTGGTCCAGCAAAGGCTGGACGACAAGATCACCATGTAGCCGGGCGGACGCACCGGCCTCACCCCCGGCCTCACCCCCGGCCAAGCACCGGGTCGGACGCCACGCGCACCAGCGCGGTCAGATCGCTGAGCCGTTCGATTTGCTGGCCGTCCGCGTCGAAATTCTCCGGACGCAGCCACGCGGCGAAGGCTTCCTTCAGCGCGGGCCACTCGGCATCTATGGCGGCGAACCACGCAGTGTCACGATTGCGCCCCTTGACCACGGCGGCCTGCCGGAACACGCCCTCATAGCTCAGCCCCAGACGCTGCCCGGCCCGCCGCGAGGGCAGGTTGAGCGCATCGCATTTCCACTCGAAACGCCGATATCCGGCCTCAAAGGCCCATTCCATCATCAGATAGAGCGCCTCGGTCGCGGCCCGCGTGCCCTGCAGGGCGGGGGCGAGATTGATATGCCCGATCTCGATTGAGCCGGCCTCGGGCGCGATCCGCAGATAGCTGGCCACGCCCTCCCAGGCCCGGCTGTCGAGGTTCTGGATGGCGAAAAAGAGCGGGTCGTTGCCCTGTTCGGCCTCGCGCACCCAGCGGTGATACTGGGCCGAGGAGGAAAACGGCCCATAGGGCATGTAGTCCCAGACCTGTGGATGCCCGACATAGGCGGGAAAGAGCAGCGCGGCATGGATCTCGGCCCGGAGGGGCTCCAGACGGGCGTAGCGGCCTTGCATCGGGACGCGGGCGGGGACCGGGGGCGGCGTCCAATCCGGAACGGGGACACCAACTTTTCTGTCACTCATGATGGCAGCTTATCGCGTTTCGATGCCAATCTGAATCGAAAAGAACGATCCGCCCGATCCGGGATCCATTTGGGGTCCATCCGGGGTCCTATCGGGGCCACGCAGGATGCGCCGCGTGGCGCGCCTGCCGCGAAAATGCTTCAAAGGCGCATCAAAACGTCCGCAGTTTCTCGGGCTCTGAGCGAAGTCTTGCCGACACATGCGATCGCGCCAAAATTTAGACAATTTCAAAACCCATTAACGCCTCAATTGGCTGCGACCACGCATTTTGTGGGAGTGACGTAACCAGTGAAGGCGCCGATATGAAGCACGCGATCAAGAGGTTTTGGAAGGACGACAGCGGAGCGGTCACGGTCGACTGGGTCGTGATTACGGCAGCCGTCGTCGCTCTGGGCGTTGCCGCCGCCGCCACTGTCACGACCGGCGCCGAGAACCTCAGCGACAGCATCTGGGCCTATATGGACAGCCTCGATCTGTTCGACTGACGCCGGGCGCAGCCCGCTCAAGGCCCCCAAGCCTAGAGCAGCAGCCCCGGGTCCGCGCCCATCTCCAGCCCCGGAAAGACCGCCTGTTCCAGCGTGGACACCGGCAAACCGGTCAGCCCGCGCAGGATCCACGCGGCATGGGCGCGCACGTCCCGTGTGGGCATCAGATCGCGCCCGGCGTAAAGATCGGTCTCCGCAAGGCCCGGCCATCTGCCATGCACACGCCCGCCCCGCACCGCACCGCCCGCGAGCAGCATCAGCCCGCCGGTGCCGTGATCGGTGCCGCGCGTGCCGTTCTCGCGCACCGTGCGGCCAAACTCGGTCATCGCGATCACCGCCGTCTTGGACCAGACCGGGCCGCTCAGATCCTCGCGCAGGGTCAGCACCACATCGCTCAGCCGCGACAGCGCCTTGGCCAGCGTGCGCGACTGGTGCTGGTGCGTGTCCCACCCGCTCAGCGAAAAGGCCGCCACCCGGGCCTGCCCGCGCAGTTTCTCCGCCGCGAATTGCGCGATCTGCACATGGCCGCCCACGCCCTTGCGCGCCGCACCGCCCATCCCCATCGCCCGCGCCGCACGCTCCTGCGCGGACAGCGCCTCGGCCTCGGCATAGGCCGCGTGCAGCGCCGGGTCGTCTTCCATCACCAACGCCATCAGCCGTTCGCCCTGCGGCGACAGGCGCAGCTCCGAGCCCGGGCTCCAGTTCGCCACCGGCGCCGCGCCGCGCATCAGGAACATCTCGCCCCGCCCGATCGCATAGGCGGTCTCGCCGGTCACCCCCGGCAGCACCTGCAACATCCGGTTGAGCCAGCCATCGCGCGCGCCGGTCGACAGCGAGGCCGTGCCCGCTTCGAGCAGGTCTTGCCCGTCAAAATGGCTGCGCTTGTCGCGATAGGGCGTCGAGACCGCGTGGACAAAGCCCAGATCGCCTGCCCGGTAGAGCGGCATCAGCGGCGCGAGCGCCGGGTGCAGGGCGAAAAAGCCGTCCAGATCCTCCGCCCCGGCCTGCGGCCCGCCCGCCAGCCGTCCGCGCAGCCCCGCCCAGTCCGGATCGCCATAGGGCTGCACCGCATCGAGCCCATCCATCCCGCCGCGCAGGATGATGACGATGAGCCGGGTATCCCACGGCGCGGCAGCGAAGCTGACCGGCGTCAGCAGCGGACTGGCGGCGGCAGAGCAGCCCAAGAGGCCCGATTGGGCGAGAAAACGGCGGCGTGACATCCCGGTCATGGGTCTCTCCTATCGGCGCTGAAAGGCCGGGCTGGCCAAGACGATGGCAATCGCCTCGGCTTTGCTTTCGGCAGCGGAGGCGGCAAAGCGCACCGCCGGGGTGAGCCGCGTGCCGAGCGCCGCTTCGGCGAACAGGCGCGGGTCGGGCAGGTCGGGCATCAGCAGCCCCGGCGCGCGCATCCCCCAGCGGATTCGCGCCGACAGGCTCTGCGGCGTGACCCAGTTGCTGTCCGCCTCCGGCCAGCCATCCGGCCCGACCGGCTCCTGCCAGTGCTGGCCCATGAACCGCAACGGCCCATAGAGCAGCCCCTGCGCCTGTTTGTGCTCCAGCGCCGCAATGCGCTCGGGCGGCACCGCCAGCGCCCGCAGCGCCGAGCCAATATAGTCGATCGGCCATTTCACGTTCGGCGCGGCGCTGTCCCACGCGCCCGGATGCTCCAGAAGCGCACCATAGACTGCCAGCAGATCGCCGCCTGTGTCCAGAAACCGCGCCTCCAGATGCGCCACAAGCCCCGGCTCCGGCGTGTCGGACACGAAATGCGTGGCGAGCTTGCGCGCGATATGCGCCGCGGTTTCGGGCCGCGCCGCGAGATCCTCCAGCACCGCCCGGATCGGCCCCAGCCCGGGCTCCGGCCCATACCGCACGCCCAGCACGGTCTCCGCACCGGGCTCAGCGAAATCCCGGCGGAACCGAAACCCGGTCTCGTGACTGAACGAAAGCCCGGTGAAGAGCCCCGCGAGCTGGCGCACATCGCGCTGCGTATAGGCCCCGTCCACCCCGAGCGTGTGCAATTCCAGAACTTCGCGCGCGAGGTTCTCGTTCAGCCCCACCCCGGTGCCGCGCTTGCGTGCCCGCACGGAATTCGGCCCCATCGACATCCGCTGGTCGAGATAGTCGAGCATCACCGGATGGGTCACCGCCGAGATGAGCAGATCGGCGAACCGCCCGGCGATATGCGGCCGGATCGCGCTCTCCACATAGGGCGCCGTGCCCCGCCGGATGACCCCGGCCTTGCCATGGGCGGTGAAGTGATCGGCCCAGAACGCGGTCAAACGCTCCCGAAACGCCGTTCCACTATGGGCCTGCCGCAGCAGCGTGTGCCCCAGCCAGCGCAGATTGGCGGCCCCGGCCTCGCGCCGCTGCCGCTTCACCTCCTCGAAGAGCCCCGCTTCCTGCGGCGTGCCGCGCGCATCACGCCACGCCTCCCGCGCGGATTTGGCCGCGGCCATGCGGCCCAGAAACGCCTCGAAATCCTCGACCGGAAACCGCGCCTGCATCGCATCTGGCCCGGTGAGCCCCGCGAGCATCGCCGCAGGCGAGGCGGGCCGCGCCACCACCGGCGACAGGCCACAGCCAAACCGTATCTCGGCCAGATCAGGATCGAATCGCATTCCGCAGGCACCCTTTCGCTCCTGACACGTCCCACATAACAAACTCCGTCGCGATTTTCACCGCGGCGGAGCCTGCCGATCCGTCACATTGCGCGCAAAAGCGCCGGTCACTCCTGCGGAATGACGCGCAGCCCCAGTTCCATGAGTTGCTCGGGGCTGGGCTCGGAGGGCGCGGACATCATCAGGTCCTCGGCCCGCTGGTTCATCGGGAAGAGGATGACCTCGCGGATGTTGTGCTCATCGGCCAGAAGCATCACGATCCGGTCGATCCCGGCGGCACAGCCCCCGTGCGGCGGCGCGCCATATTGGAACGCGTTGACCATCCCGCCAAACCGCTTGCGGACCTCATCGGCCCCATAGCCCGCGATCTCGAAGGCCTTGAACATGATCTCCGGCTTGTGGTTCCGGATCGCGCCCGAGACGATCTCATAGCCGTTGCAGGCCAGATCGTACTGATAGCCCAGCACATCCAGCGGATCGCCCTCCAGCGCGGCCATCCCGCCCTGCGGCATCGAAAACGGGTTGTGCTCGAAATCGACCTTGCCGGTTTCCTCGTCCTTCTCATAGATCGGGAAATCCACGATCCACGCGAAGGCGAAGCGGTCGGTCTCTGTCAGGCCCAACTCGTCCCCGATCACGGTCCGCGCCTTGCCCGCCACGGTCTCGAAGGACCTGGGCTTGCCGCCAAGGAAGAACGCCGCATCGCCGACCTCCAGCCCGAGCTGCTGCCGGATGGCCTCGGTCCGCTCCGGCCCGATGTTCTTTGCCAGCGGGCCTGCCGCTTCCACCGCCTTTCGTTTTTCCCAACCATCTGCTTCGGCAGGGTCAATCGGAAGGGCGCTGTCCACCCAATCCTCTTTGCGCACGAAAGCTTGATAAATCTCAAGTGGAGATTTTTCCTCTGTGCCACGCTTCACAAAGAGATCACCTTCGCGCCAGAAGATGTAGCCCATGCCGGGCAGACCCTCTTTTTGGGCAAAGGCATTCATCCGGTCGCAGAATTTGCGCGACCCGCCTGTCGGTGCTGGGATCGCGCGGATTTCGGTACCGTCTTGCTCCAAAATTTTCGCGAAGATCGCAAAGCCGGAGCCTTTGAAATGCTCCGAGACCACCTGCATCTTGATCGGGTTGCGCAGGTCGGGCTTGTCGGTGCCGTACCACAGCGCTGCGTCCTTGTAGCTGATCTGCGGCCAGTCCTGATCGACCTTGCGGCCCCCGCCGAACTCTTCGAACACGCCCGTGAGCACGGGCTGGATCGCGTCGAACACGTCCTGTTGCTCAACGAAGGACATCTCCAGATCGAGCTGGTAGAAATCCGTCGGCGAGCGGTCCGCGCGCGGGTCCTCATCGCGGAAGCACGGCGCGATCTGGAAATACTTGTCGAAGCCCGACACCATCAAAAGTTGCTTGAATTGCTGCGGGGCCTGCGGCAGCGCATAGAACCGGCCCGGATGCAGGCGCGAGGGCACCAGAAAGTCGCGCGCGCCTTCGGGGGAGGACGCGGTGATGATCGGCGTCTGATACTCGCGGAATTTCTGATCCCACATGCGCTTGCGGATCGAGGCGACCACGTCCGAGCGCAGCGTCATGTTGCGCTGCATCTTCTCGCGGCGCAGGTCCAGATAACGATAGCGCAGACGGGTTTCCTCGGGATATTCCTGATCGCCGAAGACCTGCAAAGGCAGATCGCCGATACCCGCGTCGCCCAGAATTTCCAGATCGCGCACAAAAACCTCGATCTCCCCGGTGGGGATTTTCGGGTTCACAAGCTCCGGGTCGCGCGCCTTGACGTTGCCGTCGATGCGGATGCACCACTCGGCCCGGACCTTTTCCATCTCGGCAAAGACCGGGCTGTCCGGGTCGCACAGAACCTGTGTCATGCCATAGTGATCGCGCAGATCGACGAAGAGCACACCGCCATGGTCGCGCACCCGGTGGACCCACCCGGCAAGACGAACGGTGTCGCCCACATGGGCGGCGTTGAGATCGGCGCAGGTATGGCTGCGATAGGCGTGCATAATGGCGTCCTTTTCGGGCGTTTTTCGGCGTTGCGCCGATACATCTGTCTGGGGCGCTAAAGTCAAGGGGGCGGACGCGCGTGAGGGATCGGCGTGGGTCTGCGTGGGGTGGGCAATCTGCCGGGAGGACCACCAAGGCATCGCACCACAAAGGTTAACGCCGCCCCACCGTACGCCCCGTTAACCCCAGAACGAATCAATAACGAGCCATACAGGTGCCATACGCCGAGCCATACGCGCTGCCATACGCGGTATGGCCCTTGTTTTTAGGGCGTTAACCCGGATTTCGGGGGATTTTCGGATTGTCGCTGCCCGCCTGCGCACGCAGCGTTAACCTCTCGCGGCGTCAGGCTTTGAACACCCGCGCCGCCGCCACGCCCTTGCGCGCCAACACATTGCGCGTGTCCACTATCGGCAATTCCAGCGCGGCCAGCGCGCCATAATCCACCGCATCGTGATCGGTCAGGATCAGCACCGCGTCATGGTCCGCGCGCCGCAACTCCGCTTGCCGCACCGTGGCCTGCCCTTCAAGCCGGGTTGCCCGGTGAAATCCTTTCAAAACAGGCACATGCGGGTCCAGACACGCAACCTGTGCGCCCAGATCGGCAAGCCGCGCCATGATCTCCATCGCCGGGCTTTCGCGCAGATCGGCGACGTTTTTCTTATAGGCCGCGCCGACCACCAGAACGCGCGATTTCGACAGCGGCAACCCCGCCTCCACGTCCAGCACCTCGCGCAGTTTGGCGATGGCGTAATCGGGCTGCTGGATGTTGATTTCTCCCGCCAATTCAATGAATTGCGCGTTGAGCCCAAACTCCCGCGCCTTCCACGACAAGTAGTACGGATCGACCGGAATACAGTGCCCGCCCAGCCCCGGACCGGGGTAAAAAGGCATATATCCGAAGGGCTTGGTGGCTGCCGCGTCGATCACCTCCCAGACATCTATCTCCATCCGGTCGAAGATCATCTTCAGCTCGTTGACCAGCGCGATATTGACCGCGCGGAACACGTTTTCGGTGATCTTCGCCGCCTCCGCGACCGCCGGTGTCGGCACCCGAACCACCTGATCTAAAAAGCTTTTGTAGAACGCCTCGGCCAGATCACCCGCCTCCGGCCCCAGCCCCGCCACGAGCTTCGGGATCGACTGCGTGCCCCATTGCGCATTGCCCGGGTCCTCGCGTTCGGGCGAGAACGCAACATGCACGCCGTCCAGTTCCGCCAGTGCCGGGGCCATGACCTCGGCGGTTGTGCCCGGCCAAGTTGTTGATTCTAGTATAACAACTGTGTTCGCACTGGCATGAGCCTTGATGGTGGCAAGGCTCGCCTCGACCGCGCCGAGATCGGGCGTGCGGTGGACCGTGAGCGGGGTTGGCACGCAAATCACGATGACATCGGCCTCGGCAAGCCGGGCCATGTCACCCGTCACATCCAGCGCCGCCTTTGCCAGATCGGCATCGCGGATCGCCTCGATATAGCTCTTCCCATCCCGAATCGCATCCAAGCGTTGGTTGGACAGATCGAAGCCAATCACCGGAATCCCCCGCGCCTGCGCCGCCATCGCCAGAGGCAGGCCAACATAGCCAAGGCCGATCACAGCGGTCTTCGCACAGCGATCCCGGATGGCGGCAAGCAGAGTGTCGGACATGAGCAGCGCTTTCCAAGTGTTTCCCGGCACATATGCGGTTTGGCGGAAAAATCCCAGCGCCGTCCCAAAAGCCCGGCAAAAAGATGCGAGAGGCTGTTGTTAGTTACAAAAGCAACCGTTAGGTGGGGTAAAGCGAACAGTCAGGAGGAGTTCAGCCGTGAACACGCAAACGCCCCCAAAACACATGATCCAGGCCCCGTCCCTGCCCGGTCTGCACGAAGGCTACATGCCCGGATTCGGCAATGACTACGAAACCGAAGCCCTGCCCGGCGCACTGCCGCAAGGCATGAACAGCCCGCAAAAATGTAACTACGGGCTCTATGGCGAGCAACTCAGCGGAACGGCTTTCACCCACGAAAAGCCGGAAAGAACATGGTGTTATCGCATCCGCCCGTCGGTGAAACACTCGCACCGCTATGAGCGCATCGACCTGCCCTATTGGAAATCCGCACCGCATATCCCGCAGGACGTGACCTCGCTCGGCCAGTACCGCTGGGACCCGGTGCCGCATTCGGACGCGCCGCTCACATGGCTCACGGGCATGCGCACGATGACCACGGCAGGCGATGTGAACACGCAAGTCGGCATGGCAACGCATATCTACCTCGTGACCGCCTCCATGCAGGACAGCTACTTTTTCTCCGCCGACAGCGAGCTACTCGTCGTTCCGCAAGAGGGCCGTCTGCGGTTCTGCACGGAGCTCGGGATCATCGACCTCGAACCCAAGGAAATCGCGATTCTGCCGCGTGGTCTGCTCTACCGGGTCGAAGTGCTCGAAGGGCCCTGCCGCGGCTTTGTTTGCGAGAATTACGGCCAGAAATTCGAATTGCCGGGCCGTGGCCCCATCGGCGCGAACTGCATGGCCAACCCGCGCGACTTCAAGGCCCCCGTCGCCGCCTATGAGGACCGCGAGGCCCCCTCGACCGTCACCGTCAAGTGGTGCGGGCAGTTCCACGAGACCCCGATCGGCCACTCACCGCTCGACGTGGTGGCATGGCACGGCAACTACGCGCCCCTGAAGTATGACCTGCGCACCTATTGCCCGGTCGGTGCGATCCTCTTCGACCACCCCGACCCTTCGATCTTCACCGTCCTCACCGCCCCCTCGGGCCAGCCCGGCACCGCAAATATCGACTTCGTGCTCTTCCGCGAGCGCTGGATGGTCGCCGAGGACACGTTCCGCCCGCCATGGTATCACAAGAACATCATGTCCGAGCTGATGGGCAATATTTACGGCCAGTATGACGCCAAACCGCAGGGTTTCGTGCCGGGCGGCGTGTCGCTCCACAACATGATGATCCCCCACGGGCCGGACAAGAACGCTTTCGAAGGCGCCTCCAACGCGGACCTCAAGGCCGAGAAACTCGACAATACCATGTCCTTCATGTTCGAGACCCGCTTCCCGCAACACCTCACCGAATTCGCGGGCAAAGAGGCCCCGTTGCAGGACGACTATATCGACTGCTGGGAGGACCTTGAGAAGAAGTTCGACGGCACGCCGGGGAAGAAGTAATCCATGCCGCTTTGGTTGATGGACCTTCTGGGTTGGACCGCGCTCTTTATCGCGTTGTTCTTCCTGTTCCGCTACTTGCAGAACCGCAAGAACAAGGACGACTGACGTGAAGCTCTACTCCTATTGGCGCTCCACCACGTCATACCGGGTGCGCGCGGCGCTGAACCTCAAGGGCTTGGTCTATGAGACGGTGCCGGTGAACCTCGTCAAAGGCGAGCAGCGCGACCCGGGCTATACCGCACTCAACCCCGGCGCGGGTGTGCCGACGCTCGTTCTGGACGATGACACGGTGCTCACGCAGTCGCTGGCGATCCTTGACTATCTCGATGCGGCCTACCCCGAGCCGCGCCTGACCCCCGAGGACCCGGTCGCCCGCGCCAAGGTTCTGGCAGCCGCGCAGACAATGGCGCTCGACGTGCACCCGGTGAATAATCTCCGCGTCGTGCAGCACCTCAAGAAAACCCACGGTGCCTCCGATGACGCGGCCCGCGACTGGATGCTGCACTGGATGCACGAAGGTTGCACCGCGATGGAAACCCTCATCGAACCACAGCCATTCTGCTTTGGCGCGACCCCCGGCCTTGCCGACCTCTGCCTTGTCGCGCAACTCTACAACGCGAAACGCTGGGGGCTCGACATGACCCCCTTCCCGAAACTTTCCGCCGTGGACGCAGCCTGCCTCGCGCACCCAGCGATTGCCGCCGCCCACCCGGACCAACAACCTGACGCGAGCCTGTAAATGACTGATCTCAAACGTTCCTGGATCGAGAGCGCCAACAGCGCCGAGTGCCCCTTCCCGCTTAACAACCTGCCCTATGGCGTGTTTTCCGTGGGCGACGGCGACATGCGCTGCGGCGTCGCGATCGGCGACCGGATCATCGACGCGACCGGGCTCGAAGCGGCCGGGATCTTGCGCGCCGACCACGACGCCGATGTGCTCGACGCGGCAGCGTGGAACGACTTCATGGAACTGGGCCCCGACACATGGTCGGCCTACCGCGCGCGCCTGACCGAGATGCTGAGCGAGGACGCGGACGAAGCCACGCAGGACGCGCTCACGACCTACTCCGTGCCGATGGCCGAAGCGACGCTGCACATGCCCTTCACCGTGGCCGAATTCACCGATTTCTACGCAGGCCGCCATCATGCGACCAACGTGGGCACCATGTTCCGCGGCGCCGATAACGCGCTGCCCCCGAACTGGCTGCATATCCCCATCGGCTATAATGGCCGCGCCTCCTCCGTTGTGATCTCGGGCACGCCCGTGCGCCGCCCTTGGGGCCAACTCAAAGGGCCGAACGACGCCCTGCCCCGCTACGCGCCCTGCGCCCGGTTCGATCTGGAACTGGAGATGGGCGCGATTGTCGGGATGCCCTCTGAGGGCCCGATTTCCGTGGCTGAGGCCGATAATAACATCTTCGGCTATGTGCTTCTCAACGACTGGTCCGCGCGCGACATTCAGGCGTGGGAATACCAGCCGCTCGGCCCCTTTCAAGCCAAGGCCACCGCAACGACCATCTCCCCGTGGATCGTGACCAAGGAGGCGCTGGAGCCGTTCCGCGTGGACACGCCAGAGCGCGAGTTTGAGCTTCTCGACCACCTCAAGGATGACGGCCCGATGCTCTATGACATCGACCTTGCTGTGACGCTCTCCCCCGAAGGCAAGGCCCCGACGACCATCTCCAATACGAACTATAAGGAGATGTACTATTCGAGCGCCCAGCAACTCGCGCACCACACCACATCAGGCTGCCCGATGCGCACGGGCGACTTACTCGGCTCCGGCACGATCTCCGGGCCGACCAAGCCCGAACGCGGCGCATTGCTGGAGTTGAGCTGGGGCGGCAAAGAGCCGATCACGCTGGACACCGGCGAAGAGCGCAGCTTCCTCGAAGATGGCGACACGCTCACACTTCACGGCGCGGCCAAAGGCAACGGCTACCAGATCGGCTTTGGGGACTGCGCCGGAACCATCCTGCCTGCGCTGCCCAAATAACCCTTTCACTTAGCCCAATAAACTCCCGCCGGAGGCATCCCACACATGCCAAAGGCACCACCGACAGGAACGACACAAAATGGCCAAAGCATTCGCATCCCAAGGCGACATGACCGAAAAAACCATCACCTTTGACGAGATCGGCGAGGGCCTCTGGGCCTTCACCGCCGAGGGCGACCCGAACTCTGGCGTGATCATCGGCGACGAGAGCGTGATGATCGTCGAAGCCCAAGCCACCCCGCGCCTGGCGAACAAGGTGATCGAAAAGGTCCGTGAGGTGACCGACAAGCCGATCACACATCTCGTCCTCACGCACTACCACGCCGTCCGCGTCCTCGGCGCCTCGGCTTATGGCGCGGATCAGATCATCATGTCGGACGCAGCGCGCGGCATGGTCGAGGAACGCGGCCAAGAGGACTGGGACAGCGAGTTCCAACGCTTCCCGCGCCTCTTCGAAGGCCACGAGAGCATCCCCGGCCTCACCTACCCGACCACCACCTTCTCCGACAGCATGACCGTCTACCTCGGCAAACGCCGCGTTGACATCAAACATATCGGCCGCGCGCACACGGCGGGCGATGCGGTGATCCATGTGCCGGATCAAAACGTCATGTTCACCGGCGATATCGTCGAATACCACTCCGCGTGCTATTGCGGCGATGGCTATTTCGCCGATTGGGGCCCGACGCTCGACGCGATCAAGGCCTATGACGTGGATGCGATTGCACCGGGGCGCGGCGACGCTTTGGTCGGCACCGACATGGTGAACGCCGCCATCGAGAACACCCGCGACTTCGTGGAAAGCACCTACCGCCCCGCCGCCAAGGTCGCCGCACGCGGCGGCTCGCTCAAAGAAGCTTGGGACGCCGTGCGTGCTGAATGTGACCCGAAATTCGCCGATTACGCGATCTACGAGCATTGCCTGCCGTTCAACGTCGCCCGCGCCTATGACGAGGCGCGCGGCATCGCGCATCCGCGCATCTGGACCGCGCAGCGCGATCTGGAAATGTGGGAAGCCTTGCAGGGCTGACCCAGTATCTCAGGGAGGACAACGAGATGAACGCCCCGATCCGCGACCGCTACCCGCTCGCCTATACGCTCTACCCGTACCGGAAATCCGCCGACCAGAGCGGTGAGGCCATCGCCCGTCACCCGATCGTCATCGCTGGCGGCGGAGCCATTGGCCTTGCGACCGCGCTCGATCTTGGCCTGAAGGGCCACCCGGTTGTCGTGCTCGACGATCACGAAGGCGTCGGCACCGGCTCGCGCGCGATCTGTTTTGCAAAACGCACGTTGGAGATTTGTCATCGCCTCGGCGCAGGCGCACAGATGCTCGAACAGGGCGTGGTGTGGTCGAAGGGCCGCGTCTTCCACGACCGCGACGAGATTTTCAGCTTCGATCTGCTGCCCGAGGACGGCCACCGCTACCCCGCGTTCATCAATCTCAGCCAAGTGGATTTCGAGAAATTCCTGCATGACGCGATCACCCGCGCCAATGCCGCCGGCGCGCAGATCGACGTTCGGGGCAAGAACCGCGTCGATGCGATCACCCCCGGCCCGGACAGCACCCGGCTGGAGATCATGACGCCCGATGGCCCCTACACGCTGGACGCAGACTGGCTCATCGCCTGTGACGGGGCGCGCTCACCGGTGCGGGACATGATGGGTCTGGGCTTCGAGGGCCGCGTCTTCGAGGACAATTTCCTCATTGCCGACGTCAAGATGACCGCCGGATTTCCGACCGAACGCTGGTTCTGGTTCGAGCCCTATTTCAAATCCGGCTCCTCGGCCCTGCTGCACAAACAGCCGAACGATATCTGGCGGATCGACTTCCAGCTGGGTTGGGACATCGACCGCGAGAAAGAACTCAAGGAAGAGAACATCCGCGCGCGCGTCGATGCGATGCTCGGCGAGGATGTGCCCTATGAGCTTGACTGGACCTCGATCTACACCTTCCAGTGCCGCCGCATGGAAAAATTCCGCCATGGCCGCGTACTCTTTGCCGGGGACAGCGCGCATCAGGTCTCGCCCTTTGGCGCGCGCGGTGCCAATTCGGGGATGCAGGATGCCGAGAACCTCGCGTGGAAACTCGATCTGGTGCTGCGCGGTCAGGCCCCCGAGACTCTGCTCGACAGCTATTCCGAGGAGCGCGTGTACGGCGCGGACGAGAACATCCTCAACTCCACTCGCGCAACCGACTTCCTGACGCCCAAGACAGACGTGAGCAAGACCTTCCGCGACGCGGTCCTGACCCTTGCCGCCCAGCACGCCTTTGCGCGTCCGCTGGTCAACTCGGGGCGTCTGAGCGTGCCTTGCGTCTATGACGACATGCCCCTGAACGGGACCGATGCGCTGGACGGCCCGGACCGCAGCCGCGTGGGTGCGCCCTGCCCCGATGCGCCGCTCTCGGACGGCTTCCTGCTGGACCGTCTGACCGGCGGCTTCGTTCTGATGGGCCTCGATGCCGACCTGCCAAAGATCAGCGAAGTGGATGGCGTTTCGCTGACCCACCTGTCCCTGACGACTGAAACGGACGATCCGACCGGGGCACTCGCCGCGCGCTATCTCGGCGACGCGCCGGGCGGGATCTACCTGATCCGGCCCGACCAGCATGTGACCGCGCGCTGGCCCGCGGCGACCAGTGAAGAGGTCCGGACGGCGATGCGCTGCGCGATGGGCAAAGAGGAGGGCTGAGACATGGCGCTGACACTTGAGCCGAACATCACCGACCCGGACGGGTTCTACGATGATCTGATCAAGGCCCATGAGGGGCTGAGCAAGGACGAGAGCGATGCCTACAATGCACGGCTGATCCTGATCCTCGCCAACCAGATCGGCGACCGCGACGTTCTGCGCGCCGCGCTGGAGGCTGCCAAGGCGCCCTAGTCACAGCCCCAGTCCCTCAGCCGGACGGATCAGGCCGGATCTTGCGGCAGGCTGAGGTTTTCCCAATGCGCGCCCATGGCAACGATGCAAGACGTGCCGTTGGCGTAGCTCTGCACAAGGGTCCAGTCACCGCTGTCCGGCGCAATCCAGATCTCCAGCAGGGCTTCGGGGTCTCGTATCCCCTGCCCGAGCTTCATCGCGCCCTGCCCGTCGGTCAACTGCCGCTCCAGCCGGGTGCTGTCATCGCACACGACGTCCGTGACCGTGGCCTCGGCGGCGGGGGCCGCAAAAGCCAGACCAGACAAAAGGGGCAGGGCAAGCAATCTTTTCATAGGGCAAGTGTAGCAGCAAATCTGCAAATGTAACGATTTGATGACGGGTTTTGGATAATTTCTCGCTCATAAGAGCGCGCCCGACCATTCAGACCGCAGAAAACCCAAAGCACTCGCCCAGCCTGTCACCAAACCGTTGCGTTTTCTTCGCAAAGACGTTGCAAGACTGTCGCAATTGCGTTGCAGCCAGCCCTTAAGCCGCCCCGGAACGCAGGGGGATTGCAATGCTCGAACTGAAGTCACTGACCAAGCGCTTCGGCGAAAAGACGGCGGTGGACGCGGCCACTTTTCACGTGAGCGAGCCCAAGATGATCGGCATCATCGGCCGGTCAGGCGCGGGCAAGTCGACGCTTCTTCGGATGCTCAACCGTCTCGCAGATGCCAGCGACGGGCAGATCCTTTTCGACGGCAGCGATATCACCGCGCTGAAAGGCGCAGCCCGCCGCGAATGGCAGTCGCGCTGCGCGATGATCTTCCAGCAATTCAACCTCGTGCCCCGGATGGATGTGGTCTCGAACGTATTGCATGGCACGCTGAACCGTCGGTCCACCTTCGCAACGATGTTTAACCTTTACCCTCAAGAGGACATCCACCGCGCCATTGAAATCCTCGACCGTCTCGGCATCGCCGAACAGGCCCCGAAACGTGCCGAAGCCCTGTCGGGCGGGCAACAGCAGCGCGTCGCCATTGCCCGGGCGCTGATGCAGGACCCGAAGATCATCCTTGCCGACGAGCCGATCGCCTCGCTCGACCCGATGAATGCGCAGATCGTCATGGAGGCCCTGCGCCGCATCCACGAGGAAGACGGGCGCATGGTGATCGCCAACCTGCACACGCTCGACACCGCGCGGCGCTATTGCGACCGGGTGATTGGAATGCGTGACGGGCGCATCGTCTTTGACGGGCGCCCCGATCAGCTGTCCACCGGCGTTGCGCGCGACATCTACGGCGCGGGAGCGGACTTCTCAGAAGCCGCGACCTCGACGGCCATCGAAACACTGGACAGGGAAACCGGGCAAATCGTGCCTGCCTGAGCCAGTGCGCGCCCGCCCTCCCGGCGGGCCGCTTCCGTTCATCACACACCCAATGGAGAGACAGATGAAAAAGACACTGACACTTGCGGCCACGGCCATGACACTTGTTGCTTCGGCCGCCGCCGCAGACGGGATCAGCGAATTCCGCATCGGCATTCTGGGCGGCGAGAACGCGCAGGACCGCCTCAACAGCTACTCCTGCCTTCAGGACTACGCAGCCGAGGAGCTCGGCGTCGAGGTCAAGCTTTTCGCGCCTGCCGACTATAACGGCGTGATCCAGGGCCTGCTCGGCGGCACCATCGACATGGCATGGCTCGGCGCATCCGCCTATGCCGCGACCTATCTGCAAGACCCCGAAGCGGTCGAGCCGGTGCTGGTCAAGGTCAACATGGACGGCTCCATCGGCTACCACTCCATCGGCTTTGCCCGCGCCGAATCCGGCATCACCTCGCTTGAGGGCATGCAAGGCAAGGTTTTCGGCTTTGGCGACCCCAACTCGACCTCCGGCTACCTGATCCCCTCAATCGAAATCCCCGAAGCCACGGGCGCCACGATGGAATCGGGCGACTATTTCGGCGAAGTCAAATTCACCGGCGGCCACGAGCAAACCATCGTCGCGGTCTATAACGGCGACATCGACGCCGGCGTGACATGGGCCGACGGTCAGGGCAACTGGGAAGACGGCTACAACTCCGGCGCTCTGCGCAAGGCCGTGGATGCGGGTCTCGTGGACATGAACGAGCTGGTGCAAATCTGGAAATCCAAGGTGATCCCGGAAGGCCCGGTCGTGCTGCGCAAAGCTCTGCCCGCGGACGTGAAAGCCACCATGACCGCCCTCGTGGACGGGCTGCATGAGCGCGACACCGAATGCGCCTATGGCGTGGCCGCAGGCGAAACGCTCGGCTTCCAGCCGGTGACGCATGACACCTATCTGTCGGTGATCGGCGCACGCAAAGCCAAGATCGGCGGCTAACATACGCCATTGACATGATCGGCAGCCCCTAGTCGGGCTGCCGGTTTTCTTTTTCGGGGGCAGCAGATGACAGACGCGACACTCAACGCCGGGCCGGCGGACACTTCCGTGGACCGCATTCAGGCCAGCTACATGGCCGGGGTGCAGCGCCGCCGCCTCTATAGCGGGCTCACGCTCCTGATCTTCGTGCTGCTCATGGTCTCGGGTTTCAACATCGCCGATGACCGCAATGCGGGCGGGTTCTGGGACGGGCTGCATCAGATCGGGGATTACCCCGGCGAGGTGCTTGCCGAGGCGTGGGAAAAGCGCGCCGACCTGCCCGGCCTGATTGCCAAATTCTTCCCCGCCCTTATCGAAACGATCAACATCGCGGCTGTCTCCACCCTGATCGGCGCAGCGGCTGGGCTGCTCCTGTCGCTTTTGTCCACGCGCGGGCTGGCGCTCTGGCCCCGCCTGATCCCGGTCTTCCGCCGTGCCATGGACATCATGCGTGCAGTGCCCGAGATCGTCGTCGCCCTCATGCTGATCTTCGTTCTGGGCGGCGGCCCGGTCCCGGCGATGATCGCCATTGCCATCCACACCGCCGGCGCTCTGGGCAAGATGTTCTCCGAAGTGGCCGAAAACGCCGATCTCAAGCCCGTCGAGGGCCTTGCCTCCACCGGTGCCACATGGGCCCAAAAGATGTGGCTCGGCGTACTGCCGCAGGTCGCCCCGAATTACCTCAGCTACACGCTGCTGCGCTTTGAGATCAACATCCGCGCCTCGGCGATTCTCGGCTTCGTCGGCGCGGGCGGGCTCGGCTATGAGTTGCGCAATGCCATGGCGTGGGGCCCAGGCCGTTTCGACGAGGCCGCCGCGATCTTTGTGCTACTCTTCGGCACCATCGTCTTCTTCGATCAGGTCTCGAGCCGCTACCGCAACCGTCTGACAGAGGGCCATGCCGCATGAGTACCGCTGATCTGAGCCTTATGAAGGCCAACACCGACGCGCTGTTCCGGCGCAAACGTCTGATGGCCTTCGCCCTGCCCGCAATCGTGCTGGCCTATTTCGTCTATATCTTTTTCGCCTTCGACCTGCCGGGCCTCGCCAAACGGGCGAATTGGGACAATGCGGTCACGCTGGCCTCGGACAGTTGGTCCTACAAGACCCATGTTACCCGCAGCAACCGCAGCGGCGAGATCACCTACGCGGTCGAGGGAGAGCGCAAAGGGGCCTATCCCGAGGGCCAGCGCCCCGATTGGGTGAGCGGCGGTGAGATCGTGACCGTCGATCTGGGCGGCGAGACCATCGTCCGGCTGCTGCCCGACAACCGCACCGAGATCGACATCCCGGGCTTCGGGCGGATCGAAGCACAGGCGAGCGGGCGGCAGGTCACCACGAACTTGCCCGAAGACGTGCCGGACTGGATCAACGCCTCGGACCGCCGCGTGGCGATCACCACGCCCGAGGGCCGGATCACGCTGACCGGCTCCAAGACCGAGATGTTCAACTATTTCCCCGGCTGGGAACTGTTCTGGTTCACCTTCGACAGCCCCTATCACGGGCATGGCCTCGGCGAGATTCTGTTCGGCGACCGCATCGACCCGGCCCGCCCCAATCTCTCCGGCGCGGTCTCGGACTGGTGGAACAACGCGATGTGGCGCCACAAGGATGTGGTCTGGGCCATTGGCGAGACACTTCTGATGGCCTTCCTCGGCACGATGGGCGCGGCAATGCTGGCCTTGCCGCTTGCCTTCATGGCGGCAAAGCGCTTCGCCCCGGTGATGCTGGTACGCGCCGCCACGCGGCGCCTCTTCGACTTCGTGCGCGGCGTCGATGCGCTGATCTGGACCGTCGTTCTGGCCCGCGCCTTCGGCCCCGGCCCGCTGACCGGCACGCTGGCGATCCTGATCACCGACACAGGCACCTTCGGCAAGATTTTCTCTGAGGCGCTTGAAAATGTCGACCAGAAGCAGATCGAAGGCGTTGCCTCGACCGGCGCCAAACCGTTGCAGCGCTACCGTTTCGGTGTGATCCCGCAGGTCGTCCCGGTGCTGCTGGCGCAGATCCTCTACTTCCTCGAATCGAACACACGTTCGGCCACGATCATCGGCGCGATCACCGGCGGCGGTATCGGCCTGATGCTGACTCAAGCGATCCAGACCCAGAAGGACTGGGAAGAGGTGGCGTATTACATCATGCTGATCGTCGCTATGGTGATGGCGATGGACAGCTTCTCCGGCTGGCTGCGCGGCAAGCTGATCGGGCGCGGCGAGGACAAGCACTGACCCCGCGCGCACGACCCTTGTCAACCGGGCCCTCCGGGGGGAGGTTATCGCGCCAAGCGAAACAGGATCGGTGCGCAAAACCGCCACCGCCCCGCGACTGACCCTCCCTGTTTCGATTGGCTGACCCAACTCCAGGGGAGGCCGAAGGCCGGGGGCAGCGCCCCCATCTTCCACAGCGCCCCTCACGCGACACACACGACCAAAGAAGACCCGCCCATGCCCAGACTGACCCCCGACGCCCCCTTCCTGCATCCCGACACCGAGATCACCGCCTCCAGTTTCGGCCGCTATACCGAAGTAGGCCGTGGCTCCCGCATCGCCTTCTCCGAATTGGGCGACTATTCCTATTGCGACCGCTATGCCGATATCGCCAATGCTCGGGTGGGCAAATTCGCCAATATCGCCGCCTTCTCCCGCATCGGCGCCACAGATCACCCGCTGCACACGGCGGCTTGCCACCACTTCCTCTACCGCTCGGACGATTACTGGGACGATGCGGACCGCGACGACGCGTTCTTCGCACAGCGCCAGTCCCGCATCGCTCATATCGGCCATGACACATGGATTGGCGCGAGCGCGATGATCAAACCCGAAGTGACGCTGGGCCATGGCGCAATCGTGGCGGCTGGGGCGGTGGTGACGAAAGACGTGGACCCCTACACGATCGTCGCCGGAACGCCCGCAAAACCCCTGCGCCTGCGTCAGCCCCGCGACATTGCCGAGCGCCTGATTGCCTTGGCGTGGTGGGATTGGCCCCATGAGACCCTGCGCAGCGCGCTGGAAGACTTCCGGGCTCTGAGCGCCGAGGCGTTTCTGGAGCGCTATGACGGCTGAGCCTCAGCTTTCCAGCGTCAGCGTCACGCGGTCCCCGGCAAACCATGTCCTGCCAAACTCCACCGGCATGCTGTCCGCATCGACATTGACCCCAGATGACCGCAGCACCGGATCGCCCTCAGAGATCTGCAAGTGCAACGCTTGCGTGGCGGTGGCCCGCGTCGCGGTCAGCCGCGTCGAGGCGCGGGTATAATCACTGACCCCGACGGCCCGGAGCGCCTCGGTAACGCTACTGGTCTCGCCCAGAGCCTCGGCAATGCCGGGCAGGCGAGCGCGCGGAAACATACTTTCGAAGAGCGCAATGGGCTGGCCATCGGCAAGCGAAAGCCCGTGATAGGCGCATACCGGATCGCCGGGGGTGATCCCAAGCGCGCGCGCCTCGCCAGTAGTCGCCGCGCGCTCTTCGACGTGCAGAATGCACTTTTCCGGGCGGCGTCCGGCGGCGATGAGGTTCTCGTGGAACCGTACCCGCTTGCCGATGGGATAATCGGTTGGCGTCGCAGCCACGAAGGCCCCCGCGCCGCGCCGAGTACGGATCAGCCCCTCCGCGATGAGGGCAGACAGCCCGTGTCGCACCGTGTGTCGGTTCACGCCGAACCGCTCGGCAAGCGCGGCCTCGGTGGGCAGCTTGTCGCCGGGCCTGTAGCGTCCTTCAGCCAGATCGTCACGCAAGGCATCGGCGATGGCCTTCCAGATCGGCGTTTTGCCCCCAGGGCTATGGTCGATGTCACGCAAGTTTCACAAATCTCCTCTGTCACGAAAGTGCGGATATGGTAAGATGTGTATAGTTGTATAGTAAATAGCAAAGTTGTCGAGATGAAAGACATGGTCGACGATCACACCCCCCGCAAAGCGTGGATGGGTCTTCTGGCCAAGGCCCCGGCGGGCCGCGTGGCGGCGCTGCTGGACGCGTGTGGACCGCGCCCGGGTTTCACATGGCTGCGCGCCCCCGAGATCGGCAGCACGATGGTGCGCGCCCGCGCGGGCGGCACCGGCGCGCCGTTCAACCTCGGCGAGATGACCCTGACACGCTGCGCGCTCACACTGGAGACCGGCGAGGTCGGCCATGCCTATATCCAAGGCCGCCGCAAAGCCGACGCCGAGGCCGCCGCGTTGGTGGACGCGTTGATGCAGACCGAGGCCGCGAGCCAGATGCGCGAGACCGTTCTGGCCCCCCTCGCAGCGCAGCAGGCAGAGGCGAAAGCGGCCCGCGCCGCCAAGGCCGCCGCCACCAAGGTCGATTTCTTCACACTGGTCCGGGGGGAAGACTGATGCAGGCACAGACCCTTTCCGGCGGCTTCGCAAACCCCGCCCATGAAGCCGCCCACGCGTTTCGCGGGGTGATGGAGGCCATGGCGCGCCCCGGTACGCTGCACGAGATCACCGGCGCCGCACCGCCCGCGCCGCTGTCCCCCGCCGCCGGTGCAGTCCTGCTGACGCTGTGCGACACCGACACCCCGGTCTATCTCGCGGGGGCCGCTGACTGCGCGGAGGTGCGCGCATGGCTTGCCTTTCACACCGGCGCGCCGCTCGCAGGCCCGTCGCACTGCATGTTCGCACTCGGCACATGGGAAGCCCTCCTGCCGCTGGCCGCCTACCCGGTCGGCACCTCCGAATATCCCGACCGCTCCGCCACGTTGATCGTCGAACGCCCCGACCTGACCGCTTCCGGCGCAACCCTGACCGGCCCCGGCATCCAGCACACAGCCGCGCTGTCGCTGCCAGAAACAGACAGCTTTCAGGCCAACCACGCGCTCTACCCCTTGGGGCTGGATTTCCTGTTCACCAGCGGCGACCGCCTCGCGGCGCTGCCCCGTTCCACCGAGGTGCGCTGATGTATGTGGCAGTAAAAGGCGGCGAGCGGGCGATTGAAAACGCCCATGCGTGGCTGGCCGAGGAGCGCCGGGGCGACCGGGACGTGGCCGAGCTGAGCATCGCGCAAATCCGCGAACAGCTCAGCCTTGCGGTGAACCGCGTGATGGCCGAAGGCTCGCTCTATGATCCGGACCTCGCCGCTCTGGCGATTAAGCAGGCGCGGGGCGATCTGATTGAGGCGATTTTCCTGATCCGCGCCTATCGCACCACCCTGCCCCGCTTCGGCGCGTCCGAGCCGGTGGACACCGGCGCGATGGCCTGCGATCGCCGCATCTCCGCGACCTTCAAGGACGTGCCCGGCGGACAGGTGCTCGGGCCGACTTTCGACTACACGCACCGCTTGCTGGACTTCAAACTGGCCGCCGAGGGCGATGTGCCAGAGTGCCCGACACGCGATCCCGCGCCCGGCGACGTGCCGCATGTGACGGAGTTTCTGAACCGCGAAGGGCTGATCGAAGAGGCCCCACGGGACGACACGCCCCCGCCTGACCTGACCCGCGAGCCTTTGGAAATGCCCGCCGAACGCGCGTTGCGTCTGCAAGCGCTGACCCGCGCCGACGAGGGCTTCACGCTGGGCCTCGCCTATTCCACGCAGCGCGGCTATGCGCGCAACCACGCCTTCGTGGGCGAGTTACGCATCGGCGCGGTGCCCGTGGAGATGGAGATCCCGGAGCTGGGTTTTGCTGTCGAGATCGGCGAAGTGACGCTGACCGAATGCGAAACCGTGAACCAGTTCACCGGGTCCAAGACCGAACCGCCCCAATTTACCCGTGGCTACGGTTTGGTCTTCGGCCAGACCGAACGCAAGGCGATATCAATGGCCCTCGTGGACCGCGCGCTCCGCTGGGAGGAGCTTGGTGAAGAGAACGTCGGCGCCCCGGCACAGGACGCAGAGTTTGTCCTCTATCATGCGGACAACATTCAGGCGACGGGCTTTCTGGAGCATATCAAGCTGCCCCACTATGTGGATTTCCAATCCGAACTGGAACTGGTCCGCAAACTCCGCCGCGAGGCCGAGCCCCATGCACACCGGGAGGCGGCCGAATGACCGTGATTTCTTGTGCCGGACTGCCGCCGCGGTCAGCGCTGACGCGGCGCGCGCATCAGATCGAAGATGCCGCAGCGCGTGGCCGTATCGCAGAGCCACCCGCCGGGGCCGACAATATCGCTCGGCAAAATCCCCTCCAGACGCGGCAAGGCGCGGGCAATAAGCCGCTCCAGTGCCAGCCAGCAGATCAGCGCGAGTCCCGCGCCCAGAACCATGTTGAAGAGCAGCTCCAGCATATGACCTCCACAGCATCGGACAAAACAGCTTTCGGCGGCATGAACCACATTTGTGAGACAGTCTTATGACAGAAGCCTCCAACTACAATTTCGCCTATCTCGACGAGCAGACCAAGCGGATGATCCGCCGCGCGATCCTCAAAGGGCTGGCGATCCCCGGCTATCAGGTCCCCTTCGCCTCCCGCGAGATGCCGATGCCCTATGGGTGGGGCACGGGCGGCGTTCAGGTCTCGGCGGCGGTGCTCACGCCCGAGGATTGCTTCAAAGTGATCGACCAAGGCGCGGATGACACGACCAACGCCGTCTCGATCCGCACCTTTTTCGAGCGCACGGCAGGGGTAGCGACCACGACGCGGACCTCCGAGGCGAGCGTGATCCAGACCCGCCACCGCATCCCCGAGGAGCCGTTCACCGAGGGGCAAATCCTCGTCTATCAGGTCCCGATCCCCGAGCCCCTGCGCTTTCTGGAGCCCCGCGAGAGCGAGACCCGGAAGATGCACAGCCTCGAAGAATACGGGCTGATGCATGTCAAACTCTACGAGGATATCTCCCGCCACGGCCATATCGCCACCTCCTATGCCTATCCGGTGAAGGTCGAGGGGCGCTACGTGATGGACCCGTCCCCGATCCCGAAATTCGACAACCCTAAGCTGGGGCAGATGGCCGCGATCCAACTCTTCGGCGCAGGCCGCGAGCAACGCATCTACGCGCTGCCGCCCTACACGCAAGTGATCAGCCTCGATTTCGAAGACCACCCGTTCGAGGCGTCGAAGGCCGACCACCCCTGCGGCCTGTGCGGCGCAACGGACAGCTATCTCGACGAGGTGATCATCGACGATGCGGGCGGGCGCATGTTCGTCTGCTCGGACACCGATTATTGCGAGGCGCGCCGCGCGGCAGGCCATAGCGGAAAGGACGCGGCATGACCCCTTTGCTCACGGTTCAGGGCCTCAGCAAACGCTACGGCGCGCAGATTGGCTGCGCGGAGGTGTCCTTCGATCTCTACCCCGGCGAGGTGATGGGGATTGTCGGCGAAAGCGGGTCGGGCAAATCGACCTTGCTCAATTGCATGGCCGGGCATCTGACCCCCGACACCGGGGCCGTGCTGTTCGATACCCGCGCAGATGGCCCGCGCGACACCGTCACGATGAGCGAGCCCGAACGCCGGATGCTCGCCCGCACGGACTGGGCCTTTGTCCACCAGCACGCGCGCGACGGGCTGCGCATGGGCGTGAGCGCGGGCGGCAATGTGGGTGAGCGGCTGATGGCCGTCGGCGCGCGGCACTATGGCGACATTCGGGACACGGCCACCGATTGGCTGACCCGCGTCGAGATCGACCCTTCCCGCGTCGATGACCGCCCGACGACCTTCTCGGGCGGGATGCAGCAACGCCTGCAGATCGCCCGCAACCTCGTCACTGGCCCGCGCCTTGTGTTCATGGACGAGCCGACCGGCGGGCTGGACGTGTCGGTACAGGCGCGCCTTCTGGACCTGCTCCGAGGCCTCGTGCGGGACATGGGCCTATCGGCGATCATCGTCACCCATGATCTCGCAGTGGTGCGGCTTCTCGCGGACCGGCTCATGGTGATGAAATCGGGGCATGTGGTGGAGGCTGGCCTCACCGATCAGGTGCTGGACGACCCGCAACACGCCTATACGCAACTTCTCGTCAGTTCCGTGCTACAGGTGTGAGGCCATGATCGAACTTTCCAACGTCTCGAAGACATTCACGCTGCACAATCAGGGCAGCGCGGTGATTGACGTGCTCAGCGGCGTGAGCCTGTCGGTCGCGCCCAGCGAGTGCGTGGCCCTGACCGGGGCCTCCGGTGCGGGAAAGTCTACGCTCATGCGGATGATCTACGGCAATTACAAAGCCGCTTCGGGCGCGATCCGCGTTGGCGGAATGGACCTCGTGCAGGCTGAGCCGCGCGAGATCATCCGCATCCGCCGCGAGGTGCTGGGCTATGTGAGCCAGTTCCTGCGCGTCGTGCCCCGGGTGCCGACACTGGATGTGGTGGCCGAGCCGCTGCGTGCGGTAGGCGTGCCTGAAGAGACCGCCCGCGCCAAAGCTCGCGACCTGCTCGCGCGGCTCAACATCCCCGAACGCCTCTGGACCCTGTCACCCACGACCTTCTCGGGCGGCGAGCAACAGCGCGTGAACATCGCGCGCGGGTTCGCCCATCCCTATCCGGCGCTCCTGCTCGACGAGCCTACCGCAAGCCTCGACGCGGCCAACCGCGACGTGGTTCTGGCGCTGATCCACGAGGCCAAGGCGCGCGGCGCGGCGATTGTCGGAATTTTCCACGATGAGGCGGCGCGGGCAGAGGTCTGCGACCGCGAAATCGACGTCAGCCGCTTCACACCGGGGCTGGCTGCATGAACTCGGGACGCCTCATAGCCGTCGTCGGCCCGTCCGGCGTGGGCAAGGACAGCGTGATGGCCGGGCTGAAGACCGCCCGCCCAGAGATGCGCCTTGTGCGCCGCACGATCACCCGCGCACCGGATCTGGGCGGCGAGGACTATGACCCGGTCACACCTGAGACCTTCGCCGCGATGGCGCAAGCGGGCGCGTTCTGCCTGCACTGGTCGGCCCACGGGTTGGCTTACGGCCTCCCGGCGGACGTGCTGGCCGATGTGCAGACCGGCACCGACTGTCTCGCCAACCTCTCCCGCAGCGCTCTCACAAAGGCCGCGCAGGTGTTTCCCGCCGTGACCGTGCTGAACATCACCGCCACGCCGGAGACGCTGGCCCGCCGCCTCGCCGGGCGCGGCCGCGAGACCCCCACCGAGATCGCCGCGCGGCTGGCGCAAGCTGGCAAAGCGCTCCCGGACGGGCTGGACGTGGTCACGATCTCCAATGATGGCGCGCTCGAAGACACCGTGGCCGCCGCATGCCGCGCGCTTCAGCCGGTGAGGGCGTAGCGTTGGATAAGCTCGAACCGTCCATCCGCCCGCTCGCCCACCAGCGCGACGTCGCGCATCTCGAAGGGCCGGGGCAGGTCCGGAAGATGCGCCCGCGCAGTGTCCATCCACGCGTCGATCTCGCCCTTGGGCAGACTCCCGGTGAGCGTGAGATGAAAGCGGAATTCCTCCATCACATAGGGATAGCCCCAGCGTACCAGAAGCGCCTCCTGCGCCGCACTGAGCCCGGCCTTGCGGCGCCGGTACAGCTCGGCCTCACTGGGCGGGGCGCGAAACGCGTCGAGATCGGCGACACAGGTGGCCGCGACGCGGGAAATCCCGCCGGTGTCTCCCTGTGGCGTCAGCGCCAGAAACCGCCCCAGCCGCGTCAGACCGAGCCCCTCGCACTCAGCAGGCCCACAGGCACCGGCCATCGCGGCAACGGCCTCCTGCAACGCGCCCGGCGTCTGCCCCTCGGCCAATCGGAAGGGCGGCTTGAGCGTACCATGAAACCCGTATTTGCGCGGTGTCACCGTCGCGTCATCAAGCCTCTCTATCTGCAGCTGTGCGCAGGCCCGGCCTGCCGCGACATCCCATCCCAGCCATGCGGCCCCGAAGTCCGCGAGCGCGCCCTCAGGCGGCAGGTAATAAATCGCATAGCGAGTGAATGACATGAATTCTCCCTTCCTCTCGTCCCCTGTGGCACAGACCGATGACGGTTCCGTGTCAGACGTGCTGCATCTCGGCAATGCGCATCTCGTTCTGCCGGACCGCGTGGTGCTGGGCCGTATCGTCGTCGCGGGTGGCGAGATCACCGAGCTTGCCGAGGGCGCCGATCTGCCCGCCGGCGCGGTTGACTGCGGCGGGGATTTCGTCCTGCCCGGCCTCGTCGAGCTTCACACCGACAATCTCGAACGCCATATCGAGCCACGCCCGAAGGTGGACTGGCCGCATCTGCCCGCCCTTCTGGCGCATGACGCCGAGCTTGCCTCCACCGGCATCACCACCGTGTTCGACGCCATGCGCGTGGGCTCGATCCATACCGGCAAGGCGGGCTACGGCGAGTATGCCCGCAAACTGGCCGATGAATTGCTGGAGGCCCGCGCGGCGGGGCATTTCAAGATCAGTCACTTCCTGCACCTCCGGGCCGAGATTTGCTCCGAAACCCTGCTCGATGAAATGGCGGCCTTCGGGCCTGAGGACCGCGTCGGCATTGTCAGTCTCATGGACCACACGCCCGGTCAAAGGCAATTCCGCGATCTGACCGCGCTAAAGACCTATGTGGCCAAGAAACGCGGCATGACAGACGCGGAGTTTGCCGAGCATGTGGCCAATCTCAAGCAGTTGCAGGCCCACTTTGGCGCAAAGCATCAGGCGGGCGCGGTGGCAGAGGCGCGCCGCTATGGCGCGGTACTCGCGAGCCATGACGACACCACCGCCGGGCAGGTCGCCGCGTCAGCCGCGCATGGCGTCGGCTTTGCCGAGTTCCCCACCACAGTGGAGGCCGCCGAGACCTGCCACGCCCATGGCATCGCGGTGATGATGGGCGCGCCGAACCTGATCCGGGGCGGCTCGCATTCCGGCAACGTGGCGGCGCGCGATCTGGCCGAGGCGGGGCTGCTCGACATCCTCTCCTCGGATTATGTCCCCTCCGCGCTGCTGCTGTCCGCCTTCATGCTCGCACAGGTCTGGGACGATCTGCCCGCCGCCATCGCCTGCGTCACGCGCAGCCCGGCCCGCGCCGCCGGATTGACGGATCGCGGCAGCCTCGAAATGGGCCAGCGCGGCGATGTGATCCGAGTACGGCAGGTGGGACAGACCCCGCTTCTGCGCGGCGTGTGGAGCCGGGGCCAGCGCGTCACCTGAAGGCTACGCCGCAACCGGGCGCAGCCCGAGGATCTCTCGCGCCTGCTGCCATGTCGCCACCGGGCGCTCATGGGCCGCGCAGACCTCCACTGTCCGCTTGACCAGCGCCGCATTTGACGGCGCGAGCGTGTCGCGGTCCAGCCGCACGTTGTCCTCAAGCCCAGTGCGCGCGTGACCACCCGCCGCAATCGCCCATTCGTTGAGCACGATCTGGTTGCGCCCGATCCCCGCCGCACACCATGGCGCATCCGTGCCAAAGAGCCGGTGCACCGTGTGCAGGTAGAAATCGAACACCTCGCGGTCCACCGGCATCGCGTTCTTCACGCCCATCACGAACTGCACGTAAGGCGTTCCGGCAAGCTGGCCCTTGTCGGCCATTTCCTTGGCCTTGAAGATGTGGCTCAGATCGAAGGCTTCGATCTCGGGCTTCACGTCATAGGAGAGCATCTCGGCGGCGAGCCACTCCACCAGATCGGGCGGGTTCTCATAGACCCGGCTGGGGAAGTTGTTCGAGCCCACCGACAGCGAGGCCATGTCAGGCGCGAGCGGCAGCATCCCGCCCCGCGCCTTGCCCGCCCCCGAGCGCCCGCCCGTCGATAGCTGGATGATCATCCCCGGGCAGTGCTTCTCCACCCCTTCCTTGAGCGCGGCGAATTTCTCCGGATCGCTCGTCGGGGTCTCGTCGGCGTTGCGCACATGGGCATGCATGATGCTCGCCCCGGCCTCGAAGGCCTCATGGGTGCTTTCGATCTGCTCGGAGACCGAGATCGGCACTGCGGGATTGTCGGCCTTGGTGGGCACGGAGCCGGTGATGGCGACGCAGATGATGCAGGGGTGTGTCATGTCAGATATCAAAAAATACGGTTTCGTCGCCACCCTGAATACGGATATCGAAGCGATACACAACCGCCCCGTCCCGCTCCTCACGTTTCGCGATAAGCGTCGGGCGCCGGTTTTCCCACTCGATCATGTTCAGAACCGGATCGGTTGCATTGGCCTCGGCCTCATCGTCGAAATAGGCCCGCGTGTGCAGTCCCAGATTGATCCCGCGCGCCACGATCCACAGGTTGATATGCGGCGCATGGACCTTTCCGGCCGCATCGGTCACCGCGCCGGGCTTGACCGTGTCGAACCCCCATTCGCCCGTGTCGAAATCGGTGATCACCCGGCCCCAGCCACGAAAGCCATCCTCGACCGGCCCGCCACCCTCGGGATGGGCGTAATGCCCCTCCGCATTGGCCTGCCACGCCTCCAGCATCACGTCCTTGATCGGGCTGCCGATCCCGTCGATCACCAGCCCCTCGACGCGGATACGCTCGCCGCGCGCGTTCGGACCGGCAATATCCCAGCCAAGCTCCTGCTCGTAAATGCCGAAGCCCGCAGCCCCCGGCGCGAGGCCGATATGCACATAAGGTCCAGCGGTCTGGGACGGGGTTTCGCGCAGATAATCCAGCTTTTGCATCTCAATTCCCCTCCGGACGGTTTTCGAACATCGTTGACCGGCGCCCGCGCAGCACAATATCGAAGCGGTAAGCGATGGTATCGAGCGGGATCGTCGCGTTCATGTCGAGCTTTGCGGTCAACGCGTCAATCGCGTCCGCATCCGGCAGGCATTGCACGATGGGGCAGCGCGCGATGAGAGGGTCCCCCTCGAAATAGAGCTGCGTGATCAGACGCTGGCAGAAGGCGGTCCCAAAGACGCTTACATGGATATGCGCGGGCCGCCAGTCATTGATCATGTTCCGCCACGGATAGGCGCCGGGCTTGACGGTGCGGAACGCGTATTTCCCTTCGGCATCCGTGAGCGTGCGTCCACAGCCGCCGAAATTGGGGTCGATGGGCGCAAGATAGGTGTCTTTCTTGTGCCGGTAGCGCCCGCCAGCATTAGCCTGCCAGATCTCCACGAGTGTATTCGGCACAGGCCGCGCGTTCTCGTCCAGAACCCGCCCATGCACGATGATCCGCTCGCCGACGGGATCGCCGGTCTGGGCGTAATTCTTGATCAGATCGTTATCGAGCGGCGCGATGTCGCCATGCCCGAAGGTCGGCCCGGTCATCTCCCCGGTGGACTGGTCGAGGCTGATCTTCGACAGCCGGGGTGAGCGGGCAATGGAGGTCTTGTAATCGGGCGCAAGCGCGGGCGGGTGTCGGTCCCGGTCGCGCTGGAAAAAGGCGGCGGGTTTTGTCATTCGGGCACTCCCATTTCCTCGAAGGTCTGCTTGGCGAGTTTGATCGCATGATTGGCTTTTGGCACGCCGGCGTAAACCGCGACATGCATGAAAGCCTGCATCACGTCCTCCCGGCTCGCTCCGGTCTGGGCGGTGGCGCGGATATGCATGGGAATTTCCTCGAAATTCCCTGTGGCGGCGAGCAGCGCCAGCGTGAGCATAGAGCGCTCGCGGCGGCTGATCGTGTCGTCGGCCCAGACCGTGCCCCACGCGCCTTCCGTGATGTAGGTCTGAAACGGCATGTCGAAATCGGTCTTCGCAGCCTCGGCCCGGTCCACGTGCGCATCCCCCAGAACCGCGCGGCGCGTGTCCATCCCTTTTGCCAAACGGTCGGTCATCGGGCTGTCTCCTTCCCTGCGCTTAATACGGCAGACCGACATAGTTCTCGGCCATGGCTTTCTGCGCGGCGGTGTTCGTGCGCAGGAACTCAAGCTCGGCGATCTGCATCTTGTGATCGAAGGCGGTCTGATCGGGATAGCGGTGCATGAGCGACGAGAACCACCACGAGAACCGCTCCGCTTTCCAGACGCGCGCGAGCGCCTTGGCCGAATAGCCGTCGATCCCGTCACTGGAGCCGGTCTCGTAGAATTGGCGCAGCGCATGGTAGAGGTATTGCACATCCGAGGCCGCCGTATTCAGCCCCTTCGCGCCCGTGGGCGGCACGATATGCGCCGCATCCCCGCACAGAAACAGCCGGCCCCAGCGCATGGGCTCGGTCACGAAGGACCGCAAGGGCGCGATACTTTTCTCGATGGACGGGCCGGTGACGAGCTTCTCGGCTTGATCGGCGGGAATACGGCGCTTCAGCTCGTCCCAGAACGCCGCGTCACTCCAGTCCTCGACTTTGTCGGTGAGCGGGCACTGCACATAATAGCGGCTGAGCGTATCGTTGCGCATCGAACACAGGGCAAAACCGCGCTCGGAGTTAGCATAGATCAGTTCGTGATTAACCGGAGGCGTTTCGCTCAGAATCCCAAGCCAGCCAAAGGGATAGACCTTTTCATACTCGGTGCGCACATCTGCTGGAATAGTCTTGCGGCTGACCCCGTGGAACCCGTCACATCCGGCCACAAAATCACACTCAATCTGCCGCGCCTCCCCGTCCACGCTATAGTGCACACGCGGCGTATCGCTGTCCGCGCCCTCGATGACGACATCCTCGACGTTGAACTCGATCGCTCCCCCGGCTTGCTCGCGGGCGGCATAGAGATCGCGGGTAACTTCGGTTTGCCCATAGACGACGACACGCGTGTCGGTGAGTTGGGCAAAGTCGATCCGGAACATCTCGTCGCCATAGGAAATTAGAGTGCCGTCATGGACGAAGCCCTCGGCATGGAGGCGGCCCGCGCAGCCCGCCTCTTCGAGCAAACGCACCAGCCCGTGTTCGAGCACCCCGGCCCGGATGCGCCCGAGCACGTAGTCTTTGGTCCGGCGCTCCAAAACAACTGAGGTGATCCCGCACAGGTGCAAAAGTTGGGAGAGCAACAGGCCGGACGGGCCTCCCCCGATGATGACAACTTGAGTTTTCACATGCGCCTCCCTGTCTCACCTATGGATTTTGCATGTTTTTCCCGGTATGAAAAATGAGTTTTTTGGGATTTTGAATATCATAATTGGCACGCATATGGACCGACGCATCAAGTTTCGCCATCTCGACGCGTTCAGCGCCATTGCCCGCGCGGCCAGTCTCAAGCGGGCGGCCGAGCAGTTGCACCTGACCGGCCCGGCGATATCGCGCACGCTCAAAGAGCTTGAAGAGATCGTAGATGCAACGCTCATGGAACGCAGCCGCGCCGGGGTCCGCCTGACACCGCAGGGCGAGATTTTCCTGCAATTCGCCGAACAGAGCACTTCCGCCTTGCGGCAGGGCCTGCGCAGCGTGCGCGATGACAAGGCAGCGGCGGGGCGGCTGCGGATCGGCGCACTTCCCAGTGTCGCGTCAGGTCTGGTAGTCCGTGCCGCGCAACACTTCCTGACGATAGAGCCCGATACCCTGCTCCATGTGGAAGAAGGCACCCATGAGGCGCTCATCGGGCGGCTGCGAAGCGGCGCGCTTGATCTGGTGCTGGGCCGGCTGGGGCGCCCCGAGTCGATGGACGGGCTGACCTTCCGCCAGTTGCATTCCGAGGAGGTGGTCGTCGCCTGCCGCGCCGACAGCCCGGCGGCGAATGTACGGAGTTTCGAGGATTTGCACCATTACCGTGTGCTCTACCCGCCCAAGGCCTCCGCGATCCGCCCGCTGATCGCCCGCATGCTGATCACGCAAGGTGTGCCACTCTTCCCGACCCGCATCGAAACGGCATCCTCGTCTTTCGGCCGCGCGATGATCCTCGGCGATCCGGAGCTGGTTTGGTTCATCAGCCGTGGCGTGATTGCCGACGATCTGGAGACCAGGCGGATGATCGCCCTTGATCTCGACACGCGTCCGACGACGGGGTCGGTGGGAATTATCAGCCGCGCCGACGAAATCCCGTCTTCGGCGGCACGGGCTTTTTTGCGGTGTGTCAGCTTGATCACGATCGAAACGCCTGCAGAATCATGACGCATGGCGCTTCTCCCCAGCCTGTCTCAGATCATCGTCGCGATCGACGTTGGCCTTCGGCGCCGTATGCAACGCCAGCGCATCTGGTGGATCGACCTCTGGATGGTCGGTCTGCGTCCTGTCGATCAACCTGTGCAGGAGGTTCAGGACATGCGTCTTGTTGGGCACGCCTGCGTCAAGCGCCAGTTCTATGGCACACAGAACGGCGTATTCATGATGGTGCAAACCCAGAGACAGTATATCGACCATCTGGCGGTCTCCGCCTTCCTTGCGCAGCATGTGGGCCTGCAGGCGGCGGAAGGCTTCGGGCATCTTGACGGACGGCACGACGCGCCAGTGCGCAGGGCGCCGGGTTTGCGTTGGATGACAGCGAGAGAGTGCCGCCAATCATAGATCACCCTGCCTGGGTTGCGGTGTGACCGCCCGATGATGCGGTCATGGGCGCATAAGGGTCCAGCTTGCTCGGCCGAGGCGGTGCCTTGAACGTCGGCTCGACCACGCACTCGCGCAGGTACGTCCTCATGGTATTGCGAGACAAACCCGTCCGGCGGGCAATCTCGCGAATTGGCATTTTGTCACGCAAGGCCCCCTCTCACACATGCTTCGCATGTGTTGCCGGGCAGCGAGCGTCGGATAACACTCAAACATCCCATGTCGATCATTCCGTCTCTCCCCGACTAAATCGGTCGGGGCAAGGTGGTCACATGGGTCAATTCTCATTGAAAATTCAGGGGTCTAACGGGTCACTTCTCAGCAGAAATCAACAGTCAGCTGCTCTATCCAGTTGAGCTAAGGGACCGCTGGCCTTGTCATGCCCCGAAATTTCCCATGGGGCAAGGTTCAGATGCGGCGGGTCATGAAAACGCTCAAAGGGTCCTCGGCATAGGTTCCGAAGGGTGGGCAGAAGGTGAAGCCTTCGTTGGCATAGAGCGCGCGGGCCGGGGCGAAGGCGGGGGTGCTGCCGGTTTCGAGATAGACTGCACCAATGCCCTCCGCCGCCGCCCGGTCGAGCAGCCCGCGCAGGATGGCCCGCCCAGCGCCGCGCCCGCGGCCTGCTGCCAGCGTGTGCATGGATTTGATCTCGCCTGCGCCGGGCCAGAGCGGGGCCACCGCACCAATCGCAACCACCGTGCCGCCCGCCTCCGCCGCGAGCATCCAAGCACCGCGCAGGCTCTGGGCCGGCAGCGCGTGACGGCTTTCTTCGGGAGTTTGGGCCTGCATCTGCGCCAGATGCGCTGCGATCACCGCCTGCACGCCGGGCTCATTCGCCGTGCAGACTCGCAGGCTCAGTGCGTCCATGCCCCCCGGCGATTGGTCGCGAAATTGTCGCCATAGCCGCCGGGCCGGATATTGACCTTGCGCGTCTTGGGCTCCTGCACGATCGCGTCGATGCCGTTTTCCTTGGCATAGGCGAGCGCGGCCTTCTTGGTCTCGAAGCTCAGCCGCACCTGGCTTTGGGTGTCGCTGGACGAGGTCCAGCCCATCAGCGGGTCCACATCGCGGGCCGAGGCCGGCGCGAATTCCAGCACCCAGTGATGGGTTTTGGCCGTGCCCGACTGCATCGCGGTGCGGGCGGGTTGGTAGATGCGTGCGCGCATGAATGTCATCCCGTGTCTGTTACCCGCCTTATGCCAAGCCGGACGGGACTTGCCAAGCGGGTGTTATGTCTCAGGTGCGATGAGCCCGGCCTCAAGCTCTGGCCAGTTCTGATCGGCCCGGGCGATGAAGCCCGGCACATCGGCCTGCCACTTTTCCTGCACCGAGGCGTTGAAGTTCAGATAGAGCTTGCCGTCGACGATGGCCCATTGCGCGGGCTCGGTGGGCGCGAGCGACTTGCGCGCTCCCACCGCCCAAGCACAATAGCCGCCATATTGCGGCGCGTAGGCCTCGGGCTCGGCCTCGAACAGCGCCTTGTTCTCGGCGCTGGCGAAATGCCACGTGGTCCCGCCCCAATCGAGGCTGTGCGCGGCGTCTCCCGAGACCGGCGCGCCTTGGGTGAAATAGGCGACCGGATCCGTGCCGTCGATCGCCACCCCCTCGGCGGTTTCATACCATGCTGCGGTGTAGTCTTCGGACAGAAGGCTCTGCGCGGCATAGCCGCCTCCGAGCAGAACGAGAGCGGATCCGATGAACAGCGTACGGCGGGATAGGGCCATGACATGGTGTCCTTTGCGTTGTGTTCCCCCCAAATGACGGGTCAGGATCGACCTGCCAACCCCTGTGACAGAAGCGTGATGGACTGTGACATGCAAGTCCCGCCGGGCAAACCGGATTTTTCCGCCAATGCCCCGCGTGCGCCGCTCAAAACTGTGATAAAGTGGGCGCGAGGCGGATGAAACAGGAGAGCCTGAGATGCGATGGATCACGCAGCTATTGACCTGCATGGGGGTTACCGTGGCACTGCTTGTCGCGGCCGGAGCCGGACCGACGCCCGCGCGCGCCGAAGCCTTTCCGAACTGGCTGCAAAAGCATGTCGGCACCGGCGATGGGCAAATCGCGCCCGTGGTGCTTGAGCGGGCCCGCGCGCTCTATCAGGACAAGCGGCAGCGCGGCGAGGTCCGAAACCCGTGTTACTTCGCCAAGGATGCCACGCGGCCCCACGGGATTGGCGCCGCCGGGGCACGCTTTTACATCATCTGCGAGCAAAGCCAGACCTTCCGCGCGGTGTCCTCCGGCCATGGCAACGGGCGCAAACTGCCCCGCGCGACCTTCTCCAATAGCCGCGAATGCGCACAGCATTTCAGCAATGCCGAAGGCTCGAAGCTGACCATGGGCGGGGCCTATGTGACCGCCGAGACCCGGACCTCCTTCAAGGGCTACATGCGCCAGTCCGGCCAGATGCGGGCCTTCAAGCGCACCTTCATCCTCTTCGACGGCGAGCGCGAGACCCGCAACGCCCGCGAGCGCGCCATCGGCGGGCATGAGGCGCGGTTCCTGCGCTGGCAATGCCGCATGAGCCGCCCCCAAAGCCCCCACGCCGACGCGGAGGGCTTCGTGCCCGTTGGCAAGCTGATCGACTACACGGGCGGGCGCAGCAATGGCTGCACGACATGGTCCGACCATGTCTCGGACGAGATCATCGCGATGATCGAAGGCAACCCGACCTCCCTGTATATCTACCCCGAATCCAAGGATATCGACGCCGTGACCAAGGCCGTTGCGCGCGGCAAATCCCCTGCGCAGGCCGGGACCTATTGGAACACGTCCTGCCTGCGCACCGTCGGGACTCCTAAATTCTGGTCCAAACGAAAGCTGCAACCGATCATCAATAGCTGGCGGGCGTCCCTGCCCAAGCAGCCCCCCTTGGAATTGCCGATCTGCAAGTAGAAGGCGGCTTGCCCCCAGCCGGAAATTTCCGCGATAGGGCCTGCCCCACAGCTGAAAACTGCATTCTGCAGGTCAGCGGCAGGCTCTAGCGGCCTAACGCAAGCACTGGCGTGGAGGGTTCCATCGCTTCAGGGTCGGGCAAGCCCGCAACGCGCAGCCGGTCCAGAAGTTCTTCCAGCAGGGCTTTGTCCCGGAACAGTTCCTGTTCCACAACATAGGCCGTGCTCAAGGACGGATCGTCGGCGCGGGCTTCGGTGACGAGTTGGCGCGCCCGGTCCAAATCGCCGCGCGCCACGCGGCCGGCGGCCCGGTAAAGCCGCGAGCGCCGGGTTTGAAAATTCAGGCTCCGCGCCTCGTCATTCGCCTCTGCGTAGAGCCCTTTGGCATAGAGCGCGGCAACACGTTCCTCGACGATCCACACGGGCAGAAACGGGTCCAGCGCGTCGGCGCGCGCCAGCAGGTCGAGCGCCCGGTCCGGCGCGCCATCATAGGTATAAAACGCGGCGCAGCGGCCCAGAATATAGGCATCGTTCGGTGCAAGTTGCAGCGCCATGTCATGGTGCCGCTTGCTGGCCTCGTAATCATTGTTCAACTTGATCTGCAAAACACCGAAAATCCGGTGCAACTCCGGATCAGACCCATCGAGTTCCATCGCACGGTTGAGCATCTTTTCTGCGGCCACCTGATCGAAGTCCGGAAGGTAGCTCCACGAGCAGATTTCCATGGCCAGCGGTCTGGCGAAGCCCGGGTCTGCGGCCTGTGAGCGTTGAAACCACTGCCGCGCTTCCTCAGCGTAGGTGTTGGACACACCGCCCAAACGGTGACGGTCCAGCCCCCGCAGGTAATACTCGTAAGCCGTCATATTCTCCGGGCGTTTGGTGCGCAGGGCGGTGATCTCGGCATGGTCGATCCGGCCCGACACTGTCGACGCCACACGGGCCACCAGATCGTCCATCGCGTCGAGCACCTCGTCGAAAGGCCGCTGCACGCGGTCCGACCAGACCACGCCGCCATCAGACGTGCGCGCGAGCGTGACGTTGAGGCGCAAGCGCGGCCCGAGCCTGCGAATGGCCCCGGAGAGCACATAGCGCACCCCGAGCGCCTCGCCGATCTGCACCGGATCATCGGTGCGCAAGGCACGCGAAGCGGTGCGCGAGCTGACAAAGAGTGACCGGATCAGGCTCAACTCGTGGATGATGTCATCGGTGAGCCCGTCAGCCAGAAACGCCTGATCATCGTCGGCGGCCCCACTCACCACGAAGGGCAGCACCGCGACGGAATTGGGTTTAAGCTCGGATTTCGGCGCATCAACCGTCGGGGCGGTTTGATAGACATGCCGATCCATCGACGCGCCGACCCGCATGACACGCACAGGGGCACTGACCCCCTTGAAGACCTGCATCCCCTGATCCGAGAACGCACAGGGGGCAACCCGCTCCACGTGGTCATACAGCACACCTGAGACATCGATCTCACCGGGCGCGGCATGTTCCTGCAACCGGGCCGCGATATTGACCCCGTCCCCGCGCAGATCCTCGCCAACCTGCACAACATCGGCGATGTGAAGCCCGAACCGCATGTCTGTCGGTGCAAGTTCCGGTGTGGAAGCAAGATGCGAGCGCGCCTCGATCGCCGCCTTGAGCGCATTGACCGGGCTGTCGAACTCGGCCAGCAGCGCGTCCCCTGCCGTGTTGAACACCCGCCCTTTGTGATGCGCAACGGAGCGCGACACCAGATCGAGCCCGAGAAGCACCCGGCTGAGCGCGGCCTCCTCGCTCCGCGCCATCGCGGCGGTCGAGCCGACAAAGTCGCCCACAAGGATCGTCGCAAGTTTGCGCTGCACGGGGAATCCCTCCATCGCTCCGCTGCGCAGAAGGATAGCCCAAAATCCCTGCCGACACCAATCATGCCCTGCAACCGCGTGCGGCCCGGCACTTGCATCCCTGCCCGGCCGTGACACATATCAAGGCACAAGGAGACCTGCCCATGCCCCATGTCCACAGCGATTCCAGCCCTGCGGCCCTCAGCAACGCCCCCGCCGAGGACGTCCGCGAGCGCCTCAAGCTCGAAGGCGGCAAGCGGCTCGTCATGCACACGGAGTTCAAACCGGCAGGCGACCAGCCCACGGCCATCAAGGAACTCAGCGCAGCGATCCTCGACGGCGAGCAAAATCAGGTCCTTCTCGGCGCCACGGGCACCGGCAAGACCTACACCATGGCCAAGGTGATCGAAGAGACCCAGCGCCCCGCGATCATCCTCGCGCCCAACAAGACCCTCGCCGCCCAGCTTTACGGCGAGTTCAAGGGCTTCTTCCCCGAAAACGCCGTCGAGTATTTCGTAAGCTACTACGACTACTACCAGCCCGAGGCCTATGTCCCGCGCTCGGACACCTACATTGAGAAAGAAAGCCAGATCAACGAGCAGATCGACCGGATGCGCCACTCGGCGACCCGCGCCTTGCTCGAACGCGATGACGTGATTATCGTGGCGTCTGTGTCCTGCATCTACGGCATCGGCTCAGTGGAGACCTATGGCGCGATGACCCAGGACCTCACCGTCGGCAAGATCTACGACCAGCGGCAGGTGATGGCAGACCTCGTCGCCCAGCAATACAAGCGCAACGATCAGGCGTTCCAACGCGGCTCCTTCCGCGTTCGGGGCGACAGCCTTGAGATCTTCCCCGCCCACCTCGAAGACCGCGCGTGGCGGCTCTCGTTCTTCGGCGAAGAGCTGGAAGCGATCACCGAATTCGACCCGCTCACCGGCCAGAAGACGGACAATATGGAGCGCATCCGCGTTTATGCGAACTCCCACTACGTCACCCCGAAGCCGACGATGAACCAGGCCATCAACGGCATCAAACAGGAGCTCCGCATCCGCCTCGACCAACTGGTGGCCGACGGCAAGCTCCTCGAAGCCCAGCGCCTCGAACAACGCACCAATTTCGACCTCGAAATGCTGGAGGCCACCGGCGTGTGCAACGGCATCGAAAACTACTCCCGCTACCTTACAGGCCGCGCCCCCGGCGAGCCGCCCCCGACCCTGTTCGAGTTTATCCCCGACACCGCCATCGTCTTCGCCGACGAGAGCCACGTCTCCGTGCCGCAAATCGGCGCGATGTACAAAGGCGACTACCGCCGCAAATTCACGCTGGCCGAACACGGCTTCCGCCTGCCCTCCTGCATGGACAACCGCCCCCTCAAATTCGAGGAATGGGACGCCATGCGCCCGCAATCCATCTTCGTCTCCGCCACCCCCTCGAAATGGGAGCTCGAACAATCCGGCGGTGTGTTCGCGGAACAGGTGATCCGCCCCACGGGCCTTCTGGACCCGCAGGTCGAAATCCGCCCCGTCGAGATGCAGGTCGATGACCTCCTCGACGAGGTCCGCCGCGTCGCCGCCAACGGCTACCGCACCCTCGCGACGACCCTGACCAAACGCATGGCCGAGGACCTCACCGAATACATGCACGAGCAGGGCATCAAGGTCCGCTACATGCACTCCGATATCGACACTATCGAACGCATCGAAATCCTCCGCGACCTCCGCCTCGGCGCCTTCGACGTGCTCGTCGGCATCAACCTCCTCCGCGAGGGCCTCGACATCCCCGAATGCGGCCTCGTGGCGATCCTCGACGCCGACAAGGAAGGCTTCCTGCGCTCGGAAACCTCCCTGATCCAAACCATCGGCCGCGCCGCCCGCAACGCCGAAGGCCGCGTCATCATGTATGCCGACCGCATCACCGGCTCCATGGAACGCGCGCTTGGCGAAACCGACCGCCGCCGCACCAAACAGATCGCCTATAACGAGGAACACGGGATCACGCCCGAGACGGTCAAGAAAAACGTCGAGGACGTGCTGGCCGGCCTCTACAAAGGCGACGTGGACATGAACCGCGTCACCGCAAAGGTCGATACGCCAAAAGCAGGCCAGAACCTCCAAGCCGTCCTAGACGGCCTGCGCACCGACATGCGCAAGGCCGCTGAAAACCTGGAATTCGAAGAAGCCGCCCGCCTCCGCGACGAGGTCAAACGCTTGGAGGCGGTGGACCTAGCCGTCGCCGACGACCCCCTCGCCCGCCAATCAGCGGTCGAAGCGGCGTCAGAGGGCGCGCGGGGACGGTCCACGGCGGGCAGGCCGGGGCAGCGTGGGGGCAATGTGAAGAGGCGGAAGAAGAGGTAGTTCGTTTTGAGCCGGTCGCAGAACCATCACTTCGTGCCAAAAACTATTTTGAAGCATTTCTGTGTTGAAGGCTCCAGCGTTTACTACGCAACAAAACGGAAAACGCCTTTCACAATAGAAGTTAGAAATATCAACTCGGTGTTTAAGCGCCGACACTACAACACTGTGACACGCACAGACGGATCCAAAAGCGACGGCTTGGAACGCTTCTTCGCTGTCGAACTCGACAACTATGTTCCCAACTGGATGGACATTTTCCAAAAATGTTTAGTGTCAGGGAACGTATCCTTTAAATCTGGCGAAGATAGAAGGCGCTTCATTCAGTTTTTTTACAACTTGAGCAAGCGCACTCCGGACTTCATCGAACCAATTGCTAAGGAGGCCATTCAAGAGGTTTTCTCCCAAGAGAACCTCCGTAAGCTCGAGGAACACACTCGACCCTTCACTCCAGAGGAGAGGGCTAAATTCAATTCGCCAGACTACCAGCACACGGTTGCATCCAGAAGCCGGATCGAAAATTTCAGCAGACAATCAATTCATATTCTTGAAACGCTCGACTCCATGAGCCTTGTTGTAGCCACACCTGCGAGTCCAAGAAAGAGTTTCGTTGTAGGCTCTAACCCTAAAATTCGGTTTGAGGATTACCCTTTCCAAGAATTGGGTTCTGAAGGCGTGGAACTATGGACTCCCATGTCGCCCAAAATTGCCATTGGTTTTACCGCTCGCCAAGATTCCACGAGCCTACTTCGGTTGGACGACAAGAGCGTTCGAAAAATCAATATGCAACTTGCAAAGCAGAGCAACGCTATCGCGTCGCACTCTGATCGATTGTTGCGGTCGATAATCGCAGCCTGCTGGTAGCGAGGCAGGCCGAGACACTTAGAACGGCCCGGAATCAAGCGCGTAGCGCGCCGGGCCAGCGGCAGGTCGTCCCGCGGCCTGTCGCTTTTGCCACCCGCGCGCTGCCCGCTCCAATCCGGGAACGTGCTTGGCAACCATAAAGCGCGCCGTTCCACCGTCGCGAGCGACAGTCCCCGACCTGCCCCTGTCCCGGCGCGTATCCCTGTCGCGTGGGGCGACACCCGGAAAAGGTTAACGCGCCCCCACCGTACGGCGCGTTAACCCCAGAACGAATCGGGATTTGTATGTACAGTGTATGTACAGGTGCCATACGCCGAGCCATACGTCGTATGGCGCCCAAAATCCCTTGTTAACTTGGCTCAAACGCGATGTGCCCGTCGGGACGGGTGTTGCGCGGGCGCCGCGTTAACCGTTCGGTGCGCGGGCGGGCCTTTGCGCCGCCAATGAGGGACAGCTCAGGGCCAGGGCCGGGCGTTGAGCAGCAACTCGCGGAGCGGGGCGAAGGCCGTCACCTCCGACGCGCTCAGGCGTTGCAGATCCTCGTTCGCCCGGGCAATCGCCGCGCGGGTCTCCGCCGCAAGCGCCGGCAGGACCTCCGGGCGGACCGCGTCAAGCCGCATCCCCGCAGCGCGGAGCCGTCCCAACTCATCGTCGCGGTTTTCCCGGACCGACCGGGTCAGCCCCCGCGACAGCCGGGTCAGCGCCACGTAAGCCTCCCAATAGGCTGGATTATTTGAGATTTTCCGAGCGCCGTTTTGGAGCGCCTTGCCGAGGCAATCGGGCCGGTAGACATCCGGAATGTCCCGGCAGCCCGCGAATACACTCGCCACGGTGTCGATGACGCGGTTGGTGGTCGCCGCGTCGAACATGCCCTCGCGGCCCTGTGCAGAGGCTGGCGCGGGCGCCACGAGGAGCGCCACGGCGCAGACCAGAACCACCCGATTTACCAGTTTCATCGTCATCCCTGTCTTCATGCCCACCTTGTGCAGATTGCAGGCTATGGGGGGAGCTTACCAATGGTCAAGCCGAACCTCCCGCCTAAATCATCCCTCATGCGACTGTTTCTTCTGCTTCTGGGCCTCACGGCCCCCTTGCCCGCCACCGCGTGGGACTTCACCCCTGATCCCATCTGCACCCTGCACGATACCGCCCCCGAGGCAAAGACGGTGATCACCTACGACCCGGGGCTTGGCCTGTACACCCTTACCGTGACCCGGACAGAGGGGGTCTGGACCCCGAGCGGAACCTTTGCCATGGCGTTCTCCGGCGGGACGGCCCTGACGATCGGCACCGACCGCCATGTCATCGACGGGCCGCGCCTGACAGTCCGCGACCGCGGCTTCGAAAACGTCCTGAATGGGCTTGAATTTAATCAACAGGCCAAGGCGTTTACACCCAATCAGGCGGTGACGCTGCCGCTTGCGGGCGCTGCCGCACCAGTCCGGGCGTTCCGCGCATGCAGCGAGGCCCCGCCCGCTGGCGTCTAGCCTCACCTGAGCACGTGCACCGCACATTTCACATGACGCACGACCTGCGTCGCGGTTGAGCCCAGAAGCAAATTCTGCATCCCCGGTCGGTGCGAGGCAATGATGACCAGATCGGTGCCATGGGCGTCGGCATAGTCGATGATCGACCGGCCTGAATGGCCGTGAATGACCGAGGCCGCCCCGCCCGGCACCGTGGCGGCAAGCTCCTGCAATTGCTGCGCAATCCGCTCTTCAGCTGCTTTGATATGCTCTTGCGGGACGTGATGCATGGCATAGGCCGGGATCACCTCCACCACATGCAGAAGCCGGATCGTGCCGCCCTCGGACACGAGCTTGCGCGCCACGTCCAAAGCCCCGTCCGCGTTTCGCTCGGTGTCGAAGGAGATGGGGACGAGAATGTTCTTATACATGGCTGACCTCCCTTCAGGTAACGATGACCCGAGGGTGGCACGGCGCGCAGGGGATCGCGTTGATCTGGATCAGAAGTCGAACAGGTCTTCGAGAAACGAGCCGCGCTTCTTGCGTTTCGGCTCCGGGGCATGACCGCGCGGGCTGTCTGAATAGCCTGCAGGCGCGCTGCGCTCAATGATCTTGTCAAGCTCACCCCGGTCGAGCCACACACCCCGGCATTGCGGGCAGTAGTCGATCTCGACGCCGCTGCGGTCCGTGATCACAAGGGTCGTTCCGTCAATCGGGCATTGCATATGTCTGGGCTCCTCAATGATACCAAATCGATATGGGCATCGGCAGGCCCGCGCACAACCGTGCCGCAGCACAGATCTGTCCCGTCACCAACCTTCTGTGCCGGGGGCCCCTTTGACCATGCCGGTGAGGTTGTCCGTCACCCAGCCGCCATAGAAATTCCCCGGCTGCGGCCGCACTGGCATGTCGCCGACGAAGGCCGCGTCCAGCGCGTGGGCGTAGATCGCCAGATGGTCCTTGAGGGCGGCAAAGCGCGCCGTCGGCTCGGGATAGTCCCATGCGCAGCGCACGGCCTCCACGCCCCCGGCGCGCAGGCTCCAGTAGCGCGCCCGCCCTTTCCATTCGCAAAAGCTCCGTCCCGGCGCTTCCACACGCTGGGCGCGCAGGTCCTCGAACGGGAGGTAATAGGTCGGTGCATGATGCGTTTCGAGCACGCGTAGCGCTCTGTTTGTAAGTAGGATTTCGACGCCACCAAGCGTAGCGCGCAAGGTCTGTGGCACCGCTTCCAGTGCGGGCGGGCGGGGATAATCCTGTACGTTTTCCGGCTCCAGCATGGCTTACCCGTGCTTTCCGGGCGTCCAGCCCGTTGTGTCCGCGAGCCGCCGCGCCCCCCGGTCCTGCGGCAACTCCTCCAGCGCCGTGCCCATGCTGTCATTCCAACGGTTGAGATAGCCGAAAAGTGCGACCACGGCGGTGATCTCCACCACCGCCTCGGCGGACCAATGCGCCGTGAGCCGCGCGCCGACCTCTTCGGTAACGGCGTTGGGCACGGCGGCAGCGGCATGGGCGAAGGCGAGCGCGGCTTTCTCGGCCTCGGTGAAATGCGGGCTGTCCTCAAAATCGTACACCGCGCCGAGCCGTTCTTCGGAGGCCCCGAAGCGCTCGGAGGCGAGGATCATATGGGCCTGACAATAAAGGCACCCGGAGGCGAAGCTGGCGACATAGCCGATGAGGCGTTTGAGCTCGGGCGTGACGGCGCCGTAGTCTTTCATCACGGCCATGTTGAGATCGGTATAGGCCCGCGCGATCTCGGGGCGCAGGGCCATGGTGCGGATGGAATTGGGGATGCCGCCGAGCGTGCCGTGAAAGAAACTGAGATGCTCGGCGAGGTCAGCGTCGAGGTCGGCCTCAGGCAAGGAGTTGATAAGGGGCATGAGCGGTCCTTTTGGGCTGCGTTGTGCTTGAGCGTAGCGCTCTGCGCGCGCGGTAACCAGTCGTTAAGATGTGTTAACCATACTGACAGGCGGGAGCTTTCCATGATCCATCGCCTTGGCCTCACCCTCGCCCTTCTGCTCGCCCCCGCCGCGCTCTGCGCCGGCGCGTGGCCCCGCGACGAAGGCAGCGTGTTTCTCTCCGTGGGCACGGGGCACCTCAGCCCCGAGACCGGCGGCAGCCAATCCGAGACCACGCTCTACGCCGAATGGGGGCTCAAGGGCGCGTACACGCTCGGCTTCTCTGGCTCGGTGAACATGGACAGCAGCGGCGAAGGCCATATCTTCCTGCGCCTGCCACCCTATCGCTGGGAGGGCGGGGCGCTGGCCGCGCTGGAGTTTGGCCTCGGCACAAAGAGCGTGGACAGGGTCACGTTCACGCAGTTTCTCAAACTCGGCGGGGCGTGGAGCAAGGGGATCACGCTCCGGGACCGCAGCGGCTGGCTCTCGGTCGATCTGGGCGTGTTCCTCGACACCGACGGGAGCGATGACCGGGTGAAGCTCGACACCACGCTAGGCTTGTCGGTCTCGGAGCGTCTCGCGGTGGTCGGGCAGGTCTTTGCCGAACAGACCCAATTCGGAACGAGCCTGACAATCGCGCCAAGTGTCGCTTACAGCACGCAAGGCGGGCGTGTGCGCTATCAGATCGGCTATGAACACAAGAGCGGAGACGGCGCCCAGAGTGCGCTGCGCCTCAATGTCTGGACCGAATTCTAGGCCGACAGCTCAGCCGCTTCCAGAATACGCACACCGCTGATCTTCCAAGCGCCGCCCAGTTCTGTCATGCGGTATTCCAGAAAATGCACCCGCCCCTCGCCATCGACGATCCGCACGTCCTGAAAGAGCATCCCGTTCTCGCGGCGCAGGTCGAGATAGTCCACCTCCGCAGGCCGCCAGACCATCGGGTAGCCCTGAGAGACCATCCGCCCGAAATTCTCTGGCGTGCGGAAGATGTCCTGAATGGTCGGCGCGGCGAAGGTGAAGGCGGTGTCGAAATCATCTGCCTTGAACGCTTCGAGTTGCGAGGTGATCACGCCTTGTATCTCCGCCTCCTGCGCCTGAGCGGGTCCGGGGGCGGTGAAGAGCATTGCCACGGCGAGTCCGAGGGCCACCAAAACTGCGCGCATCGTCTGTCCTCCTGCTAATTACCGGAGAGACTAGCGCAGGAGCCGGGCCGGGCAAATGCTCGGGGTGGGCCCGTTCAAGATGCGGTCAGGTCGCCCGCCAAGCCTTTGTCGATCAACGCAATGGTTTCCTCGACGCCATACAGCGCAATAAACCCGCCAAAACGCGGTCCTTGGCTGGCCCCGAGCAGCACCTCGTAGAGAGCCGTGAACCAGCCCCGCAGCGGATCAAACCGGTTGCGCCCCACCGCGTAGACGATGGATTGCAGGCTCTCGTCGTCGCGCGGCCCCTCATGCGCGGCCAGCGCATCGCGCAGGGCGGTCAGTGCCTCCGCCTCCGCCTCGGTCGGCGCGCGGTAGGTTTTGTTCGGCTTCACGAAGTCGTTGTAGTAGCGCACCGCGAACCCGGCGGCCTGATCAAGATCGGGGTTGGTCTCTGGGCTCGCCTCGGGCGCATAGCGCTGGATGAACCCCCAAAGCGTGTCCTTGTCCTCGGCGCCCGACACCGAAGCAAGGTTCAGAAGCATGGCAAAGGGCACGACCATGGTCGATTGCGGCGGGGTGCCATTATGGATGTGGAAGACCGGGTTGTTGACCTTGGCCTTCTCGTCCTGATCGGGGAAAGCGCGCAGTTGCTGGTGATACTCGTCCACCGCCTTGGGGATCACGTCGAAATACATCCGCTTGGCGGTCTTCGGCTTTTGATACATGAAATAGGACAGGCTCTCGGTCGAGGCATAGGAGAGCCATTCGTCGATGCTGATCCCGTTGCCCGAAGACTTGGAGATTTTCTGCCCCTTGTCGTCCAGAAAGAGCTCATAGGTGTAGTGCTCGGGCGCTTTCCAGCCGAGGATTTCACAGATCTTGTCATAGATCGGCGTGTTTGTGCTGTGATCCTTGCCGTACATCTCGAAATCGACGCCGAGCGCGGCCCAACGAGCCCCGAAATCCGGCTTCCATTGAAGCTTCACATTGCCCCCGGTGACCGGCAATGTCATCTCGGTCCCGTCTTCGGTGTCGAAGGTGATCGTCCCGTCCTTGGCGTTCACGTCTTTCATCGGCACATAGAGCACCCGCCCGGTCTCGGGATGAATGGGCAGAAAGATCGAATAGGTTTGCTGGCGTTCCTCGCGCAGGGACTTGAGCATCACTTTCATGATGTCGTCATAGCGCTCGGCGGCGCGCAGCAGCACCTCGTCGAACTGCCCCGAGGCATAGTACTCGGTGGCGCTGATGAACTCGTACTCGAACCCGAACGTGTCGAGGAACCGGCGCAGCATCGCGTTGTTGTGGTGCCCGAAACTTTCGAACTCCCCGAACGGGTCCGGCACCGACGTGAGCGGCTTTTGCAGATGCGGCGTGAGGCTCTCGGGGTTCGGCACATTGCCGGGCACCTTGCGCATCCCGTCGAGATCGTCCGAGAAACAGATGAGTTTGGTGGGAATGTCGGAGATCATCTCGAAGGCGCGGCGCACCATGGTGGTGCGGGCGACCTCGCCAAATGTGCCGATATGCGGCAGCCCGGACGGCCCGTAGCCGGTCTCAAAGAGCACATAGCCCTTCTCAGGAGGCGCTTTTTCGTAGCGTTTGAGCAGGGCCCGCGCCGCTTCGAAGGGCCAGGCTTTGCTTGTCATCGCTGCGTCTCGCATCGCGGTCATGGGATTGTCTCCGACTGTCTGTGCCGCGAGGACTCACATCGCGGCTCAAGGATTTAGCCGCCAACCCCTATTGTGCCGCTTTGGTTGCGTCAATATCTTGCGGGTGCAGCATCGTGCTGCTTCGCGTGAAAGGAAGACCCCGTGCCCCAAGACCCGCTACACGCGCTCAGCGCTCAGGATGCTCTCGTCGCTCTGATGATTGCGGTGTCGGCCTCCGACGAGGATATCCGCACCGCCGAACTGGTGAAGATCAACGCGGCGGTGAATATCCTGCCGGTGTTTTCCGACTATGACGCGGATCGCATGAAACAGGTGAGCCAGATGGTTTTTGACCTGTTCGAGCAGGAGGACGGGCTCGATGCGCTGTTCGGATTGGTGCGCGACAGCTTGCCCGAACGCCTCTACGAGACCGCCTATGCGCTGGCCTGCGATGTGGCGGCGGCGGATGGGCATCTCGAAGAGACCGAATTGCGCCTTCTGGAGGAAATCCGCTACGAGCTTGATATCGACCGGCTCCACGCGGCTGCGATCGAACGGGGCGCCCGGGCCCGTCACCTGTCACTGTAAAGGCGCGCGCAGGCGAGCATAGACCACTTGTCTCTCCTGCGGTGGAATGAGCCGGGCGTGAATGTGCTGAATGTGCCGCTGCGCCTTGCGGCGTTGATCGCGTGAGGCATTGAGATCGGCGCGCTTGTGGAGCTGTGGATCGCCTGCGCCGAGCACGAAGACCGGCGGTGAGACGATGGGATCGGGCGCCAGCAGCCTCAAACGGTCGGCATCCAGGTCCAGCGCAACGGCAAGCGCGTGGAATGCGCCATGGACCCAATGCTTGTCCAGAACGAGGAACAGACCCCATGGCGTGCTGATCTTCTGGCTGGCGCATTGCAAGACGCTGCCCTCGGGCCATGGCGGGCGCGCTGCCGCCGCGCGCAGATCGACCTTTGGGGGTTGCGGTGCCTGCACCCGCTCCACGATCCGGCGCGCCTCAGCGGCCCATTCTGCAACCGAGACTCCTTCATGCGGATCGAGGCGCTCCAGCAGGGTGCACACCTCCTGCTGGAGAAACGACGGCAAACGTCCGGTCTCCCACGCGGTGAGCGCGAGCGTGACGAGTACCTGCGCAGACGCATGACTACCGACCAGAGCAGGCCGATAGGCGGCGCGCAATTCCGACACGGCAGCTTCGGCGGTTCCACCGGCACACAGATGCGCAATGAAGTCGTCGCGTACCACGCGCGGCAGGTCTATGCGCGGCCCGTCAGGCGCGAATGGCAACACATGCCTGAATCCTATGCGTTCACGAATCATCAACCATGAACAAACCGGATCGACGGCGCATGCGCGGGGCGAAAACGCGGTCATTTTGCGGCACGTCTGATCCCGGACGCAAACGCCTGCACACAAGAATTGAATGCCGCCGTGGCGCACGGGGGCGATCCGAAGAACATCAGCACCGCGCCCAACCGGCGCGCAGCGCCGCCGCCTCAACCAATTGCCGCCACAGCATGCAAAAATGCGCTTTTTTCAACGCAGGGACCGTCAAGTTCAAGGCGGAGACGCAAGATGGTGCATAGGCGCTAGGCCCTGAAATCCAGGGCAAATTTGGGCCCTGACGTGTCACGAGACACGCCCAACCCGGATCCCGGTCACCACGATCACCGCCCCCACCAGCGCCCGGCCTCACCAAAAAGCTGCGCAGGACATACTCCGCAAACAATCGCCTGCCGGTTTTCAATCGGCTCGCAATCCTGCCACCATACTCTGGAGCAACAACATAAGGCCTCCGCGGCAACATGACCGAGAGGCGTTGCGGACAACCCACTTCGCCGCTCCAACCAGACACCCGTCGCCCCGATCCGCACGCTCACGTAGCAACATACGAGCATTGCCGCTCATGCGTACTCATGTGGACCTTCTCCGACCGTTACATCCCCGCCTCACGCAAGACGCCCACGCTCGCAAGCGGTGCAGGCTTGCAGCTACGCGGACCAGCGGCCATCATCCGCGCACACGCATCTGCGGCCTGCCCTGAGCGCGGGCTCTCTGTAGGATGTTTGCGGGGCATCTCCCGCTGTCATATTTTCAGCCGCGAGATCGTATCGCAATCTAGGCAAGCCCACGGCAAAGCGGACCCAATGCGCATTTGCAGAGCGATCAGAAAGCGTCAGGCTGTGAGGCTGTGGCGCGCGACATCGGCCCGAGATCCACGCCCGAACTGGCGTTCGAGGGTCTGCGCCCGTCCCACGCCCCTGCAAATCTCGTCAACCCCACATTTGACCGCCTCCAGATGCCGCTCGACGAGGGCTTGGGATGTGCCCAGATGCGCAATGATCTCTCCCAGACTGGAGGTGTCGCCCACCAGCCGGGCGTTTTCGATCTTGCCGGTCACCCGGACAGTATTGAGCCCGAGCAAGGAGCGCTGCATCTCCGTGCAGGCCTTTGACAAACGTGCTGTTTGCGCATCGAGCAGCTTGAATTCGTTGGCGATCTGTCCGGTGTAGTCTGCAATCAAGGCTTCCAGCAGGTCTCGTTCGTGCTCAGGATCGAACCGGTTTTGCTCCGGATGGTCACCGCTGAGTTGCGTGTGACACCTCGCGAGGATTTCACGCGTGCTGCTGGAGAGTAGCATTTGCTTGATGGCGTCGACGATCTGCACGAAGTTGTTGTCGCGTCCCACTACCTTTTCAAGGAACCACACGGACATGTCTCGAGACATGCGGTCGTAGTCGGAGGAGAGCGCGGTCAGCGGCCCGCCGGTCGGCTCGATCCGCTTGGCCTTGATCTGCAGGTTACGGGGCACGGCGGTGAGCGCATCGAAGGCCGACAGAAGCGCGTCAGCATGGGTGCTGAGCTTTTGCACCGTTTCGAGCAGGTCGCGGGCGGCGACGATCCGCTGGGGCTTCTGCCAGCCGACCTGCGCGGCCTCTGCCAGCAACTCTTCGGTGAGCGAATCGGCAGAGAATGCCTCGTAGCTGTCAAAACCGAGCGCGCGCACGCTTTCTTCGATCCTCTGCGCGGAGCCATCCGCCGTCAGCGCGCCATCGCGCTCCTGCTGGCGCAGCGTCGCATAAAGCGCTTCCACGGTCTCCCGACGGGCGCTGGTGGGTTTGATACGGGCTGATAGAAACCCATCTCCGCAGGGTGTGATCACCGCGAATACCCAGTAGTGCAGCCCATCCCGCGCGCGGTTTTTTACATAAGCACCAATTGGTTGTCCCTTCAGGATGCGATCCCACAGGATATGAAACACTCCTTTCGGCATGTCCTCATGGCGAATGATCTTGTGCGGCGCGCCGATCAGGTCGGACCACGCGTAGTCGGCCACGCTCCGGAAGACATCATTGCCGCTGAGGATGACGCCTCGCCGATCCGTGCGTGAAAAGAACACCTCGCCGGGTGCGAACGGCGCCTCACCGGTGGCTGGGCGGGTCTGCGGGGCACTGGAGGAGGAGAAGGAAGTAGACACGCGATTCCTGCACTGGTTTGCAGCAGTCTCGCAAGAAGGCGTTAAGGAAGTGTTGGCAGGCGGTGGCGGACAAGCTCGGTCCAAAACCGCGCGCCCGCCTCGACATTGGCATCGTTGAAATCAAAGTCGGGCGCATGCAGCGGAGCGCTGTCCTGCCCGTTTCCGAGCAACAGGAAGGCGCCGGGCGCATGCGCAGCGAGATGGGCGAAATCCTCCGAGAAACTCATCGGCTCCCCATTGGTCTCGCAGGGGAGCCCCGCAAGCCGCGCCGCGGTTTCGATGGCCGCCACCGGACCATCCGCATTGACCGTCTCGATGAACGCGGTCTCAAACGAAAACGTCCCACGCACACCATAGGCCGCGCTGATCCCGTCCACCATCCGTGTCATCGCGGCCTCGATCCGCGCACGATCCTCCGCACGCCGTGCCCGCACATCACCCTTGAGCGTCACCTTCCCCGGAAGCACGTTGCGCTGGCCGTCGGTCAGACACTCGGTCACCGACAAGACTGCCCCGGAGCCGGGGGCCAGTTGACGTGGCACGATGGTCTGCAGATCGGCAATGAGCGAGGCCGCCACGGTGAGCGCGTCGCGCCCGACCTGCGGCATCGCTGCATGCCCGCCTTGACCGGTGATCTCGATCTCGAACAGGCTCTCACTGGCGCAAATCAGCCCGGCCCGGGTCTGAATTTGGCCTTGCGGAAGACCTGGCAGGCAATGAATGGCGTAGATCTCATCGACCGGAAAATGCGCAAACAGCCCCTCCTCAATCATCGCTTGCGCACCCTTGCCGTGCTCCTCGGCGGGTTGAAAGATGAACACCACCGTGCCGTCGAAATCACGGGCCTCCGCCAGCGCCTGTGCGGCCGCGACAAGCATGGCCATATGTCCGTCATGACCGCAGGCATGCATCACGCCGCTCACTTCGGAGACATGATCGTGGCGGGCCTGCTCCGCGATGGGCAAAGCGTCAAGCTCAGCGCGCAACCCGATGGCCCGGTTCGACGCGCCGGCGCGCAGGACCCCGACGACACCGACCCCGGTCTGGACCTCCAGCCCAAGCCCTTCCAGAAGCGCCGCAATCCGCGCCTTGGTACGCACTTCCGCAAAGCCAAGCTCGGGCTGACGGTGCAGGTCGCGGCGCAGGGCAATGGGGTCGATCATGGGCTCTCCTCGACGCGAAGGCTTGTGCGCTCGGTGTCCGCGCGCCACTAAGGGTGCATGAAGATCTGTGCCCTCACAATGGTCTATCGCGATTACTGGGCGCTGGGGCAGTGGTTCCGGCATTACAGCACTATGCTCGGGGCGGAGAACCTCTTCGTTCTGGCCCATGGTCCGGACCCGCAGATCGCAGCGCTCTGCCCGGGCGCACAGGTCTGGTCAATTCCCCGCGATGATCTGACCGGGTTCGACCGGCGGCGGGGCCGGATGCTGAATGGCTTTCAGACCGGGCTGCTGGAACTCTATGACTGGGTGATCCGCACCGATGTGGATGAATTGCTCTGTCCCGAGCCGGGCCAGAGGATTGAGGCGATCCTTGCCGCTTGCGACGCTCCGGCAGTGTTTGCGCTCGGGCTGAACGTGGTCGAATTGCCCGGCGATCCGCCGCTGACGGAGACTGTATTCGAGAGCCGCCGCCATGCGGTGTTCTCAGGTCATTACTCCAAGGCTTGCGCGATCCGCGAACCTGTCGCGCTGATGCGCCACGGGGTGCAACTGCGCCCCCGCCGTGTGAACCGCTTCCGTTACCTGATGCCACCGGGCCTCTATCTCGCGCATCTGAAATACGCGAACCGCGCCGCTCTGGAGGCGTCCAACGGGCATCGCATGGAGATTGCCTCGGGATCGGGTAAGGGCTTGCCGGGGTCGGGGTGGCGGAATGCAGAAGAAAAGGCGGCGGCATTCTACGCAGAGGCGGCCTCAATGCCGGAACTCCCTTGGGAGGAGGCTGTTGCAGCGGCCTATGACAGGCTTGCGGGCGATCCTCTGCGCGATCCGGAGGCGGGTTTGGTCCGCACACGCTCCCTGCGCTTCCAGACGCGCACAGCGTTACCCGAGGGGTTTGGAGCTATGTCCAGCCTCTAATCAATTGCTCAAACAAACAAAGAGAGCCGCCCGAAGGCAGCTCTCCCGGAACTCAATTTCAGCAGTGCTTAGCTCTTACGCTTTTTGCGCATGAGGGCAAATGCACCCAAGCCGGCCACGAGGAGCGGTGCACCTGCGGGCAATGGGATTGCCGGTGTGTCAACTTCGTAAGTGTACGTTACTTCCGCCGACACAGTGTAGGAGAATTCGGGCAGCCCACGAAGCAGACCAGAGTCGACCGTGGAGGTGTCACTTGCAGTCCCGAAGAAGTCGTAACCCACCGTTCCCAAGCCAATGAATGCACCCGCCGGACCAAATGAGCTAGAGGCCGTGCTGGAACCAGACAAATCTTGCGAGTAGTTCGGAGGGACTGAAACGCTAAAGGCCGACCCGCCAGTTGCGCTAAAGGGACCAACACTTGTACCAGCCGAGGGCGAGGCAGTGTTGAACATCGTAGCGGTCACAAAGTCGTCTGCTGCGGAGGCCGTTCCCGCATCTCCAGGATTCTCAGGAACAACGGCAAAGCGTGCATCAAATTCGATTGTCCAATCGATATCAATGCCTGTAAGAGTGCCGAGGACCGGATCAAATTGCTGAAGCGTAAGAAACCCGAGGCCGCCGACTGGACCCGTCGAGCCATTGTAGGACACTGTCGCCGCGTGTGCACCACCGACGAGGAACGTTGTTGCAAGCAACGCGGCTGATGTGGTTTTGAAATTTCTAAACATGGTTTACCCACTCCGTTTGAGTTCTTTCTCTTTTTAGTAAGTTTGCACCTATCGAGTCAACCAAATCACACCGAAGAACGCATTTTTCTTAGCCGGTGAGCAAAAAAACGGCGCACCACGCGCTGGAAAACATCCACTCCACTGAAAATAAACAAATAATTTACCATCTACTTCTGCGCGAAATTACACGGAGAGCGCGCCACTTCGCAACATATCAAGCCTCTGAACAATGTTTTCCCCTCATGGTTGCAGCCACTTTGGCCCTAGCCAGCTGATTCCACTCGGAAAGGTTGTCGCAGCGATTCTGATCTGACCCGACCGCGCGGCCTGCGGCGACTCGCGCAGCACTCCGCGCCGAAAAACCGCCCGATCCTCGCGCGGTGCGCCCTTCAGGCACTCCCGCTCAGGCGCGCATCTTCCATTAAGATCAGGCTGAGCGGTGGATCAAACTGGCAGACAGCCATTGGGCGCAGCAGGCAACACCACGCCCCTGCCAGCCGAACTGTGGCAGCACCTTTACGGACGCCGGGGCTATTGCGCCGCCAGCGTCTCCATGGCCTTCTCCACCCGCACCGCCGAGAACTTGAACTCCGGGATCTTGCCATAGGGGTCGATCGCCGGGTTCGTGAGGATATTTGCCGCCGCCTCCACATAGGCGAAGGGCAGGAACACCATGTCCGGCGCCACCGCCCGGTCCGCCCGCGCCATGATCTCGATGGACCCGCGCTTGGTCGTCAGCCGCACCATGCCGCCGGGCTCGACGCCCATCTGGCGCAGGGTCGAGGGGTGCAACGAGCAATTGGCCTCGGGCTCCAGACCGTCGAGCACCGTCGCCCGCCGCGTCATCGACCCGGTGTGCCAGTGTTCGAGCTGCCGCCCCGTCGTGAGGATCATGGGATAGTCGGCATCAGGCACGTCATCGGGCGGGATCACCGACGCAGGCGTGAACCGCGCCCGCCCCTCAGGACGCGGGAAGCCATCGCCGAACACAACCGCTTGGCCGGGATCTTCGGGCGAGAGCGACGGGTAGGTCACTGCCGTTGTCTCCAGCCGCTCCCATGTGATGTTGCTCAGCGAGCGCATATTCAGCGCCATCTCGGCAAAGACCTCGCGTGGATGCGCATAAGCCCATGGCAACCCACACCGTTTGGCCAGTTCGACCTCGATCCACCAATCCTCTTTCGCCTCGCCCGGAGGCGCGACAGCAGGCCGCACCATCTGCACTTGGCGGTTGGTGTTCGACACCGTCCCGGACTTCTCGTAGAGCGCCGAGGCGGGCAGGATCACATCGGCGTAATTGGCGGTCTCAGTGATGAAGATGTCCTGCACCACGAGATGGTCGAGCTTGGCGAGCGCGTCGCGCGCGTGTTCCACATCGGGGTCCGACATGGCCGGGTTCTCGCCGAGGATATACATCGCCTTGATCTGCCCCTCATGCACCGCGTCCATGATCTCGGTGACCGTCAGCCCCTTCTCGCTGGAGAAATCCCCACTGCCCCAGACCTCTGTGAAGGCCGAGCGCACCCCGTCATCGGTGACGGTCTGATAATCCGGCAGGAACATCGGAATGAGCCCCGCATCCGAGGCCCCCTGCACATTGTTCTGCCCCCTGAGCGGATGCAGCCCCGTGCCGGGCCGTCCCACATGCCCGCACATCAGCGCGAGGCTGATCAGACAGCGCGAATTGTCGGTGCCGTGGATGTGCTGGCTCACGCCCATCCCCCAGAAGATCATGCCCGCTTTCGCGCCCGCAAAGTCCCGCGCCACCGCGCGCAGGGTCTCCGCATCAATCCCGCAAATCTCGCTCATCGCCTCGGGACTGAACCCCTCCAGATGCGCCTTTTCCGCCTCCCAATTCTCGGTGTAGGCGTCGATATATTGCTGATCAAAGAGCCCTTCCTCGACGATCACATGCATGATCGCGTTCAGCATCGACACATCCGCACCGGGCCGGAATTGCAGCATATGCGTCGCGAACCGCTTCAAAGCCTGCCCGCGCGGGTCCATCACGATGAGCTTGCCGCCGCGCTTGGTGAATTGCTTGAAATAGGTCGCAGCGACGGGATGGTTCTCGATCGGGTTGGCCCCGATCACGATCGCCACATCGGCGTTCTCGATCTCGTTGAAGGTCGCGGTCACAGCCCCCGAGCCGACATTCTCGATCAGCGCCGAGACCGAGGAGGCATGACAAAGCCGGGTGCAGTGATCGACATTGTTGTGCCCGAAGCCCTGCCGAATGAACTTCTGGAAGAGATAGGCTTCCTCATTGGTGCATTTCGCCGAACCAAACCCCGCGACCTCGCGGCCCCGCCCCTTGAGCCCGTTCGCCGCCGCATCGAGCGCCTCGTCCCACGTCGCTTCCCGGAAATGCGCCTGCCAATTGCCCGGATCGACATTGAGCCCCTTCGGCGGCGCGTCCTCGCGGCGGATCAGCGGCTTGGTGAGGCGGTGGTTGTGATGGATATAGTCGTAGCCAAACCGCCCCTTCACGCAGAGCCGCCCTTCATTCGCAGGACCGTTGATCCCCTCGATATACTTGACCTTGCCGTCCTTGACCTTGATCGAGATCTGGCAGCCGACGCCGCAGAAGGCGCAGACGCTGTCCACCTCTTCGTCGAAATCCTTGCTGTCGCCCACGCCGTCACCCGCTGTCACCGACGACGGCATCAGCGCCCCGGTCGGGCAGGCCTGGACGCACTCGCCGCACGCGACGCAGGTCGACGCGCCCATCGGATCAGCCATATCGAAGACCGGGTAGCTGTCATGCCCGCGCCCGGCCATCCCGATCACATCATTGACCTGCACCTCGCGGCAGGCGCGCACGCAGAGCCCGCAGGAGATACAGGCGTCGAGATTGACGGACATGGCTACATGGCTGTCATCCAGAAGCGGAATGCGCCCGTCTTCGAGCTTGGGAAAGCGGCTTTCGCTGACCCCGTTGAGATCGGCCATGTCCCACAGATGGGCGGATTTGTCGTGGCTCTCGTCCCGGTCGGGCTGATCGGCCAGAAGCATTTCCACGACCATCTTGCGGGCAGACTCCGCGCGCGCCGAATTGGTGGTGACAACCATCCCCTCGGAGGGCTCGCGGATACAGGACGCGACAAGCGTGCGCTCGCCCTCGACCTCAACCATACAGGCCCGACAATTGCCATCAGGCCGATAGCCGGGCGCAGGTTTGTGGCACAGATGCGGGATCACGAGGCCGCGCCCGTGGGCGACCTCCCAAATGGTCATGCCCGCCTCGGCCTCGACCTCTTGCCCGTCGAGCGTGAACCTCACCTTGCCTGACATTGCACATGCCTCCCTTGTCTCGCCGCAGAGAATACCGCCGCATGCGCCGCACCAAACCCACAATCCCGACACCTGCGTTCAGATAAGCGTCACTGGCGCGCGCGGAGGTTTCCGATAAGGAACAGCCCGCCCCCTGCAGAAACGCGACTACAGCTCTCGATTTCGCGGAAAGAGCGCTCAGGGAGATCGGAGCCAACGCAAACTTGCGCGAGTCGATTGCCGACGGTCTTGAAACCGCGCTCAAGCTCGTGTCCAAGCTCAGCGGGCCTGTGGGCTCGGTGACAAACACCCTCAAGACAGTCATCGAACAGTTGAAAGAACGCACCGAGGATATCGCTGAAGCCGCCGATGGCGCGCAGCACCCTGACAGCGCGTACACCCGGATCATCAATTTGATCTCGTTCGAAAAGGGCGTGTTGACGGCGGAATTGGTGGTGATCGACGCCATCTTGCAGGAATTGGGCTCCGTTGAGGCCGGGCTCGCGGATACCGTCGCCTTTGTCGAGTTTCAGGACGAGTTCGACGTGCCTGTAGAGTTCCTGCCTGCGATCAAAGCGGCGAATGACGCGGTGGTTGGCATCAATCAGGGATACGCGCCGATCATCGAGATAATCGACCGCCTGCAGGCCGCACGGCATGATATCGCGGCGGCGCAGGATGGGATCTTGGCGCCGGGCCGGGCCATTCTAGAGCGTGTCGCGTTCATTCGCAGTCACGAGATCCCCTCTAACTTATTGATTTCGAATGTCGGAGAGCTGAAAACTGCATACCACTCTTCAGCGACATGCTCTAGACGCCTTGAACGGTGTAAAATCGATTATCGGCAGTCTCGACTTTCTCAGCGAACTGTTGGACGGGTTGCAGGACGAGCTGAGGCCTGTCGAGTGGGTGCTTGATGCGCTCCAGTTCATCTACAACATTACCGTCGGCGCGGTGGTCAATCCCTTCATCAACGCGTTCGGTATCGACGATCTGTTCACCGATATCCTGAACGATCTCGGGCTCGACATTTTCGACGCTTTCAGCAGTCCGGCCGACGGGCTGATCGACACGCTGGACGAAAAAAAGATCAATCCAATCACCGAAGCGCTCGCCAAGCTGGAAGACGAGGTCTTTGGCGAGGATTTGCTCGATCCGGTGAATGGCGATCCGGAGAATATCAACGCGGACGATTTGATCATCGCCGATGACGACACCCTCGTAGGGGATGACATCGTCATTGGCAAAGAGTTGAACGGCGATGCGGGGATTGATACGGTCTCTTATGCCGGTGTGGGCGGGCGCGTTGCGGTGTTCCTGACACGCTCCGCCGATGTGCTCGGCAGGCAAGGCGTCGACGGTTTCGTCAGCATCGAAAACCTCATCGACGGCACGTTCGGCGATGACGAGCTGCGCGCGGATGACTCGGCGGCCTCTTGCGCATCGACGACATGACAAAACCCGACTCGACCCGGGCGATTTCATCTTCTGAAGGGGCCTTGCGCCCCTTGCGTGCCCCGGGAGACCGCATATTCGCGCGGCCAGATGGATCAGTTCCGAGCCGAAAGCTGATAGCCCGGGGCGGCCACAGCCTGCACGGTCGTAATCGGCGCCGGGCCGATCCATGTGGTCCGCTCAATGACGAACAAGGCGCTTCCAACCGGTGTGGCGAGGTACTTTGCGGTCTCGCCTTCGGCATTTATCGCCGAAAACCGAACGTCGAGGCGGCTATAGGGCTTGTGACGCACCAGCCATTCATTTGCACTTTCCCGTGTCAGATCGACGGTCAGGATCTCCGGGGTCGACTGCGTGTCGATCCATCGGTCTTCAAGAATGAAGGGGCGGGTGTCGGCAAGATGCAATGCCTTCACATGCAGCATCCGAACAGGCTGCTGGATGCCGAAACAGGCCATGATCGCAATGGGTGTCTCTTCGAGATCGCGGCTGATGAGCTGGTAGTTGTACTTGGCACCGCGCTGCTCCACCTCGCGCCGGGTGATCGGAATGTCGAAGGTGGCGCGGGTGACCGGATCGGTCAGGACATGCGTGCCGCCTTTGCGCTTGCGCGCGACCAGCCCGGCCATCGACAGGTCCTGCATGGCGCGATGCACGGTTGTGCGGGCGCAGCCGAGTTCGGCCGCGATGTCCTCGTCGCGGGGAAGCTTGTCACCCGGCGCATAGGTCCTGTTGAGGATCCGCGCGCGGATCTCGTCACGAACATCCGTCCAGGACAGGCGTGTGTCCAAGGTCAAATCTCGGTCTCCAACCGGGTCATTGTCTGCTTGTATCTTTGAACGATCGCCTCACGTCGGAAATGGCGACCATCTCTGACGACATGGCGCCCCGCGCTCCAGACGTCACGGATGCAGGCCCCACCGCCACCAGCGAAGACCAGAGTGTCGAGCGCCGCGTCGCCGCGCCGGTTGCAGAGCCATTCGTTGTCGTCGTCCAGAGCCATCAGGTCCGCAAGGGCCCCGACCGCGATCCGGCCACTGTCGCGGCCACCCGCGCGCGCGCCGCCTGTCGCGGCGGCGTCGAACAACAGGCGACCGGTTGATCGGTTCTGCGTTGCCAGAGCGGCCCGTGACCTGTCCCGAAGGCGCTGCGAATATTCCAGCGTCTTCAATTCGGCAAAGAGCGAGATGTGGATGTTGGAGTCGGACCCGAAACCGACCGTGCCGCCGGCGTCCAGATAGGTCGTGCCATTGAAGATCCCGTCACCGAGGTTTGCTTCAGTGATCGGGCAGAGTCCGGCGACGGCTCCGGTATGCGCAAGCGCTACCGTCTCGGCTTCGGTCATCTGTGTGCAATGGATCAGGCACCACCGGGCATCAATGGCGTGCGTGTCGAGCAGCCATTGCGTGGGCCGCGCGCCAAGATGGGCCAGCACCTCGTCGACTTCGGCCACCTGTTCGGCGAGGTGCATGTGAACGGGACCGGTTGCACACGCTCCGAGAACTGCCTCCAGACCCGCCGGATCGACCGCGCGCAGGGAATGCGGCGCAACGCCGATGACGGTGTCCTCAGAACCGGCGGATAGGGCGGCTGCGGCATCCGCTTGCAGGCGCAGGAAGCGGCCGGGGTCATTGCCGAACCGCCGCTGACCGCCGTTCAGCGCGCGCCGGTCACACCCGCCGAACTGATAGTAGACCGGCAACAGGGTGAGGCCGATCCCGGTTGTGTCCGACGCGGCCACGATCCGCTCCGACATTTCCGCAAGGTTGTCATAGGGCACGCCGCCGATGTCGTGATGCAGGTAGTGAAATTCGGCAACCGCGCCATAGCCGGCCTCCAGCATTTCCATGAAGACAAGGGCCGCGATGGCTTCGGCATCGTCGGGCGTCAGTTGGTCGAGAAACCTGTACATGAGCCGTCGCCAGCTCCAGAAACTGTCGCGCGGGTCGGGACCCTTTGCTTCGGTGAGTCCCGCCATCGCCCTTTGGAACGCATGGCTGTGCAGATTTTGCGGCGCTGGCAGCAAGAGCGGCGCCCGGTGGGTTGGCGATTGCGAGAAGGGACCCACATGCGCGATTCGGCCGTTCGCACGGATCGCGACCTCGCGGTCAGATTGCCATCCGGACGGGGTAAGGCACTGTTTCGCATGGATGATCTGCACGTCGAGACTTCCATTGACATTTTTATGTATGAACATATTAATTTTAACTGGGATTTATTGCAAGGACCACAAATGCCTCCGCGCTGTGTCATTTCCGGAGCACGGGTCGCCACCTTGGCGGAAGAGGCCAAGGGCTATGGTCTGCTGGAAGACGCGGCCATCGTGCTTGACGGCGACACGATCGCCTGGGTTGGACCCGCTGCCGATCTGCCGTCCGACTATAGCGGGCTCGAGCGTCACGATCATGCAGGCCGCTTGATCACCCCCGCGCTCATCGACTGTCACACCCACATCGTTCACGGCGGCAACCGCGCGCGCGAATTCGAGATGCGGCTGACCGGCGCCAGTTACGAAGAGATCGCGCGGGCCGGGGGCGGGATTGTCTCGACCGTCGCGGCCACGCGCGGCGCGAGCGACAGCGACCTGCTGGCCAGTGCTCTGCCCCGCGTGGATGCGCTGATCGCGCAAGGCGTCGGGACCGTGGAGATCAAATCGGGCTACGGCCTCGATACAGAGACCGAGCTCAAGATGCTGCGCGTCGCCCGCGCGCTCGGACACGCGCGCCCGATCCGTGTGGTGACCAGCTTTCTGGGAGCCCATGCGGTGCCTGCGGGGTCCGATGCCGACCGCTATATCGACGATGTCTGCCTGCCCACGCTTGAGGCCGCCCACGCCGAGGGGCTGGTCGATGCGGTGGACGGGTTTTGCGAAGGGATCGCCTTCGACACCGCCCAGATGCGGCGGGTGTTCGACACGGCGCGCAGTCTGGGCCTGCCGGTCAAACTGCATGCCGAACAGCTCAGCCATCTCGGCGGCACGGCGCTGGCGGCCGAATGTGGGGCACTGTCGGCAGACCACGTGGAATATGCCACGGCAACCGATGCCGCCGCGCTTGCCCGGGCGGGGAGCGTCGCGGTGCTGCTGCCGGGTGCGTTCTACACCCTCCACGAAACCCGGCTCCCGCCGGTCCAGGCCTTTCGCGACCTTGGCGTGCCCATGGCCGTGGGCACAGACTGGAACCCTGGTTCGTCGCCGCTGGGGTCCCTGCTTCTTGCGATGAACATGGCGTGCACCTTGTTCCGCATGACCCCCGCGGAAGCGCTGGCGGGCACCACGCGCAACGCGGCCCGCGCCTTGGGCCTGACGGATCGCGGCGTGATCGCGGCAGGGTTGCGCGCCGACATCGCTGTCTGGACTGTCTCTGATCCTGCCGAGCTGTCCTATGGCATTGGCATCAACCCGCTTCATAGGCGGTATTTCGGTGCCACAGCATGAGCCACATCCTGACGCCCGGCACTGCCACGCTTGCCCAGATCGAGGCGGTCTGGCGCTCCGATGCACCCGTGCGACTTGACCCGTCGGCGCGGGCGGCGGTCGAGACTTCGGCGGCGGTCATTCACGCCGCGGCGGGCGGCGATGCGCCGGTCTATGGCGTCAATACCGGCTTCGGCAAGCTGGCCTCTGTCCGGATCGCGCCGCAGGACACCGAAACCCTGCAGCGCAACCTGATCCTGTCGCATTGCTGCGGCGTGGGCGCGGCGCTGGACGGGGCCACCGTGCGGTTGATGATGGCGCTCAAGCTGTTGTCGCTGGGGCGCGGCGCGTCGGGCGTCCGCTGGGATATCTGCGCGCTGCTCGAAACGATGCTGGAGCGTGGCGTTCTGCCCGTGATCCCGGTGCAGGGGTCAGTCGGGGCGTCGGGCGATCTGGCCCCGCTCGCGCATATGACTGCGGTGATGATCGGTGAGGGCGAGGCGACCTATAGGGGCGCGGCAATGCCCGGAAGCGCTGCGCTGGCGGCAGCCGGGCTGAGCCCGGTCGTGCTGGGCCCGAAGGAAGGGCTGGCCCTGATCAACGGCACGCAATTCTCCACCGCCTGTGCGCTCACTGGCCTGTTCGAGGCATGGCGCGCTGCGCGGGCGGCGATTGTGACCTCCGCGCTGTCGACCGATGCAATCATGGGATCGACGGCCCCGCTCCACCCGGCGATCCACGCCCTGCGCGGACATCAGGGGCAGATCGACGTGGCAACCGCGATGGCGCAACTTCTCGATGGCAGCGAAATCCGCGAGAGCCACCGCGACGGCGACAGCCGCGTTCAGGACCCCTATTGCATCCGCTGCCAGCCGCAGGTCACGGGGGCCGCCCTTGATCTGCTGCGCTTTGCCGGGCGGACGCTCGAAATCGAGGCCAACGCGGTGACCGACAACCCGCTTGTGATCGCCGGGACGGGTGAGATCCTGTCTGGCGGCAATTTCCACGCCGAACCGGTGGCCTTTGCGGCAGACCAGATCGCGCTGGCTGTGGCCGAGATCGGCGCGATTGCGCAACGCCGCGTGGCGCTGATGGTCGATCCAACCCTGTCCTTCGACCTGCCGCCTTTTCTGACGCCGGAACCGGGCCTGAATTCCGGCCTGATGATCGCCGAAGTGACCACCGCTGCGCTGATGAGCGAGAACAAGCATCTCGCCAATCCCTGTTCCACGGACAGCACGCCCACCTCCGCCAATCAGGAGGACCACGTGTCCATGGCCGCCCATGGCGCGCGGCGGCTGGCGCGGATGACCGCGAATCTCGCCGTCATTCTGGGCGTGGAGGCGATGTGCGCCGGCCAAGGCATCGAACAGCGCGCACCGCTGAAGACCTCCTCGCGATTGCAATCGGTGATGACCCGCCTGCGCGCCGTGGTGCCGCGCCTTCAGCAGGACCGCTATCTCGCGCCGGACATCCAACGCGCCGCGACCTGCGTGACCGAGGACGCGCTCGCGCAGGCCGCTGGTCTGGAGGTGTCGCTGTGAGCGTGCTCGAAATCGCCCGCGGCGACAGCCCCTTGGTGCTGGGCCTGCCGCATACTGGCACAGAGATGCCCGACGACTGCCTTGCGCGGCTCAACGAAACCGGGCGCGCACGGGCCGACACTGATTGGCACATTGACCGGCTCTATGACGGCTTGGTCGCGGGTGCGACGACGGTGCGCACGACGGTGCATCGCTATGTGATCGACGTGAACCGCGACCCCACCGGCGAAAGCCTTTATCCCGGCCAGAACACCACGGGGCTGTGCCCACTGACCGATTTCGACGGGGTGCCGATCTATCGCGGCGGGCAGGGCCCTGACGCCGCCGAAAGAGAACGGCGCGGTCAGGTCTATCACGCGCCCTATCATGCCGCGCTCGCGGCGGAAGTGGCGCGGGTCAAGGCGATCCACGGTTTCGCGGTCCTCTACGACTGCCATTCGATCCGGTCGAATATCCCGTTCCTGTTCGAGGGCACCCTGCCGGATTTCAACATCGGAACAAATCTGGGCACGACCTGCGATGCGCGGATCGAGAGGGACGTTTTGCAGATCTGCAAGGCCGCCGATGGCTATAGCTGCGTGCTCAACGGGCGCTTCAAGGGGGGCTGGACCACGCGGCATTACGGACGCCCCGCCGATGGCGTGCACGCGATCCAGATGGAACTGGCCCAGTCCACCTACCTGTCGTCCGAGGCGCCGCCCTGGACCTATGACGAGACCCGCGCCGACAGGCTGCGCGCGCATCTCAAGACGATTCTCGAAACCCTGTCGATTTGGAGGCCCACATGAGCGACCCCCGCAAGAACACCCGCGATGTCTATCCGCCGACCGGTCCCGAATTGAACGCCAAGAGCTGGCAGACCGAGGCGCCGCTGCGGATGCTGATGAACAACCTGCATCCCGATGTGGCCGAGAACCCGCACGAACTCGTGGTCTATGGCGGCATTGGCCGCGCGGCCCGCACGTGGGAAGACTTCGACAGCATTGTCGCCAGTCTCAAAGACCTTGAGGCGGACGAAACACTGATCGTCCAGTCGGGCAAGCCGATCGCCATCATCAAGACGCATGCCGATGCGCCGCGCGTGCTGATTGCCAATTCCAACCTCGTGCCGCATTGGGCGACGTGGGACCATTTCAACGAACTCGATAAGCGCGGGCTGGCCATGTATGGTCAAATGACCGCCGGGTCGTGGATTTACATCGGCACGCAGGGCATCGTGCAGGGCACCTATGAGACCTTCGCCGAAGCTGGCCGCCAGCATTATGACGGCGATCTGACCGGAAAGTGGATCCTGACCGGGGGGCTCGGCGGCATGGGCGGCGCGCAACCGTTGGCCGCCGTGATGGCGGGCGCGTGCTGCCTTGCGGTCGAGTGCAACCCCGAGAGCATCGACTTCCGCCTGCGCACGCGTTACCTCGACGAAAAGGCCGACACGCTGGACGATGCGCTCGCGATGATCGCGCGTTGGACAAAGGCAGGCGAAGCCAAGTCCGTGGGGCTTCTGGGCAATGCGGCAGATGTGTTTCCCGAACTCGTCAAGCGCGGCGTGCGCCCCGACATCGTCACCGACCAGACCAGCGCGCATGACCCGATCAACGGATACTTGCCACAGGGCTGGAGCTTGGCGGACTGGCGCGCAAAGCGTGAAAGCGATCCCAAGGCGGTGGAAAAAGCCGCGCGGGCGAGCATGAAGACCCATGTCGCCGCGATGGTGGATTTCTGGAACGCCGGCGTGCCGACTCTGGATTACGGCAACAATATCCGTCAGGTGGCCTTGGACGAAGGGCTGGAAAACGCCTTCGCCTTCCCCGGCTTTGTCCCCGCCTATATCCGCCCGCTTTTCTGCCGCGGCATCGGGCCGTTCCGCTGGTGCGCGCTCTCGGGCGATCCCGAGGACATTTACAAGACCGACCAGAAGATGAAGGAGCTGTTCCCCGCGAACGCACATCTGCACAACTGGCTGGACATGGCCCGCGCACGGATTGCCTTCCAAGGTCTGCCCGCACGGATTTGCTGGATCGGGCTGGGCGACCGGCATCGCGCCGGGCTGGCCTTCAACGAGATGGTGGCCTCCGGCGAGTTGAAGGCCCCCGTGGTGATTGGCCGCGATCATCTGGACAGCGGCTCGGTCGCATCCCCCAACCGGGAGACCGAGGCGATGAAGGATGGCTCCGACGCGGTCTCCGACTGGCCGCTGCTGAATGCGCTGGTCAACACCGCATCCGGAGCGACATGGGTGTCGCTGCACCATGGCGGCGGCGTGGGCATGGGCTTTTCGCAGCACGCGGGTGTTGTGATCTGCGCCGATGGCACGCCCGAGGCCGGAAAGCGGCTCGAACGGGTGCTCTGGAACGATCCCGCCAGCGGCGTGTGGCGCCATGCCGATGCGGGCTATGAGGACGCGGTTGCCTGCGCGCGCGAACACGGGCTGCGTCTGCCGCGCCTTTTGGGCTGACCGATCCCTCCAAGCCGCACCACCGCCACACCGCCCGAACCTGTCCAAACCCTTTGGCATAGGGATGCGGTTCGACCAGTATCGCCACGTCAACCAGCATCCCGACCAGCTTCTGGATTTCATGGCGGGCAGGTTCAGCTAGCAGACACGGAGCACAGATCTGCGAACACGGGACACCCACAGAGCAGACATTCCGGCAGGCACCCGGAAGGTCAGTTTCGTTCCGCCCGATGGACGGAGGAAGCCGACCCGCCCACCGCCTCAACCGACCCTGTTCCGCAAATCCCGTCTGGTCCTTCCCGGCCGCCCCCGGTAAGCCTGCACCCAAAGGGAACGCACGCAATGTCACACATCACGCTGATCCGCCACGGGCAGGCCAATGCCATGGCCACGACCGAAGAAGACTATGACCGCCTGAGCGATCTCGGGCGCCAGCAGGCTGCATGGCTCGGCGCGCATCTGCGCGACACCCACCAGCACCACACGCGCCTCTATACCGGCACGCTGAACCGCCACGTTCAGACCGCCGATGCGATGGAGACCGAGCTGGAGCCGATCCGCGACGAACGGCTCAACGAATTGCAGTATTTCACCATGGCCCAAGCGCTCGAAGCCGAGCACGGCATCGCCATGCCCACGGAGAATGCCGATTTCGTCCACCACCTTCCGGTGGTCCTCAGCCATTGGCGGGACGACAGGATCGAAGGTGCTCCGGAGCGCTTCTCCGCCTTCGAGGCCCGCATCTCCGAGGCGCTGCACGAGATTTCCGCAGGCGCGGGCCCCGCGCTCGTGGTAACCTCCGGCGGCCTGATCGCGATGACGATGCGGGTACAATGGCAACTGGACGTGCCGGCCATGGCCCGGGTCGCGCTGGCGATTTATAACTCTTCCCTGCACCGCCTGTTCCCGATCGGCGGGCCCGAAACCGGCACATGGTCGCCCGTGATGTTCAACGCGATCCCGCATCTCGAACACCCCGACCGCCACCACGCGCAAACCCATGTCTAAACCCATGTCTAAACCCATGTCTGAAACCATGTCTGAAACCCATCTCTGAGGGAGCCCCCATGGAATTGTTCTACGCCCCCGGCACTGTCGCCGTCGCGACCGCCCTCGCGCTTGAGGAGGCGGGCCTCGACTACACGCTCAAACGCGTCGACTTCGCCGCCGCCGAGCAGACCAAACCGGGCTACCTCAAGATCAACCCCAAGGGCCGCGTCCCGGCGCTCGGCGCGGACGGCACGATCCTCACCGAGACCGGCGCGATCCTCGAATTCATCGCCGCCAAATCCGGCAAACTGCTGCCCGACACCCCCCTTGAGACCGCACAGATGCGCAGCGTGATGTATTACATCGCCTCCACCCTGCATGTGAATCACGCCCACAAGATGCGCGGCCATCGCTGGGCGGACCGGCCCGAGAGCCATGCCGACATGACCGCCAAGGTCCCCGAAACCATGACGGCCTCCGCCCGGTATATCGAAACCGAGTGCCTGACGGGTCCGTTCCTCTTCGGCGACATGCTCACCATCGGCGATTGCTATCTCTTTGCCGCCTGCCGCTGGCTGCCCGGCGACGATGTGGACCTCGCGCCCTTCCCCAAAATCACCGCCTTCATGGACGCCATCACCGCCCGCCCCTCGGTAGAGGCGATCCGCACCGCGGGAGCCTTCTGATGACCCATCTGTGGCTCCGCGCCGAACAGCGCGATAATGAGACCCGCGTCGGCCTGACCCCCGAAGGCGCGGAAAAACTGATCAAGGCCGGGATCACCCTGACGGTCGAGGACAGCCCCACCCGCTGCATCGCGACGGACGCTTATGCCCGCGCGGGCGCCACGATTGCCCCGATGGCAAGCTGGCCAGACGCCCCCGAGGACGCGATTGTCTTCGGCCTGAAGGAACTCCCCGAGGACGGCACGCCTCTCAAACACCGCCACATCCTCTTCGGCCACGCCTACAAGGGCCAACCCTCCGGGCAGGTCCTGCTCAAACGCTTCGCCGAGGGCGGCGGTACGCTCTATGACCTCGAATATCTCGTCAGCGAAGAGGGCCGCCGCGTTGCCGCCTTTGGCTATTGGGCGGGCTATGCAGGCGCGGCCCTGACGCTGAAATGCTGGATCGCCCAGCAAAAAGGCACGCTCTGCGGCCCGGTTGGCGACTACCCCTCCTCCCCGCATTTGCTGGCCGAGTTGCAAGGTGAGCTGGTCGGTATCGGCACCCAGCGCCCCACCGCCCTCGTCATCGGCGCGCTTGGCCGCGTCGGCATAGGCGCGGCGGATTTGTGCACCGAGATGGGCGTGCCGGTCACGAAATGGGACATGGCCGAGACGGCCCATGGCGGCCCGTTCCCCGAAGTGCTGGCCCATGACCTCTTTCTCAACTGCATCCTCGCGCGCCCCGGCACCCCGGTCTTCGTACCGGCCTCCGCCAAGACCGCGCCGCGCCGCCTCTCGGTGATCGGCGACATTGCCTGCGATCCCGATAGCGATTTCTCCCCCATCAAGGTCTATGACCGCACGACCACATGGCAGGCCCCGGCGTTGCGCGTCCAAGACACGCCGCCGCTCGACGTGACGGCCATAGACAACCTGCCCTCGATGCTCCCCCTTGAATCCTCCGAGGATTTCGCCGAGCAATTGCTGCCGCATCTGCTGGGCGTCACGGACCTTGGCAGCGGCGTCTGGGGCCGCGCGAAACAGACATTCGACACGCATATGGAAAGGATCACGGCATGAGCATTCACTGGTGTGGCACGGGCCTCTCGGCCATCCCCGGCCTGCGCAGACTGATCGAGATGGGCTACCCGGTCACGGTCTGGAACCGCACGGTGGAGAAGGCCGAAGAGGCGGTGGGCGACATTGCACAAGACATCCGCGCCTTCGATCTCGATGCGGTGACAGCAGCCCTGCAACCCGGCGACGTGGTGGTCTCCATGCTGCCCGGCGACTGGCATGTGCCGCTCGCCAAGGCGGCGATTGCGGCAGGCGCGGATTTCGTGTCCTCCTCCTACATCGCCCCTGAAATGCGCGCCCTCGACACAGCGGCGCGCGAGGCGGGCGTCTGCCTGATCAACGAGGTCGGGCTTGATCCGGGCATCGACCACCTGATGGCCCACCACCTCGTCGCCGCCTACCGCGCCTCCCCGGCCTATGACGCGCGTAACGCGATCAGCTTTACCTCCTATTGCGGCGGCGTGCCGAAAATCCCCAACGCGTTCCGCTACAAGTTCAGCTGGTCGCCCTTGGGCGTGCTGAAGGCGCTGAAATCCCCGTCAATCTCGGTCCGTAACTACTCCGAACTGCGCGTCGAGCGCCCGTGGGACGCGATTTCACGCTACGACGCGCCCCTGCCGGAGCCCGAGAGCTTCGAGGTCTACCCCAACCGCGACAGCCGCCCCTTCATCGAAGAATACCGCTTCGATCCGGACTGGCAGGTGAAAGATTTCGTCCGCGGCACACTGCGCCTCAATGGCTGGGCCGAGGCTTGGGCGGATGTGTTCGCCGAGATCGAAACGCTGGACGGCGCGGCGGGCGACGCGCGCCTCAAAGAGATGTCGGACCAGTTCTGGGACGAGAATGCCTATGAGGGCGAGGACGATCCCGACCGGGTGATCCTCTGCGTCGATCTGAAGGCCGAGAAGGACGGCGTTCCGGTGTTCCACCAGACCTATGTGATGGACGCATGGGGCGACGCGCGCGGCACCGCGATGGCCCGGCTGGTCTCGATCCCGGTCTCGCTGGCGGTACAAGCCGCGCAAGCCAAGGCGATCCCGGCGGGCGTCCATGCCGCGCCCTCCGATCCCAAGCTGGTCGCGGACTGGATGGGTGAAGTGGACCGGCTGGCGCAACATCTCAGGGTCGTCGATCACCTCGGCTGAGTGCGGGACCGGGGGCCAGCACCCCCTCATAGCAAAGAACGTGCAGCCGAAGGCTGCGCCGCCTCGATCAAGTGAGCTCGTCTTCGATCTCGGTGACATCCACACCAAAGGTGTCCAGCGCGCTTTCCAGGTGCTCGCTCAGATGCGGCGTGCCGATCAGGTAGTCCGAGGTCTTGGTCGTCGCCTCCGCGAGCGCGGTCCGGTAGGCCTCGCCCAACTCTTCGGGCTCGAAGCTGCCCCGCCCGACCCACATCAGCGCGACCAGCGAGGCCTGTTCCTCCTCGCTCATCCGGTCGATAAAAGCGCGCAATTCGCCCTCGCCGCGATCCAGTTCGCGGGTCATCAGCACAACCTGCGCGACAGCATGTGTAGAAATATCCAGTCCCTGCATCGCGGGGCCTCCCTGTTCAGCGTCCTGATCTCAGGGAACACCGATTCGGAAGGCCCGACCTTGATCTCACGCAAACAGGCGGTAGTAGAGCCAATCGGGCAAGAATTGCGCGGCGCGCAACACCGAGCCAAGACCGCGCGGGAAAACCTTCTTGAACGCATCCGAGTTCATCAGCTCGAAAATCTCCTGCGCCGCAACTTCCGGCGTCATGATCTGCGGCATGTTGAAATCGTTCTTGTCGGTCAGCCGCGTCTTGATAAAGCCCGGCATCGCCACCTGCACATTGACGCCCGTATCCTGCAAATCGGCATGCATGCTCTCGGCCAGCGACAGCGTGGCGGCCTTGGAGGCGGTGTAGCCGATGGATTTCGGCAAGCCGCGATAGGCGGTGATGCTCGACGTGATCAGCACATGACCGCTATCGCGCTCGACCATGCCGGGCACAACCTCGCCCAGCACGCGCATGAACCCGGTGAAATTCACATCGGCCATCGCCACGCCCTGCTCGGCATTCCAGTCGCGCGCCGACATCGGCCAATAGGCCCCGGCCACAAGAATCACCCCGTCCACCGGCCCAATCGCGGCGGCGGCGGCCTTCACGCTCTCGGTGTCGCTGATATCCATGGGTTGCGCCGAGGCCGCCGAGGGCAGCGCGGCCACCACCTCGGCGAGCTTGTCCTCGGAGCGCGCCGAGACGACCACTTTCGCCCCCGCATTGCTCACCTTATGCGCAAGGGCGGCGCCCAGCCCCTCGCTTGCACCCACAATCCAATATGTCTTTCCAACCCAGTCAGTCACGCTGCTTGCCTTACTTTCTCTTCCAGTGGCCGCATCGTTGCGACCAGTTCCGCCACTTTAATCCCGAATTTCCGGAACTGCGAGCGGTTGATGATGGTTCCGTTCGGCGCAAGGTACATCCAGTCCACAGTGTCCAAAACATGACCACCGGAGGCCTCGGGCAGGCGGATGCGGTACTTGAGTTGCACCGAATCGCCTGACTGATGCCCCGAGCCATCGCCGACCACATCCGGAGCGCGCGCGACGATCTTGCCGTCATTGCCCAGCGTGAGGTTCCACTCGCGGCGCTGCTGCGAGCCGTCGTCATAGTCGAACACCTCTTTCATCACGCCCTTGTTGCCCTCCCAGTGGCAATCGAACTGCGCGACAAAGCGCGAGGACACCCGCCCCGTCGGCCCGTAAATAACGCCCTCGCACTGGATCGGGCCGTTGAGATGGGTGCGGATGTCGAACTGCCCCGACCGCCCCTCGGCATAATCCTCGGGGGCCTGCGCCAGAAAATCTGCGTAGCGCCCGCGCGCCCAGACGCATCCAAACGCGAAGACAGCGCCCAGCAGGATCAACAGGATCGTGTCCATGGTCTTACTCCTCCTTCAAGTCCGTGGTGGCCAGAAGGCCGATCGCAATGAGTTTCAGCGCGCAGGGCACGCCAGCGTAAAGCAGTGAGAGCAGCACCAGCGCGGCTTGCGGATTATCCGCCGCGCCGCTCTCGAACCCGGCGCGTTCCAGCGCGGGCAGCAGGAAAATCGCCGCAAAGGCGAGGGTGAATTTCGACACGAACGCCCAGAGCCCGAAGCCTTCGGCCGCCGAGGGCGAGATCACCGCCATGCGCCGCGCGAACACCGCTGGCAGCAGCGTCAGGTCCGCGCCCATCGTCGCGCCCGAGGCCACGCAGATCACCGCGAAGAGCACCCAGTCGCCGGGGCCGAGCGTGACCGCCGTGCCGAACGCGGCAATCGCCAGCACCATCGCCGCGAGCAGCACCGGCTTGGTGCCGAAGCGTTCCGCCAGAAACCCCCAGAGCGGGGCGGAAAAGGCCGCGCTCAGGAAGAACAGTAGGAGCAGCACGCCTTCAAGCCCCGGCGCCTCCAGCCGCGTTTCGACGAAGAACAGGAACAGCGTCGAAGACACCGCCACCGGGGCAGCGTTCACCAGCGCGATCAGCAACAGCCGCCGCGCCGAGGGATCGCCCAGCACCGCGCGGAAGCCCGTGCCCTGCGGCACCGTGCCCGCGCGCCACTCATCGCGCATCGCCAGCGCCGCGCAGACCGCGAGCACCGCGAACCCGATGGCAAAGCCCGCAAAAGGCGCGCCCATCACGCTGCCCAGTGCCACAGGCGCGATCGCCGCCACGCAGACCCCCAGCAGCGCCCCGGTCTCGCGCCAGCGCGCAAGCCGCAGATGCCCGTTGCCGGGCAGTTGGTCCGCCTTGATCACCCCTTGGGCGTAAAAGCTAATCGTCAGGAAAGAGAAAGCCGAGAAGACCAGCGTGAGCATGATCCCGAACCACACCAACGGGTTGATCGGCGGCTCCACCGCAAACAGCCCCAGCATCGCGAGCGCGATCACCGTGCAGCCCACCAGCACAGCAGCCCCGCGCTTGCCCGACAGGATCTCGCTCAGCCGCCCGAGCAGCGGGTCCTGCACGACATCGAGCAGACGCAGCCCGAAAAGCACCGCACCGAGCGCCGCCAGCGACACGCCATATTCGTCGACGTAGAACTTGGGCGCGTGGATATAAATCGGCAGTCCCGCTGCGGAGAGCAGCGCGGCAAAGAGCGCATAGGCCGGAAGACGCTGCGGGGCGGCGTTCATGATGGCTCCTCGGCGCAGCAAGACCCCGTCCCGGCCTCCGTCTCGGCGTTAAGCCGGGACCTCCACGCCACAAGCCCGCGCACCGCAGGCGTATGAGACAGCCCGGTCCTCACTCCGCCGCCACCTCATGCGGTGCCACATCCTGTTTGGCCCAGCCTTGGCTGACCTCGTCCTTCGGCGCCTCGGGCTGCGAACGGAAAGTCGCCTTTTTCACCCAGAGCTTGAGCGCCTGCCAATGGATCAGCGCCATCACCCGGCGCGCCCCGAAGGGCCGCCGCCATGCCGCGCGCAGGATTGAGCGGTTGGTCAGCGGCGCGCGCTTGCCGGTGAGCGTCGCGATCAGCCCGCCCTGCCCGCGCGAATAGTCGATCCAGATGCCGATCCGGTCGTCGCTGACATCGAAGCGGAACTCATAGCCCCCCTCAATGGGCTGGAAGGGCGAGACATGCATGATCTTTTGCGCCATCAGCCGGTCATCGGGCGCGATGGGCCGCAGATCGCTGTGATTCACCAGATAGGAATGCCGGTCGCCAAAGGTGTTCGTCACCTCGGCGATCACCGCGATCAGCCCGCCCGCAGCATCCCGGCAGAGCCAGAACGAGACCGGGTTGAAAGTATATCCCAGCATGTTGGGCTGTGCGAGAAGCTCGATCTTCGCGACGGTGTTGATCTGGTAGGCCGCCAGCACGTCGCGCACCCACGCCGCCCCGGTGCCCTTGCCCGGCGCGCCGCCATGGTCGCGGTCATGCAGCCCTGCGAGCCCGGTGCCGTTGCGCTTGAACAAGGGCGGGCTCTGCAAATCTTCGGCCTCGGCCTCGGCATCGACCAGCACGTAATCCACCGAGTAGCGGAACGCGTTGGTGATCGCGCCTTTGCGCCCGTGATAGGTCTGGCCCTCGATATGATCGACACGCGCGCCCATTATTCTGCCGCCACCGGCACGTCGGCGTCCCGGTCCAGAATTGCATCGGCGACCTCGAAGCCGCTCCACAGCCCGTCCTCGTGGAAGCCGTTCTTCATCCACGCGCCGCAATACCATGTGTTGAGCGCGCCGTTGAACGCCTTGACCTCTTCCTGCGCCTGCAGAGCGCCGAGATCATAGACTGGGTGGTGCAGGACGGTCGTGTCATAGATGCACTCCTCGCGGATCGTCCGGCGCGAGTTCAGCGTGACGAAATGCGGATCGTCCATCGGAATGGGCTGGAGCGAGTTGATCCAGTAGGTCAGGTCGATCTGGTCCACCAGCGGGCCCTCGACCTCGGTGTAGTTCCAGCTCGACCAGACCTTGCGGGAGTTCGGCATCACGCTCTCGTCGCAATGCAGCACCACGTCGTTGGGCTGGTATTTCACCGCCCCCAACGCCGCGCGCTCCTGTCCCGAGGGATCGCCCAGCATCGCAAGGCTGTCATCGGAATGGGTCGCGAAGATCACCTCGTCGAAATGCTGCCACTCCGCGCCGTGGGTCTTGATCTGCACCGTGCCATCTTCGCGCAGCACCGATTGCACCGGCGCGAACCGGATATCGACCGCGCGCGCCGTCAGCGCCGCTTCCAGACGCCGGACATACTCAATGGACCCGCCATCCACGGTGTACCATTGGTGCTGCCCCGTGGCATTCAGCAGCGCGTGGTTGTCGAAGAACTGCATCATCGCATAGGCGGGGAAATCCATGATCTTCGCGGTCGGCGTGGACCAGATCGCGCCCGAGAACGGGAGCAGATAGAAGTCGCGGAAATAGTCGCTGGTGCCGAGCAGCGTCAGGAACTCGCCAATCGTGAGCGACGGGTTCTCCCGGGCGAGCCGCAGACCGTTCTTGTTGAAGTGCAAGAGGTCCCGGACCATTTTCAGATAGCGTGGGTTCAGCGCGTTGCGGCGCTGCGCAAAGAGCGCATCGAGCGAGGCCAGCCCGTATTCGATCCGCCCGCCGGCTATGGACGCGCCGAAGCTCATGTTGGACTTGGTGACGGGCACCGACAGCTCATCGAACAGCTGCGTCAAAAGGGGGTAGTTGGCATAGTTGAACACCAGAAAGCCGGTATCGACGGGCTGGTCCCCGCGCTTTCCGGCGATGAGCGTGCGGGCATGGCCGCCAAGGCGCGGCTCGGCTTCGAAGAGGGTGACCCGATGGTGTTGCGAGAGCCGGTAGGCGGCCCCCATGCCCGAGATGCCCCCGCCGATGACGGCGATCTTGCGGGGCATGCCCCCTTGCGCTTCGAATGGCATGGTGTGTGTCGTCCTTGTTTTTCTGGTCTTTGAGGGTGGTACGGGCCGAGGCCACAACTGGATGCAAAAGAGTGTAAACTATTTTAGTGTCTAGTCTAGTTGACAGTTTCTTTGCGGCCCGAGACGACATCCCTGCGCCCGCCAGACCCGGCTGTATATCCATGTGTACTTTTTTCATCTATCTGTGATCCACCCCGCCATGCGCGGCGTATTGCTCATATGTACACAGGTCTTGAACCTTCCTCCGGGGACGTCGTATTTGCCTCCCAAGCTCGACAAGGCTCGGTGGCGCAACAGGTTATCGACGCATATCCCGGCACGGAGGCTGAAAAGAAACCTGTGGACGGACACGACGCGACAAAGAGCGCAAGACAGCAGTGGGTCGGCCATATGGAGCGGATCCGCGACGCACAGGACAAGGCAGCTTTCGCCGAGCTGTTTGCCCATTTCGCCCCACGGGTAAAGGGCTTCCTGATGCGCAGCGGAGCCGATGCCTCTCTGGCCGAGGAATGTGCACAGGAGGTCATGGCGACCGTCTGGCTCAAGTCCCATATGTTCGATCCAGCGCGGGCCTCGGTGGCCACATGGATTTTCACCGTGGCCCGGAACCGCAAGATCGACATTCTGCGCAAGGAGCGTCGCCCGGACCCCGAGGACCTGCCCTGGGGACCGGAAGCCGAGCCGGAACAGGAAGACGTTCTCGCGCTCCAACAAGAAAGTGAAATACTGAGCAAGGCACTCGCAGAATTGCCGGTCGCTCAAAGGGAACTGATACAACAGGCGTATTTCGGGGATCTTTCCCATTCCGAAATCGCCGCAGCAACCGGTCTGCCGCTTGGCACGATCAAATCGAGATTACGACTGGCGCTTGAACGGCTGCGCCACGCTATGAAGTGACAGTGAACATGGCTGAGCAAATAAAACACCACCTGACCCCGGGCATCCTGATGGCCTACGCCGCAGGAACGCTTCCCGAGGCCTTCAACCTGATGGCCGCAACCCATCTGTCCATCTGCGACACATGCCGCGCCGAGGCCGAGAGCTACGATGCGCTTGGCGGCGCTGTGCTCGACGAGGCAGATGGCACGGTTGCCGAGATGAACATGGACGCGCTGGACGCGACGCTGTCGCTGATTGCGGGCGGCCTTGTGTCCAAAACCGAGCAGATGGCAAAGACGGGCGCGCCGAACGATGTGCTGCCCGCGCCGCTGCAAGACTATATCGGCGGATCGCTGGACGACATCCGCTGGAAGCCCGTGGGAATGGGCGTGAAACAGGCGATCCTGAAGACGTCCTCCACCGCGTCGGCCCGCCTGCTCTACATCCCGGCGGGCGCGGCCATGCCCGATCACGGGCACAAGGGGCTGGAGATGACGATGGTCCTGCAAGGCGCGTTTCAGGACGAGGACGACTATTTCGCGCGGGGCGATGTGGAGATTGCCGATAGCGACATGCACCACACCCCGGTGGCGGATATCCACGAGGATTGCATCTGCCTCGCGGTCACCGACGCCCCGCTGACCTTCTCGGGACTGATCCCGAAACTCGCCCAGCCTTTCCTGCGCATCTGACCCTCGGTCCCCCTGAGGGTCGGACCGGCGAGAAAAACCCCCGAGCGCAGAGCGGTCGGGGGTTCGTTTTGTTGGGCTGTCAGGCGCGGGCCGGCGTTACCAATCTGCCTCACCGCCGCCGACATCCACGCCGGGCGTGTTGCCGCCATTGCCCCGGCCCCCGCCGTTGCCGCCCCGGCCATTCGCAGCCCCCTGGCCCGCGCGCGGGTTGGCATTGCGGCTGCTCTGCCCCCGCATCTCGTTCTCACCCGGTCTGCCGACGCTCTTTGCCTGATTGGCGTCGTGGAATTGAGATTGCACCTCGTCATCTGGCCCGGCCCATGGGTTGCCGTGATCGGCGACGGCGGGGGCGCTGCCGAGCATGGCGAGGATGACCCCGGACGACAGGGCTGTGAGAAGATTGCTTTTCATGTGAACTGCTCCTGTGTTATCACATTCACACATATTGTTATATTGATATGTGGCGAAACAATGGCGCAGTTTCTGGATCGGCGGAAATCTGCGCAACGCGCTTCAGACGCCGTTCGAACGCGCCGCTACACCGTCCTGCCGCAAGCGCCCCGTTGCCCCTCTTGCAGCGCCGCATTACCGTCCGGGCCGAACCATCTGCAGGGGAAGCCGCATGAAAACCGCACTCGTCACAGGCGCCGCACGCGGCATCGGGCTGGCCACCACGCACCGCCTCTTGGGCCGGGGCTACACTGTCGCGATGGTCGACCGGGACAGCGAGGCGTTGCACCGCGCGGGCGGCGATCTGAGCAACGTGCGCCTTTTCGACACCGATGTGTCGATCCCCGAACAGGTCACGGCGCTGGCCGCGCGCCTGTCCGACTGGCCGCATCTGAACGCGCTGGTGAACAATGCCGGGATCGCCGATTTCGGCCCCATCGAGGAAACCGATTTCGCCCGCTGGCGCGCGGTGATGGCTAACAATCTCGACGCGCCCTTCCTGATGGTTCAGGCCTTCACACCGATGCTGAAGGCCGGGCCGGGTGCGGTTGTGAACATCACCTCCATCTCCGGTCTGCGCGCCTCCACCCTGCGCGTGGCCTATGGCACCTCCAAGGCCGGGCTGGCGCATCTGACCCAGCAACAGGCGGTTGAGCTTGGCGAGTATGGCATCCGCGTGAACGCCGTCGCGCCGGGCCCGGTCCGCACCAAGCTCGCGATGGCGGTGCACACGCCCGAAATCATCGCCGCCTATCACGACGCGGTGCCGCTCAACCGCTATGGCGCGGAAGACGAGATCGCCGCCGCGATTGCGTTTCTGCTCTCCGAAGACGCCAGCTATATCACCGGGCAGGTTCTGGCCGCCGATGGCGGGTTTGAGGCGACGGGGATCGGACTACCGGCCCTTCGGTGATTTCTTGGCGAGGGGGGGACGCGCCTTTGGCGCGTGGGGGAGTTCCACTCCCCTCACCCCTTGGGAATATTTTTATCATAAAGAAAACAGGAGCGGGGCGCCCGGGGGATCGACGCGGGACTCTGCGGGCCGGGCCCCTGTAGGGCGGGCAAAGTCCGGCAGGGGCTTTTCGTTGTGACGAAAAGCTGCCTAGAAGACCACCATGACGCCACGGAAAAGATTAACGCGGGCCCACCGCGCGGTGCCTTAACGGTCTCAAATCCCGGAACGAATCGGGATTTGTATGTACAGGTGCCATACGCTTAGCCATACGCCGAGCCATACACCTGCCATCCCTTGTTTTTATGGCGTTAACGCCTCTATTCACGTTTTGTGCGAAAACGGGCGCGCGCGGGCGTTCGCTGCGTTAACCTTCTGACGTGGGCAGCGGGACCACGTTGGCGTTCTGCTCGACCTCGTCGAACTCGAACGCATCGAGCCGCTGCGCACGGCGGCCCGCCTTCTCGGCGCTGATTTTGATTTCCTCGACATCCTTCGCGGCCTGTCCGAAATGGCGGTCGAGATTGGCCACCCGCGCGCCTAGCCGATCCACGTCTTTATGCAGCAATCCCAACTCCTTACGGATCGCCCCCGCCTGCTCGCGCATCCGCGCATCCTTCAGAACCGCGCGCATCGTGTTGAGCGTGGCCATGCAGGTTGTTGGCGAGACAATCCACACCCGCGCCGCGAATCCCTCGCGCACCACCTCTGGAAAATTGGCGTGAAGCTCGGCATAGACCGCCTCCGAGGGCAAAAACATCAGCGCCCCATCCGCTGTCTCACCCTCGACGATGTATTTGTCCGATATGGCTTTTATATGCGCCCGCACGGCGGTTTTCATGCTCTGCACCGCCGCCCGCGTCTGAGCCTCGCTGCCCGCAGTCCGCAGCGCTTCATAGGGCTCCAGCGGGAACTTGCTGTCGATCACGATGGGTCCCGGCGGCTGTGGCAGATGGATCAGGCAATCGGCGCGTTTGCCGTTGGAGAGCGTCGCCTGCCAGCTATAAGCATCCGCAGGAAGCGCTTTGGAAACAATATCTTGCAGCTGAATCTCCCCGAATGCCCCGCGCGTCTGCTTGTTGCTGAGAATGTCCTGCAAGCTCAACACATCGCCCGACAGCTTGGTGATATTGTCCTGCGCCTTGTCGATCGTCGCCAGCCGTTCCTGTAGCGCCGTGAGGGAGGTCGCGGTCTGTTTCGAACTGCCATGCAGGCTCTCCTTCATGCGCTCCTGCATCTCGGTGAGCGCGCGCTGACTCTTCATCGCGTTGTCCGCCAGCCGGTCCTGCATCTGCTGCTGCACCGCGCCCAGCCGCTGCTCGACCATCTGGGCCAGCTGGGCCTGCCCGGACGTCGCGCTGTCGGACACCATCTGGACCGCACCGCGCAGGCTCTCTTGGCCTTGGGCGAGGCTGTGCACCGACTGCCCCATGGCGGCCATGTGCTGCATCATCGGCGCGATGGTGCGGGCCGCCTGCCCGGCGCGGCGCACGGCGACAGCAAGCAGGATCAGCATCATCAGCACCAGCACACCGGCACCGCCTGCCGCCCAGACCAGCGGGTCGCTCGGGTCGATCTGAACCGCGCCGATCTCGATCATGTCCGCCCGAAAAGCCGTTCAATATCAGACAGTTTCAGCTCCACATAGGTGGGCCGGCCATGATTGCACTGGCCCGAATGCGGCGTGGCTTCCATCTCGCGCAAGAGCGCGTTCATCTCCTCCGCACGCATCCGCCTCCCTGAGCGGATCGAGCCATGGCAGGCCGCGCGGCTGAGGATCGCCTCGACGCGGGCCTGCACCAGAAGGCTTTCGCCGCTGTCCTCCAGCTCATCGAGAATGTCGCGCAGCATGGCCTCGGCGTTGACCTCTCCAAGCAAAGCCGGAGTTTCGCGTACCGCGATGGCACCGCCTCCGAAGGGTTCGATCACGAGGCCGAAGCGCGCGAGGTCTTCGGCCACGTCGAGCAGGCGGGTCGCGTCCTGCGCGGACAACTCGACGATCTCGGGGATCAGCAGGGCCTGCGAGGCCACACCGCGTTCGGCCATCTGGCGTTTGAGGCGTTCATAGACCAGTCGCTCATGGGCCGCGTGCTGGTCCACGATCACCATGCCCGTCGCGGTCTGGGCAATGATGTAATTCTCATGCACCTGCCCGCGCGCCGTGCCGAGCGGGTAGTCCATCTGCTCGGGCCCCGGCTCAGCGGCGGGCGTGTCCACACGGGCAAAGACCGGGGCGGTTTCCTCAAAGATCGGCGCCTCCGCCGGGGCCTGCATCCGGTAGGCGGTGCTGCGCGCGCCGGGTGCGGGGCGGTCCATCTGGTAGACGCGGGCGCCTGTCGGCTCGGGGGTCATCGCGCCCAACGTCGCCCCGGCGACGGTTGTGGAGGCGCGGTGGCCCGCATCGGCGAGCGCGTGGCGCAGGGCCGACACGATCAGTCCGCGCGCGAGGCCCGGGTCGCGGAAGCGCACCTCGGATTTGGCGGGATGGACGTTCACGTCCACGAGGGTCGGATCGCAGTCGAGAAACAGCGCGGCGACCGGGTGGCGGTCGCGGCTGAGGAAGTCGAAATAGGCCGCGCGCAGGGCCCCGTAGAGCAGCTTGTCGCGGACCGGGCGGCCATTGACGAAGAGATATTGCGCCACTGCCGCGCCGCGCGAATAGGTCGGCAGGGCAGCATAGCCCGTCAGGTGCAGCCCCTCCCGCTCGGCGTCAATCTTGAGGGCGTTCTCGGCGAAATCGCGCCCGATCACCCCGGCCAGACGACCATGCAGGGCACCGAAGAGATCGCCGCTTTGCGCGTCGGCGCGGAACACCTCGCGGGGCGCATCGCCGGAGACATCGCGCAGGGTGAAGCTCACGAAGGGCTCGGCCATGGCGAGGCGCTTGATCACGTCGCCAATGGCCTGCGCCTCGGCCCGGTCGGTGCGCATGAACTTGAGGCGCGCGGGGGTGGCGTAGAAGAGATCGCGCAGCAGCACGACCGTGCCGCCGTTGAGCGCGGCAGGCTTGACGGTGCCCAGCGTGCCGCCCTCAACAGTGAGCGTCGCGCCGTCCGCGCCGCGCGCGCGGGTTGTGATCGTGAGCCGCCCGACGGAGCCAAGGGACGGTAGCGCCTCGCCGCGGAAGCCGAAGGAGTGGATGTTCAGCAGGTCGGAGCCGTTGATCTTGGAGGTGGCGTGACGCGACAAGGCAAGGGGCAGTTGCTCGGGGGTCATGCCGCAGCCATCGTCGGTGACGCGGATCAGGGTTTTGCCGCCATCGGCATAGTCCACGGTGATCCGGCGCGCACCCGCGTCGAGCGCGTTTTCGACCAATTCCTTGACCGCCGAGGCAGGGCGCTCGACCACTTCACCCGCGGCGATGCGGTTGATCGCGGCCTCGTCGAGTTGCCGGATCACCGGCTGGTCGTCGCTCATATTGGGGCCGATTTGCACCATACCGCTAGACCTAGCATGAGCGCACGCGATTCTGAAATGGAGAAGTGCCAGTCCGCGACCCCTCATTTTTGAAAAATGAGGGTCGGGCGTTTCTTGGAAAGAAACGCGCTAGTTGCGGGCGTTTTGATACCACGCAACGATCTGAGCGCGTTCGGTCTCTTCCATGTAGCTCAGATTGGCGGGCGGCATCGCGTGGGAGATCCCCGATTGCAGGTAAATCTGCCGCGCGTGGTGGGCGATCTGTTCGGGTGTGTCGAGATGCACGCCTTTGGGGGCCCAGTGCAGCCCGTCCCAGACCGGTTCTGCCATGTGGCACATGGAGCAGCGGCCCATGACGATATCCTGCACCTCGGCAAACCCCTCGGCCTGCGCGAACCGCGTCGCCGTGGCGGACATCTCCTCGGCGGGGCCGCGCGGGCCGGGGGTGCTGAGCCATGCGATCATCAGGAACAAGATCACCGTCGCGCCCCATGTCCAGTGCGGGTTTCCAGCGCGGGCATGGATGGTGTTGAAGTAATGGCGGATCGTGACGCCGGTGAGAAAGACCAGCGAGGCGATCAGCCATGTGTTCTCGGTGCCGAAGCTGAGCGGGTAGTGATTGCTCAGCATCAGGAAGATCACCGGCAGGGTCAGGTAGTTGTTATGGGTCGAGCGCTGCTTGGCGATCTTGCCATAGATCGGGTCCGGCTTGCGGCCCGCGATCAGGTCGGCGACGACAATCTTCTGGTTGGGGATGATGATCATGAAGACATTCGCGCTCATGATCGTCGCGGTGAAGGCTCCGAGATGCAGCAGCGCGGCGCGGCCTGAGAAGATATTCGAGTAAAAGAGCGACATCGCCACCAGCACGCCGAAGAGCGCCACCATCAGCGCGGTCTGGTTGGCGTTCACGAAGAACTTGCAAAGGGTGTTATAGGCCAGCCAGCCGAAACCCAGCGAGGCGAGCGAGATCAGCACCGCCTGCCATGTGGCGAGATCAGCCACCGCCGGGTCGATCAGGTAGAACTCCGCCCCGAGGTAATAGACCAGCACCAGAAGCGCAAAGCCCGAGAGCCATGTCGCGTAGCTCTCCCATTTGAACCAGACCAGATCGCCCGGCATGGTCGCGGGAGCGACGAGGTATTTCTGGATGTGGTAGAAGCCCCCGCCATGGACCTGCCATTCCTCGCCATCCGCGCCGGAGGCGAGGTTTCGGTCCCGGTGCAGGCCGAGATCGAGGGCGATGAAATAGAAGGACGAGCCGATCCACGCGATCGCGGTGATCACGTGAAGCCAGCGGACCGCGAATTCTAGCCAAGCGCCAAGGATTGCAAGATCGTACATGGCGCCACGCTAGGGCGATTTTTTTGCCATGGAAAGGGGCGCTGCCCCTCTGCGCCTGCGGCGCATTCACCCCGGGATATTTTTGACCAAACGAAGAGCAAAGGGGCGTAAGTTACCTCTGTCGCGCCCGCGTTAGCCTGCCTCAGTCATAGGTCAGGTGTCGCGCCTTGCCGCGGAAGATCGTGTAGGCCAGTGCGGTGTAGCCACCGATCATCGGCAGCACCACGCAAGTGCCCACGAGGATGATGAACAGGCTCTCGGGGGCCGAGGCCGCCTCGTAGATCGTCATTTGCTCGGGCACGACATAGGGGTAGAACGAGTAGGCCATGCCGAAGAACGCGAGAATGAACAGGGTAATCGTCACCGCGAAGGGGAACCACGCGAAGCGGTCGCCCTCGGCGGGCAAGTAGCGCAGCGAGTACCACAAAAGCCAGACCAGCGCGGCGGACATGATCGGCAGCGGGGCCAGCAGGAAGAACTCAGGGACCGAGAACCATTTGTCCCAGATCCGGTCGCTCACCAATGGCGTCGCCAAGGACACCGCGCCGAGACCGAGGATCATGCCCCAGATACCGCCCTTGGCCCATGTCACCGCCTTGCGCTGCAAATCGCCCGAGGTCTTGAGGATCAGCCACGCCGCGCCGATGCAGGAATAGCCCACGGTGAGGAACACGCCCGTGACCGCCGCGAAGGCCCATGTCTGCCACGTGCTCTCCAGCCCCATGATGTATTTGCCCAGCATGAACCCTTGCGCCAGCGAGGTCATCAGCGAGCCCACGTAGAACGCCATGTTCCATGTCGCCTTCCATGGCAGCGGGGCCTTGACGCGGAATTCGAAGGCCACGCCGCGCAGGATCAGGCCAATCAGCATCACCGCGACCGGCAAATAAAGCGCTGTGAGGATCGCGCCATGGGCCGCCGGGAAGGCAACGAGCAGGAGGCCCACCGCGAGGACAAGCCATGTCTCGTTGGCATCCCAGAACGGGCCGATGGAGGCCACCATCATGTCCTTATCCTCATCGGAGGCGAAGGGGAACAGAACCCCGACGCCCAGATCGAACCCGTCGAGCACGACATAGATCAGGATCGACACGCCCATCAGCGCGGCAAAACTCAGGGGCAGCCACTGGGCCGGATCACCGAACATCTCCATCGCGCTCACTCCGCCGGAACTTGGGTGGCCACGGCCTGCCCGGCCAGCGGCACGCGGGGGCGCGGCACGTCACCGGTGGTCGCCTTGCGCGCGAGGTAGAACAGGACCGCGATATAGGCGGACAAGAGCAGCGCGTAGATCACGAGATAGGCCACGAGCGTGGTGCCGACATGGGCCGCAGGCACGTTCGCCACGGCGGATTCTGTGGTAAGCACGCCCTGCACCAGCCATGGCTGGCGGCCGATCTCTGTGGTGTACCACCCCGCGAGCGTGGCAACCCAGCCCGAGAAGGCCATCGGCACCATAGCGTAAAGCACAGGTTTGGGCAGGCTGCCCGCGCCGCGCCGCCAGATCAGGAACGCCGCCGCCCAGGATAGCAGGAGCATCGCAACACCGGTGCCGACCATCGTGCGGAAAGACCAGAAGACCTTCGCCACGGGCGGATGCAGCACGGTGCCATCCTCGGCCACGAAGTCGTTGAGACCCGGCACGACGCCATCTGTCTTCTTCGTGAGGATCAGCGAGGCAAGGTTGGGGATTTCCAGCGTGTGGCGGTTCTCGCGCGCCTCTTCGTCGATGACGCCGAAGACGATCACCGGCACGTTGCCTTGGGTCTCCCAGTTGCCTTCCATGGCCGCGACCTTGGCGGGCTGGTGCTTGAGGGTGTTCAGGCCGTGAAAGTCACCCGCGAGAATCTGGATCGGGATCAGCACCGCACCAAGCACGACGCCGGTGCGCATCGCGGCTTTCACCGCGTCGCTGCGGTCGCCGATGAGCATCCGGAAGGCGCTCAGGCCCGCGATCAGGAAGGCGACGGTCAGGCCGCTGGCGAGCAGCATATGCACGAGGCGGTAGGGCATGGAGGGGTTGAAAATGATTGCAAACCAATCGGTTGCAAAGGCCACGCCCTCGCGCATCTCAAAGCCTGCGGGGGTGTGCATCCAAGAGTTTAGCACGAGAATCCAGAACGCCGACATGGTGGTGCCGAACGCGACGAGGAACGTCGCCGTGGTGTGCAGCCAGCGCGGCACGCGCGACCAGCCGAAGAGCATGATCCCGAGGAAGACCGCTTCGAGGAAGAAGGCGGTGAGCACCTCGTAGGCCAAAAGCGGACCGGCGATATTGCCGACGGTTTCCATGAAGCCCGGCCAGTTGGTGCCGAACTGGAACGACATGGTGATGCCGCTCACGACGCCCATGGCGAAGGACAGCGCGAAGACCTTGACCCAGAACTGGTAGGCCTCACGCCACTTCTGCTCGCCGGTCGCGGACCAGCGCAGCTTGAAGAACAGCAGAACCCACCCGAGCGCGATGGTGATCGTCGGGAAGAGGATGTGAAACGAGATGTTGGCCCCGAACTGGATCCGGGACAGAAGGAGCGTGTCCATGAAAGAGCCCTGAATTGTGACGTGGGATATGTATCGTTGATCCAAAGATAGGGGCCCGGGCGCGCAGGTCACGCAGGTGCGACAGCAGGGCGCAACTTGCGGAAATCACGGAGTTTTGTATGCATCGGCACGCAGCGTCACGGCCCGCATGCCCTTGTTTCGCTCCGCGTTGCCGCACCCCGGCCAAGGCTCCGTTCCGGTAGAGTTTGATGCCGCTATGGAACCCTCGCTGGCTTCGCGCGTTCTTTATTCAAGCGCTTAGCGAAACGCGTGAGACTCGAACGGAAAGGAGACCCACATGTCTGACAAGCAAACATACGAGAAAAAGCTCTCGACCAAGCTTGATGAGTGGCAAGCCGATATTGACAAGATGAAGGCGAAGGCCGAAAGCGCCAGCGCCGATGCGCAGGCTAAGTACCACGAAGAACTGAAAGATTTGCGCAGCCGCCGCGATGCGGTGCAGAGCAAGCTCAAGGACGTGCAGTCTTCCAGCAGCGATGCTTGGGACGACGTCAAGAAGGGCGCCGATGCAGCGTGGGACAGCATGTCCGATGCCATGCAGAACGCTTGGAACCGCTTCAGCTAAAGCTGACCGGTGAACTGAGAACCTCAGGACGGGCGAAAGCCCGTCCGGGTGACTGCGGTGACGTGGTTCGCGGAGTGACTGGTTAACGATGCGAGCGTTGCGCGCCGCTGATTTCCCGAAAAACGTGATTTCCGGCGTTAACGCCATAGAAACAAGGTACATACGGCGTATGGCTGCGGGTATGGCACCTGTACATACACTGTACATACAAATCGCGATTCGTTCCGCGATTTGAAAAGGTTAACGCACCGTGCGGTGGTCCGGCGTTAACTTATGTGGCGGGCCCTGCGACAGCCCTTCCGACACAGAAGATTGGCCTTGGACGCTGACCTGCTCCCCTGAAAAAGCCTCGATGCGCTGAAACTCGCATTTCAGATCCGTCCCGGCACACGGGCCGGTTTTTTTGTGTGCGGCTCAGATATTGTCGGGCGTGAAGCCGAGAGATTTCTGCACACGCTCGGCGCGGCGCACCGTGTCGCGCCGCTGGCGGCGGCCAAGGCGTTCGGCACGGGCCTGCGCAAGGTTGCGTTGCAACTCTGCCAGCGCCGACGGCAGGCGCCCCGGCCACGGACGCAGCAACGCGCGCAGGCTGCGGTTAAGCCACGGGACCATATCCGCAAAAAGCGGGTCGTCCAGCGACACGAACGCCGCTGCCGTGCCGCGCTGGCCCTGCCGGGCGGTGCGGCCAATGAGTTGGCGGTCGATCCGGGCGGAGTTGTGAAACTCGGTCAGGATCACGTGCAAACCGCCCATGGCCTCGATCTCCGGCGGCACGGGGATGTCGGTGCCGCGCCCGGCCATGTTGGTCGCCACAGTGATCTGCCCCGCCTGCCCCGCCCGGGCGACGATCTCTGCCTCTTCCGCGGTCTGACGCGCGTTGAGCACCACATGCGCCTGCCCGGCAGTCTCCAACAGGGCCGAGATATGCTCGGAGGCCTTCACCGAGCGCGTGCCGATCAGCACCGGGCGGCCCTGCGCCGCCATCCGGGCCGCCTCGCGCAGCACCGCCGCCCATCGCCGCTCCGAGGTCGCATAGAGCCAGGTCCGGGACAGCCTGCGCCGGACCGGTTTGTGGGTCGGCAAGCGGACCACCCGGCGGTCGAAGCTGGTGAACAGCTCCCGCGCGACCTCCTGCGCCGTGCCGGTCATGCCCGCGAACCACAAAAAGCGGTTGAAAAAGCTCTGATAGGTGATCTGGGCGAGAGTCTCGCGCTCGGGGGAGCGTTCGAGTTCCTCCTTGGCCTCGATCATCTGGTGCAAGCCTTTCTGCCACTGCCGGTCCGGCATCACCCGACCGGAAAACTCATCGACAATCGCCAGCCCGTCTTCGGTGAGCATGTAGTGCTCGTCGCGGGTGTAGAGATACAGCGCGGTGAGCGCATGGGTCACCGCCTCGCGCCGCGCCTCCAGCGTCGCAAGGTCTGCAAACGGTGTGTGAAACGCCTCCAGCAGCGGCTCGATCGCCGGCAGAAGCTCGATCCGGCGGTGCTTGAAGCGGACCTCGAAATGCAGCCCCGCCTCCAGCCCCCCGGCAAAGGCCAGCACGGTCTCCTCCAGCGCCCGCGCCGTGCCGTCATCGGGCCGCTCGGCGGTGATGATCAGCGGGGTCTGCGCCTCGTCGATGAGGATCGAGTCCACCTCGTCGACCACCGCAAAGCCCAGCCCCCGCACCAAGTTGCGCGGATCCTGCCGTGAGGTCCGGGCGAAGCGCTGCCGCACCAGCGCGTTCAGCGCCGTGCGCTGGGACTGGTAGGCAATGCGGTCGCGCAGGTAGTCGAAGGTCAGATCGCTATTGGTGATGAACACCACATCCGCATTGTGCAGCGCAGGCCGCGCGGCATAATCGGTCTCGCTGGTGATCACCGTATGGGTCAGCCCGAGCGCGTCCAGCACCGGGGCCAGCGTGTCGCGGTCGCGGGCAGCGAGGTAGGCGTTGACGGTGACCACGTGGACCGGGTGGCCGGTCATCGCCGCCAGCACCGCCGGGATCAGCGTGGTGATCGTCTTGCCCTCGCCGGTGGCCATTTCGATGATCCGGCCCCGCGCCAGCGCCATGCCGCCCATGACCTGCACCGGATGCAGCCAGAGCCCCAGTCTGCGCCCGGTGATCTGCCGGATGATCGCGGTGGCGCGCCGGAAGGCACGGCCTCGGAAGCCGCTGCGGAGCAAGGTCTTGCCAAGCGCGCGCAACTCGGCGGCCAGTGCATCCTCCGGTGCCGCGTCAAGCCCGCGGCAGATGCGCAGCACAGCCTTGGTCTCAAACCATGCCAGCGGGCCGGGGGTCAGGCTCGTGCGGCGAAAATACGCCAAAACGCGCAGCACCACCCGGTCGCTCGGCTTGAGGTCCTTGGGGCGGCGCTCGGGCAAGGTGGTGTCAGCGCGCATCCCCTGCGCCCAAGGGCGCATCCGGTCAAACATCGAACCAGCTGAGAAAGCTGCGCCGGAGCCAGCGCTGCACCCGGGTTGCGGCGGTCTTGGGCGGCAGATCGAAGCGCGCATAGGCGCGGGTGCCGAAGGGCGGCAGGCGCTCGGGCGGGCCCGTGAGCTGCATTTCGAACTGGAACAGCGGCTGGACCGTGCGCAAGGGCTCCTCGGGGTCGCCAACGGTCGCGAACGGCCCCCCGCCGTCCAGCGCCAGCACCGGTGAGGGCAGCACCGATGCACCCTCGGGCACATCGCGCACCAGCGCCGCCGGCACGCTCCGGGCGGTGTCGGTGGCAAAGCGCAGCTCGGCCCGGGTGCCATGGGCGCGGATGTCAGGGGCGAGATGTTGCGGCACCGCAAGGCGGACAAGCGGCGCGCCGGGCGGGAGCACATAGGCCAGAAGCGCGCCCTGCCGGGCAAAGGCTCCGGTCTGGTCCTGCCCGCCGGGAATGTCGAGCACGCCCCGCGCGGAGGCCCGCACCAACTGCGCCGCCCGCCGCTCTTCAAGCCGCGCCCGCTCAGCCTCGGCCGCCGCGCGGCGCAACTCCAGACGCTCGGCCTCGGAACGATCCGTGAAGCGCGCGCTGGCCAGCGAGACACGCAGCCGGTCAAGCTCCGCTGCCTTGACCGCAATCTCGGCGGTGAGCGCGGGATCGCTCAGGCGGAACAAGGTCTCGCCCGCAGTCACCGCCGCCCCCGCTGCAAGGGTTTGCGCGTCGATCTGGCCGGGGACCTCGGCGCGCAGGAACGCCTCTTGCGGCAGCCACACCACGCCCTGCACCACGGGCCGGTGCGGGAATTTGACGAAGACCAGCAGGACACACAGACCCGCCGTCACCAGCGCCGCGCCGCGCCACGCCCGCACGCCTGCCAGCCGGATGCGCGGATCGGTCAGCCCCTTGTGGGCCGTCTTCAGCGCCGGCCAGAGCAAGGTCAGCGTGAGCGACCACGCCGCCAGCACCACCCCGACCGCGCGGTAGGTCTGGGCCACGAAGAGCGCGATCGTCATGGAGATGAACAGGCGGTAGACAAAGGCGGCGGGCGGGTAGGCGAAGAACCACAGGCGCTCCCATGCCACGGTCGGGGTGCGACGGCGCTCGCGGGTTGCAAGTACGTGGACGCGGAGCATCTCGCCCCACCAATTGTTGCCGCGCTGGCTGAGGTTGGGGATTTCGATCACGTCGCAGAGCACGTGGTAGCCGTCGAATTTCAGCAGCGGGTTGCCGTTGATCACCAGCGTCGAGATCCCCGAGATCACCATCGTGTTGAACGCCAGCGTGCGCGCGGTGCCTTCTTCAAGTGAGGTCCAGAGAAAGAAGGCGAGCGCGGCGATGGCGATCTCGACCGCCACACCCGCCGCCGCCACCGCCGCGCGGTCCCATTTCGAGGGGAAGACCAGCGAGGCGGAGGCCTCGACATACGGGATCGGGAAGAACGCGATGAACATCAGGCCCATCTCGGAGACCGTGCCGCCGCGCGCCTTGATCGCGATGCCGTGGGCGATCTCGTGGAGCGCCTTCATCACCGGGTAGATCAGGGCGATCAGCAGCAGGTTCTCCAGATCGAGAAACCCCGACAGCCCGCGCGCGCGGAGCGCGTCCCAATGCAGCGGCAGGACTGCCAGCGCGGCACACACAAGCGCCAGCACGGCGGCCCACCAGAGCCAGCGCGGCACGAGCCCGGTCACGCGGCACAGCCCGGCGAGGAAGCGGTCCGGGTTCACCAAGGGCACCGTGACCGCGAGCGGGTTCATCAGCAGTTTCTTCCAGACCTGCGCGCGGTGCTTTTCCTGCCGCTCCAGCATCTCCCCGAGCAGCGGCACTTCGGTGCTGTCGAGCATGTCCGACTGATGGAGCTGGGTCAGAAGCGAGACCATGTCCTGTTGCGTCGGCGCGGCGTCCCCGAGATCGGCGCGCAGGGCCTGCCATATCTCGTCCAGCGTCAGACGGCCATCGAACCGGCCCACGGCGGCATAGGCCGCTGGCGTCAGGCGTACCGCCTTGATGCCGGTGGCGTTCGAGACCACGTGCCACGGCGTGCCGAGATAGAGATGCCGGTCGATCCGCGTGCCCGCGCGCAGGCGGGGGGCAAGCCCGGAAACCCGGTGCCAGTCCGGGCTGAGAAACCCGTCGCTCATGGCAGCACCCGCCAGAGCAGAAGCCGGGCCCGCACGGCGGTGCCGCGCAGCCAGTGCCACGCCAGCGTGGTGCGGCCCGTGGTGATCTTGGCCACGCCCTGCAGGCCCGGGCGCAGCGTGTCGCCCGGCTGATCCACATCCGCCTCGACCCGGAACCGGTTCTCGCCGCCTTCGGGGGTCGAGACCGAGGCGATGGTACGGACGGTGAAGGGGATCGTCTGGCTGATCTGCCCGGAGAACACCACCGCGCCCCGCTGCCCGGGCTGGACCAGTTCGAGATCGAATTCGCTCACGTCGATGAACAAGCGGTAGGCGTCGAGCGTCGCCACCTCGAAGAGCAGATCACCGGTGCGGACCGGCGCGCCGATGCGCTGCGACAGATCGCCCGAGATCACCTGCCCGTCCTGCGCCGCGCGGATCGTCAGACGCTCCAGCCGGGTTTCGGCCAGCGCAAGGCGGGCGCGGGCCTCGTCAAGCTCGGCGCGGGCCAGCGCGGCGGCGGTGCGGTCGCCCTCCGCGGTCGCCTGCCGCCAG